>CAYPPU010000004.1:0-107335 GCA_964412695.1 uncultured Alteromonadaceae bacterium | reverse complement strand
GGCCGCACAGGCTGGCCAAAGCTCTCGCCGAAGGTGGCAAAGGGCGTTACAGACTACTGACAGAATTCATCAGTGGCGCAATCTTGCGAGTGTCGAACCGCAGCTAGGAGCGCAAAGATACATAGGATATCTGATGGGAAGGTCGAGATGCTTGGGCGGTATCGGAGTGCCCAGAGGTGACGCATAGGGCCTTGGGTGCGGGAGCGTATTCTGGCTTGTAGAGGCACTCTGTAGTGGTATTGTAGGGGTAACTTTAGGCGTGGTTAATCGATGAGAATTACATTTCTGGTTTCCGTGTTCACAGCGACGGTTATTTCCGTTTCGGTTCAAGCCAGCTGTGAGCGTTCAAGTGCAGAAGGTCCCCAGCTTTTGTGGGGCGACCTGCATGTGCACACGCGGTACTCACTTGACGCCAATGTCTATGGAACGTTGGCGACGCCCGCTGATGCTTACAAATTCGCGCGGGGCGAGGCCCTTACTCGTGCTGATGGCAGTGTTGTTCAGCTAGAGCGTCCTCTGGACTTTGTGGCGGTAACTGAGCATGCCGAGTGGTTAGATTTCACGTTGTTATGCGAATCTGAACAGGCCGCAGAGATTCCAGATTGCCAAAATCTTTTGGTCAATCGCGGACCGCAAAACGGTGTGCAGTTGTTCCGTCAGTACGTTGTGCCCTCCATCACCGGAGCGAGTCCCGCGCCCGTAGCACCCTGTGCCGAAAATCCAGCCCGTTGCGGTGAGCTAGCGCTTGATCGCTGGCAAGCCGTTCAGGCGCAAACCGAGGCGTTTAACGCGCCCTGCCAGTTCACCACACTGCACGGCTATGAGTGGAGCCATACGCCAAACTTTAGCCATGCCCATCGCAACGTTATTTTTCGAACGGCCGCTGTAACTGATCAGGCCATTGATTACATCCACTATCCCACGTTGCAGAGTTTCTGGGATGCACTTGACCAGCAATGCCTCGAAAGTCAGGGATGTCGAGCCCTGACGATTCCTCATAACACCAATATGGGCGACGGTATCAGTTTTGACGCCGGCGAGGAGTCAGCGCAACTGCAGCGACAGCGCGCGCATTATGAGCGGGTTGTTGAAATCACGCAGGAGAAAGGTACCAGTGAATGTTTACCCGCTTTCGGCGATAGCGGGGTGGACGATTGCGATTTCGAGTTGTACTTAACCCATCATTCACGACCCAAGACACCGGCCGATTTCAGCAAAGATGAATGGGAGACGATGCGACGTAGCTACGTGCGCGGTTTGTTGGGGCAGGGGTTGGCACTGCCCACCGAGGGCGATAGCCCGCGGCCTTTGCGCATGGGCTTGATCGGCTCTACAGATACACACAGCGCCACCCCCGGCTATGTTGATGAACACGCATGGTCTGGGAGTACGCTGGCGGGGATAGGCTTTGAGGGGGCAATGCTGCGTAAACAATGGAGCCCCGGTGGATTGGCGGCTGTTTGGGCGGCAGAAAATACACGGGAAGCTATTTTTGATGCATTACATAGGCGCGAGGTCTACGCCACTTCTGGCGCGCGCATCGGATTGCGTTTTGGCGCCAGTGATGGGGTCGCAGATAATGTAAGTACCAATTCCTGCCAATGGCTGAGCGAGTCCGCTCCCGGCATCGCTATGGGTGCTGAGGCCCAGTTCCAACAATCGCCGGTCTTTTCTATCCATGCGCAAGGGGATACGGCAGCGCTTTCCTCTGTGGAAATGGTGCGTTTAACCTGGAGTGCGGGCTCGGTCGTTGAGAAGGTGATTTCGGTTTGGAAAGGTGCGGCGCATGAGCACCAAGTCTGTATCGACTGGCAGGACCCTTATTTCGATCCTGCGTTGCCGACGCTTTGGTATCCTCGTGTGAAGCAAGTGTCGACGCCGCGTTGGACTGCTGTTCAGTGTCAGTTGGTTGATCGCTGTAATGAATATCCTGAGGTCGATATCAATATTCAAGAGCGAGCGTGGGGTTCACCTATTTGGCATATACCGCACTAGCCAAAAACGCTATCGTTCCCACTGACAGAAATTGAGGATCAAGATCATGGGTGTAAAAGAACGCGCCGTTGTTAATGCTGTAGGGTTAATGGTCTTGGTGGGCCTGTCGGCCTGTAGCGATCCAGTGGGTTCTAAAGGGTGGTGTGAAGCGTTAGACGAAAAATCCAAGAGTGACTGGAGCGGTGAAGAGGCCACCCAGTATCTACGTCATTGTGTCTTTGATAGTACAACCCTAGGTAGCGACGACTGGTGTGAGGATCAAGCAGAGAAAGACAAAGCTGACTGGACGTTGGAGGAGTCAGCCGTGTACGCGCGCCATTGTGTCATTCCTTGATTGACGATCCTTTGACTGCCACGGCAGCTCTCGCCCTTACTTGCCATCAACCTCACATCCGTTTAAGGATTGACGCCATGTTGCGATCCCTATTCCTATTTTTGCTGATAGTAACGACAGGCTGTGGTGGCGGTGGCGGTGGCTCGACGGCAAGTGCCCCCGCGCCGGTCGCGCCAGTAGTCGATAACTGCGCAGCGCCGGGACAGAAAGATTTTGTAAAACAGGTAGCCGATGCATGGTATCTCTGGTATCGCGAGTTAGCCTCGGTAGACAGTGACGATTACGCCACCGCCAACGAATACTTGGCGGCGCTGACAAAACCGCTAGCCGATGATGGCCGGGATCCCGGCTATTCCTATGTGACCACCAAAGCAGAAGACGAAGCCGCACTATCGAGCGGTGCATACGTGGGCTTTGGTTTTCGTTACGACGTGCTAGCGGGCAATCGGTTTTTCTTGGCCGACGTATTGCAGGGCTCACCGGCGGATGACGCTGGGCTAGCAAGGGGTGTCGAGGTATTGGCCATTGATATGGGAGAGGGCTTCGAGACGATTAATGAGCTGGCAGAGCGCGAAGCCACTCTTGAGGAGATCTTCGGGCCCAGTGAGGCCGACATCGAGCGACTATTTCGTGTACTTCAAAGTGGTACCGAACGAGACGTCGTGTTGGTTAAGCGAGAGCTGACCACCCCACCTCTTGCAGTCGATCCATTGTTAATTGAGAGGCCCGGTTTGTCGCCGGTCGGGTATTTAAATTTGCGCCAATTTATTTCCTCGGCCGAAACGCCACTCAATGAGGCTATGGCAACCTTCGCGGACGCAGGTGTTACCGATCTTGTGGTGGACTTTCGCTATAACGGCGGGGGTTTACTTACGGTCTCAGAACAAGTGCTGAATTTGTTGGGCGGCCGCATAGCAGAGGGGCGAGAAAGTTTTCGTATTAGCCATAACGACAAAAACACCACCGAAGACGAGACCTGGATATTTAGTCCGCTGGAGAATTCTCTTGAGCCATTGCGCATTGCTTTTGTCACCACGGAGTACACCGCCTCAGCCAGTGAGCTAGTCATAAACGGGTTAGCACCGGAAGTGGAGTTGGTCCTAGTGGGGCGCGATACGCGGGGTAAAGCCGTAGGTCAATACGCCTTCGATCAAGAGGGTTGTGACACCCGTTTACGGTTGGTGGCTTTTGAGCTGGTAAACGGCGAGGGGCAGGGTGGTTATTACAACGGCCTGGCGTCGACCGGCCGGTTCACTCTGTGCGCTGCCGGTGACGACGTCACCCGTGCCTTTGGCGACCCCGGGGAGTCTTCCCTAGACGCCGCACTGTCCTGGTTGAATGCAGGGCAATGTCCCGCCAACACCGCTGTATCGGCTAGCCGAAGGCCGGTCGAGATGAAAACATGGGCATTACGGGACGCGCCTGACTTGGTGGAGGCGAAGTCGCTGCGCTGGCAGTGACTGTTCTGCTTAATCGATTAATTCAGTCCGGTTAGTCCACGATTAACCGTTTTGTTCGGGGGTAGTCGCTGCTCATACCTTCTATGCAGCCAGAGGGTTCAATACTGACGATACCTGCGCCGCGCCCGCGGAGTTTACGCGCTCGCCGCGTGTGCCGATCGAGGGTGACGTCAGCAGCTAAATGCAGTAGCCCTGATTGCATCCCCATTCGCTGACCTTCCCGGTGACTGCGATGGCCATGAACAACAGCGCAAATGCCTAATTCGTTAGCACTGGCGCAGCCTTGGGTGCTGAACTTTCTATCGTAGCGTCGATAGCGGGTGCGGACGGCATTCCCAAAGGCACCCAGAAAGGTTTCTCCTGGCCGCATCAATAGCGTTTTTTTAAATCGCTGGTTGAGATCCTGAACACTGTGCTTGTGCATACTTGCTACTAGACTGTCGCTAACACCCGCGTGAACAAACAGTAAGCTGCCCTCACGGTGGAGTAGCTTTAGGGAGTCTAGGAACCAGCTGTATTCGCCTCCCGGCTGCATAAACAAGGCGCGCGCCTCGAGTGCTGCTGCATACAACTGACGAATATTCATGCCCATGTTTTTGTAGTGTTTTTTAAACTGTCGCTGTTTCTGCAAGGTTTGCAGAATTTCATGTTCAACAATGCGACGTGGCGCCAACTCACGCGCGGCTTTGGAAAAGCGCGCGGGCCAATCAGGTCTAGGAAATAGGAAGTGCTTGCAGGTCTTCTTATCTGGGACCTGTGCAAGAGGATTTTCGCGGTAGGCTAATCGGCTGTGCCAGATTTCAGCCAATAAGGGCAGCGTTTTACTGTCCATCCGCACGAAGAAATATTCGTCCAGTGCTGCCGGCTCAGTTTCTAAGCAATGAAGCCCTAAGGGCAGTCGCAGGTCATGATTGCCCGCGAGGAATTCAAGAGATAAACCCTCTTTTCGAAGACGCGCCAATGTGTCCAACAACTTGAGATTACTCGGACCCTTGCCAAGGCAGTCGCCGCCAATCAAAACTTGGGCGCCCTTGCTCTTGTCAGTGAGTTTAAAGTCGCTGGCGCGCTGGCCCGTCTGCTCAACGAGCCCAGCTAACGCGAGCGACTCAATTAGCGCGCGGCTGTCCGCGTGGGGATCCGTTAAAAAGAACAGGGAGTGTTGGGGCCATCGCCAGCGATCGTCGCGCGCCAGCGTCGTCAGGTGCTGATCCAGTTGTTCGGGTGTCGTGCGAGGGTTGATGCTGGCTTGAGGATTGGCGAGCCAATGTTCGGTCCCATGGGGAGCGCGGGCTTTTTGCCATTCTGGCGGTGCATTTTGAGTAAGACCCATTGGCATGAAATGACTGGCTCGACGTCCGCGACTGTCTGCGAGTCTAACGCCGGAGCTTCACAGGTCAAACTATAAATAACGGACCTGCCGCGACACTCGAGATAGCCGAGACTTTGAGTACAAGCTGGTTTGTAGCTATGATGCGCTGCGCCAGCGAGACGCCTAAAAAACTACAACACAGTTAAGGACATAAATCATGCACAGTGATGCCACTTTGGGTCAGCATTTTTCAGAGATCGCGCATGCGCGACGATCAATCCGAGGATTCACTTCTGATCCTGTACCCATGGATGTCATGAAGGCGGTGTTTGAAGATGCTCTGAGAGCACCAAGTAATTGCAATACCCAGCCGTGGTTTGTACATGTCGTTACGGGTGAGCGTCTCGAAGCACTGCGGGAGGAATTACCCAAACGATTTGCGGCTGGGGATATCGCCCTAGATTTCCCGTTTGACGGTCAGTACGAGGGCGTTTTTCAGGAGCGGCAACACGCCTCGGCTAAGGTACTATACGATGCTTTAGGCATTTCGCGAGACGATAAGGCCGGTCGCCATCAGAGCCTCATGCGAAACTTCAGTTTTTTTAACGCCCCTGCGGTCGCTTTTTTTACTTTGCCCCAAGGGTTTGGGATTCGCGAAGCCTGTGATCTGGGTATGTTTGCCCAAACGGTGATGTTGGGTCTAACAGCACGTGGATTGGGGTCCTGCCCGCAAACCGCACTGAGTTTTTTGGTCAACGTTTTGCGTCCCGCACTGCAGATACCCGAAGACCAGAAACTCCTTTTTGGTTTGTCTTTTGGGTATCCCGATGACAGTGAGCCAGCCAACCAGGCCATCACAGAGCGGGCAGCGCTCAGCGAGTTGGTGACCTTTCACTCGTAAGCTGTCTAAGCCCGTAGGCTGTGAGTCGTTAGTCGTTAGGGATTCACGAACTCGCTGACTTCAATTTTAAAGCCCGATAGGGCATTAAACTTAATAGGCGCGGACAGCAGCTTCATTTGCCCGATACCTAGATGCCTAAGAATTTGCGCACCGGTACCAATCAGCCGGTAGTTTTCGGGCTGCACGGGCGCGCTAGCCTTGCCAGTAAAGGAATGAATTTCTTGCAGTAGCTGGTCGCTGTTGCTGGGTTGACCCACCAGCACAACAACACCTTGGTTCTGCTCGGCCACATAGGCCATCGCGCGCCGGTAAGACCAGCCGGTGCTACCGCCCGGCAGTTGCGTGCCGAGGGTATCGCGAAGCGGATTGATCTGTTGCACCCGTACAGGCAGCGCTTGGTCAGGATCAATAGCACCGCGCTGCAACGCCAAATGCACTGAGTCATCAATTAAATCGCGAAAGCTGTGCAGGGTGAACGCGCCCCATTCGGTCTCAATTTCACTGACTTGATCCAATGCGATGGACTGTTCATGAATCGAGCGATACTCGATCAAATCAGCAATGGTGCCCAGCTTTAGGCCATGCTTCTCGGCGAAAACCTCTAATTGCGGGCGACGTGCCATGGTGCCATCGTCGTTCATGATTTCGACAATGACAGCGGCGGGTTCAAAGCCTGCCATTTGGGCCAAATCAACTCCAGCCTCGGTATGGCCAGCGCGTCGCAGTACTCCGCCGGGCTTGGCCACGAGGGGAAAGATGTGTCCCGGGCGTTTGATGTCGCGGGCTTCGGCATTGGCAGCCACGGCTTTGAGCACAGTGTGCGCTCTCTGACGCGCACTGATACCCGGTCCCACCTGCTCGGTGGCATCAATGGAAACCGTAAAGTTGGTCTCATGCTGTGCCCGATTATCCCTCACCATAAGAGGGATGCGCAGTTGTCGCGCCCGCTCGGCGGTGATGGGCATGCAGATCAATCCACAGGCCTCGGTGGCCATAAAATTGATAATTTCGGGCGTTATGCACTGGGCCGCAATAATCAAATCGCCTTCGTTTTCTCGATCCTCATCATCCATCAGCACGACCATTCGGCCAGCGCGGATTTCGTCAATGAGTTCGGGTATGGAGGCGAGTGCCATGGCGTGCGATCCCTTAAACCATCTCAATGGCAACGGCAGTAGCTTCACCACCGCCGATACAAAGCGCGGCGATCCCGCGTTTTTTGCCTTGAGCTTTTAATGCATGCATGAGTGTGATGATGATGCGTGAGCCGGTGCTACCTATGGGGTGACCTTGCGCGCAGGCACCACCATTGACGTTAACGCGAGCATGATCCAACTCAAAGGCGCGCATTGTTAACATGGTAACCATAGCGAAGGCCTCATTAATTTCCCACAGATCGACATCCTGAGCATTCCAGCCAGTGCTTTTCAGAAGCTTTTCAACGGCACCGACTGGCGCCAGGGTGAAGTCCTCGGGGGCTCGGCTGAAACGCGAGTGACCGACGATGCGCGCCATGGGTGTTAAGCCGTGGGCCGAAACAGCGTCGCCACTGGCAACCAAGAGGGCGCTGGCGCCATCCGAGATGGAGCTTGAGTTCGCCGCTGTGATCGTGCCGTCTTTGGAGAAAGCGGGACGCAGGGTAGGAATCTTTTCGATATTGCCTTTGTGCGGCTGTTCGTCGTCGGTGACAACTACTTCACCTTTACGGGTCTGGATCGTGACCGGCGCAATCTCAGCTTTCAGTGCGCCGCTCTCAATGGCATTTTTAGCGCGGTTCAGGCTCTCAATCGCGTAGGCATCCATTTCCTCTCGCGTGAGGCCATGGTCGTCTGCCGTTTTTTGCGCAAAGCCGCCCATAGCGCCACCTGTATAGGCATCCTCCAGACCGTCTAGGAACATGTGGTCGTAGACTTGCGTATGGCCAAGACGGACACCTTTGCGACCGGTCAGTAAAATTTGAGGCGCGTTGGTCATGCTCTCGAGGCCGCCTGCAATGACCAATTGGTTTGTGCCTGCAGCAATACTGTCTGCGGCATAGATGGTGGTTTGCATGCCGCTGCCACAGGCTTTGTTGACGGTGACAGCGCCGGTGCTGCTTGGAATGCCAGCGGCAATCATGGCCTGACGCGCGGGACACTGTTTTAGGCCCGCAGGTAGGACGCAACCCATGAACACTTCATCGATTTCACTGGGATCTACGCCCGTGCGTTCCAAGGTGGCTTTGATGGCAACCGTACCCAGCTCCACTGCCGTGCAGTCGGATAAATCACCGAGTAGCCCACCCATCGGGGTGCGGGCGCCATTTACGATAAAGAGTTCAGAAGACATGGGTTCTCCAAAAGGGGTTTTCAGCAGGGCGGCATTTAGCCACAGCCGGCTTTCGGTCTCAACGTGCGATTGTATTGATTGCTGCCGACGGACTGAATGATTTGCCGCGAACTGCACGGCGATAGGCCCGGGGGCTCATGCCCGTGTGTTGTTGGAACTGTCGCCCAAAGAAGGAGCCGTCTTTGAATCCCACTTGCCATCCCACCTCACTAATGCTCAGGTTGGTCTGGCGTAGCAGGGTTCTGGCTTCCTCCAGACGCAGCTGTTTCAGGTAGGCCACTGGCCCCACTCCGAGTGCTGCTTTGAAACGGCGGTTCAGGGTGCGCGTGCTGAGTCCCACGGCCGTCGCTAAGTCTGATACCGAGGGGGCTTGCTGCAGTTGGCCGCGCAACAACACTTGGGCATCTAAGACCTGTTCATCCCCATGATCAGGTCCGCCCTCAGCGAGCGAGCTGGGGGAAAAGCGCCGACGGATTTCCGGTGAGAATTGATTTTCAATGGTCTGAGCGGTAGTTCGCGAGAATAAAATGCCGGACAAGTACACCATGAGATCGGCGATTGAATTCACCGAACCGACACAGAATAACCGACCACTTTCGGTAATTAATTGATCACGCCTTAGCTTGATGTACGGAAATTGTGCGGCGAATTCGTCGAACCAATGCCAGTGGGTGGTCGCCTGCGTGCCATCGAGAAGTCCAGTTTCCGCTAGCAGGAAGCTGCCGCTGCCGACGCTACAAACCCAGCTGCCCTGCGCGACAGACCGTTCGATATAGGCTCTCTGCCAAGGGTGATGTCTGAGAACCCAACGAGGATTCCGCCAAATAGCAGGTAATAACAGTAGATCCGGTTTTAAATCGAAATCCAGCGGTTCAGTGTCGAGCGATAAACCGTCGGCTATTGGCAGCATGCCTCCTCGCTCTGTCATTAAATGGAGCTGAACGTCCCCGCGATTATGCTGGGCCGCAGCACGCAGGATCTCAAGGGGTAGCGTGATAGACGTGGCGAGTACCCGTGGGTGCGCAAGGGCCACCAATCGGAACGGCGTTACGTGTTTTGACATGGTTATGTCCTGGCGCCTATGTGGCGTAAATACCATCATAAATGGCTGAAAAGTGCTATAAATTTATTGAGGCCCGCATACACTTTGCATGCAACGGAGCACGGTGGTGCGCCGGCACGGGTAATGTTGGCTCCTTGGGGCGACATGTTTGTGTGATCGATCCATTGGCAAAATACGAGGGGTTCATATGCTGCGCTTGCCCATTTTGGTGGCCGCGGGAGGTATAAACAGCGCGGGGCGCAGCTCCCACAGACACGCCTATCGTCGGATGGTAATCGAGCATCTGAGTGATTCTGAGCGAGTGGCCACGCGCGCAGCACTGGCACAACTCATGGGGACGGATGATCCCGACTTGCAGGATGCCGGTACCCTTGTTCGAAGACTTGACGCCGCCCACTTTGACCCCGATGCCATTCCCTACGCCCGGCGCGTTACCAGTCAAGCTGCCCTCGCTGCCCATATGCCCGCAACTCAGGTTATGGAAACCCTGCCGGAGGCCTGGTCACCCATGCCTGGTGAGGGCAAGCGGATGGTCATTACGGTGCCCGCCGATACCGAACTGTTGCTGCCGGGTACCCGACGCTTTGATGTGAGTGCCGCTGGGCAACTGCCCGAAGGTTTCGACCCCGGCAGCTTATACGCCTCGCGTAATCACCCGAGGGGCTTACAGATGACAGTGTTCGCTGCCTCGGATGCGCTCGCAGATTTGGGCATTGATTGGAAGCAGCTTGAGCAGCGCGTATCACCCGATCAGATCAGCGTCTACGTGAGCAGTTCCATGGGGCAGCTCGATGATGACGGAACGGGCGGCATGTTGCGCGGCCGAACCCTCGGCAAAAAAGCCACCTCCAAGCAGTGCCCCCTAGGCTTTGGTGAAATGCCCGGTGATTTTCTTAACGCTTACGTCCTGCGTTCCGCCGGTAATACTGGGCCAGCCTTGGGCGCTTGCGCCACCTTTCTATATAACCTTCGTCAGGGTGTCAGCGATATTCGTAGCGGTCGAGCGCGTATTGCTATTGTCGGTGCCGCGGAAGCGCCAGTGCTGGCGGAGGTCATGGAGGGTTATGCTGCCATGGGTGCGCTGGCTAGCGATAAAGAATTGCGCGCCCTCGATGGACTGCCAGACAATGCCTTACCTGATTTTCGTCGAGCCTGTCGCCCGTTTGGTGAGAACTGCGGATTCACCATGGCCGAGTCAGCCCAGGTGGTAGTGTTGTTTGACGATGATTTAGCGTTGGAACTAGGTGCACCGCTTCTTGCCGCAGTGCCGGATGTTTTTGTTCATGCCGATGGTGCTAAAAAATCGATCACCGGCCCGGGAGCGGGTAATTTTATTACCATGGCTCGAGCGGTATCGACACTCAACGCGATTTTGGGAGAGGGCCGTTTGGCGAGGGGAGGTATGGTTCAGGCGCATGGCACTGGTACGCCACAAAATCGTGTGACCGAGTCACAGATTCTCAATCGTGTTGCCGAGGCCTTTGGCATTGAACATTGGCCGGTGGCCGCGATTAAAAGTTTTACCGGCCATTCATTAGGAGCGGCTTCGGGCGATCAACTTACCGCGATGCTAGGTGTGTGGGATACCGGACTCATTCCTGGTATCACTACAATCGACGCCGTCGCGGCAGATGTAGAGCGCAGTCGTTTGTCCTTCGCCCTGCAGAGCCAAGCCCACGATGTGACCGACTATGCGGTTATTAACAGCAAGGGCTTTGGCGGTAACAACGCCTCGGCGGCGCTGTTGAGTCCAAGGACCACCCTCGAGTTATTGTCGAGTCACCACGGTGAGCGCGTGCTCTCTGCTTGGGAGAAGCGGCACGAAAGCGTGCAGCGCCAACGAGAGCAGACCGAAAGCGATCGGGTAGCAGGTAATTGGAGTCCCAGCTACTACTTTGATGATGGCGTGGTGACCGCCGACGATGTCTCGGTCGATGCCTCGGCGGTGCATTTTGCTGGACGATCCGTCAGCCTTGCTGTCGACCTGCCTGAGGGCTGGTCTCTGACATAGTGTGCGAATGTGCCTGTGGGGTCGCTCGCCAGCCTGTTATGCTCTGTGCTCACAGATAGCGGCTACACATAGTGATTGACACCTTATTGCAACGAAACTCCCATGCGCGACTCACTGATCCCGGACCCGGTGAAGACGACTTGCAGACTATTCTTGCTGCAGGCTTGCGAGCGCCCGATCATGGACGCTTGAGGCCTTGGCGCTTTGTGCTGATAGCCGGTGATAGGCGAGCAGACTTAGGGCAGGTCTTTGAGCAATCATTGCTATCAGCTAACCCCGAGGCCACGCATGCTGAGCGCGATAAGGCACGCAATGCCTTACTGCGAGCTCCAGTTGTCATCGCGGGCCTAGTGTGTCCTGTCGAACATCCCAAAATTCCCCGTTCGGAGCAACTAGCGGCTGTGGCCTGTGCCCTCTACGGCATGCAGTTGAGTGCCGATTGCCTGGGGTTTGGCAGTGTCTGGCGCACGGGTCATTATGCGCGTGATGCGCATGTACTCGAGGCGCTGGGCGGTAGTGCCGACCAAGAGGTGGTGGGGTTTTTGTACATAGGAACGCGTCAGGGTGAACCCAAACCCCTAGTGCGAGAGTCCCTTGCAGAACATATCGATTACTATTAAGTTCCACGACACTATTGCCCTTGGTCGATTGCCCAAACCCTTGTGTTTCTGATTGTTTTACTCGCTAGTTCGCGCCCTGGCCCCTGTTGAATCAGTCGAGGCTTGTATGGGAATCACTGATAAACGGCGAGCTAAATAATCGAGGGCCGGCAGGTTACCCGAGCAATGCCTACAGGCACTCGCAATTTTTGGATGTAAGACGTGAGCGAAACTAATCCGTTTTCAACGGCGAATCCCAAGCTACCCGGTCCAATCTGGCTACAGTTTCTCGTGCTAGGTGCGCTGCTGCATGGCATGTACGCGCTTATATTTCCGGCGCCGCTGCCTGTTTTGGGGCCACCCAGTACTGCCCGCATCGCGCTATTGGCTGACAATTACGCCCAGCTTTCTCGTCAGCCCGCCAGCCCCGATCAACTTGAGCGGTTTATCGACATAGAGCTTCGCGATGAACTCTTATTCAGAGAGGCCATCAAGCGAAACCTGCATCGTATCGATGGCGCGATAGCTCAGCGGATTATTCGCAATATGGTGTTTTTGGACCCCAAGTCAGCGCTATCTGATGAGGAAAAAATTGCACGTGGATTTGAGCTCAACATGCATCTCACCGATGAAGTGGTTCGTCGGCGCTTGGTGCAGATAATGGAACAACTCCTGGTGGCAGCAGCTGCTGTACCAAGCGCGAGCGAAGCCGAACTCAAAGCGATTTTCGAGGCCCGGCGAGACGAATTTGTTGACCCTTTACGTGTGAGCTTCAGTCACGTTTTCTTTGGTGAGCGACCTCAGCTTGAGGTCAGCCAAGCGGTCACCCGTATAAAGGCTGAAAACCTACAGGGCGCCGTCGCTCGAGCCCTCGGAACGGCATTTTTGGCGGGATTCGATTTTAATGCCGTTACGTTGCAACGCGTGACGGCCACCTTTGGAGAAGCCTTTGCGAGTGGCTTGGCAACTCAGATTCAGGACGGTGCGAAAGAGGGTGATTGGTTAGTTGTTCAGTCCGTTTACGGGCAACATGCCGTTCAAATAACGGCGCTATCACCCAGTCACCCGCTAGTGTTTGACACCGTTCGAGAGCAACTGGCTTGGGAGGAGCAAAAACGGCGCGAGCAGGACGCGCTTGATGCCGCCATTGAGCGGCTGATGGCCGGTTATGAGGTGCGTCGCTCATGAGGCAGCTCCTACTAACTGCATTTAGCGTGCTGTTTCTGTTGTCGCCAATGCATGTTTTGGCGCATCGATTTGCCCCATCCCTGCTACAGGTGGACGCCCTCGACAGCGATCAATACGGTGTTCGTTGGAAGACCCCCATTCAGTTAGTCAGCGACGTTCCTTTAACGCCAATACTCCCGGCCGACTGCGAGACCGTGGTGACATCACCTTGGTTGCAAGAGGGTACCGGGAAGATTCAACAGAGCACAATGCGCTGCCCAGGTGATTTGGTGGGAGCAACTTTTGGTGCCAGTGGGTTAGGTCCCAATCAAGCATCGGTTTTACTGACCATAAACCTACCCGGCGGAATAAGTCATCAGGCGGTGCTCACCGCTGAGTCGCCGGTATTCGAGGTGCCAGAAGAGCCTGATCGTTGGCAGGTTGTCGGGCGATACTCTGTTCTTGGTGCCGAGCACATTCTAGCCGGTGCCGATCATCTGCTGTTTGTGTTTGGGTTATTGCTGTTGGTGGGCACAGGGCGGCGCTTGGTGTACACCATTACCGCATTTACCTTGGGTCACAGTGTGACCTTGGCGATGGTGACATTGGAGTTGTTTAGCTACCCGGTGGCGTTGATTGAGTTTTTGATTGCGCTGTCGATCTTTGTGTTGGCCATTGAGCTCACGCGAGAGCGCGGAGCCTCCCGGCTCTGGCGGCAGCCCTGGTGGTTGGCGGCGGGCTTTGGTCTCCTCCACGGCATGGGGTTTGCTGGCGCGCTGGCTGAAACCGGGTTGCCCCAGGCCAATCTACCGTTAGCACTTTTATTCTTTAACATTGGTATCGAGCTGGGTCAGTTGCTCTTCATTGGAGTCCTGCTGGCGCTTTGGGCGGTAGGCAGCCGACTACTGGGTGATGCCCTCAGACGCTGGGCATTCTTGCCGGCTTGGATACTTGGTGTATTGAGCGCTCAGTGGTGCATTGAGCGCTTTTTGGAAGTACTCGCCTAAGTTCGCCCACTAGCACATGGCATTTCACAGGCTCACGGCTGTCTAAAGGCTCATGGCTGCCCAGGCCAGTTTTTCATGGCCACTAAAGGGTGCAGCGCCAGCTGGACACCTTCTAGAATGTAGTCGTCATTTTCCAGCACGTCACGCCGCCGGATGTAGCTATTGCCCGAGCGGGTATCGATAGCGTCGGTCAAATCAATACCGCCCACACCCGCAAATACCTGTTGCAGCTCCATATTAAAAATGGCGATTTGTATCGATACAGCGGCGGCAGGGCGCCCCCAATCAAAATCGGAGGTGATGCCGTTACCAGTGCCACGCAATGATGGTTTGCGAGTTACGCCGTCAAAGCGAGCTACATGATTCATGCCACCGGAAACCGTGACTTCGAGCTCTATGAGGTCGGTGAACACAAAAGCATCAATCTTGCTTTGAGACCGCATCTGATCGCGAATCGACAGCATTATTTGACTAAAGGTTTTGTTATTCACTCGGCCGGTCGTGGGGTCTACCGGGTCACCGTAGGTGAGCTTAGCGTTTTCCCAGCGCTGTGAAAATTCTCGAGGAGACACTACCTTGTAGCCTTGGGCCGTCAGGTACTGTGCAACTTGGTTATCAACGCGCTGCGCCTCTTTATCCAGGTAGTTGCGCGAGGGGGTGCCAATATTAACGTTGGCGATCACCACCGTTTTGATAGGCGAGTCTGCCAGAAGGGTCTCATTTAGATCATTCATACGGGTGGTGGCGTTGAACTCACCACTACCCACCGTAGGGGTGCAAGCAACAAGCCAGAGGGGCAAGAGTAGTAAAAGTACCTGCAGACAAGTGGGGGCAGGGCGTAGACGATAGGGTACCGGCATTGCTAGATTCTCAATTGCGATCAAAAGTACATGCTAGCAGAGGAGAGTGGGTCATGGACAATCGGCTGCACGACAGCGTGCTCGGAGACGGGCCGGATGTAGTGCTATTGCACGGATTGTTTGGACAGGGCAGTAATTTGGGCTCCATAGCGCGAGCCTTGCAGAACGACTTTCGGGTGCACAGCCCTGATTTACCCGATCACGGTCACTCGCCTTGGAGTGACAGGCCTTGTATTTCCAGCTACGCAGAAGCCATCGCCGGCTGGATGGATGAACGCCATTTATCGATGGCGCATTTTGTCGGTCACTCCCTGGGCGGCAAAGTGGCTATGGAACTGGCGTTGAACGAGCCGTCGCTAGTTGACCGGTTGGTTGTTGCCGATATTGCGCCCATCGATTACGCACCTTCGCATCAGGGCGTGCTGGCCGGGTTGAGTAATGTGAATGGGGCGCGCTGTACCAGCCGTCGCCAGGCGGGTGAGATATTGGCGCAGACCATTGATAACGAATCGGTGGTGCAATTTTTGCTGCTAAGTCTAATGCGCAACGACTCTGGCGTATTTGATTGGCGCTTAAATCGAGAGGGCATAACGGAAGCTTACGACCGTTTTCTAGAGGGTGTGAGCGCTGAAACTCCCTTCGATGGCGAGACCCTATTCATTCGGGGTGCGGATTCCGATTACGTTACAGAGGCGGCTGAGACGGTGATTCAGACGCTGTTCAGTCACTATCGGGTTGAGACCATCGATGGCGCCGGGCACTGGCTCCATGCCGATCAGCCCGCGGCGTTTAACAGCGTGGTCTTAGATTTCTTGTTGTAAACCGTCCGCTGTTCGCGCACTCCTACCGGCCCACAATCGCGCTCCAATTTGGTGCAAGTTGATGGCGAACGAGTTCTCCACAGAATCTGTGGATAATTCCGTGGACAATTTGTTTAAGCGAACATTTCACATCGAAAAAAGTAGTGCTTTTTCTTCGTGGTCAATTTTTAACCACATCTATTATCGCTATAAAAACAATAGGTTAGCCACGTAATCTGCGAAGAAGACTTTTATATTTTAGCTAAGATCGATTAATTTTCTGTGTTTCCACCCGTTGTGCATAACAGAACTTATATGACAAAACTTTTGTCAAGAGCCTTTAGAAAAAAAATCGCGATTATTTCGGTTTGATGACAGGTTGGCTGTCCGGCTTTTGGTCATTAGGGGCCTTTGGCGTGAAGCCCCTACCAGCGCTGTTGGGAACGTCTCCCCACGCAACCACCGTTGACGGGCGCAATTCCAGTATCACCGATCTCTAGCGGTTCTGATGTCCCTTGAACACGCAGCCCACGGTGCAGGTTTCGCGGATTTCTACGGCAACCAGCTCATCCAGCTCGGGCTTGAGGCGATCCCAAATCCAGGTGGCGAGAATTTCACTCGTGGGGTTCTCAAGCCCCGGGATGTCGTTTAGGTAGTGATGGTCGAGTTGCTCAAGTAGCGGGGCAAATGCCGACTTGATATCGTCGAAGTCCATGAGCCATCCAGTCACCGGATTCACCTCGCCGTCCACCGTCAGTCGGACTAAAAAAGAATGGCCGTGTAGGCGCGCGCATTTGTGCCCTTCAGGGACGTTGGGCAGTCGATGGGCGGCTTCAAAGCGAAAATCTTTGTAAAGTTCCATGGCCGATGACCTCAAATTGCAGTGGCAAGGGTTTACTTGGGCGCGCAAGTGTACACCGGCGAAGGCTTTCACCAAAATTGCGGGATTCAGACATTGACAGGGGGAGCTTCGCGCTTATAATGCCCGGCTCTGGTTTGGGGTGATTAGCTCAGCTGGGAGAGCATCTGCCTTACAAGCAGAGGGTCGGCGGTTCGATCCCGTCACCACCCACCAACACTCTTTAGTGTTAGCCAAAACAACCGTTGCGCAAGCATCGTCTACCTGGAGCGGTAGTTCAGTTGGTTAGAATACCGGCCTGTCACGCCGGGGGTCGCGGGTTCGAGTCCCGTCCGCTCCGCCATTTTTTATGCCCAAAACGAAGATCTGTTCTCGTAGCTCGATGCGGCCACAGGGTCCCGTTAGCTGCCCCCACATGACTGGGGAATTATTGATATTTAATCCGCTCGGCTGCGTGGTACATACCCCAAGTTATGAGTCATGGCACTCAATCGAAGAGCCTGCCGAGCGATTAGTCAGGTTGGAATGCCTCCTGCAAGCCTGGCAAAAAGTTGACGCCCCAGCGACTCTCGTTCGCGCTTTCGATTGAGTAGTGTCTTGCTTAGAGGAGTAGCAAGACGCCACCGGTAAGAATGGTTCCCAGCGTTGCCATCATAGAGATGGGTCGCAGAATGATGGGTAGGCTCCGCGTCACAATCATGATGTAGTGCAGGAGACGCGCGGCAAGAAAGACTGAGCCCATGGCCACAAGTGCCGATTCGGACACCCCGTTCAACTCATTCAACAGGAGGATTAAGAGGCCCATAGGGACCTGCTCTGTGAAGTTGCCGTGGGCGCGGATGCGATTGAGCAATTCCTTATCGCCACCATCACCCAGACTGATACCACTTTTGAAACGATAGCCGCCGACTCGCAAGGTAAAGATGACATGGAAGATCGCAAATAGAGCGGCAAAGGTGGCAGTGATATGAATATCGGGTGTTAGCACGTCTTTTGTCCTTATTCAGATGGTGTCGCGACAGGATCCACGCGACCTTGATTGGCGTCAACCACTATCCTCATTTGAAATGAGCAAGAAAGCGACAGACGCTATGTACGATCTGGGTGTATGAGGGTTTTATTTGGCTGGTGCGCGATCTCTCTGACCAGTCGAGGCACCAGGTAGCCCGGCAACCGGGTTTGTAGTTCGCGAAATAGGGCGATAGCGCGTGCTTCGCTGACGTCAAAATGCGCGGCGCCGGTTACAGGGTCTAAGAGATGCAGGTAGTAGGGTAGAACCCCTACATCGAATAGCTGGTTGCTCAACTGTTCAAGTGTGGCAACGTCGTCGTTAACGCTTCGTAGTAACACGCTCTGGTTGAGAAGTGTGACGCCATATCCTCGGAAGTCACTGAGTCTGGCGCGCAATTCGCTATCAATTTCATTGGGGTGGTTGCAGTGCAGTACCAGAGACGCAGCCAGCCGGGAGCCTTGCAATAACACGCCCAGCTCTGGCGTTAAGCGTGCGGGAATGGCGATAGGTGTGCGGCTATGAATTCTCAACCGCTTGAGGTGGGGAATCGTCTCTAGGCGTGTGACTAGCCGCAGTAGCAGCTCGTCATCCAGTAACAATGGATCGCCACCACTCAAAATGACCTCTGTAACACTATCGTCTGCACTAAGGTACTCGAGCAGCCGGGCTAGGGCTGTCTCGCTTGGGCGATTATCTTCATAGGGGAAATGGCGCCTAAAGCAGTAACGACAGTTTATGGCGCAAGCTGTCGTTGGCATGAACAGTATCCGGCCATGATATTTATGCAGTAACCCGGGGACAGTGTTGGCGCTTGACTCGTCCAGAGGGTCCGCCGAAAAGCCCGGCATTGCCTCCATTTCTTGCTCGACAGCCAGCACCTGTCTGAGCAAGGGATCGTTGGGGTTCCCCTTTTCCATGCGGTTGGCAAAAGACACGGGTACGCGAATAGGAAATTGCCCAGCGGCTCTACCGGCTAATTCGGTTGGCTCAGTCTCGATTCCCACGTACTCAAGCAGTGTGGGTAGGTCTCGAATGACCTCTTTCAGCTGCTGTTGCCAGGGCTTGCTAGAGGCGGCAATGGTCAGGTGTGACGCTCGATGACTCATGATGTCCTAAGTCTCAGCAAAAGGGAGCTTAGTTGTGTCAGCGCAGACCAATGCGGTAAGCACTGCATAGCCAGATTTGTGGTCATCGAGTGGCCATCAACAATGCGGCTGCCGCGGGGAGGGTTAGGCCATCGGGGGTCATGTGAGCTCGTAGCGCCTCTTCCAAGGCGGTCATTGCCTGTTGTCCGGTCTCCGCATCTGCGCTCGCCAGCAGTGCGCTAAGCGGCCCAACTTGGGTTTGAAAAGCCATAACCTCATCGAGTGTTTGCCCTAAAAATAAGTCGGCTTCAATCGGCTGGTAAGTAAAGTCATGAAAGCCGGCCGATTCGACCACGCTTTTGGCGTAGTTCGCGTCTCCGAAGGTAAAGGGCCCCGGCGCTTGTGGATCGGGCGGGGGCGTGTCCGCGGGCAAATAAGGTTGGATGGCCGCACCCGGAATCGACATCCAAGGGTTCAGTGGCGGTGCTTGCCAGCAGAGAAAAGCCATTCGGCCATTGTCCGACATCGCTTTACGTAAATTCGCGAAGGCGCTTATGGGCTCGGCGAAAAACATGACGCCAAAGCGTGAAAACAGCAACGAGTATGCGCGCTCGAAAGATTCATCGGCCGCATCGGCAACGCTAAACGATAGATTGTCTCGGGTTTTTTCTTGCGCTTGGTCAATCATTTTATGCGAGATATCAACCCCTAAAACGCGCTTCGCCGTGCGGGCAATTTGTAGGCTAGTCGTGCCGCAACCACAGCCTACGTCTAGCACTACATCGTCACTTTTCACCTTAGCCAGAGCAATGGCTTGGGACGAGAGCGGCTCTAAAAGTTGGTCAATGTAGTGCTCAACCGACGTCCAGGCGTCACCCATACGTCCGTTCCAATATTCGGCTTGCTCGATGTTTTTCACCGGGGTCTCCCAAGGCTGAGGGTCGATACGGGCAGTTTGCCTGTCTGGGCTCTTAAAGAGAATGCACCTAGGCAAAGTTTAATCATGCGTGATGTCGCCCAGTGAACACTGGGCTTAATGCTTGAAGGGATTGGCGGTCCTGAAGGGACCTGATGCTTATGTTGCAATAATCACCCGTAATGCTTGCGGTGCGATGCGGGCGTCACCGATGGCCCGCTCGCTGGCCTCTAAACGGTGCTCAAGGGCGTCAATCTCACTCTGGCGCACTGCGGGGTTTATCGATCGGAGATAGACCAGGCGATCGCGCTCTTGGCCAATATCGCTGCGCAGTTTTTCAAGGGCCTGGCTTTGTAGTGAAGCCAATTGTGCCTCGGTCAACTGTTCGGCTTTGGCCAGCTGTTTCTCCAACAGCGGCCGAATCTGGCGAATCACATTGGCGGATGTGGCCGTGGCGATGGGTTCGAGCAGGTTGTTAAGCGCTTCATGGCTAATAGCATTCGCAGCGTCTCGCCCCTCAGGCGAAATCAGGTGCCGCATGGGCGCCATGTCGAGAAACCTGCCCACTTCCAACGACGCCGGGGCCAGACAGTCAACGCCATGAATTGCCTCAAGCAATACAGTGCCCGGCTTGATTTTCGGGTGTTTGAGCGTTCCCATTGCGGTATTCCCGAGCTCGCTGCTGGCAATTATGTCCATGGCCTCGCGAATAAGCGGGTGCTCCCAGGTTAAAAATTGAATGTCGTCCCGTGCAAGCGCTGTGTTGCGATCAAAGGTGACGGTGACGCCATCTTCTTCTAGGCCCGGCAATTGCCCCGTAATCAGCATCTCGGTAGGGCGAAGGACATAACAGGTATCGGAATGGTAGCTCTGGTTGATGCCAATCCGGTCAAACAATAACTCGGCAAATGATTCAATGGCCTCGGGTTGTTCCTGGGCCTGGACGTCGGCGATCACCCGCTGGCCTTGTTCGGGATCGTGAGAATTCAATTCCAATAGTCGATCACGACCTTGCTGCATTTCGACCTCTAGGTCACGGCGAAATGCCGCGGTGTCGGCAATCAGTGCCTCCAAGTCGTCGTGCTGATTGGCGAGCGCTTGCTCCAGGGCGGTCAGGAAGTGCCGGTAAACGGGGTGCGCCACGGCGCAACTTTGGCTGAAGGCATCAAGTCCCTCATGCTGCCAACGGAACAAGGTTTCGTGCGCCGTATCTACGATGTAGGGCACATGAATTGTCACGTCGTGTTGTTGGCCAATACGGTCCAGTCGACCGATGCGCTGCTCCAGTAAATCCGGGTTAGCCGGTAGATCAAAGCAGATCAAGTGATGGGCAAACTGGAAATTGCGCCCTTCACTACCTATTTCTGAGCAGATCAGCGCCTGCGCGCCGCCGTGGTCGTCTGCAAAGAAGGCGGCGGCGCGATCGCGCTCAACTAGCGATAGTCCCTCGTGAAAGGCCGCACAGCGAATGCCGGCGCGAAGATGTAAGTAGTGCTCAAGAGCTAGCGCGGTTTCTGCTGTCGCCGCGATGACCAGCACTTTTTCTGGGCGTAACTCGCGCAAAGTCTGTTCGAGCCAGGTGACACGCGGATCCTCTGCCAGCCATTCGCTCTCATCACAGAGGCGCTCCGGATATAGCGCTCGTCGGTGTTCAGCGTAGAGAGTAGGGCATGTCAGCGGGTAACTGTGCAGTTTCCGCGTTGGGAAGCCTGGTACGGAATTGCGTGTATTGCGAAACAGAACTCGACCGGTGCCATAGCGATCTAAAAGCTGCCGAATCTGGCTTTCGGCGGGCAATGTGGCATCGATATCGTTGGGCAGTACAAGGTCTTTGCGACCAGCCTGTAAGCTCTCTATGAGCTCATTCCACTCGCCGTAGTGTTGTTGCTCGGCTAAAAACGTTTCTAGGCTAGAAAACCGATCGGGGTCTAGTAGTTTGAGTCGAGCAAAGTGACTCTCTATTCCCGCCTGCTCGGGTGTG
This sequence comes from uncultured Alteromonadaceae bacterium, assembly GCA_964412695.1. Taxonomy (GTDB): domain Bacteria; phylum Pseudomonadota; class Gammaproteobacteria; order Pseudomonadales; family Halieaceae; genus Luminiphilus. Next base: position 85,648 of record CAYPPU010000004.1, on the reverse strand, counting down.
GCGGTCAGCAGTAACAGTCCCGGTGTGGCGCCGGCCAAGGCCTCGACAAACGCATAGAGCGAGGCCTCATCGGCATCTTTATCACTCAAATGATGCGCCTCGTCGACAACGACCATATCCCAGTCGGTGGACAAGGCCTGCGAACGCGCTTCGACTGATGTGGCAAATAAACTAAAAGGTGTCAGCACCAATTGCTGATCGTCAAAAGGCGTCTCAGGATCACTGTCCTCCATCCTCGCCTTATCAAATAGCGAGAAATGTAGGTTAAAGCGTCGCAGCATTTCCACGAGCCATTGGTGGATTAACGCATCGGGTACGATTATCAGAACGCGCGATACCTGCCCCGTAATAAGCTGTTGAGCCAGAATGAGGCCGGCTTCAATGGTCTTACCGAGCCCCACTTCATCTGCTAGCAAGACCCGGGGTGAAAATCGCCGTCCTACCTCGGCTGCAATGTAGAGCTGGTGAGACAGCAGTGAAGTCCGCGCGCCCAGCAATCCCCGACTCGCGTTGGCAGTGGTCGATGCGCGGTGGTTGAGCGTGGCATAGCGCAGACGAAAATCATCTAGCTTATCGAGCTGATTATTCAGCAGTCGGTCCTGGGGCGAGCTCAGTTGAATGTGGGGATCAATCTCCAATTCCGAGATGATTTCTCGCTGCTTGTCACTGCCCTCGACGGCGTAGGTGAGCAAGCCATCGACATCGTCAACAGCGAGCACCTTGTAGTGTTGGCCGCCAACCCGTTGCAGTGTGTCGCCAGCCTTGAGTGCCAGTCGGGTAAGGGGTGCGCGATCCAGAGCATAAGTTCGGTCTTCGGCTACCGCCGGGAAATGCAGGGTAATACGGCGCATTTCTAGCTCTACTACCACACCCAGTCCCAGTTCGACGTCGGCGTGACTCACCCAGCGCTGTCCTAGGGCAAATTCGCTCAAGCCGCTAGCACCTCGATAGTTAAACGGGTCGACAGGGAGAAGTTTTTGAGCTTCACGACGCAATCCTTTTGTTTTTCGCTAACACCTCACAGCCACAACCAGTGTACTGTCAGGGGGGGCGAAGTTAGCGCACAAAAGTGGTGTGTCCGCGCTAATCAGCGGCGGATTCTACGCGAGGGCGGCGCACATTTGAATGTTTGATATCTCAAGGTGTAACGACAAGTGCGCCATCAGAATCTGAATATCGACATAACCGGTTCTTAAATATTGAGCGCACGCCGCGAACCCTCAATGACATCGGGGCGCGTGACAAGCAGATAGAGCAGCCACGTGGTAATAGCGGCCAGCGTGGCAGCAATTATGAAGAAGTGTGTCTTAAGATGTCGCTTGCTCATAGACTGTTTGGGGGCGGCTGTCTGTGTGCGTTGACAGTTGCCTGCCGATCTCATGCTCCCGCTACGGGGTGTTAGTCTCGAGGGGGTAACCCGTGCACCATGGTCAGAAAGTGAAGCTCGGTGCCGGCTCTGCGGTGCTCGCTGAGGGCTTGATAGTCTGGATCGTTATACCAAGCCGTGGCATGTGCCTCTGAGGGAAACATAAACATCACCATACGACCTTCGCGAGGACTGGCGCCTTCAAAGGTCACAGTGTTGTCGTCATAGGTAAAAAAACTGCCGCCGTGACGCTTGAGAATCGGGAAAAAGCCTTTTTCATACTCTCGGTATTTGGCAGCGTCGTGGACAGTAAAGTTAGCAACAACATAAGCAGGGACGTCAGACATGATGCATTCCTTGTGAGCGGTGAGAAGCAAAGGTAAGGCAAGCGCCTTCCTTGGGGCGCATCCTCATTTAACAGTTTGTTAGCTGCAAGAGCAAACTGCGCTAGGTGATCGGGTGTGATGAGAGGGTCGCGGGTTTGCAATGGATCTGTTAACCGCGGACGCGATCACTGTGACACCGAAAGGGTTTTTGCGGAGGTGCCCGGCTGCTAACACATCTCGCGAAACGTAATCCCCTCAAACATTACTTGAGTCAATAGGTTTTAATGAGAAACATAATCTCATCTCTCTCAGAGATTCGGTAAACTGCGTGTCCCTACTGGGCTGAAAGTTCTGCGCAAGGTCAAAGCCCTGGAAAATCCTGTTGGAAAGTATTCAGTCCGTTGTCTGAGAGACGAAATTTGTGCGTTTAAAGTTGTTTTTTACAGTTCTTGGTGCCGTTTACATCGGCGGAATTTGCAGTCTTGCGTCAGCGCAGGTGGACGAAGGGCAGTTGGGTGCTTGGTACATCTACACGGCCGATTGGCATGCCGAAGACCAAAGCTGGGGACTAAAGGGCGATATCCAGCACCGCAATTGGGATGTCGATGGCGACCTTGAGCAGCTGTTGATTCGGGGCGGGTTTAGCCTTCGCCCCGAGTCTTTGCCAGGCACTTACACTGTGGGTTTCGCCCATATCACCTCGGGACAGTTCGGGGCGTCAGACGCCACTAGTACTGAATATAGGGTCTATCAGGAAGCTGATTTTGGTTACCGGCTGGGTGGTCGTTTGCGCTTGGGTCACCGGTTGCGCTACGAACAGCGCTGGGTCGACGGCCAGGATTTCCGAACCCGTTACCGCTACATGTTGTCTGCCACGGTGCCTATCAATTCAGCCGACATGCGCTCGGGCACTTGGTATGCATCAGGCTACAACGAGCTGTTTATTAACGGTGAGCGCCATATTGGCAGGGGGGTCCGTGTCGACGCCTTTGATCGCAACCGTCTCTATGCTGCCCTAGGGTATGTTGTGTCAGGGCGCACACAAATTAGATTGGGTTACATGCACCAGCACACCGACAATGTCGATAAGGGCCAGCTCCAGTTCAGCCTGCATCACAGATTCTGATCGCAATCGATAAATAATCAAGCTAGCCCCGTGTGTTATCGGGTTCTGGCGAGCATTGTTATGCTAAGGATTGTCAAAAATCTGTTTCATTGGAGTCGCTAGGAGATGGTGGGGTACTGGGTTAACTCTTCGGCGCTTGGTTCAATGCTGAATGTCCAATAACTCTTTATCGCCCTGCCTCGCCTCTGGCTGCTTTGGGCTGGTGTTTCTAACAAGCCTTTGCAAGCCTACGCGCGGAACTTCTATGCTCTTTGAGGGTCTGTTATGATCTTTCTTAAGGTTCGCTTAAGCTTGGATTGTTAGGGTGAATGCAAATCTACTTACCTGAAAGGAAAAATCCCATGTCGCGATATGGACTAGCAATTAGTGCTGCACTGTTAATGACACTCGGTCTTCAGGCCAGCGCCGCTACACTGAGCGAGCTCGAGGCTCGTGTGGCCAAGATGGAAGCGGTCTTGGCACACCTTGATGCCGACAATGATGATTTCACGCCCAATGATGGCGATTGTGATGACAGCAACCCTGATGTTCATCCGGAAGCCCTTGAGTCTGACAGCGATGCGGACGGGGTCGACAATGACTGCGATGGCACAGTGGATGAGGACGATTATTACGAAACTAACGACGCCGATGATATCTCAGGCACCGACAGCGATCACAGCGGCGATGATGTTGATGAAGATCATGATAGCAACCTAAACGATGATGATCATGATGCTGGTGCGGATTCATACGATAACGACGACAGTTATGACCATGAAGATGATGTGAATGAGCACGGTTCTGATGATGATGACTCATACTCTCATGACGATGACGATGACGATGACGATGACGATGACGATGACGATGACGATGACGATGACGAATCAGCCTTCGAGCGTCTTCAGCGCCTTTTCAGTCGCCGCAATGGCTAATCCCACCCACTAACCGTTTTCAGTCCGTTAAGCCCGGTACGATGCCGGGCTTTTTTATGTCCGAAAATCGCTGATGGAAACCGCACACAACTGTGCCATTTCATCCGGATAAGGTCTCACTTATTCGGTGTTGGATTTGTAGCAATGCGAGATGAGCGCGGATGAACAGATGGGTTCGCTGACCGTTTACTTTGCGCTGATTTTTTGACGGGGTGTTCAGCTCGGATCGGTGCTTGCCCGCCCATGCTAGCGATAAGGCCGCTGGCAGTTGGTGGTAGGTTTGGCGGTGACAGGGGGGCGCGGCGCGAAAGCTCACTGGTCTCCTACGGCGCTAATAGGCTGTGGGTTTAAAGCCTTTCGCGCATTAGCTCATGGCTTTTGCATTGCCCAGAGCACATGAGCCAATGGTGGAGAATCGCCGGGCGGCTATAGGGCTTTACTCGCCAATAACTTACAGTGCAGATAGGAAGCGCGCAAAATTGACATCGAGCTGACTAATGCCATCGGCATCATGGGTGGTGAGAGATACTTCCACGCGGTTGTAGACATTGAACCACTCGGGGTGATGGTTGTGCTGCTCGGCCCAAAGTGCGGCTCGGGTCATAAACGCGAACGCTTGTTTGAAGTCATCAAAGCGAAACTCACGATAGAGTTTTTCATCACGTAACTGCCAGCCCTCGAGGGTATCGAGGGCTTGCTGAAGTTGCTGATGGTCAAGGCGAGTCACAGGCATCGTATTGAGTCAGACACTAATCGAATTAGAGGGTGGTGATGTACGCCGCTAGGTTATTGATGTCGTCATCACTCATGGGCTTGGCGACAGGCCACATCATGGCGGACTGTGCGCCACGCTGCTCACCGGCGCGGTATGCCGTTAATTTTGCAATGATTTCATCGCCAGCCTGACCAGCGAGTTGCGGACCGATACCACCGCCACCATTGCCACCATGACAGGCAACACAGGCAGCAAAGTATTTTTCACCTAATGCTTCAGGAGAGGCAGCGGCTAACGCTTCTTGCTTGGCCTGTTCCTGGTCGGCAATACCACCGCCATTGTTGGCCTTCCAGTCGTCGTAACACTCCCCTACACAGGCGTGTTGACTACCGGTCCACGAGGGGTCATTTTGGCTGGTTCCCGCGTAGATCAGACCCGAAATGGCGATAATAAAAGCGACTATGGCGAAATTGGTGTTCATCAGGAACGTGTCTCCGTATTGGGTTTAAGGATGCGCGCGGATGATAAGGGTTTGTGCGGCGCTATTAAAGTCCACGGCAGTGACACGTGATTATTGCCCAGTTCGCGTAGTCTTCACGTAAAACACTCGCAACCGCGAGCTCTTGAGACGTTGATGAGCCCCCGGTTGCGCTACAATAGGCACTTGTCGGGCTTCGCTTTAGAAAGCCCGCGGACTCAGATTAATCGACGACTGTCAGCCAATTAGGTCACGTCCTAACGATGACGATTGATCAAATCCGCTCTTAATGAGGATTGTTTGTGCAAAGCTATGTTTTGACCTTTTCCTGCCCCGATCGCCTCGGTGTGGTCGCCAGGTACTCCCAGTTGTTTTTCGAGCAGGGCGCATTCATTACTGAGGTATCGAACTATACCGATGATGCCAGTGGTCAATTTTTTCTGCGCTGTGTCTTTGATGACCGTGAGCTAAAGGTCGATTTCGAGACATTCAAGGGGTTGTGGCAGGGTCTTGCGGCTGAATTGAATGCGGTTTGGAAAATGCGTCCGGTTGATGCGCTGCCCAAGGTGGTCATTGCTGTGAGTCGCTACGACCACTGTTTGAGCGCATTGCTCACAAAGTGGCAGTCGGGCGCATTGCCCATCAATGTAGTGGGGGTTATTAGCAATCACGAGGATTGCCGCGCGCTGACCGAGTTCTACGGGTTGCCGTTCACGCATTTACCGATCACACCGGAGACGAAGCCCGAGCAAGAGCGCGCCCTGATGGCCGAGTTCGATGCTTTGGGCGGCGAGCTATTGGTGTTAGCACGCTATATGCAAATTTTGTCTGATGACCTGTGCAATCAACTCGAGGGTCGGGCTATTAACATTCACCACTCATTTTTACCCGGCTTCAAGGGCGCTAAACCCTACCACCAGGCTTGGGAGCGAGGTGTAAAGGTGATTGGCGCAACGGCACACTACGTCACGACGGATCTGGACGAGGGTCCAATCATAGTGCAGGAGGTGAGGGCTATTGATCACGAAGTCAGTGTGCAGCAGATGGTACATTTGGGGCATGACAGCGAGGCGACGGCCTTAGGTCAAGCCGTGCGCCTGCATGCTGAGCAACGGGTCGTGATTAACGGGCAGCGCACAATCATTCTTTAGCAAACTGAATAGGACACACCATGGATTACGCTTACTACGGCCAGGTTAAAGTTCGATTCGCCGACACTGATGCCAATGGCCACGCCTACTTCGGTTCCTATGTCGTTTTTGCTGATGAGGTAGGTAGCGAATACTGGGTGGATTTGGGGTGGGGCTTTCAGACCCAAGAAGAGCAGCCGGCTTTGACCTTCATGGTAAACAGCAATATCGACTATTTAAGTGAGTGTTTATATGGTGATTGGCTTGATGTGGGGGTGAGATTCTCACGGTTGGGCAATAAAAGTATCACCATGTCATTTGAAATGACCAATCGACGCAGTGGCCAGGTGGCTGCTCGGGGTGATTTTGTCTCGGCATTCGTCGACAAAGAAACGCGAAAAAGCTGCCCCGTCCCAGAAACCTTTCGAGCGGCGGTCTTGGCTAGACAACCCGAACTGGCAGGCTGAGTTTAGCTGACGTCGGTCCAATTTCCTCTGTTGCTCGTAAACTTACCGAACGGTAACGAGTTAGAACATGAGCTACCAACCTACTGCAGGTGATGGCAATCCACAGGGCAAGGGCGTGGTGCCATTGTTGGACACGCTCTCCATGCTGTCGCGCTGGCAGGCCGAGGCGAAGTCTCCTGAGCAAATTTTGCGCGAGTTTTGTTTGTCGACCCTGATACTGTCGTCGGCATTTCAGTTTCGCGTTGTGCCGGGTCGCTGTTATTACCTTTACCGGGTTGAAGAGCAGTGGCAGTTATCATTGATCTCTCCCCAGGAATGGGGTGCTCGCCAACCCGGGGATTATGTGGCGCGCTGTGAAATGGGTGGAGACATGACCTGGTCTCTGGATCTGGCGCCCTCACTGGCAAACAAGCCCGATTTGATTACGGCGCTTGAGCAACATCTTAGTGGGCTATTAGCGCGGATCGCTGAAGCTGAGCATTTCGAGGATGCGCTGCCGCACTATGAAGCGCAATTGCCTTATCAGCAGCGCGTCATGGCATCGGCAATGGCGAGTTCCCTGCAGACCTCGCTGTTATTGGCTGGACTGCGAGCCCGTCCGGGGCGATTTTGGTTAGAGACCGCCAGCCTGCGCGGATTACTGTCACCCGCGGACTAGTTGTTAACGCCGATAGTCCAGTGGCGGATCGCGGTCGCCCAAAAGTGCCTGATACGAAAAACTTTGTCCCCGACGGCGCTCAAACTCTTCTCTGGCCTCGATCAGTAAGTCTGGGTTATCAAATAGGTCCGCCGCTGTCTTCGAAAGCACTTGAGCGGCAAGTAGGGCACCCTTGTGGCCAATTGAGGTACCACCAGCTGCTACGGCCTGCCAGCTATGCAGGCCCGAGCCCGGTACAAAGGTGACGGTGCGAAGACCAGTGGTGGGTACGTTCCAGCTGACATCACCCACATCGGTTGAGCCACCTGAGCGACCCTCGGCAAACGGTTTGATATTGGCTTCATCGCCTGATTGCCATGCGCCCGCTGGCAGGGTTTTGGCCAGTTCCTGCGCAAAGGCTTGTTCTTGGGTATCCCAGACCACGCCACCGACGGCACTCAAATTGTTATGCATTAGTTGGGCGAGCGCCGTGTTGGGGAGCACGCTGTGATTGCCGTGAATGACTTCGAATTCAAGCGAAGTGCCGGTGCCAAGCGCTGCCGCTTCGGCGGCGGCGATAACACGATCCCAGATACCTGCCAGAACCTCGGCATTTGGATGTCTCACGTAATAAAACGACTCGGCAAAGTTGGGTACAACGTTAGGTGCCGCACCCCCTTGGGTAATGACGTAATGAATACGGGTCTCTTCGGGCACGTGTTCACGCAGCAAATTGACCATAAAGTTCATGGCTTCAACCGCATCGAGAGCGGAGCGCCCCCTATCTGGAGAGCCCGCCGCGTGGGATGAAATGCCGCGAAATCGAAACTTGGCCGATTTGTTAGCCAGACTGCTTTCAGCATCGGCAGCGTTGATCGGCGCTGGATGCCAATGGAGAACGGCATCAACGTCATCAAACGCTCCAGCGCGAACCATATAGACTTTACCTGAACCGCCTTCCTCAGCGGGAGTACCGTAAAACCGAATAGTACCGGGTGTGCCGGTTTGCTCGAGCCAATCACGTACCGCTATCGCAGCGGCTACCGATCCCGCGCCAAACAGATTATGACCACAGGCTTGGCCACTGGTTTTACTGGGAATGGCCTCCGGATAGGGCACGGCGGCTTGGCTAATACCCGGTAGGGCGTCGAATTCACCCAAAATAGCGATCACGGGCAGGCCCGCACCCCAGGTTGCGGTAAAGGCGGTGGGAATGTCGGCGATATTGGCCTCTATCTGAAAGCCCGCACCTTCCAACTCAGTTTTTAGTAGGGCGTTGCTGCGGGTTTCTAGGTAACCGAGCTCGGCATACTCCCATAACAGATCGGCGATACGACCAACCCTTTCAGCATCGGGTCGGGGGGGGGCTGCATAAGCGCTGATGCCGCCTAGGCAGAAGAGTATCGCACTCAGAGACACGGTTATGATTTTCAACCTGTGAAGCAAATCTAGCATGGGTGCTCTCCTAAAAATCTATCGCGTCAAGCCTTAAACCTAGAGCCGGGTTGAGTGTTGGCTGCCCGTGGGTGATAACGTATTCCTAGCAAGCCCCATGATGACACACTTGTGGGGGAAACCGATGCAGACAGAAGGCTGCTGATGCTAGATTACTGGATTAATGTAAATAGCTAGGGTTATCGTCAGCTAATTGCGCGTTGATGAAAGCTTGTGCCGACCTGAACTGCGCCACCAATGCGACGTTCGCGTTAATAAAAACGGACGGTAGTCATTGGAATAGCACAAAATGAAAACACTGAAATCGAATATGGCGGATTGAGATGATTGCTGAGAACGGTATTAACCAAGAGAAACATCTCTACCTGAGATACGCTAGGTATCTTCGTTTATTGGCAATCTCCTCTCTGGCACTTCTTGCGGCCTGTGGGGGCGGTGGCAGCGGTGGTGGCGAAACATCCACGCCGACGGTGGTCGCTCCGCCGGAGCCGGAACCCGAACCGGTGACGGGTTTGTTACTGAGCGGAGGCGACAGCGGCAGTGGTCTGAGCGCTTACCGAGAGCGATTGCTAGCAACACCCCGTGGACAGCGTGATTACGCCGAGGTAGCGCTGGCGCCGACGGCGAGCGATTCGGCGGTTGGCGATTTTTCTACAACCTACACCTTAGAAGCGTCTGTCGATGAGCACGATATTCTCAAGTACGACGGCCGTATTCTGGCTATTGCCCCCAGCCGCAGTGGCTGCTGCTTTTCTGTAGAGCCTGTGATGGCAGCCGATAGTGCCGCCGCCGACGGTTCCGATGGGACGTTGGTGTCCCCGGCCGAGGTCGACTTTGCGCCGGCTCCGGAGTCAGTAGCGGCCGAAGTCAGGTTATACCGCTCATTGCCAGAATCCGCGTCGGCGGAGTTATTAACGACCTTGTCCCTTGAGGCTGAGGAAGCCACAGAAGGTCTCTATCTGAACGGCGAGACTTTACAAGTGTTGTTGTCGTCAGCGTGGTGGGGGCGCCACGGCGACGCACTTATTGCGCCCGAGAATTGGCTGCGTCAGCGAGTGCGTGTGCTCAGTTACGGATTGGGTAGCCCAGAGCAACCCGAGGCATTGCATAACGTTGAGATAGAGGGGGCGCTCGTGGTCTCGCGCCGCGTTGGGGAGCAACTATTTGTGGTGTCCCGACATACGCCCGATATTGAAGGGTATATCGCATACCCCGAATCCGATGACGATGTTGCCACGAACGAAAAAGTGCTTGCCGATTTAACCGATGCTGACGTGTTGCCAACTATTCGACAAGACGGCGAGAACCTCGATTTGTTGCAGCTCGACAATTGTTATCGTGTGGATCCCTCTCACTCTTTGGCGGTGCCCGAGCAGGGTTACCCGACCATTACTACTTTGACCACTTTGGATGCGAGTTCAGGTGAGTTGCTCGAAGCCAGTTGCGTGCTGGCACCGGCGTCGGGTGTTTATGTTAGCGCGGAGCAGTTGGTGTTGACGCATGTCGACTATGACAACGACAGCGCCTTTACCTACGTGCATGCCTTTGAGCTTCAAGGATTTTCCTATCAAGGCTCGGGACGAATTAAGGGTCAGCTTTACAGTGGGGGCAATCAGGATTTTCGAATAAGCGCTTATGACGGTCATTTGCGGCTGGTAACGACGGAGTTTACCCAAGATGACGAAGATCGCTTTGATCATTTTCTATTTGTATTGGCTGTTTCGGAGGCAGCGCCTGAACTAGAGCTGGTAGGGCAGCTGCCCGCCGAGGGTGGCGAGGAGATAGGCAAAGCCGACGAAGATCTGTACGGCGTACGATTTTTGGGGGAACGCGCTTATTTGGTAACGTTCTTGCGACGAGATCCGCTATACGTCATTGACCTTTCTGACCCTGCTAACCCGACTATTGCAGGGCGCCTCGATGTGCCGGGGTTTTCTGACTTACTGCACCCTGTCAGCGAAGATCTATTGTTAGGAGTGGGTCGGGATGCCAATAACGCGGTGAAGGTTGAGCTGTTTAATATCGCCGATCCTCAGGCGCCGCGATCCGCGGGAGTGCATGTGTTGGCGGACGGTTGGGAGTGGAGTGACAGCCCGGCTCAGTACAACCGCTATGCCTTTACGTATTTAGCGGGAGAAACAAGCGATCGACTGACGGTGCCCTATACCGCGGGCGGTACGCGCGACGAGGCGTATCAGCAAATCAACCGTGTAGCGCTGCTGACGGTCTTGGATACCGAAGACCCCGAATCTGCGCGATTGGCGCACGTGGCCGATTTGGCATTATCCGACGAGGCGTGGGTCGGTGCCGATACCCGCGTGTTGATAGATGGGAATGCGGTTTTCGTGTTGGTCAACGGTGGCTTGAGCGGAGCCTTTTGGGATAACCCACAAACGCCAGTGCCCATTAAGTGACGGCGATTAGACCGCGCCACCTAGCCAGTTGTATTGGCTTAGCGAACGAGTTCGGGGGACTTTTCCTTATCGATGCCGCGGTAGATAAATCGCCTAACTGCCAACGGAAATAGCAGTCGCTTCACGACCCAGCGCCACAGCCGGTAGCGGCTACCGCTGGCTTGGTGAATATCTAAGCCGTAAGACTGCAGTCCTACGGTTGAGCCCCAACGGTAGGCGGGTGGCTTAAAGGGTTTAAGTCCTTGCAGGTCAGCATCCAGGGTGGCCTCAAGGTTTTGGGCGAGCAGTTTATAGGCCCAATTGCGTGCCGAGCACCGCAGCGGATCGGTGTCGGCCACGTCGCCGATAGCAAAAATATGCTGCTGACCCTCTACGCGCAGAAACTCGTCGGTGCGCACATAGCCTGCTTCCGTGCAAAAGCTGCGGGGTAAGAACTCGGTGTGCGGGGAGAGCGTTCCGGTTGTCCACACCACGGCATCGGCATCAATGGGCGGATGAGCCCCTTCGAATACCACCCGGCGACCCCACAGTGAAGCGCGTTGCTCCGGTTCGGGCAGGATGGCGCGTCGATTCGGATGCACAGTCAGATTGGGCTCTTTGTTTAGCAATCGCATATGATAGGTCTGGGTTTTAGGGTGGTAGCGCGGAAGTGGCATGGGCCCTGAAAAGACGAAATCAATACGCTTTTCTCGGTAATTCCGAGCGAGGTTGAGGGCGAGATTGGTCCCTGAGGGACCCCCGCCGACGATGCAGATATGCTTGGCATCGGTCAGGGTTCTGCGCTGACGAGTCAGTTTGGCTTCAACGGTATTCATGTCGCAGACATCGTCATCGCGCCAAAATCCGTTGCGGATGCCGGTGGCGATCACGAGATAATCCCAGGCAATGTCGATGTGCTGACCGGTCGCTAGCTGCGCGGATACGGTTTGGCGCTCCAAATCGACGTTCTGGGCTTTGCCGTGCACGCACTCGACGTCACTGAGTCCTTGAAAGCGTTGAAGGTCAATCAGGTATTCACGCTGCCAAGTTTCGGGCTGGGTGACACGCATACCGAGCTCTTGGCCGCTAACCAGCGCGGGTTTTGTTCCCAGCGCAACAATACGGAACCGTCGACTCACATGAGCCGCGGTTAAGATGCCTGTGTCTCCCATACCCACGATCAACAACGTGGGTTTGGCGGGGGGTCCGCGCATGGTAATGACCTGCGTGGGCGTGCCCACGTGTCAATGAAGGTTAGGACTTATACCGATTAAGTGCCCGCGCGGTTCACTTCAAAAATGGGTATTAAACGTGCCTAACTAAGCCCATACCGTTATCGCGCATGATTAAACGGATATCTTCGGCGCTGAAGCCCACAAGATCGCGCACAAATGTGGTGGGTTCGGCCAATCCTTCAGCATGGGGGAAGTCTGAGCCGAACAAAATTCGGTCGGCGCCAATAAGGTGTTTCAATTCTCTGAGGTCGTCCTCGTAGTAGGGCGACACCCAAACGTGTTCCCGCAGTGTCTCTACGGGGTCTTTGGCGAACAGCATGGGCATTTGGCCGAATGCTTTTTTAAATTTGGCGATTAAGCTCGGTACCCAGCTACTGCCACTTTCAATGGTTGAAATACGGAGCTTGGGGAATCGATCGAAGAGACCGTCGCAAATTAGCGTGGCACACAGATCTTGGATGGGACTGCCCGACATGCACAGGGTTTTGGGCTTGAAGTCAAAGGCTTGAAACTCGTCCGAAGACCCCCACTGCGAATAGTATTGTAGATAGCCGGCATCTCCTGAGTGGTACGCCACACTAATGCCCGATTCGTTGACTCTGGCCCAAAAAGGGTCGAATCGTGGGTCAGCAGGGGAGCAGGTGCCAGTGGCGGTAATCACGGGTGCCGCGCGCATGACGATAACCCTCGCTCCCTTGGACAGGGCCCAGTCGAGTTCGGCTAAAGCCCAGTCCAAATCTGAGAGCAGTAGGTAGGGTGCCGAGTAGATTCGATTCTGATAAGCAAACCCCCAGTCGTCATCTAGCCAGCGATTGAAGGATCGGAACGCCGCCAGCATGGCCGGGATATCGCCTTTTAACGCCTCTTCCATGCCAACACCTAGCGTGGGGAACATAAAGCACGCCTCCACATTTTGCTCATCGAGCTGCGTGAGGCGGGCATCCCGATCCCGATAAGCGGGGCTGATGGGTTCCAAATCGCCAAAGATGTCCCGAATGCTTTTGTTCTCTGGATTACGTCCTCGAAAGTACTCATCAAGGCAACCCGGCTTGGCTACCGGATCAAAGGTGGGGTTAGGTATAAAGCGATTAACCTTGCCGCCCACTAAAAGGCAGCGCCTGCCATTGATATCCGCCCAGTCCATGGCTCGATGGCGCATTTTCCGATCGAGGTGACGGGTAAAGGCATCTTCAGCTTCGTAATAGTGATGGTCGGCATCGAAGGCGGCGAACCCCAGTTCGGGTAATGTGGTGTTATTTAGCATGCAGACACCCCTTGTTCAGAAAATGATTGCTAACGTCTCAATCTGCCAGAACACAAGGTACTCCAAAGAGTCAGCACTGTGGATGGTACGGGATCTTCAAAAGTAAGCAGCTTGGACTATGACAATTGTCGGTTGATGGTCTGCTGGGCTGGCAGCGCTTCGGAAACGGTTGGGGGTGTCCACTTAGCAGAGGGTGAACGCTGGCCATTCGCTCTCAATGTAATATCAACAAAAAGTAGAACTTTTTCCTCAGGCAACGGTCCTAAAGGACAGAAAATCGCTCGGCGCCAGAGCAGCGCTAACGCCCATGATTTCCGCGGCTTCCATAAAAGTATTGCGAAAGACATCGGCATTTCCCTTTATTTCGTAGTGGGCCTGGCGTTAAGCGCGTCTTAAGGTATCGCGCGCATACTTTGTAGCGAGATCAGTTTCACCCAGCCTTTGTTGACAGGGGCGTATTAGGGCATTTTTTATGCGTAAGCTTTTACGTACTTCCGGTTCGATGTCGAGTCATCACGCTATCTTGTGGCTCGCCGGCATTTACACCTTGGTATTTAACGGTCCTTTCGTCGTTGATGCCTATCGAGCTAGTCTGGAGACCCCCAATACGTCGGTCGTTATGCTCATTGCGATACCACTCGTGGTATTTGCGCTACTGCACCTGGTCTTCAGTTTGGCACTTTGGCCTGTCATTGGAAAACCTCTGCTGTGGTTAGTGAGTTGTGTTTCCGTTTTTGTCGTTTTCGCGCAGGTGAGTTTCGGTGTGGTTTTCGATGACGACATGATTCGGAACATCTTTGAAACGGATATTAGCGAGGCTAAATCCTACCTAGCATTTTGGCCTGTTCTGGTGACGGTCACGGGTTGCGCTCTGGTAACCGTCATGGCGACAAAACTACGGATTAACTATCGCAAGCCCGCCACGGAAGTACTTCGTCGCTTGGGTCAAAATGCATTGGTTTTCACTGTTATGGCGGTCATGCTCTATAGCTGCTACGCCGAGTTTGCGGCAACATTCCGAAATAACCGCTATTTAAAACGTGAATTGGTGCCCTTTGAATGGGTGGATAGCACGCTTGATTATTGGGCGGAGCGCTTGTTTCCAGAGGATCGCTCACTGCTAGCCATTGATGAGCATCCGCACTTACGCGATTTTCCAGATGTCAAAAAACAGCATGTGACAGTGGTGATTGTCGGTGAAACGGCCCGATCGGATCACTTCCAATACAATGGCTACCCGCGCACCACCAACCGTTATACCCAGCCCTGGCAGCCAGTTTACTTTCCCGATGTGGTCAGTTGCGGCACAGCCACCGCCATTTCGGTACCGTGTATGTTTTCGGATCTTGATCGCGAGCACTTTGACGTAAAGCAAGCCCGACATAGAGAAAATGCGTTAGATGTCGCCCAGCGCTCAGGCGCAGAGGTGGTCTGGATTGATAATAACAGTAGCTGCAAGGGCGTTTGCGAGCGAGTACCGCATCGAAGAATCTCGACTGACAGCGCTAATCTGCTCTGTGACGGTGATTACTGTTTTGATGCGGTGCTGTTGGCCGAATTGGAGCAAGAATTGGCCAATGACAGGGTGCCGAGCAAAATTATCGCGCTGCACGAAATTGGCTCCCATGGCCCTACTTACTATCGGCGCTACCCTGAGAGTTTTGGGGAGTTTGTGCCTGACTGCCCCCGTAGCGATATTCAAAATTGTGAGCAAGATGCACTGGTTAATACCTACGACAACACACTTTTGTACAGCGACTATGTGCATGCCGAAATCATTGGTCTACTCGATAGCCAGAGTGAGCGATTTCATGCAACGGTAATCTACATATCGGATCATGGCGAATCGTTAGGTGATGGCGGGGTATACCTGCACGGCCTTCCTTATGCCTTTGCCCCCGATGAACAGACCCACGTTCCACTTTGGATATGGTCTAACTCCCCAAAGCCTGACTGGCGTGAATGTCTGCGAAGGAGCCATGCTGAGGAGGAAATTACCCAGGCCTATATTTTTAGTACTCTGCTAGCGTCGGCTGGGGTTGAATCCTCTACCCGCGACGTTTCCCGCGACCTTATTGGCGAATGCCTCGACTAGTCGTGAGCGATAGTGGGCCGGTGTGATCGGGTCTTTGCATAGGCGCTTTGAGTTCAAGGTGACCGCTTGTCACTGCTGAACCGGCACGTCACTATGATGGCTTTCAGCCGCGAGAGAAGACCATGACTGCGCCCCCCATCCTGTCTGAACAGCAGGGACATGTTCTTACCCTTACGCTTAATCGACCCGAGCGGCGTAATCCCATTACGGATGCAACCCTGGTTGATGCTCTGGTGTCGGCTCTAGAGAGAGCAGACGTCGACCTTAATGTGCGCGTTGTGATACTGACGGGTGCGGGCTCAGCGTTCTGCTCCGGAGGTGATTTGCGGCAAATGCAAGCGGGTGCCGGCGGGCTGGTTGGCGACACGCCTGAGCAAACTCGCCTCAATTACCAGCAAGGTATACAACGCATTCCTCGTGCCATAGAGGCCTTGGGTGTGCCGGTGATTGCGGCAGTCAACGGCGCTGCAGTGGGCGCGGGTTGTGATTTGGCATGCATGTGCGATATCCGCATAGCCTCAGAGAAGGCGCGCTTTGCCGAAAGCTTTGTCAGTTTGGGTCTCATTCCCGGCGATGGCGGCACCTGGTTGCTACCGCGCATTGTTGGATTCTCTCAAGCCACCGAGATGGCGTTAACCGGTGAGATGATTGATGCCAAGCAGGCGCTGTCGATGGGTTTGGTGTCGCGCGTCGTCTCAGCCGAGGCGCTAATGGAGACGTGCCACGCCGTGGCCGACAAGATTGCTCGGCATCCACCCCAAGCGGTTCGAATGACCCGGCGCATGCTGCGCCAATCGTGCAATTTGACGCTAGATGACACTCTTGAGATGGCCGGTCGTAACCAAGGCGTGGCGCATGAAACTCGCGATCATCAAGAAGCTGTCTCGGCATTTTTAGAAAAACGCGATCCGGTGTTTTCAGGGCGATAACATCTTTGGCGCCGGTTTTTGGGTGAAGCCCAAAGACTGTGTGGTATCGGTGGTGTTCAGCGCCGCTCAATGGGTTCTCTAAATTTCAGGAAGCCTGGTCATCGTCGATGAATATTTATGCCTGGGATAAAAACATACCTGTGAGGACTTCTAAATGTCGCTTTAGCACCTAGGGGGGCCTCTGGGTTATGCTGAGCATGAGTAGTGGCAGAGGATGCCGACACCTCCATGGAGATGGCGGTTGTACACGCTGTAAAAGATAGACTCTAATCTTGACGGCGCAGGCTTATCGCTCAGATTTGACGGGCCGCAGGAACACGTGTGCAGCAGTGTTTAATAATAGTTTAGAGAGGATGTATGAGGGCAACTAAAAAGGCGTTGATGGCAGCCGGTTGGGTTTTGGGGTTGTTGGTATTTGCCGGCGCAGGTGCATCGGTGGCTGCAGACTATTCGCCTGGGGTGGGGACTGACTATCCTAAGCAGGTCTACTTTGGCGATTTGCATTTGCACTCCAATATGTCACCCGACGCTTTTGCCATGGGTAACTTGGCGCTGAGCCAGGCGGACGCTTACCGCTTTGCGCGTGGCGAGGAGGTGATTGCATCCGGGGGGCTGCCGGCGCGACTCAAGCGGCCCTTGGATTTTCTTTCGGTGACCGATCACTCTGAATTTTTGGGTTTGTATCGGCTATACAACATGGGCGATCCCCGCTTTAAGCAAACGCCGTTGGCGAAGATTTGGGATTCAGCTGCTGAGTCTGGCAGCAGCCATTTCATGGCATTTCCCAATAGTATTACCGACCCCAATCCCGACCGCGATGCCTACCCAGACAGTTTGAAGTCTGCCATCTGGCGCGACATTACCCGTACCGCTGATGAGTTCAACGACCCGGGTCGGTTCACGGCATTCTCGGGTTATGAGTGGACCTCGATGATTGACGGTAACAACCTGCACCGCTGCATCATCTTCGAAGATGACAGTGATGTGGCTTCAAGCATGATTCCGTACTCGGCGCAGCAGAGTCGCGATCCAGAGGATCTATGGCAGGCATTAGAGCGCTACGAGGTCCAGACGGGTGGCAATGTGTTGTCGATACCGCACAACGGTAACCTGAGTAACGGCATGATGTGGGAGATGGCGACCTTGTCGGGTGAGGCGATCGACGCTGACTACGCTAAAACCCGAATGCGCTGGGAGCCTATTGCTGAGGTAACGCAAATTAAAGGGGATAGCGAAACCCATCCGTCGCTATCGCCCGATGACGAGTTTGCTGCTTTTGAGCGTTGGGACAAATACAACATCATGAATACCCATCCCAATACGCCCGAGATGCGTCCAGGCTCCTATGCACGTTCCGCATTGAAGCGCGGTTTGGAAATAGAGCAAAGCACCGGCGTGAACCCCTACCAGTTCGGCATGATTGGTAGTACCGACGATCACACCTCTCTTGCCACGGCCTCTGAGGATAATTTCTTTGGCAAGTTTCCCAACTCTGAGCCGGGCATTCGCACACCTAACAGCCGCATGGCAGGCGCATTGATTGCCGATTGGGAGTTAGGCGCAGCGGGCTTGGCTGCTGTTTGGGCCACCGAGAACACCCGGGGTGCGCTGTTTGACAGCATGCGCAGTAAAGAGGTCTACGCCACCACCGGTTCACGCATAGTGCTACGTTTTTTTGGTGGCTGGAACTATCCCGATGGCGCCATTTATCGCAGTGATTTTGAAACGGTAGGTTACCGCGATGGGGTACCCATGGGCGGTATGTTGGCGAGTGCTCCAGATGAGGGCGCACCGGTATTCATGGTGCAGGCGCTTAAAGACCCCGTCGATGCCAATTTGGATCAGATCCAGATTGTGAAGGGTTGGATTGATGCCAAAGGGGCTAGCCACGAAAAGATTTATTACGTTGCACTCTCTGATGATCGTGAAGTGGACCCGACCACAGGGAAACCACCTGCGGTAGGCAGCACAGTAGATCTTGAGGCGGTGACCTTTGACAACACTATTGGTGCCGCGCAGCTGAGTGCGCAATGGCGCGATCCGGATTTCGATCCGTCCCAATCGGCGTTCTACTACGCCCGAGTGATCGAGATACCCAAGCCTCGCTGGAGTGAGTACGACCGCAAGTTCTTTGGTTTTGAGGCGCCTGAGGGCATCGATCGCACGATACAGGATCGGGCTTATTCCTCTCCCATTTGGTATCAACCGTAGAGTATTGGCACCTGTCGAGCCGGGCCCAGTTGCCCGGCTTTTTTTGCCCAAAATCGGTTTCAGGACATCACGGCGTTTCGTGAACATGAACACACGTTCACTGTGATCAGAATAGAAAGCCGTATTATCAACTCAACGGCGACGGACTCATGCCAACCTAACAGACATGACCTGAGCGAAGGCCACTAAAACCGCCGCCGCCCATCCAGGAGACTTCCAGCGCCGCCCTCGGGCGGCTTTTTTTTATTTCACGCCAGTGATGTCTGCCTTACCACATGGCGACGGGGTTGATGATCATTTGCACCGCGCCCTTCAGTCGAGCTTGCCCCAGCACGAACATAAACTCTTTCACGCCTTCTTGAGCTAGGCGCCCGCTGTTCATGGTTTCTAGCAAGTAAACGCCGTGCTCTTTTAACAAGGTGACGTGCTCATAAAACGCTTTATCACCTTCTTTGGGAGGGAGTGCGCCTGCGCTCCAGCTGTCGGTACCCACCGCCATGGGTTGCAAACTCGCCAGGTAAACCGCGGCATCGTTGGTAATGCCCGGTGTCTGACTCGCCCACAGTTGTGGGTTAGTGTTGAGCTGGGCTGCAGTCCAGCCGGTGTGAATCAAGACCACGTCACCTTGCCCTATGGTCACGGCCTGCGCTGCCATAGCGGCCTTGATATCGTCAGCGCTTATACCCTGTGCCGGCGCCATGGCCTCAACGCCGAAGTGTTTAGTCATATCCAGAAGCACCCCTCGGGCGACTAAGGGCGGCACGTTACTGATATCCAAGCGCGTGAGTCCGGTGATGGCTGAGAACTCGCTACCCTTATTGCAGTTATAAAACATGCCCGACTCGCCCATGTGGCCAAGTCCGTCTAACTGTGGTCCGGTCCCTAGCCACATTTGCAACATGTCATCGTTGTAGCTGGCATCCCACCCAACCAGTGGCTCTTGCTTTAGACCAAAATGCTGCATGGGCTGGACCACCTGCAACTGTGTGTATCGCGGCGGGTAGGAGGGCATGCTCGGTTCAATAACGATACCCAGTGGGTGACTTTGTCCTTGCTTCACCAGCGCCGCTGCCGCTTTGGTCCGTTCAGGCGATACCCAGTTAGCGGCGCCTAGCTGATCTTCGGGGCCCCAGAGGCTGCTTTGGCAGGCTTCATCGGCCCATGTGGTTTGGCTGGTAAGCGCCGTGGCCAGCAACAGACTGGCGGCTGAAAGTGTGGTGCGCAGCATGGTCGATTCCTTTTAGTATTTATGGCTTTTATGGCATAGGTTTTGAACTTTCTCAGGTTAAACCATGTGCTGCCCCTTGGATATGCTTGGCGGTGCCAGAAACATCCATCGCAACGGCACCGGTTTCTGCAAACTGTGGTAGTGTTTGCGCCGATTTACTGTCTGAATTTACAAGCGAGAATCTGTCATGCCAGAAGCCTATATTATTGATGCCGTTCGAACCCCACGTGCTGTAGGTAAGCCCGGGAAAGGCGCTTACTACAACATCCACCCCCAGCAACTCGGCGCTGCTGTACTCAAAGCAATTGCTGAGCGCAACAATTTAAATACGGCTGAGGTGGATGACATTATTTGGAGCACGAGCTCTCAGCGTGGCAAGCAGGCGGGCGACTTGGGCCGCATGGCAGCGCTTGATGCCGGCTATGACATTAAGGCTAGCGGTGTCACCTTGGACCGCTTCTGTGGTGGCGGTATTACCGCGACGGTTTTGGCGGCATCCCAAATTCGTGCTGGGTTTGAAGATTTACTTATCGCCGGCGGAACGGAGTCCATGTCGTATGTGGCCGAATCTGGTGCCAGGGAAATGGAAGCCGGCTTACCCATGTTGGGCATTGGCTCAGGAAACGAGCGGCTCAGCAAGGTGCACCCGCAGTCAAATCAGGGTGTCTGCGCCGATGCCATTGCGACTATGGAGGGTATCAGTCGTGAGGCGTTAGAGGCGCTGGGTATCGAAAGTCAGCGCCGCGCCGCTGAAGCCATCGCGGAGGGTCGGTTTGATCGCTCGGTTGTGCCGGTTATCGATGATGATGGCAATGTGGTTTTAGATCGCGAGGAGTATCCCCGCCCCGACACCACGGCCGAGGGCTTGGCGCAGTTAAAGCCCGCCTTTGCGGGTTTGGCTGATATGCCGCTGGATGAGCAGGGCACCACCTTCCGCGGCCTGATTAATCAAAAATACCCTGATGTCGATATTCAGTTTGTACACCATGTGGGGACGTCCTCCGGTGTGGTTGACGGTGCCGCTGCCTTGCTATTGGCGTCGGGTGATTATGTTGAGAAGAGTGGTTTGAAACCCCGGGCACGCATTGTGGCAGCGGCCAATATTGGCGATTGCCCCACGCTCATGCTTAATGCGCCTGTGCCGGCGGCACGCAAGGTATTGGAGCAGGCCGGTTTAACCGTGGATGACATCGACCTCTGGGAAGTTAACGAGGCCTTCGCCGTTGTGACCGAAAAGTTCATTCGCGATATGGGTATTGATCGGGACAAGATTAATGTTAACGGCGGCTCCATTGCCTTGGGTCATCCCATCGGTGCCACGGGTGCCATTTTGATTGGCACCATTCTTGATGAGCTAGAGCGACGCGATCTGAAACGCGGCTTGGTCACGATGTGTGCTGCAGGGGGTATGGCTCCCGCAGTGATCATCGAACGCGTGTAATCAACGGGTTTGCAGATTTAAAGACCGCCACTGCTCGCAGTGGCGGTTTTTTTTGCGCCTGCGTGGCGTCTATCTAGGTTTAAACCCAGGCGTAAGCCGGAGAGATTGCTCAAGGAAGAATCAGGATTTTATGGCCCAAGTTGGTGGGTTAGCTAAGGGCTTATGTGGGTTAGCTAAGGGCTTATTCGGACTAGCCGAACAGGGGGGCAGACAACCACAACAAAAACAGCCCCATGTAGAGGGCTCCCAGTGCTTTATCTCGAACGGTCATTGCTTCCATGAAGTCACTGTAGGCGAAATTTTTAATAACCTGAAATACAGATTATTAATACCTTTATTCTTTTTTGGGCTAATTGAATTTCCAGCATTTGGCCCTTGCACCCGGAAATCAGAACTCGGCAACCCGAGACTATTAAGCGATGATTAACGCTAGCGTGCCCGCAGCGGCGATAAGCCAGAGTACGACAGCCATGATTACAGAGCGCCATTGCAGCGCAAGCAGTGTGGCTCGATCAATTTGGCAGCCAATGAAAAATAACGCGGCCACCAGAAACAGCGCGGACAGCTGCGCTGTGCCGCCGACAAGCCACGCCGGTACGGGGAGGGTACTTCGCAGGGCAGAAGCCCCCACAAACAGCAAAATGAAGGTGGGGAAGTGGAAGCCACCGCTGCCACGATTGGCATACAGTGACATGATGATGGCCAGCGGGACCAGCCAAAGCGTGCGCCCGAGCTTGATCACGGTGGCAGTATCCAGCGCTTGCTCGCCGAAGGCCGAGGCGGTTGCCATGACCGAGGAGGTATCATGGATGGACAGGGCGGCCCACAAACCAAACTGTTGCTGATCCAATTCCAGGACCTGCCCAATCCAAGGATAGACCACCATTGCGACAGCATTGAGCAGAAACACCAGCGACAGAGCGGTGGCGGTATCCCGTGAGGACGCGCTAATTATGGGCGACAACGTGGCTATGGTTGTGCCGCCACATATCGCGGTACCCGAGGCCAGCAACAGGCGCTGCTTGGTCGCCACCCCCATGACAGTCCCAAGTACTAGGCCCACAACACCTATCGTCAGGACGTAGCCGCTGACCATGCCGCTGTTAACCTGTCCAGATTGCCAGATGACGCTGAGATCAAACTTGAATCCCAGTAAAACAATGGCGGTCTGTAAGCTGTAGCTCGCCAGCCAGCGCGGTAGCCCGTCGGCTGATTCAGCGGCGCCCAATGCCCAGCCAATGCCTAAAAATAAGGACGCAATGGGATTTCCTAGCCACAGTGCGACTGCTAAGGGTAGAAGGGTCAGCGAAGGGTGTTGCAGAACGGGCACGGCGTAGTCTGATCAGAGAAAACGTGAAGTACCTTACGGGATTAACGATCTTGAGAACAGCCGAATCACTAGTCAAAGTGGGCAATGCGTCGGGCACCTGCCGCAGTGAGGGTGCGAGCGAAGCAACCCGTAACGCCAATCTATCGCTTTTACTCAAGGCTTCTTAGTCAGACGCAACCGAGTACACTCACACGACTATCTGATTCCTAGAGAGGCGATACGTGCAGCCATCCTTTCGAATTACACCGGCAGAGCCCGAAGATGTGGCGACTATCTTGCGCTTCATTACCGAATTGGCCGTCTATGAACGCGAGCCCGATGCGGTGGTTGCCACCGAGCAATCCTTGGTGGATGCCCTGTTTTGCGCATCGCCCAAAGTGTTTGCGCTGATCTGCCGAGAGCATGATATTGCCGTGGGTTTCGCGCTTTATTTTTTCAATTACTCGACCTGGTTGGGACAGCACGGGCTGTATCTTGAGGATCTCTATGTGACGCCCGAATACCGTGGTCGAGGTGCTGGTAAGCAACTTTTTCAGCATCTGGCAGGCATAGCGGTGACTGAAAACTGCGGGCGCTTTGAATGGAGCGTCCTTGATTGGAATCAATCGGCTATCGATTTTTACGAATCGTTTGGGGCGAAACCCCAGTCCGAGTGGGTCGGCTATCGGATGACTGGCGAGGCTCTCTCCGCGCTGGCTGACAGTGCGGCCGTGTAAACCCATCAGTCCAGAAAAAATACACCGGGTACAGGTCGAACACGCAGCACAAGGATGGCGTCTGCGTTGGACACGTTTATTGCCAGTTTGGTTGGAGTGGGACAAGAAGAATGGCGGGGTTAGCAGGAGTCGAACCTGCGACCTTCGGTTTCGTAGACCGACGCTCTATCCAGCTGAGCTATAACCCCAAAGTTGCTAGTGCATGGCTTAAGGCCGTCGCACCCGTAGCAAGAAGGCGCGTAGTGTAGGGATCACGGGTCATAAATTCAACCCGCATAGGCTGCACTATTGCCAGTCGTTGCCTCGAGTCTAAAACTGGTAGGTCGCCGTCAGACGCGCATTGATGGGCTTACCAACACTAATGTTGTTGTCATTGTGAGCGGCGCTGAAATAGTCGCGGTCAAGCAGGTTCTCAACATTAAGCTGTAACGACAGATCCGTGGTGACATCCCAATGCAGCGCGGCATCAACGCGAGTGAAAGCCGGGAGTGTGACCTGTTCACTGAGCGACGCATATTGCTCACTCTGATGAATAACCCCGAGGCCTAGTCGCCATTGGCTGTTCATCTGCCAAGCACTCCACAACGTGGCTTTGTGCTTTGGCAGTGAGGGTAGGGTGCGGTTGGCCGAGCTGCCTTGAACAAAACGGCCCATTTCCTCTGCGTCGAGATAGGTGTAGCTAGTGTTGATGGACCAAGCACTTCCGAGCTGGCCATCGAGCTGGAGTTCAACACCACGGGTTTGCGTGCCGGTTAATACACTTCGTTCAGGGTTGTTGGGATCGACAGCAGTGCCATTTTCTCGCTCAATCTCAAAGCCGGCCAGAGCAATATCGAGTCCTGTGGCCACACGCCATTTCACACCCAGTTCGGTGTTGTCGAACATCTCCGGGGCAAGCGTGGCGGTGCTGGGTGTTAGGGTCAAAAACTGATCACCTGATCGTGGCAAAAATGAACGGCTGTGACTTAGATAAAACGATACATTATCCGAGGGCTTGTAAATGAGCCCTAAGCGCGGTGAAACTTGCTTATCGCGCCGCGCCAGCTGGCCCGTGGCACTGGCTTTTTGCTCGGCAATAGCGTCGTCTACCGTGATCTCGAATTGGTCCCAGCGGGCGCCGGCGACCAGTATCCAATGCGCATTCAGCGCGATTTCATCCTGAAAAAAGGCCGAGTGAAAAGTCACCTTCGACTGCGTGTCACGAACCCGCCCGGTGTGACTGTAGCCTGGAATGACAAGGGGGTTGGTGAAATCCAGGGTAATTTGATCATCTTGGGTGGCATCGAAGCGCGCATCGCGGCGCCAGTTACTGGATTTCTGCGAACCCCATTCCGCGCCCATTAATACTGTGTGGTCCATACCAGCCCAGTGCATCTCACCTACGATATTTAGCTGCACAATGTGGTTGTCGCGAGCAGTGCCGTCTTGATAGCCATCCAGGGTCACGGTCTCTTGCGATGCATCGAAGGCAACGGGGTAGAGGTTGGCGTAGAACTTATCGTAACGGGCTGATTGTAATGTGGCGTTAGCGCGCCAATGATTGGCAAACCGGTGATCTAGTCGCAACCTTGTGATGTCGGCGGAGAGCGTGGTGCGGTTAGTGTCAGGATCGCCAAAAAAGGTATCGCGCTGGCCAGTCAGGGGGCGCGCTCCGGAGGAGGGTACACCCCGATCCACCACCCGATCGTCATCCAATCGTTCCCAAGAGGCGTTTAAGACGGTGTTATCACCCAGCTCCCATGTGTACGTGGGATTGATCGCCCAACGTTCGCCGTCCTTGTAGTCGCGGTGACTTTCCTGCCGCTCGGTCAGCGCATTGAATCTAAAGGCCTGTTGATTGCCCAGGGCGCGATTGCTGTCTACGGCTACAACACCACCAGAGAAAGTATCAAAGCCGGCGCGAAGCTCATGGAAGCTGTTGTCCAGTTCGGCCGTTTTGGTCACGCGGTTTACCACACCGCCGCCGCCGCCCCGTCCAAATAGCAGGGCATTAGCGCCGCGCAATATTTCTACGCGCTCAAGGTTATAAAGGGGACGAAAGTACTGGACATCATCTCGAAGACCATCAATGAAGAAATCCGCGGTGGTATTTTGTCCGCGCAGGGTTATTTGATCGCGATGATCCTCGCCTTGAGCCACACTCACGCCGGGGCTGTACTGCATGACATCGGCCACACTGGTCATGGCCTGTTCCGCGATTCTCTCAGCGCTGACAACGGATACCGATTGCGGGAGGTCCAATAACAATGTTGGAGTTTTGGTACCGTGGGCGACACGCTGCCCAAAATAGGCACCTCTGACCACAATTTGCTCCATCTCAAGAGCGTCAGTCTGGACGGCACGCTCGTCGCTGGCTGCTACCCACCCTGTTTGTAGGGTGGCGGCGAGCAGTGCGATCAAGCGCTGGGGCATCCAGCGTGTTTGTACATTACCCATTACGTTTACAGCATTCAGTCCAGTGAGAGCAGCAGTGTAGCGCTGTAATCACAAAAGTAAAGCTAAATGATAATAATTCGTATTAACAATAAAAAAGGGCTCCAGGCGGCTCTAACTTGATTCAGTTGATGCGCCCGGCTGGTAGCGGACTTAAGTGGGTCTGCAATACATTTCTCGAACAGTCTCAGCGATGATCCGAAGGCCTTGCTCGACTGAATGATCTGCGGCGGCGTAGTTAACACGAATACATTGGTGACAGTGGGGCCAATCGTCCTCGAGTCCGGGATAAAAGTGATGACCGGGGATAATGTATACGCCTTGGCTAACCAGTTGCTCATAGAGCTGCTGACTACTGATAGGAAGATCCTCGAACCAGAGCCACAAAAACAGCGCGCCCTCGGGTTTGTGCACGCGAGCTGGCAAGTCGCTCATATGCTGCGCAACCACCTGGAGTGCGTGCTGAACCTTTTGCTGGTAGTAGGGGCGAATGACGTCAGTGCATAGGCTCTCGAGCTGATTCTGTTGCAACAACATCGCGGCGATTTCGGGACCGACGCGTCCGGGTGCTAAGCCATTGATCGCATTGGCGTTGCGCACCAGATCAATGACGGTTTCGTTTGCCACGATCACACCGGTACGAACCCCGGGCAGTCCGAGCTTAGACAGGCTTAAGCACAAAATGATGTTGTCGTTCCACATCGGTGTGGCGTCAACAAATGTCATACCGGGGAAGGGCACGCCATAGGCGCCATCGATAATGAGTGGCACACCGGCGGCTTGAGCTTGGTCTGCCAAACGCTGAAGTTCGTTGTCAGTGATGACGTTACCCGTGGGGTTGGTGGGGCGGGAGACACAGACCACGCCATAGCGATCATCAATAACCAGGGCATCTCGATCAACGTGGTACTTAAATTGGCGTTCCGGGAGTAACTCTATGGTGGGCCGCTGCCCTTCAAAAATAGTGGTCTCTGCCAGACCAACGTCCGAATAGCCGACATATTCGGGGGTTATAGGCAGCAGTACTTTACGGAAACTGCCATCGTCGAATGCCCCGGCGAAGGCATTGAACAGCAAACCGAAACTGCTTTGACTACCATTGGTAATGGCTATGTTGTCAGCCGTTACCTTCCAGCCAAAACGCGCTCTCAGTAAGTCGGCCAATAGAGAAGCCAGTCCGCGACTGCCTTCGGGAGCGTCGTATTCGCCCAGAACTTGGTTCAAGCGCTCTGTATCATGTGCCAAATCACTCATCGCTTGCTGGAACAGGGCCTCAGCAGCGGGAATATGCGCGGGATTACCCCCGCCCAACATGTACACCGGCGGTGGCGCCGATCGTGCGCGTCCCAGATCCTGCATCAACTGAACAGTACCTGTGGCTTGCTGGTAATGGCGGGCAAAGCGCGAAAACTTCATGGTGTATGGGGCCTGTACGCATTCAAATAAAAAGCCGGCTTTGCAATGCCGGCGACAGCGCCTAAGCTTGCCATCTTTCGTCGCAGCAGATAACGATACAATGACACAAATTCCTGAGTGCACCCCGGTCATCGTGGGCGCCGCCCAATTTACCGAACGCCTTGAAGACGCGAACTATCAAGCGTTGTCGCCGGTGGACATTAGCGCGCACGCGGCAGCGCTTGCTCTCGCCGATACCGGTTGGGGCGGCATGTCGGCCCACATTGATACGCTCATGGCGGTGCGCACGTTTGAGGATTCCGCTCCTGTTCTTGCTTTCCCTTTTGGGCGCTCGAACAATTTTCCACGATCGGTGTGTGCGCGTCTGGCAATAGAGCCGGAGAACTGCGTATGGGGTACCAGTGGTGGCGATAGTCCTCAGCGACTTCTCGCGGAGGCCTGTGAGGCGATTGCTGCTGGGCGCTCTCAAGCCGCTTTGTTGTGTGGTGGCGAGGCAATGTCCACGGGTAAACACTTGGTGAAAACCGGTGCGTCAGTGGATTGGGCCGAGACGGTAGATGGCAGCGTGGATGATCGCGGTGTGTCTGACGAGATCATTACGAGCAATGAAATCAATAACGGTTTCATCGCCCCCATGTTCTTTTATGCGTTGATGGAAAACGCCCGTCGCGCAGAGCAAGGCGCTAGCCTCGAGCAATGGGCGAAGCGCATGGCGGAGTTGTTTGCGCCGCTGTCCGCTGTTGCTGCCGCCAATCCGCTCTCGGCATTTAGCCAGCCAGGCTTTAGCGCAGAGGAGATCCTGCAGATTGAAGCGGGTAATCGGTTGGTCACTTACCCTTACACTCAGCGTTTGATTGCAAGAGATCAGGTTAACCAAAGTGCAGCCGTGGTCGTGGTCTCCACGAAATTGGCTGACCAAGCGGGTATCCCCCAAAACCAACGCATCTATTTACACGGGCATGCCAGCGCCGGTGAGCGACCAGTTAGTTTGCGTAGCCAGCTAGGGCAGGCCACCTCGGCGGGTTTGGCGCTAAAAACGGCTTTGAGATTGGCTGATAAAACAGCCTCTGATATGGATCTAATCGATATCTACAGCTGTTTTCCCATTGCGGTGAGTAATGCCATCGAGGCGGTGGGTATCGCCTCCGATGATCCTCGGGGGCTCACCGTTACCGGCGGATTGCCCTTCTTTGGTGGTCCAGGCAACAATTATTCCATGCACGCGCTGGCGGAGTTGGTACATCGACTGCGTGATGCCCCGGGCAAGTATGGGCTCTTGGCCGCCAACGGCGGGTTCATGTCTAAGCATGCTGCGGGGGTGTATTCGACCGAACCGCGGGCATTTGTAGCCGGCCAAGACGACCTATTAGCTGAGCAAATGGAACGACAGCCACAGGTGACGGTGGTTGAACGCGCTCAGGGCGAGGGGATCATTGAGAGTTACACCGTTGTTTGTGGACGCGATGGAAGCCCGGCTCAAGCGTTGATCGCCGGGCGTTTACCCAGTGGCGAGCGCTTCTTGGCACGCTCCCATAAAGGGGATGCAGTGACGGCGCAAGCCATGTCAGACTGTGACCCCTTGGGAAGGGATGTGCAGGTGCAGCCGACTGAGCGAGGCAATGTATTCCGTCTTGCCTAGGTACCATGGCTAGGCACTCTGGTTAGGCGACTCGTGCTCATGCATTGGATCCTTGCTTGCCCATCCTCTTAAGGTCATGCTGCCGGGGCTCTTGGCTTACAGGGCTATAGTGCTGGATTTGCCTGAATGATTTATTTACGTCGTTGCGATAAGAAATAGGAGAACGTCCGTGTCTGATGCTGTGTTAACTGAAGTGAAAGATGGTGTGCTGATCATCACGATTAACCGTCCCGAGGCCAAAAACGCTGTCAATCTGGAAGTAGCTGAGGGTATAGCTGCCGCGCTAACCGAGCTTGATGGCAATGATGCGCTACGCGTTGGCGTGATCACGGGGGCGAACAATACCTTTTGCTCTGGCATGGACCTGAAGGCGTTCGTATCTGGTCAATTGCCCTATGTGGAAGGTCGAGGTTTTGCCGGCTTGTGTGAAGGTCCTCCTCAAAAACCACTTATTGCCGCTGTCGAGGGCTTTGCCTTGGCTGGTGGCTGTGAGATTGCCATTACCTGCGACATGATCGTGGCGGCTGAGGATGCTCGTTTCGGTATTCCGGAAGTTAAGCGCGGTCTGGCGGCTGGTGCTGGCGGTTTAATGCGATTACCCAAGCAAATCCCCCAGCGTGTGGCTATGGAGCTGGCGCTCACAGGTGATTTTATGAGTGCCGAGCGGGCCCAAAGTTTGGGTATGGTTAACCAGCTCACGGCACCGGGTGGCGCACTCGAGGGTGCCTTGGCGATCGCTGAGAAGATCGCGGCCAACGGTCCTCTGGCGGTGAAGGTAAGTAAGCAGGTGATTGTCGAGTCGCAAGACTGGCCGAACGCGGAGATGTTTTCCCGTCAGCAGGTTTTACTGGCCCCCATTTTTTCCAGCGAGGACGCCATCGAGGGGGCCACGGCATTCGCCGAGAAGCGCGCGCCCAACTGGAAGGGCCGCTAGACAGTCGGGAGACAGCCAATGTCGCAATGGGAAGTATTCGCTGGACAGGTCATCGTGGTGACCGGTGCAGCCAGTGGTTTTGGCCGTATCTTGGCCACTCGATTGAACGAGGTCGGTGCGCGCTTGGCCCTTGCCGATATCAATGCTGATGCGCTGGACACTCTGGCAGCTGAGTTGGCGTCGTCTGGTAATGTGCTGACACAAACCTGCGATGTCTCTAAGGAATCCGAGGTCGCTGACTTTATCTCTATTGCGGTCGCGCGCTTCGGTCGTCTGGACATTGTGGTCAACAATGCCGGTCTGGGTTCACCACCTAGACCCATCATTGAGATTACTGAAGACGATATGGACATCAACTTCAACGTCAACACCAAGGGCGTGCTCTGGGGTATGAAATACGGCATCCGCCAGATGCTGGCTCAGACTCCCCAGGGCGGAACGGTGCTTAATGTGGCCTCTATGGCGGGGTTGGGGGCTGCACCCAACTTAGGAGCTTATGTGGCGGCCAAGCATGGCGTGGTAGGTTTAACCAAGACCGCAGCGTGGGAGTATGGTGGTAAAGGTGTTCGCGTGAATGCCATTTGCCCTTTTTTCTCGCCCACGCCGTTGCTGTCAGAGCTAGAGCTGAGTGTCAGCCAGGAAAACCTGGCGCGCGGGACGCCCATGAAACGTCTGGGCGCCCCTGAGGAAATGGTTGACGTCATGATGACGCTGATCTCACCGAGTACAAGCTTTGTAAATGGCCAGGCTGTCGCCGTCGATGGCGGCATGTCGGCGATGTGAGGACATTATGGATTTAGGAATCAATGGTCGGCGTGCTCTGGTTTGCGCTGCATCAAGAGGCTTGGGCCGAGGTTGTGCCGAGGCCTTAGCGGCTGAGGGCGTAGACTTGGTGATCAATGCCCGTGGTGTTGAGGCCCTTGAACAAACCGCCGAATCCCTGCGAGCACAGTTTGGTATCACAGTGGTACCTGTGGCAGCTGACATTACCACCGAGGCGGGCCGAGAGCAGGTGCTCAACGCAGCAGGGAGCGTAGATATTTTGGTGAACAACGCCGGTGGGCCCCCTCCCGGTAACTGGCGTGATTGGGAGCGCGAGGATTTTATTGCGGCCTTTGATGCCAATACTTTGGCACCGATTGCGCTGATGAAAGCACTATTCCCGGGCATGGTCGATCGGCGTTGGGGGCGGGTGGTCAATATCACCAGCATGTCGGTCAAGGCACCGATTGGGGTGTTGGGCCTCTCGAATACAGCGAGAACGGCGCTTACCGGTTATGTTGCCGGCGTATCAAGGGAAGTGGCGCGTCACGGCGTGGTGGTCAATAACTTGTTGCCTGGGCTGCACGCGACAGATCGAACCATCATGCTCGATCAACTAGAGGCGGACACCACCGGTGAAGCCATTGATGTTGTGAAAGCGAGGCGGGTATCTACCATTCCCACAGGAGACTATGGCACCTCAGAAGACTTCGGGCGGATGTGTGCTTACCTTTGTTCGCAACACGTTGGCTTTATGATTGGCCAAAATGTGTTGCTAGATGGTGGTTTAGTGAACACTACGCTTTGAAAGCGTAAGACTTGCCCAGTATGCGACGCGCGTTCATGCTGAGTACTTTGGTGTCTCAACCACTAGGCCGCGTGCTTATATTGTGCAAATAAGCAGGTAAGCTGAGTGGAATGAGAGCATTCAGGCCGAGGGCCCGGTCAAAAAATGACTCAGATACCGAGAGTAACCCGACCAACCATAGTGTACGTATCTACCTACGCATTACTGATGAAAAAGACCATTGAGTGGAGAGCAATCCTATGATCAAAATGAAACAGATCATTCTTTCTGCAACGTTGGCGACGGCCGTCGCCGTGCCGGTATGGGCGCATATCGAGCGTAGTGAACCGCTACAGTCACTGCGTCAGTCCTATTTTGCCCTGCTCGGCATGACCCTCTCGCCCATGGGCGACATGGTGAAGGGCGAGATTGAATGGGATGAGGCGCGCTTTGCACGCTGGGCGCAGGACCTTGCCGCGGTGGCCAGCTTTGAAGTTGAACGGGGGTTCGCGCCCGGAAGCGAGGAGGGTAAAACTCGGGCTAAACCTGAAATCTGGCTAGACATGGATGATTTCAATAGCAAGTTAAGTGATCTCCGAACACAGTCGGCGCGGCTCGCTGAGGTGGCCGGCGGCGGTGACGAGGGCGCTACCAAGGCGCAGTTTGGTGCCACGGCTAAAACCTGCAAGGCCTGTCACGATCAATACAAGGCGAAGGACTACTTGTATTGAGAGAGCTCCATAGCCCGCCTCTTTAGGGCGGGCTATTGGCAAGCTGTTGTGTCGGGCTTCCTGTGGAGTAGCAGATCTTTCTCCTCAGGCAGCTGCGAAGCGAGCTCCAGTTAGTTCATAAAATTCCGGGGAATATTGCCCGACGGTTGCTGGGGTAATCGTCGAAGGTCTTCTTGAACCATTTGTGTGTGTACAGCGCGCGCGGAATGAGATTCGCCGCCGTAATGGCCAAAACAAATACAGCACCTAAGTTCCAAACCATAATGGCAAAGCCTGTGAATGACAGGATTTCACCTAGGTATTGGGGGCAGCTCACCCAGCGAAAACCACCACCATACGGAATTTTGTATCGCGGTTCGTCTGGACTGGGATTTTTTGAACGCAGGTTGCGAAGCACACTGTCGGAGTGGATGTTAAGCGTAAAGCCCGTGGCGTAAATACACAGTCCAATAATAAAACGGGGATCAACAAACCATTGGGGAGTGTATTGGGTGCCGAATTGCGTTAAGTAAGCCGCATTGAAGTAGCCGTGTAGAAACAAGGTTAGCCAGCCAGCAAATACCACGCCCAGAGAGAAGCTGGCGGTGCTCCCAGGCTGCACGCGCATCAACAGCGGCGTGATCAAGGCGCGATTACTGTAGTGCAGCATCCACAGTGCCAGAAAGAAAAGCGGCACCATTTGGTCGGCATTAGCACCCATGAAGTAGACCACGGGAAATACGATCAAGCCCGGCAGTTCCATCAACACCCAGCCCGCTTTTGAGCCCAGTTTAATACCTTTGCTAGCCCGACTGCCGAAGCGACCGCCGTAGGCGGCCGTGCCAAAGAGGCTGGATAATAGAATCAAGCCTGCGTAAACGAAACCGCCAACAAGCAGTGTGTCGTAGAGTGTATCGCCGGTGTACCAGGTCATAGCTATTTCCTGTTTAGTCTGCAGTGTGCCGCCGTGCTGTCAGGCCGTCATGGCTTCAGTGAAAAAAGCGGTGCTTGTTATTAATCACGCTGACGCTCCCCTTGACGGCTATAGGACCGTTCTATGGATAAACCTCCCGATGTCAGCGTCTGCACTGTTGCTGAAATCTTGATGAGAATAAACCTCCAAACGCACTAGTGTGCTTGGTGAAGCCTGGTGCAATTTAGACGAGTGCTGGACACGAGAATTTTCTAATCTTTCTGGTCTAGGGGCCTCGGGCAAGGCAATGCTAGGATCACCAGTTGCCAGCTACGGGTCGATGCGTTTTAGCCCGTAGGGGCTGGGTTTCGGTAGTGAATGCTATTTAGTTAGCCTTTGTTTTTTTGTTGTTCGTTGGTGGCGCAGAATGCGTAACTCACGTCGCCGGTTAGTGATGAGGGTTGTTGCCATATTGTGGCCATGGCAGCGGGCTCACAAGGCATGCGGTATCAGTCCAAGTGCGCAACCGCTTGTGCTGGCAGTACCCTGCTGTGAGTGTGTTACATGTAGTTAATTGGGAATGACCATAATGGTGTTGAAAGGAAAAACGATCGTGGTTACCGGTGGCCTCGGGACCTTGGGGCGGGCGGTGGTACAAGCAGCGGCGGCTCAGGGCGCAGCGGTTGTATCGGTCGATTGTGTCGACGGCGAAGCGCCAGAGGGTGCAGTCAGCAATCATCGAATTGATTTGCTGGATGGTCAGGCGGGCGCTGAGGGGATGGCGGCGATTGCTCAAGCCCAAGGCGGTATCGATGCACTGGTAAATGTGGCCGGCGGATTTCGCTGGGAAACCATGATGGACGGTTCGGTCGAGACCTGGGATTTTCTCTACGGTCTCAACGTCCGCACTGCCGTGAATGCCTGTCGGGGTGCGATTCCGCATATACCCAGTACCGGTGGACGTATTGTAAACATCAGTGCCGCGGGTTCGGTCAAGGCCGATATGGGCATGGGTGCTTATGCGGCCTCCAAAGCCGGCGTTTCCAAATTGACAGAGGCCCTGGCGGCTGAGCTTAAAGCCGCCAATGTCACGGTTAACGCGGTCATGCCCAGTATTATCGATACGGCTCCCAATCGCGCTGATATGCCGGATGCCGATTTTGAAGCGTGGGTGAAGCCCTCCGCTTTGGCAGATGTCATTGTGTTTTTGTTGAGTCCTGCTGCGGAGGCAGTAACTGGCGCTTTGATTCCCGTTACGGGGCGGGTGTAACAAATACTTGTCGAGGGTGAACCTTCGTCCAAACGGGGGCTGCCCTGACTGTCGAGAGCCGGTAACGTAATGCCTTCAATATAGGGGGGTCCACCATGTCCTACGCGGCGATTGCCGAATCATCGGTTTCCCAGTGGGCCGGAGAGTTCGACGTCTTGGTCGTGGGCTTCGGTGGCGCTGGAGCCTGTGCGGCCATTGAGGCCTGTGACGGCGGTGCGTCCGTTTGTATTTTTGAAGCGGCATCGAGTCGAGGCGGATCGACAAAGCTGTCATCTGCCGAGCTTTATCTGGGCGGTGGTACCGCCGTTCAGAAAGCCGTGGGCTACGAAGATACGGTTGAATCGACTTTTGGCTACTTGATGGATTGCAATGGTCCGCAGGCTGATGAAGCCAAGATTCGCGCCTACGCCGAGGGTGGTGTTGAGCACTTTGATTGGCTTAAGGCCGAGGGCGTTCCATTTAAGGAATCGGAGTTTGTGGGTCGAGCAATTGTCGCGTTAACGGATGATTGCTTGTTGTACACCGGAAATGAGAAAGCATGGCCGTTTGTCACTAAATACCCCCCGGTGCCCCGCGGGCATAACCTCCTCGTCAAGGGCGATAACGGCGGACCACTGCTCATGAAAACCTTGGGTGAGTCGGTTGAGCGTCGAGGCATTGAGGTGCACCTAGATGCTCGAGTACTTCGGCTGATAGTCGACCAATTTGGGCCCGAGCAACGCGTGGTGGGCTTGGTGGTGCGAGAGGATATGCAAGAGCGCCACTACCGAGCGAGAAATGGTGTGGTCTTGTGCGCAGGTGGTTTTGTGATGAATGAAGAGATGGTGCGGCGCTACGCGCCTGAGCTTCAGAAGGGAACCTGGCCTACGGGTAATCCCAACGACACGGGCAGTGGCATTCAAATGGCGCAAGCGCTTGGAGCGCGTGTCATCAACATGCACGAAGGGTTTATCAGCGTGCCGTTTTATCCGCCCGAATCACTGACCTACGGTATTTTTGTCAACGGCCAAGGTCAGCGGTTTATCAATGAGGATGCCTATCACGGCCGCGTGGGTGGTTTTTTGCTGCGCCAGACCTTTCCCGTTTACCTTGTACTCAATGTTGAGGACTACGGTGACTATGAAACCCGAAGTTACATGGGTGCCCCCATCGCCGGTACTGGCGAGACTATCAAAGAACTTGAGCAGGAGTTGAACCTTCCCGAAGGCCAGCTTGTGAATACCGTCGAGCAATATAACCGCGGTGTCGATGGTGGCGCTGACACGCTATTCCATAAGTCACTGGACTGGTTGAAGGTTATTGAGGGGCCGGTAGTCGCCCTAGATGTCACGCCTGGTCACGGTGCTGCTTTCCCGTACTTTACCCTCGGTGGCTTGGACACCACGGTTGATGGCGAGGTGCTGACAGCCGATGGCAAGTGCATCCCTGGATTATATGCGGCGGGCAGAACCGCCTGCGGTGTGCCCCGTCGCGGTGACGGCTACTGCTCAGGTATTTCAGTGGGAGATGCCACATTCAGTGGTCGACGCGCTGGTAGGCGCGTCGCCAAAAGTTAAGGAGCGTCATATATGGCAACAGACGATGCGTTATTAGCACGGATAGATCGACTTGAATCCCTTGATGCCATTAGACAGCTGGCTGCCAAGTATTCGCTGGCCCTCGATATGCGCAATATGGATGCCATGGTCAATTTGTTTCCTGAAGATGTGAAAGTGGGTAAGGATCAGGTGGGGCGTGCGCACTTAAAGCGCTGGATGGATGAAACCATGCGTGTACAGTTCACCGGCACGGCGCACCATATTGGTAATCACATCATCGAATTTGACGATCCTGATCATGCTGTGGGCGTGGTCTACTCCAAGAACGAACATGAAACGCCCACGGAAGATGGCGGCTGCGAATGGGTCATCATGCAAATGCTTTATTGGGATAATTACGTGCGGATTGATGGGCGCTGGTTGTTTCGAAGACGTCTACCTTGCTATTGGTATGCGACGGATTTGAACAAGCCACCCTGCGGTGACAACAAGATGCGCTGGCCCGATCGTCCGCCCTATGAAGGGGCATTTCATGAGTTATTCCCCAGTTGGCGTCAATTCTGGGAGCGTACACCCGACGGCAGTTTGCCTGACGTGGCGCCCATGGCGCCCTTGGAGCAGTTTTTGCAAACCATGCGCGCTGGCGCACCCGACCCCAGTATTAAAACGCGCTGATTTTCCAAGGAGAGCTAACGGTGAGCTATTCCCAGCTGTTTGAGCCGCTTCGCGTGGGAGATTTGAACCTGCGTAACCGTATTTTGATGGCGCCAATGACGCGCAGCCGGGCGACTGACGACGATCGGGTGACGGCACTGCAGGCGCGCTACTACCAACAGCGAGCCAGTGCGGGGTTGATCATCTCGGAAGGGGTGCATCCCTCTATAGACGGAAAGGGCTACAACCGAACGCCGGGCATATATAACGCTGATCAGGTGTCTGACTGGGCTACCGTGACCAAAGCGGTGCACGAGGAGGGCGGTCTAATAGCCTGTCAGCTTATGCATTGTGGCCGGGTTGGACATGCGTTTAATAAAGCTCCCGGATCCCGCTTTTTGGCGCCGTCAGCTATTGCAGCTAATGCCGAGATTTTCACCCCCAAAGGCATGCAGTCCATGCCGGTTCCTGAGGTAATGTCCATCGCTGATATCGATACCGTGGTGACGCAGTATGGTGACGCAGCGAGTCGTTGTCTGGAGGCGGGTTTTGATGCGGTAGAGCTGCACTGTGCCTCGGGCTACTTACCGGCACAATTTCTTGCTACGGGGAGTAATACCCGCGAGGACGACTACGGGGGTTCACTGGATAATAGGTTGCGCTTTGTTGAGCGCGTGCTGGATTCGCTGGTGTCGGCGATTGGTGCTGGTCGGGTGGGTCTGCGGATAGCGCCGGGCAATCCCTACAACGATCATCACGATGACAATCCCACTGAAACCTTTTCGGCATTATTGCAGCGCGCCTCAGCAAGGCATCTAGCATGGGTTCACGCTATCCGTATTCCAGCTGCGGGCATCGATAATTTAGCGTTGGCCCGACAGCATTTTTCCGGCGTGGTCATTGGTAATGAAAGTTTTGATGCCGCAGAAGCCGACGCCGCCATCGGCAGTGGCGCTGTCGATGCGGTGGCGTTTGGCCGATATTTTATTGCCAATCCTGACTTGCCCGCACGTTTTGCCCAAGATGCCGATCTAAACGCCTTGGACAAGCGCAGCATTTACGCTGGTGAAGGTGAGCCGGGCTATACCGATTATCCATTTTTGTCTGATCCAGAGGTCAGTGCCACACCGTGACCACCGGAGATTGGGATTACATTGTTATCGGTGCTGGGGCCGCTGGCTGCCTGCTAGCCAATCGCTTATCCAGTAAGCCCTATCGACGTGTCCTGTTACTTGAGGCGGGCGGGGGTGATCGTGACCCTTTGCTGCGTCTACCCATCGGTTGGGCCGAAGTGGCCTATGGTGATAAGTACAATTGGGATTTCATTACTGAGCCCGAACCGGGGCTGGTGAACCGTCAAATTCTCTGGCCACGGGGCAAGGTATTGGGTGGCAGTACCAGCACTAATGGCATGGTCTATGTGCGCGGCCAACCACAAGATTTTGATGACTGGGCCAATGGCGGTGCCGAGGGCTGGGACTGGCACTCGGTGCTACCGTATTTTCGTTATTTCGAAAACAGTGTTTTTGACAGTGACGCACGTGGGCAGCGCGGTGAACTGCGGCCCGAGCCGGCTGCGCCGAACGTTTGGTGTGACCGGTTTATAGCGGCCTGCGAAACCGTGGGGTTTGAGCGCCGCGAAGATTACAACAGCGGAGAGCAAGGTGGCGCAGGCTATTACGAGCACAGCATTCATCGAGGCCTACGCCAAAGTGCTGCGCGAGCGTTTTTAGACCCAGTACGGCGGCGCGCAAATCTTCAGGTCAAAATCGGTGTACTAGCCGATCGATTGGAGTTTGATGGCGCCACCGCGACGGGAATTTGGACGCGGGAGCGCAAGGGGGCGACGCTATATCGCGCTAGGCGTGGCGTCATATTATGTGGTGGCGCCATCGGGTCCCCGGCAATTCTCCAGCGCTCGGGCATTGGCGATGCCGAGGCATTAGCGGCGCTGGGTATTGATATCAAGGTAGACCGACCTGCGGTGGGCGCAAACCTGCAGGATCACTACGGCGTAATTGTCGCCTCGGAGGTTGAAGGCGGTGGTACTGTGAAATCGCGACTTCGACCCATGGCTCTGATCGGTGAGGTAGGGCGTTACCTAACTCGGCGTCAGGGTTTACTTGCCATGCCCTCAGCAGAAGCTTTTTTGTTTCATGCCTCATCGCTGGCTGTAAATGGGCGTCCGGATATTCAGGTGCACTTTGCACCAGCTTCCGGTGCACGGGGAGACGACGGCGTTTCGGTCATGGATGAGGTGCCGGGTGTAACGGCAATTACCTATCCCATGCGACCAACTTCGCGAGGGTCCTTATCCATACGCGACAGCCATGCCAGTACAGCTCCACTGATCAACGCCAATTATTTAAGTACCGAACATGACGCTAAGGTTATCGTGGAGGGTATGAAGACTTTGCGCGACATCTATGCGGCTGAACCTATGGCGTCATTGGTGCGCAGTGAGATTCGCCCGGGTAATCGCGTTACAGACGATGCGGCACTGCTTGATCATGCACGCCGTTTTGGCATTACCGGATATCACCCTGCCGGCAGTTGTCGTATGGGCTCTGATGACGAGGCTGTGGTCGATAGCCAGCTAGCCGTCAAGGGTATCCGCAACCTACATGTGGCCGATACGTCTGTGATGCCAACACTGGTCTCGGGCAATACCATGGCTGCCACGTATATGATTGCAGAGCGCGCCGCCCATTGGTTGCTCAAGAACTAGAATACAGTAACGATTGATTTAGGAGTGTTACACCATGGCAATGCCTACCGATGTGCCCATCATTGATTTGATGCTGGCGGTACCGAATGACGACACGTCCAATTTTTATGATTTCATTCGCCCGCTACTTATGGATGAACAGAGTAGGCAGATGTTCAAAATGCCTGCCCAATACATGTTTAAAGATCTGCCTAAAGTGGGTAAGCGCGACGATTACATTGCCTACACCATCGAAAAGATGGATGAATTTAATATCGAGAAAGCCATGATTGGTGTCGACGAGGGCCAGTACGCAACGCAGAATGAAGCTGTCCGTCGCCACCCTGATCGATTCTTTGCCAGTTACGAGTGCAATCCCAATAACGGCATGGAAGAGGTGCGCAAGATCCGTCGGCTGAAAGAAGAGTACGACATCAAGGCTATCGGTGCTTTCCCTTCAGGTCTATGCCCACAGGTGTCACTGGCGGACAAGAAGTGGTATCCCATTTTTGTGACCTGTGTCGACCTGGACATTCCCTTTTGCCCCTGTGTCGGCGTGCCGGGGCCGCGTATTCCCATGGAGCCACAAAAAGTTGAACACCTAGACGAGATCTGTTGGTTTTTCCCCGAACTGAAAGTGGTCATGAAACACGGGGCCGAACCCTGGACTGACTTGGCGTGGAAGCTCATGCTCAAGTATCCCAACCTGTATTACATGACCAGCGCCTTCGCTCCCAAGCACTACCCCAAAGACATCATCCATTTTGCCAACACCCGCGGCGCCGACAAAATTATGTATGCGGGTTACTTCCCAATGGGACTCTCGCTTGAGCGCATTTTTGGTGACATGCCCAACGTGCCTTTTAAAGATGAAGTTTGGCCCAAGTTTCTGCGTGAAAATGCCCAGCGGGTTTTTAATCTGTAGTGCGCTGAGATTCCAAGCCTGACTTTATAGGCAATCCTAAGCAACAGCGCGAAGGCAGTTAGCGCCCCACGATCTGTTGTCCAGACTTTCATGAGCTGCCGCCATCATGGGGCACCCAATCTAGAACGCCTGCCGTGACAGTCAGCCGCTCATGAGTTCCTAGGGATAGAAAATACTGATGGTGTCGACGATACAAGCGGGTCGATCGGCACCCTCAGCGGTGATGGTGATTTGTATCACCGTTTTGAAGCCACCTTTATTTTCTTCGACACTCATAATTTCGCCGCGGGCGGTTATGGTCGAGTTAACCGGAACGGGAGCTGGGAAGCGGACTTTTTCGGTGCCGTAGTTCACCCCCATCGTGACATTTTCTACGCTCAATAACTCAGGCAGGAAGCAGTTTGCTAAGGACAGGGTCAGATAACCGTGAGCGATCGTTGCACCAAAAGGGCCATCCTTGGCGCGCTCGGGATCAACATGAATCCACTGGTGGTCACCGGTGGCCTCGGCAAACTGATCAATACGCGATTGCGTAATAGTTAGCGGCTGGCTAGGCCCCAAAGTCTGGCCCACCATATTCATTAGGTCAGCAGGATGCTTAACAAGGGTTGTGGTCATGCGTCGCTCCAATGGTCGTTCAAAAGATGTCATGGAGCTTACCCCTTTTGCCTACCCACTTGTCATCCTTGGTTCAGACGAGGGCTGTTTGCATCGCATTTGGGTGATGCCTCAGAGGCAGACTTGAGCAATACTATCTCCTAGGAGAGAGTGTAATGACCGAATTTTCAGGAAAAGTGGTTCTCGTCACCGGTGGTGCGGGCCACATTGGTCGGGCGATCTGCGCTCGTTTTTTGCAGGCCGGTGCGACCGTGATCGCTTGCGGTCGACGCGAGCCCGAGCAAGCTATCAGCCATGGTGATCGTGCGGCGGAATTCATTGCCGCCGATATCCGTGATCCCGAGGCATCACAGGCCTTGATTGCGCAGATCGCAGAGGCTCATGGCGGCATTGACATATTGGTGAATAACGCCGGAGGCGGTCCGCCCGTAGAAGCTGCCACAGCCAGCCCCCGCT
This sequence comes from uncultured Alteromonadaceae bacterium, assembly GCA_964412695.1. Taxonomy (GTDB): domain Bacteria; phylum Pseudomonadota; class Gammaproteobacteria; order Pseudomonadales; family Halieaceae; genus Luminiphilus. The sequence continues at coordinate 44,427 of CAYPPU010000004.1, read as the reverse complement.
TAACAGAAAAAGTTTTGGCGCTGAATTTATTGGCGCCGCTGGTATTGTCCCAGCAGGCCTATCAGTATTTGGCGAGTGGTTCTCGACCGGGCAGTATCGTCAATATCTCCAGTGTTAGTGGAGCGAGACCCTCACCCGGAAGTGCCGCCTATGGAGCGGCCAAGGCGGGCTTGCTTAGCGCGACCAAATCACTGGCGATGGAATGGGGACCTAACGTTCGGGTCAACGCGCTGATCGTAGGCCTTGTGCATCACGATGCCGGAGTTGATCACTATGGCGGCGAGGCCGGTTTCCAGCGGGTGGCGGACATGTTGCCCTTGAAGCGCATGGCCGAACCAGAGGATGTCGCCAAGGCAGTCACAATGCTCTGTTCGGACGACGCGGCTTATATCTCCGGTGCCACCTTAGAGGTTGATGGTGGCGGCGAAGTACCTGTGTTTTTGCACCTGGCTAATGAGGCGGCGTTACCCAAATAGGTGATGTCCACGCTCGTTCGTTAATCACCGGCGAGTAAAACGCTTCGGATTCCACTGCTCTGCAACAATTGTCATAAACCGGCCCAGTTGCACCGGCCTCGTGTGCAGCTGTGTTGGCCGCCGCAGCCTGAGCTGCACATTGTTCGTCAAACGGGTTTACCCCCGCGGCTTGGCACTGTAGGGTGCTCCATCGGCAGCTCGGCGTTTCCAAAATGCGCGCGTAGTAAAAGGCGGGCTGATTTGCTTGGTAGTCGGGGTCTTGCCACTGGCTGCACAGTTGGCTGTGGCCCCTGTGGGTGCTGGCACAACTGTGCGGATCAACGCCGAGACCGGACTCAACCTCGCCGGCGAGTGTGTATACCTTTTCGTGGCTTTGCCCGAGTTCGTCAAGCCATCCCTTAATCACTTGGATGCGCTCAATGCCGTTGCCAACGGCCGCGGGGCTGCCGGGGTCTTTTGAGGCCATAATCAAGAAATGAGGAGAGTCTGTAGTCGCCTTTAATTCGGCACCCATGGGCACCCCGTGCGCATAGGCCTGAGCAATGGCATCCGGGCTCTCACACAAGTTTTCCGGCAGTGCGCCGCCAAAAAAACGGACGGTGGGTCGAGTACCTGAGGTGGCATAGGTCTCTCGACGGCGCATCCCTTCAAATATTTCATCCCGACGATTCTGTTCTGCCCAGACCACGGCGAGTCCACCGGGATTGGAGAAAAAATGGTCTTGAACATTACGAAAGCCCGCATCGCGGCTACCGAGGTGGCCTACATAATCAAATTCTTGAGCACCCCCTGAGGTGGCGGTGTGGGTGTCGGTGCTGCCAATGAAACCCTGCTTGAAAGGGTTGATACCGGTGCGTTCGCCCAGTGCTAGCCCATCCTTTAAGACGTTTCGCATCATGTTGCGTCGAGCAAAGTCCTTGTTAGGCACCATGACGCCTTGCTCAGAGCGCATTTTGCCCTCGACGGTACCCAACATATGCAGGTTGTCCGAGGGTATTTGCTCGAAATCGCAGAGCTCATCTTCGGTCCCTACACCGCTACCAAGTAGTCGATCGAAGCGACACTCAGAGGCACCTTTGTGTTGTACCAATTCCACTAGCGGCTCTAGCGCTAGCCGGTCAATGGCTTCTTTTTCGGTCTTGGGATCGGGAAACATCAGTCCGCCCCCCAGATTGGGGTTGTGAGGAATGGCGAGGACATCGCAATCGTTGTCGGCGTCGAGACACTGCTCGCGCAAGGCTTGCCACAGCTTCGGTACATCGCCCGCCGTGTCATACAGTGAGATGGGGGTATCCGTGACCTGCGCGTTACGAAAGATGACATTACGGTGCATGTTGTTGCCACCGGGACCTTGGGTGTATTCGTAGCCGATAAACGTAGTGAATTGACAGTCAGTACTCTGGTCGTAGTGGTCTTGTGCGGCGCGTTGGGTATCCTTCCAGATGTCCGCCGCTGCAGCTTGGCAGTCGCCCCAGCCACAGACACCTGAGCGTTCGGGTATGGCCGACGTCGTCATGCCACCCAGAGACGTCCACCAGGATGCCGATACCAGTTGCACCCATAGGCTCTGGGTACGACTCATGATGCAATTAGGCCACCAATAGGCTAGAGACCCGGGATCGTTACTGCAGAGCGCCACCTCACCCAGAAATTCGCCATGGTCAGTGACAGCCGCAAAATCTAAGGGACGATCTATTCTCCCAATAACGGTTTGGTCACCGAAGGCGTCGGGCAGGGTAATGGGTTCTCCCTGGGCATACCGGTAGGCGCCGTCCGGATCGTTACGCTGATTGGAGAGGAACGAGTCGAAGGAATAGCGGGTGTGGATGTGCAGATCCCCAAACAATGGCTGCTTGAGCGCATCGTATTGATCACAGGGCTCGGGCTTGCCATTGACGCTAAGTGAGACACCCAGCAATAAGGTGAATGCCCCCGTTTTTACGGCACTGGAAACCGAACTCTTTGTATGGGGTGGCAATATCTGCATGACAATGACTCCGAGATGTATTTTTGTTGTGGTGTCCGCGTTACAACACCAGCCTGCATCGTTCATGGGGTTACTATATGGGCTGCTACGCTTTTCCGTTCTTTATACACAATCCGAAGCGTCGCCCTCAGCGTGTTTGAGGATGTGCGGTTCGCCATGCTGATGAGTGGCCCTCGTTACACCCCTCCATCTGGCCTGAATAGGGCATCGTGGGCGCCGTCGATGAAAATGAGGGAACCTGCGATAAAGCTCGCCTGTGGCGATAATAGAAAGTTCGCTAACGCGACGATATCCGCTGTCTGGCCTGGACGCCCCACGGGGATACTGTCAACAAAGGCTCGAATCGCGTCGCCGTAGGTGGCGTCCTTTGCGACCGAGGCGGTCATGGGCGTCTCAATATAGCCGGGGGCAATGGCGTTTATATTGATGCCAGCCTGAGCAAGGGCGGGCGCCTGTCGCCGCATCCACAAGGCCACGGCTTTTTTGCTGCTGGCGTAACACTCCTGACCGTGGCTATCCGCGGCTATTTTTAGTGCTTTGGCTTCGTCGTGGGCCAGTAACGTCTGTACCAGTTCTGGATTTTGGCTCATGGGGCCGGCATTAGAGCTGAGTACTATGATGCGCGCACCCTGCTGTACCAGTGGCCGCACACCCTCGAGCAGTTCAACCGTACCAAAGTAGTTGATGCTTAAAATTTTTCCCTGATCTGGAAAATGGGAGGCCACCCCCGCACAGGGGATAACGCCATCCAAGGCATCTAGGTCCGCACAAAGCGCTTTCACGAGCGAAGCTCGGCTCTCTGGCTCCGATAAATCCACACAGTAGTCCGCGTCGCGCAAATCGACGGTAACGACTTGATGACCCAGCTCTCGTAAATGCTGGGTGATAGCTGCACCGATACCGCTTGAGCTGCCAGTGACTAGATACGTGGCCATAACTTCACTCCTGTACACATAAGCTGTTCACCTGCGGCTTATTGCCGTGCAGGTGTTTACCATCGCAAATTGAATTACTTATTGGGCTTGATTTAGGGTGGCCTGGATGGCACTGCCGGGCAATGCGAACATGCCACCATCCACCTCAAGCACTTTGCCGGAAACAAAGGCACTGGCGGGGGAGGCTAAATACAGCGCCGCCAAAGCAATATCGGCGGGATCACCCATGCGACCCAGTGGAATCCATCGAGTGGTATCCGCCAGCATATCAGGGTTTTGTTTAATGAATGCTGTGGCGGGCGTATCGATGGCGCCGGGTGCGATGGCATTTACTCGAATCTGCGGAGCAAACTCATAGGCCATGATTTTAGTCATTTGGTTCATGCCGGCTTTCGCCGCGCCGTAAGCGGCGAAGTTTCGGTCTACCATCCAAGCCAGTGCTGAGGACACATTGACGATGGTTGCGCTCTCCGCAGCCTGTAAAAGCGATAAGCAATGATGGGTCAAGGTATAGGCTGAAGTCAGATTCACGTCGAGGGTATGCTCGAAACGTGTCTTGTCGATTTTAGCCACAGGCCCGTAACCTTTGCCGGGCGCTCCAGCGTTGTTGACCAAGATGTCCAATTTACCGAAGGTCTGATTGGCTTGGGTGGCCAAGTCCTGCAATGCTGACTCATCGGTGACGTCGCAACTGATTGCCAGCGCTTGGACGCCCAGCGCTCTAGCAGTCTCTGCGACCTCATCAACGTCACTCTGCGTGCGCGCGACACAGATGACGTTGGCTCCCATCTCGGCAAAGGTATGGGCTATCGACGCGCCGATACCCTTACCGGCGCCGGTAATCAATGCGGTTTTGCCTGACAAATTAAAACGCTCGATCAACATAATGAAGTCTCTCTGTGCAATGAGAATCGCTTTGCCCGTTAGTCACAGGCATTCCACAGTTTTGGTGCGAGTGACACAGTTTACGATTTTGCGTCCAACTCGGCGTAGTCCATCTGCGCTGCTAAATATTAGGTGTTAGAGCCGTAAATAGGCAAAATCCAACGCTAGCTTTAGTTCTGTCGCGCCAAGAGCGTAAGAGCAGTGGCAAGACATATATAGGAGGCTGTTGTGGCATTGTTAGAGGGAAAATCCGCGTTAGTCACGGGTGCGGGAACAGGCATTGGTCGAGCGATTGCCATGGCGTTTGCGCGAGAGGGCGCGTCGGTGCTAGTGGCAGATATTAACGGTGATGCAGCGAGCACAACTGTGACGGATATTGAGTCCGCAGGTGGCAGGGCAGTTGCGGCGGTCGCCGATGTCGGTGATGAGGCGCAGGTGGCGGCTATGGTGGAAAAAGCGGTGAGCGCATTTGGTGGTTTGCAGGTGGCTTGTAATAGTGCGGCGTTTAGTCGCGGTTCCGGTCCGATACACAGTTTTGATAAGGCGGTATGGGATCAGACTATGGATCTGTGTCTGACCAACACCTTTTTGTGTATGAAATACGAGCTAGCTCATATGCTGGAGAACGGCGGCGGCAGTATCGTCAATATCTCTTCAAATGCCTCGCTGCGAGGTCAGGTCTACAACACCGCCTACGCCGCCGCCAAGAGCGGAGTGAATTTGTTGACCAAGAGCTCCGCTGCCGAATACGGGCACAAAGGCGTGCGTATTAATGCGGTATCTCCCGGCGTGATACGAACGCCTGGAGTCGAGCGCTATTTTGAGGAGCAGCCCAAGGCGGCGGAGGCCTTAAAGCAGGCGGCTGTCATGCGTCGATTGGGTGAGCCCGAGGAAATTGCCGAGGCCGTGGTGTTTCTAGCCTCTGAGCGTGCTTCCTTTATTACCGGTCAAATTCTCTCGGTGGATGGCGGTGCGGCGGTACGCTAGCAATCTGCACTGACTAGCCTAGCCTAAATTGGCTTGACCACCGTCAATGGCTATGGACTGACCATTGATGTAACGCGATTCAGGCGAGCATAACGTCGCGACGAACTCTCCAATATCTGCCTCGCAGTCCCCAATGCGCCCCAGAGGCACCGTTGAGAGGAAGGCTTCTGCCTCCTCAGGACGTGCCTCCGCCCACCCGGCCAGAGCAGGCGAGCTGGCAAGCGGGAGTATCACGTTGCTGCGGATGCCCTGAGCGGCCCATTCATTGGCCGCGGCGCGTGTAAGCGCGCGGATGGCCTCTTTCTCGGCCGCATAGACACCGTAATTGGCAGAGTCCCAGCGCATGGCGGAGGTGCTGGCAAGGTTCACAATGTTGCCGCCACCTTGCGCTGCTAAATGCGGTTGCGCCAGTTGCATCAGGCGTAATGTGGCTTGGGGGCCAATACGCAAGCTTTGTTCGAATTCTTCAAGCTTTACGTAGAGCAGGGGTTTGATGGTGCCATGGACGGCATTGTTGACCAAAATATCCAGTCGATCAAAGCAGGCTAGGGCTTGATCCATCAGGCTCTCGAGGCTGGCTAGATCACCCACGTCGCCATAGAGTGCTGCGGCGTCCACGTTAAAGCGCTCTTTAATCATCTGAACGGTCGTTTCGCATTTGGACAGGGTGCGGCCGACGGCGACGACCCTTACTCCCCGTTTTGCGAGAGAAAAAGCGATACCCTGACCGACGCCTTGGCCTGCACCGGTAATCAATGCCACTTGTTTATTCAGGGGTGTCGACATCGGGATATCCTCAAAGCAGTCGCGTTTCGGTTAAATGTATAGCGGTTGTTCCGCTCAAATCTAAGAAGCGTTCGCAGCTGGCCATCAGCTTTTCAATATTGGCCTGCATCAGAGCGGGGTCGCCCTCAGCCCCAAAAAAGCATTCGGGTGATGTCGCGGCGCTAGTGGGAAAGTATTCTTCTACTAATCCGTCCCAATGCAGGGAATTGGTCCAGTGCACCCAGTTTTGACGATAACCTAGGGTGCCTTGAGTCTCGATGGCAATTTGGGTGTGGTCGTCAAACCAGCGCTGTTGAAACGCTTCGTCACTAAGGCTATCCCGCCGGCGTAAGCAGGCCAATTGCAGGCTGCCTTGGAAGGTTTCACCCACCTCAAGTCCTAGTTTTAATGGCTCTCGACCTCGACAGAGATACGCCATACCCCCTAATTCTTGAGCGATCTCTGTGAGCACGCTGTGTGCTTCGCCCAAGCTGACATCAATGGCGATACGGCCAGAGAGGTCGAGGTCTAAAGGGTCTATGTTTAGCGCTTTTGCCGCTTCGCCGAAGGGACCTCGCTCGGCACGATACACAGCGCCGTGGTCGCAATTTTGAACGGCCGCGATCACTCGCGTAGGCTCGGGAATCTCGCCCTGCCCGTAGAGTAGGAGCAGTCGCCAAGTCTCAACTAATGCCAAAGTATTGCTCTCGAATGTCAGCTTTAAGCAGTTTGTTTAGTGCGTTACGCGGTAGGGGTTGATCGCTAAAGCACACCCTCGAGGGTACTTTGTAGCCTGCAAGATGTGCCTGGCAATGCGCGACAACGTCGTCAGTCGTTAGGGGTTTGTCATTTACGATGACGGCGGCTACGCACTCTCCCCATTGTTCATCTGGCAGCCCCACGACCGCGGCTTCGATGCAACCAGGCATTTCCAGTAAGCAGCCTTCTACCTCAGCGGGGTAGATATTTTCACCGCCCCGAATCACCACATCCTTGACGCGCCCGCAGATATAAAGGAGCGCTTCATCGCTGAAGTAGCCGATATCGCCGGTGCGATACCAGCCGTCAACGAAACTGTCGCCCTCGTCATCACCGCTCCAGTAGCGCTCGATACACGCTACGCTTTGGAGCCATATTTCCCCAGCCTCTCCCTCGGGAACCTCATTCCCGTTTTCGTCGCGGAAACTGAATTCGACAATGGGACTGGCAAATCCTGAGGCATTGGGACGCTCGTGGGAATACAGACCAGTGAAGGCCACGCCGGTGCCAGCGGTCTCGGTCATACCCCAGCCGCCACCGGAGAGGGCGTTGGTGGTCTTGCTTTTATAGAGACTGTGTAGAATTTCTGGCGTAGCTGCACCACCGGCACTGGCGTTAACGACGTTGACGAAATCGTCCGGGGTCGCCTCGGGATGGCTAAGCAGCTGCTGCATCATTGCTGGCGCACCGACAAGGGCAGTGATGCCGGACTCTCTGAGCAGTCTCAGCGCCTCATCGCAGCTCCACTTGTACATAAGGTGCGTACCCCTGCCAAAACGCAGGTTAATTAAAAACTGTGAGAACAGACCCGACACATGGAATAGGGGCATCGCCACCAGCAATTTTGGCGGTATGGGCGACGCCAATTGCCGATTCATTACCTCGGTGTTGGTGAGATAGGTGGCCGCTCCAATAAATTCGTAGTTGTAGAGCGCCTGGCAGCAATTTAGGTGGCTAAACAGTGCGCCTTTAGGTCGCCCGGAGGTTCCCGAAGTAAACATGATCATGGCCGGGTCTTCGGGTGCTAGCTCTGGCAATTGCGCCGATACATCCGGATCCGTGCTGACTAGATCGAGCCAGTGTGCACTGCAGTCGTCATCCGGCTCGCCCTCTACCACCACGCAGGGCAGGTCTGAATTAACGCTTAACAGATGTTGAAACCGATCGCGGTCGCAAATGGCTAATGCGGCGCCGCTGTCGTCCAGTCCCTGTTGCAGTTCCTCGCCCTTGCCCCAACTGTTGAGGGGCACAGCGATGGCACCCAGATGAATAATGGCGCCGTAAGCGATCATCCATTCGGGGCGGTTACGCATAGCGATCGCGACCCGGTCACCTTTGTTGATGCCAAATTGATGCTGTAATGCAGCGGTTAGCCGATCCATCGCATTGAAGTAATCATCAAAGCTAAGCCGCTGTCCTTGGTATTCGGCTAGTAACTTGTCGCCAAATTGCCGCCCGGCAGCCATAAAATCCCGCAGGTTACTCTCTGCGTTTTTATAGGCGCGCAGTACTTGCCCGCCATGCTCTCGATGCTCAAGCTCAAAGGGTGCTCCTGGCGAAGTCAATTGGGTGACAGCGTCAAGGTGGGGCTGGGTGAAACGAGTCATGGGGCCTCTTGGTAATGTGCAACTCGGCAAGGGTGGTCTCAGCGCTGTATGCTGACGGCTAATGTCCTTCGCGTCATAGTCTCTTTTGCTTATGGAGCGCGTTGAACCGACGACACTGGCCGAGTAATGTCAGCGATCGTTCATAGACGCCTAAACTACACCCTGGGAATGCCGATGCAAACGCGCCTCACCAAATTATTAGGTTGCCGCTACCCCATTATTCAGACGGCGATGGGCTGGGTTGCCGATCCCGGGCTGGTCGCAGCGACTACCAATGCCGGTGGTTTCGGCTTTTTGGCTGGAGCGGTGATGACCTTGGAGGAGATCGAGCAAGGCATTACCGATATTAAGCGGCGGACAGAGGGGCCGTTTGGCGTTAATTTTCATATGTATGTGCCCCATGCAGCGGATATTGTGGAGCTGTGTATTGCCCACAAGATACGCGCGGTGTCGTACTCGCGGTCGCCAGCAGGGAGTGCCGTTGAGCGGTTAAAGTCGGCCGGTATCGTTTGTATCCCTACGGTCGGTGCCGCCAAGCACGCGGTGAAAGCCGTAGAGTTAGGTGCCGATGCCCTGGTGATACAGGGTGGCGAGGGTGGCGGTCACACCGGATCAGTGGCCACTAATTTATTGCTAGCGCAGGTGCGCGAGGCGGTCTCAGTTCCCATTGCTGCAGCGGGCGGTTTCCAGGATGGTGCGGGCCTTGTGGCGGCTCTGTGTATGGGTGCTGACGGTATTGCCATGGGAACCCGTTTTCTCTTAACCCAAGAGTCGCCGGTGCCGGATGCCACCAAGGCGGTTTATTTGAAAACACCCCCAGAGAACATTGTGGTCAGCACCCGCTTAGATGGTATGCCCCAACGGATGATTGCCAATCCTTATTTGGCGCGCTTGATGAAGGCGTCTTCGCTGGGACTGCTTATTCGTGCCTTGCTCAATGGTTTGGCCTTCAGTCGTGCTACCGGCGGATCGTTACTTGGCATGATGCGTGGGGCATGGAAGATGTCTCGAACCGGTGATCTGTCCCTTGGGCAAACACTCATGGCGGCTAACGCGCCCATGATGATCCAACAGGCCATGGTGAAGGGGCACCCCGAGGACGGTATCTTGCCCTCAGGGCAGGTAGCGGGCCTGATTGATGATTTGCCAACGGTTCAGGCACTACTAGAGCGCATTATGACAGAGGCCCAAAGCGCCTTTGGCCGAGTGCAAACACTTTTAGACAATACCTGCCACTCCTCTGATAGCGAGGCTTAAGCATGGCTTTTTCAACAGACATCCAAGACCACATTGCACATTTGGTGTTCAATAAACCCCCAGTCAATGCGTTTAATAGTGCCGAATGGGCAGCAATTGCAGCGGAAATTAAACGGCTGGGTCTCGAGCCAGAGGTCCACGTTATTGTCATTAGCGCGCAGGGTAAGGGCTTTTGTGCTGGGGTTGATATCAAGGAGCTTGGCTCGCAGCCGGAGAAAATTGTTGCGGTCAATAAAGGCAACTACGACACTTTTGAGGCGATCCATCGAAATCCCAAGCCCGTTATCGTGGCGCTGCATGGCTTCGTGCTAGGCGGTGGTATTGGTATAGCGGGTGCCGCCGATATCGTTGTTTGCTCAGCGTGTGCGCGCTTTGGTGTTCCCGAAGTCGATCGCGGCGCCATGGGTGGGGGTGCCCACCTTCAACGGTTGTTCCCGGTACAAAAAGTCCGTCATATGTACTTTACCGGTGACTTTATTGACGCGTCTGAGGCCTACCGATTGGGCGCGGTCGAGAGCGTCGTTGATCGAGAGTCGCTGGTAAGTGAGGCCATGTCCATAGCAGCCCGCATTGCGGAGAAAAGTCCGATCATGATCGAGCTGGCCAAAGAGGCGCTAAACGCTATTGAAGACGGCAACCTCGAAGATAAGTACCGCCGTGAACAGGGACTCACACTCGAGGCGTATACCCACAAAGACTCGCAAGAAGCTCGAGACGCCTTTAACGAAAAACGGGACGCCAGCTTTAAAAACGATTGACCTTATGCAGATCATTCATTTGGGGGGATTACCGTGATCAGTGAAGAGCAAGGGGCGGCGGTGTGTGAGGCCTACATTTCAGCGCTCAGTAATGGTGACGCCGCGGCCATTGCCGCGTTATATGCCGATGACGCGACCCTTGAAGATCCCGTGGGTACTGAAGTTAAGCAGGGTATAGAGGCAATTCGTGCGTTTTACGACTATGCTTCGGCCAGTGTTGTCAGCGCGCGTCTATTGGGTGCCCCTAGAGTGGCCGGTAACGAAGCGGCTTTTGCCTTTGAGGTTATTGCCGGGTCGGGTGAAAACACCATGACCATTGAGATAATTGACGTTTTTCGTTTTGATGACAGGGGTAAGGTGGCATCGATGCGCGCCTTCTGGGGTAGCGCGAACACCCGCTAGAATAGCCATTCAAGGAGGCGTTATTCAGGAGTAGGCCACCACGCTTTTCAGAATCAGGCTTACTAGCATCGACTGTCTCGATACGCCGGTTTTGGCAAAGATTGAGCGCAACTGCGCTCGAGCAGTGTTGCGGGCGATGCCGAGCTCGGCAGCCGCTTGATCGAGGTTAGCCCCTTCGGCCAGTAGCTTAGCTAAGTTGACCTCGGCATTGGTGAGGCCATACAGGCTCATCAAAATACGTGTGTCGATCTCATAGCGCCGCTCGGGCTCATTGATGAAGACAATCATGTGTGGGGTGTGCCCGGGCTCGACTGTTTTATCGATCATCATGGGCTTTATTAGGATTTCAAGATCGGCTTTGCCTGACGGGCGATCCACAGCCAGTGCGTTGGTAGGCGCAGCCTCTTGAGCGCGCTGAGCGGCCGCGATCGCTTCAATATATTCGGTTAATTTGGTTCGAGCACTGTGGCTATCGAGATAAATTTGGTCATTGACCACGCTTATACCGTCTTTGTCGCGGATCAGTCCATCGGCCACCGCGTTGCGGGACACAACCTTGCCACGCTCGTCCAGGGTGATGATGCCCACGGACTGTTTGGCGAAGGTTGAACTGTACAGTCGACGCTCTTTATCCAGTTGTATCAACTGCATGCCGTTGGCCACTGCACGTTGAATGTGTCCGGCAACCAATTCGAGAAAGCGGCGTTCTTCGACACTGAAGTTGTCCGCGGATTTGGGGCGACAAAACCGCACACTAAAGCGCTGACCATTGGAGTTGCGAAGGTCTACGCCAATCATGTGATGTATGTCCACCGGGGCCATGCAAAAACGGTAGATGTCACTCTGCTCAAGCGAGGCGTAGGGCGTGCACTCGTCGAGTGATACTACCTTGCCCCAGGGTAGGTTATTCATCAGATTGGAGGTGTAGTAGCGATCTGAGTAGGGGTTGTTGCGGTCATCGGCAAAGGTTTTGGCTAAGTGCTCAGAAGAAACGAACAGCAGTCCGCCGTCATCGCCTTGGGGTTCGCGCATGGTGATCGAGCCAAAATTGGCATCAATGGCGGCGCGCATTTCAATCAGAAAGGCGTTGTAGGGGTCCTCCTCAATGTGCCCGTCATAGAGCGTGGCCAACAACTTGGAGAAGTGTTCATGGTCCAGAGGGAGCATTAACGATACCTGCAGCGCCATGCGCCTAGCGCACAATGTGCCTGTGTACCAAAAACCAGCGCGTTATACCAGATTGAAAGCCGCCGTTTCAGTGGCTAGCGAGGAAGCTCAAACAGCGGCCGTTGAACAGCTCAGGATACTCCGTCATGACCCAGTGGCCACAGCGATTGAGCACCTCTGCCTGCACGGGGCCGCCGGCTTGCAGGATTTTCCAGACGCCGGTTGACGGGCAGAACTTGTCTTGTGTCCCCCAAAAGACCAGCGTTGGACACTGAATTTCGCCCAATCGATCGGTCAGATCTGGAATCGCCATGGTGGCAAGAACATGGGCGTTTTGCGTTTGTAGCACAGCCCAGCGCTCATTGATCAGTTCTTCATCAACAACTGACGGGTCAAATACCAATAATTCCAATAGCTTAGCTAGGACATCTCGAGTGAATTCAGGAGAGCCCATGGGGTATTTGACCATGGTTTGAATGCCTTCGGTGGCGAAGTAGGCCTCCTTGGTCTCAATGCCGCCCGGCGCCATCAATATCAACTGCTTCACACGTTTGGGTTGCGCGAGGGTAAGTCCTAGCGCTACGGCGCCACCGAGTGAATTGCCCACGAGAATGACGCTATCGATGCCCAGGTGATCAAGCAAGCCACTGAGACCTTCGACAAAGAAATCCAGTGTGTGATCCACGTCGGTGGGCTTGTCGGTGAGGCCATAACCCCATTGGTCATAAACGACGCAACGATAGCCCGCGTGCTGGAAAGCCGCCACGTTGTGCTTAAAGTTACTCCAGCCACTGGCCCCTGGACCACTGCCATGGACAAAAACCACGTCACCCCGACTGTCGCCTTCAGCTGGGTGTAGGGTGTAGTGGATGCAGCGGCCGTGACCGAGATTGCAATACTGCGAGGGAACGCTATTCACCGCCATCAGATAAAGACGTCCACGTTGTCCATGCCTAAGGTGACGCTACCCAAGTTGCGCGCGAAACTAGTGGGGCTATTGGCTACATGGCAGCGCGCGATGTGAATGTCATGCCATAGGTTCTGCAGTGGGTGATCGTTAAAGACCGAACGACCGCCAGCCACATCAAACAGGGTATCGATGGCGTCAATGGCTTTGTCAATAACCAGTGAGGCCTGGTAACGGTACAACACCCGGTCTTCAATGCTGGGCTTCCAATCGGCGGCTTCCATTAGATCGAAGTTCCGGAACATCACAGACTCGAGCTCACTGATGGTATTGCGCACTGAGGCTATGCGAACTTGAGTGTCAACGTCTCCCGCCAGTTTGGTGGGGTCAGTGCTGGCGCCGGTGCGCGATTCAATGAACACCTTCATTGCTTTCTTTAGTGCGCCAATTGCCGCCGTGTTCACGACACGCACGAAGGTTTGCGCCCAGGACAGGTCGTAAATGGGATTCTCTTGGTTATGAACGCAGTTAAAGCCATCCATTTGTTTGTGAGTGCGATGCTCTGGCACGAAGATGGGCTCGGCAATCACCACGTCGTTGGAGCCGGTGCCCTGTAAGCCCATGACGTTCCATGTATCCTCGATCTCATATTGAGTTCGGGGTACGAGGAAAGTGCGATAGCCATCGCCAGGAATGACACCGCCCAGTAGCGCCCAGCTGCAGTGACCTGAGCCCGAGCTCCAGCCCCAACGGCCGGAGAGCATGAAGCCGCCGTCGCAGGACTCGGCAACAGCACCCACGGGATTGTAGGAGCTCGAGACCAGCGTATTGGGGTCATCAGCATACACTTCACGCTGCGCCTCTTCAGACATAAGAGCGATCTGAAAAGCGTGCACAGCGATAATGCCACTGGCCCATGCGGTGCTCATATCGGCTTCGGCAATACGAATTTGCTCGGCAAAGAATTCTTGTGGTCGACACTCCATGCCGCCCCACTTTTTAGGAAGCATCATGCGGTAAAAGCCACAATCTTTGAGACTTTGAACAACCTCGGCACTCATCTGCCGATTGGCACGTTGTTCGTCTGATTTGCTCTCAATCTGGGCGAGAACTTCATCGGTCACGATCTGCTGATAGCTGCTCATGTTGACAAACCTTTTTGCTAATTCGTGGGCTTATTGTTGATGAGATACTGGCAAAGCAGGGAGTGCACGGCATCCTGCATATGTAGTAACGCCTTGTCTGTGCGTAACCAACTCGGCCTATGGTCTAGTCGGACATGCCGACACTAAAATCGTGGCCCCAGAAACTGGCTACCGTGCTCTCAAAGACCTCATAGCGGGTCCAGTCTTCCACGGTGCGTCCCTCGGCGCCGTATTCAACGTCGAAACCCGTTGGGCTGCGCATATAGAACGAGACCATGTGATCGTTAGCATGACGTCCCAAGGTGCCCGACAATTTGACATCAGCCGCGATGCGACGGTCATTACACATCCCCACCTCGTCAACGCTGGGGACCTCTAGCATCATGTGTATACAGCCAGCGGGGTGGGGTGATTCGAATAGTGCCAAGCTGTGATGGCGGCGATTGCAATGCATAAACCACAAGCGCTTCACAGGCTCATCGGGATCAGGGGTAAAACGGATCTTCATAAGATCAGAGAGTCCGAAACCGAGCACGTCAGTGAAAAATCTCACCGTGTCATCGAAGTTGGGGGCGGGCAGTACCACGTGGCCCAGACCCTGATCGCCGGTCACAAAGCCGGACACACCACAGGGCGAGTTAAATCGAGCGAAGTCGGAAACCACGCCCCAGTACGCCTCGTGACACATGCCCGAAGGATCGCTGAAGGTCAGCAGATTTTGTACGCGACGTTTTTGGATCAAAGCGTCATCGGCCCATTGGTAATCCACCCGGGCAGCCGTTAACGCCGCGGCAACCTCATCAAGACCAGCTTGATTGTTGGTTTCCCAGCCACACACCGACAATGTTTCGGTTTCACCCGGTGCCACAAACAGCCTATAGGGGTGGTCGTCGAGTTTGAAGTAGCGTTCGCCACTGCCAGCACCAAGGCGCTCGCTGACGTCTTCGAGTCCCATGACTTCGCAGGCAAAACGCTGCCACTCATCAGTAAGATTGCTGGATACCCCTAGGTACCCCAAGCTTTGTATAGCCATGTGTTTATTCCTTTGTTTGCGCTTCATGCGCTGCGTAATGTTTACGCAGCTCGGTTTTAAGAACTTTACCTGATGCATTGAGGGGTAATGCATCCAGAATTTCGATGTGACGTGGGACCTTATAATTCGCAATGTGCTCACGACACCAGGCATGTAAGGTCGCTGAATCGCTCTCGCTGTTGGCGGTGAGAACAATGAAAGCGGCGCCCACTTCACCCATGCGGGTATCGGGCACACCGATAACGGCGGCTTGAACAATATCGGGGTGACCTAACAGTTGTTTTTCGATCTCGGCCGGATAGCAATTAAAGCCGCCTGAGATATACATATCTTTTAAGCGGTCGGTAATACTCAGATTGCCATCGGCATCGGTATGACCAATATCACCGGTATGCAGCCAGCCGCTGTGATCGATGGTCTCGGCCGTGGCGGTGGGGTCGTCCAGATAGCCTTGCATAACATTGAAACCGCGCACTACAATCTCGCCCGACTCACCGGGTGGTAACAAGCTGCCGTCGGCGGCCATGATGCCCAGCTCGATACCAGGTATCGCTCGTCCAGATGTGCTGGCAATAATTTCGGGATCGTCTTCAGATCGACACATGGTGACCAAGCCGCAACTTTCGGACAGACCATAGGCGGTAATCACGGTATCAATGCCGAGGATGTTGCGCATATCCACGATGAGTTGCGTAGGAATGATCGCAGCGCCAGTGGTCGCTTTGATTAAACTACTCAAGTCACTGTTCGGCAGCTCTGGATGGGCCAAGATTGATTGAAATAGCGTAGGGGGGCCGGGCATAACCGTAATGGCATGACGCGTGATTTGGTCTAGTACGACGGGCACATCAAACACGGCGAGGGGGTAGACGGTGGCGCCTTTAAGCAATGACGCCAGCCAGCCGGCCTTGTAACCGAAGCTGTGAAAGAACGGGTTAATAATTAAGTAGCGGTCAGTGACGTCGAGGCCAAGAATGTTGGCGAAGGTATCAAACGCGCGAATGTTTTGACCGTGACAGGTCACTACGCCTTTGGCTCGCCCGGTTGTTCCCGAGGTGAACAGAATGTCGGAGACGCTGTCGCCGGTGACGCTGTCCCGACACTGCTCAATTGCCGCCAGCGTTTTGCTGTCTTGAAGGAGATCGTTTCCGGCCAAACGCCAGGTATCGAAATGCTCCCTTGAATCATTCGATGCAGCTCTAAAAACGACCTGCCGAAGATTTCCCAAATCTTGATCAACCAGGCTCGCGGGATAGTTGGTCCCCAGAAATTCGTCGATCAGAAATAGCCACTGCGCGCCACTTGCCCTCAAAATGTCGGCAGCCTCGGGGCCTTTGTAGCGCGTGTTGAGGGTCACTAATGTGCCGCCCAGATATTGAATGGCCAAGGCGGCGACGATCCACTCATAACAATTGGGTGCCCATATCGCACCCACGTCACCGGGCGTGAAACCCTCGCGGTGCAGTTTGGCGGCCACCGCCCGCACTTGAGTTAGGGTGTCTTTGAAACTCAGCGTGGTATCTCCGTCCACAATAAAGGGGCGATCACCGTGCTCGGTGGCAGCGTGCTCCAATAGAGCGGGTATGGTTGTCTCGACTGTACTCATGGGCTCGTTGCGTTGCTCAATGGGGGTATCAATATGGCTAATCGCGCCATGGGTGCACGCTACGGCGCTGGGCTGCCGATGTCATAGTCTCTATGGGGGATGCTGTTATCCAGCTGGGTCTTGATACTTTGCAGACCTCCAAAACTCTTCTTGCAAGGACTGCGCAGATGGACAAACTCCTCAGCGCGCGCGACGCCGTTGCCGTTATCCAGTCGGGCATGACCGTGGGTATTGGTGGCTGGGGTCCGCGCAGAAAACCGATGGCATTGGTGCGTGAATTACTTAGGTCAGATGTGTCAGATCTCACGGTCATCGCCTATGGCGGCGCCGATGTCGGGCTACTCTGCGCGGCCGGCAAAGTCCGAAAAGTGATTTTCGCTTTTGTATCCTTGGATTTTATGCCGCTTGAACCTGGATTTCGTTTGGCGCGTCAGGCCGGCAATGTCGAGGTTAACGAAATAGATGAAGGCATGATGTTGCTCGGTTTGCGGGCCGGAGCTTGGGGACTGCCGTTTATACCGACGCGCGTCGGATTGGGTACTGACGTTGAACGCAATAATCCCGACATCGTACGTGTAGATAGCCCCTACGACGACAAAGAGTGGTTAGCGATGCCGGCGCTCAAACCCGACGTGTCGCTCATCCATGTGACCCGCGCTGATCGTCGCGGCGTGTGTGAAATCGCAAGCCCCGATCACTACATGGATGACATGTTTGCTCGCGCGGCTACGCACACGATCGTTTCCGCCGACGAAATAGTGGACAGTGCACACTTCAATGACCCGCAGGTGGCGCGTGCAAGTCATTGGGAGCGCGCGGTTACCGATGCGGTTGTTCACACTCCTGGTGGTGCGCATCCGAGCTCCAGTGACCCGCTGTATGGATTCGATGTGACGCACTACAAAGCCTACGGCCAGTTGCTTTCAGAGCAGGGCTATAGCGCATACGCTGAACAATTTCTTGGCTCGGATGAGGCTGCCTATCAAACGGCTGTCGGTGGGTTAGACGTTATCCAACAACTTCCTTTGCCGGTTTACTGAGGAGCACGATATGACGTATTCGCTTGCTGAATTGATGATCGTTGCTGCCAGCCGGGTTTTTGATAACGACGGTGAGGTGCTCGCTACAGGTATTGGCATGCTGCCACGTCTGGCAGCCAGCCTGGCCATGAAAACCACCAATCCCGATTTGATGATGACCGATAGTCAGTCATTCATGCTGTCGTCGCCAAACCCGGTAAGTGGCATGAGTTCGCACGCCGGTCAGGCCAATGAGACATGGATGGGTTTCGCGCGCATTTTTGACAACGTTTGGAGTGGCCGTCGTCACGCGCTGGTGGGACCCAGCCAAATTGACCGTTTTGGTCAAACCAACATCTCAGCACTCGGGGGTCAATACCAAGCCCCCAAGGTGCAGTTGTTGGGGGTGCGCGGTTTCCCTGGGAACTCGATATCCCACGCCAACTCCTTTTTTGTTCCCAACCACTCGCGACGGGTCTTCGTTGAGGGTGAGTGTGATGTGGTGTGTTCTATCGGTTACAACCCCGATAGGCTGCCTCGTGGATACAGCTTTGATGAGATCGATATTCGGCAGGTCATTACCGACCTTTGCGTTATGGATTTTGCCGGTCCAAATCGACAGCTGCGCGTCGTGAGTCTGCATCCGGGCGTCAGCCTTGAGGAAGTCCGTGATGCTACCGGGTTCGATATTGCCGTTGTCGATGGGCTTGGCGAGACAGAGGCCCCAACAGCAGCGCAGCTTGCGGTGATTGCCGAGCTTGATCCAGCGAACTTACGTAGCCGTCAGTTAAAAGGCGACCCGCCGGGGGTTCGCGTTACCGAGTCAGCGTCTTAACGCCAAGATGAGGGATTACCCATGGACCTGAATTACACCGTTGAGCAGATCGAATTCCGTGAGGAAGTACGTGCTTGGCTGGCTGATAACGTACCCAGCACACCGCTTGAATCCTTTGACACCCAGGCCGGATTTGAGGCGCATCGTGAATGGGAGCGCACTTTGGCAAGTGGTAACTGGGGTATGGTGACGTGGCCCACTGAGTACGGCGGCCGGGGTTGTGACCTCATTCAATGGCTGATTTTTGAAGAGGAGTACTACCGGGCAGGAGCGCCTCTGCGCGTGAATCAAAACGGTATTTTCCTACTGGGTCCCACGCTGATGGAATTTGGTACCCCAGAGCAGAAGGCGCGATTTTTGCCGGCCATGGCTAGCGGCGAAGAGATTTGGGCCCAGGGCTGGTCGGAACCCAATGCCGGATCTGATATGGCAGCGATACGTTGCCGCGCGGACCGTGATGGCGATGACTATGTCATCAATGGTCAGAAAATTTGGTCTACCCGGGCGGTATACGCAGACTGGGTATTTGGTTTGTTTCGCACTGATCCCTCGTCCGAGCGGCACCGCGGATTGTCAAAGATTTTGCTTCCGCTAAACAGTAAGGGCATAACAGTTCGCCCGATCCCACAACTCAATGGCCTGCCCGGTTTTGCTGAAATATTTTTCGATGACGTGCGTGTGCCAGTAGAAAATGTGCTCGGTGGCGAGGGCGAGGGTTGGAATATTGCCATGGCCACGGCGGGCTTTGAGCGTGGCTTAATGCTGCGTAGCCCCGCACGCTTCCAGCAAGCGAGCAAACGGTTGGTTGAACTGTACCGGCGTAACGAAGAGGATGTGGTCGATCCTGCGATCGAAGAGGCTGTGTTGCGGTGCTACATGGACGCCGAGGCTTATGCGTTATCCACTTATCAGACGGCATCTCGATTGGCAGCGGGTGGCAGCATAGGTGCGGAAGCAAGCTGCAATAAAATCTTCTGGTCTGAGTTGGATCTACAGATCCATGATACGGCGTTACAACTGCTGGGCGCGCGTGGCGAAATTGATCCTGAGACAGACGAGGATAAAGCGCTTCTGGGTAATTGGTTAGACGGCTTTTTATTCGCCCAATCCGGACCGATCTATGCCGGCACTAACGAAATCCAACGCAATATCATTGCCGAGCGTGTACTCGGTATGCCGCGCAAGTAGGAATAGCAATCATGAAATTCACCTTCAATGATGAGCAGCTCAGTTTTCGTGATGCCATTGTCGCGGCCTTGGAGGGCGAGGTGACGGCAGAGCGCATACGACAGCGCTGGGAGACGGAGCAGGGCATTGACGAAGCCTGCGTTGCTCAGCTGCGCGAGCTCGGGCTCAACGCCATGCTGGTACCAGAGAGCTTGGGTGGACTGGGTCTATCTGCTGTTGATTTTGTCATGATCGCTGAGGCCTGCGGTGCGGCCGCCTTGCCAGAGCCGTTGGTTGATACGGTTTTATGCGCAACCCCATTGTTGGTTGATGTGCTTGACCGCGGTCTAGGTGGCAGTGACGTGCAGAACGTGGTGGATGGGCTTGTCGCGGGCGAGTTGTCGGTGGCGGTGGGACATTCAATCAATCCCTATATCAACTTCGCGGCGACGGCCGACTGGTTGTTGATTGAGCAATCGGGAGCCCTGTATTTGTTGCCTCGCGAAGAGGTCACTTTAACGGCACGAAAAAGCGTTGATCCAAGCCGGCGCCTACAGGAAGTGGGCTTTGATGCCAGCCCGCGCTACCGCTTGGCGGAGGGCGATGCTGCCGCCGAATTATCTCGCGCCACGTTAAACCGCGGCGCCCTAGGTACTGCGGCGCAGCTATTGGGATTGGCTTCTACAATAGTCAAGCAAAGCGTGCAGTACACAAGCGATCGAGAGCAATTCGGCCGCGCTATTGGCAGTAATCAAGCGGTTAAGCATTTACTGGCAGACGTGACGGTGCAGACCGAATACGCGCGACCTGTCATACAACGCGCGGCTTATACCACGGCTGTGGCACCCACCCGCGCAGACTGTGCGGTCTCCCATGCCAAAGTGGCCGCCGTTCGAGCTGCTGAGTTGGCCGCTCGCAATGGTATTCAGTGCCACGGTGCTATGGGATACACCTGGGAATGTGATCTGCAGATTTGGGTCAAACGAGCCTGGGCTCTTGCACGCGAGTGGGGTGACACCAGCTTCCACAAAAATCGAATACATCAATGGCTGCTGAAGCCCGAAGCGCTAATTGGTCCCGAACATACCTTTGGTCGACGCTCTGTTGTGGGCGTTGATAGTCAATCCGCGGCCGTCTAAGAGGAATCCATTTATGTCTCAGCGCAGTGAAGCGTATATTGTTGACGCGGTTCGAAGTCCGACTGGGCGTCGCCGTGGCTCACTAGCAGAAGTTCACGGAGCCGATCTCGGCGCTCATGTCATATCCGCTATTGTAAAGCGTAATGGTATTCCCGACGTTGACTACGACGACGTTATCTTTGGGTGTGTTGATACGGTAGGTCCGCTTGCCGGCGACATAGCCCGCACCTGCTGGCTAGCCGCCGGCCTCAGTGACGAGGTGCCGGGTACTACGGTTGATCGTCAATGTGGATCGTCACAGCAGGCAGTGCACTTTGCGGCGCAGGCAGTCATGTCTGGCACCATGGATGTGGTGTTAACAGGTGGTGTGCAAACCATGAGCAAGATCCCCATTTCATCGGCGATGCTGGCGGGACAAGCCTTGGGTTTCAACGACCCTTTCACGGGCAGCGAGGGGTGGGTTGCGCGTTATGGCGATGGCCTAGTCACCCAATATAACTCGGCACAAATGATTGCAGATAAATGGCAGCTGTCCCGCGAGGCAATGGAGGTTTTCTCACTCGAGTCCCATGTGCGCGCCCGTGCGGCAACTGAAGCAGGCTATTTTGGTCGAGAGATTGTGCCTTTAAACGGTTTGGCCGTTGATGAGACTGTTCGCGATACATCCCTTGAACAAATGGCCGGTCTTGAACCGCTAGCGCCTGGAGGGACTATCACTGCCGCGGTTTCGTCCCAGACTTGTGACGGCGCGTCAGCCGTGCTCGTTGTTTCTGAAGAGGCGTTGAAGCGCTACAACTTGACGCCCCGGGCGCGTATAGCCCATATGACTGTGCGTGCGGACGATCCTATTTGGATGTTAACGGCACCGATACCCGCGACCGCGAGAGCGTTGCAAAAGTCAGGCATCAAACTTGATGATATTGATTTGGTCGAGATTAACGAAGCGTTCGCTTCGGTGCCCATGGCGTGGTTGGCTGAAACCGGCTACCCCCATGAGCGCACTAATGTTAATGGCGGCGCGATTGCTCTGGGGCATCCTTTAGGTGCTACCGGTACCAAGTTGATGACGACCTTGCTGCACGAGCTCGAACGTCGCGGTGGCCGCTATGGCTTGCAAACCATGTGTGAAGGTGGTGGCCAGGCTAACGTTACAATTATTGAACGTCTTTGAGGGCTGATCCATGAGCGGAATATGTACAGGTAAAGTGGCTATTGTGACGGGAGCGGGGGGCGGTCTTGGCGCTGCCCACGCCCGAACTCTAGCGGCTCATGGTGCGGCAGTCTTGGTTAACGATATCAATATCGAAGCTGCCCAAGCTGTGGTGGATGAGATTATCGCCGCGGGGGGGCAAGCCGTGGTAAACGAGTCAGATATCACTAACTACGACAGCGCAGGGCAGGCAGTGGCGCAGGCGGTAGAGACCTATGGCGACATTCACTGCGTTGTAAATAATGCCGGCAACAATCGTGACCGGATGTTTGCTTCCCTGAGCGAGGCGGATTGGGATGCCGTCATGGCGGTGCACCTGAAGGGACACTTTTGCATTGCAAGTCACGCTGTTCAGTACTGGCGACACCAAAATAAAGCGGGCAATGCCGTCTCCGGACGACTCATCAATACCACCTCTGGCGCGGGTCTCCAGGGTTCTATCGGCCAATCAAATTATGCCGCTGCCAAGGCGGGCATTGCTGCGCTAACCCTTAATCAGGCGGCGGAGTTGGGTCGATACGGTATCACAGCGAATGCACTATGCCCGGTGGCACGAACTGGCATGACCAGTGCCGTGCCCGAGATGGCGGCACGTATGGCCATTCCCGAAGACGGCAGTTTTGATCACTTTGCCCCGGAAAATGTCTCGATGCTGGTGGCGTGGCTGTGTTCAGATGAGTCTGCCCACGTAACAGGGCGAATTTTTGAAGCTGAGGGCGGGCGTATTGCCATTGCCGATGGTTGGCGCAGTACCGCTGGTGTGGATAAGGGTGCACGTTGGGAGCCCGAAGAAATCAGCGAGGCCATGAAGCAACTGCTGGCAGAAGAGGTGCCTGCTCAAGCGGTTTGGGGAAGCTAAGGCGCTACCATGGATTTTCGTTTTACCGATGAACAGGGCATGTTGGCTGAGACTGCCGCTGCTTTCCTAGCGGAAGTGTCGGACAGTGCAGCGACGCGCCGAGCGATGACAATGCCTGAGGGTTTTGACCAAAGCGTTTGGCAACGGGTCGTAGAAGAAATGGGCTGGCAAGGTATTCTGATACCTGAGGCCCAAGACGGGCTCGATTTGGGCTTTGTCGAATTGGTCGTCGTGCTAGAAAAAATGGGCGAGTGTCTGCACGTATCGCCACTCTACGCCAGTGCAGTCTCAACGACATTGCTTCGGATGCTGCCGGCTTCTGACGCTCGCGATAGCGTTTTGACGGCATTAGCCAGAGGTGCAGTGGTGTCACTGGCTCACTCGGCGGTCAAACCCGATTGGGGTGTTGATGGCGTTGTTGTTCGCGCCCAGCGTGATGATCAAGGGTGGATGTTAAACGGCGAATGCCGCTTTATTCCCGTTGGCCAGAGTGCCGCGCACTTGTTATTGGCGGCGAGACTCGACCAAGGCGATATCGGCATCTTTTTGGTCGATCCTGCGACAGAAGGACTGCAGATTTCCCCATTACCCACCATGGATCAAACACGTTCCATGGCCTCGGCAACTTTAACTGATGTACGCTTGAGTGCTTCAATGTGTCTATCCCAAGACGCTGGGGAAGCCTTGACGGCGACCTTGGATATTGCGCGGATATTGGTTGCGGCAGACCAAACCGGTGGCGCCCAAGCCTGTCTGGATAGCAGCGTGGCGTATGTCATGGAGCGCGTGCAGTTTGGACGCCAAATTGCCTCTTATCAGGCGATCAAGCACAAGGCCGCCGATATGATGGTAAAGGTCGAGTCAGCCCGGTCGTTGCTGTATTACGCAGCCTGCATGGCTGATGAATGGCTGTTGGGTCAAGCCGATTCAGCGGCGCTAGCCGAAGCCGCCGCAATGGTCTCGGCATCAGCCGGCGACGCGTATTTTTTCTGTGCTGGTACTGGCATTCAGTTGCACGGCGGTGTGGGTATTACCGAGGAGTATGACATCCAACTCTACTTCAAGCGTGCCCGCAGTACCGAGAGCTATTTGGGCTCCCCGGCCGAGCAGCGTGAGCGCGTTGCCGCTAGCTTGCTAGACGGAGATTAATCACATGCAGTTGCGATTTACGGCAGAGGATGAGCAGTTTCGTGACCAGGTTGCTACGTGGCTGTCGGAAAATCTCAGTGGTGAGTTCGCCCCGGTTCGTTTCCGCGGCGGTCCGGGGGACGAACACCACTTTGTGGAGGAGCGTAAGGCCTGGGAACAGAGATTAGCTGCTGGCGGGTGGACTTGTATTGGCTGGCCCGAGGCCTGGGGTGGTCGCGGCGCCACGATTGAGCAGCAGGTCATTTTTAATGAGGAGTACGCCCGTGCCGGCGGTCCCGGTCGTGTCGGGCACATAGGTGAGACGCTTACCGGACCCACGCTGTTGGCTTTTGGCAGCGAGAGTCAGAAGCAGCGTTATTTGCCGGGTATCCGTGAGGGTAAGGAGCTTTGGTGTCAGGGTTATTCAGAGCCTGGCGCCGGTTCTGATTTGGCAGCGGTACGCACCCGCGCCGAGTTTGATGAAGCCAGTCAACGTTGGCGTCTAAACGGACAAAAAGTATGGACGTCACTCGCCCACGAATCCCAGTATGTTTTCGTGATAGCCCGTACCGATCCCAGCGCACGCAGTCACAAGGGGTTGGGGTTTTTCTTGGTGGCGATGGATCAGCCTGGTGTTACCGTGCGCCCCATCCCTCAGTTAACCGGCACCGCTGAATTTAATGAGGTCTTCTTCGATGATGCCGAATGTGGCCCCGACGATATTGTTGGAGCTCCTGGGGACGGCTGGAAGGTGGCTATGGGTTTGCTTGGATTCGAGCGTGGTGTTTCGACACTGGGTCAGCAGATGCTGTTCCAAACGGAGCTCGATGAAATCGTGCGTATAGCCAAGGCAAATGGCGCTGCTCAAGATCCGACTCTACGTCAGCGAATTGCTGAGGCGCACATTGGTTTGCGAACCCTGCGTTACAACAGTCTGCGCATGCTGTCGGGGGCTGACGACGTTAGTCTAGGTCGCGAAGCGATGATATATAAATTGTATTGGTCCAGCTGGCATCGCAACCTGGGTAAATTAGCGATGGATGTGCTGGGTCCTGATGCGGAATTGCTTGAAGCCGCGCCGTACGAGTTGAACAAACTGCAGTCGTTATTTTTATTTACGCGAGCAGACACCATATACGGTGGCACGAATCAAATTCAGCGCAATATTATTGCCGAGCGTGCGCTGGGTATGCCCCGCGAGCCCCGTGGCGATTTGAAGTGATGAGGAACAGAGGTAATGAGTAAATCCATTCCTGAGTACGTGCCCGGACATAACCTACTGGCGGGTAAGCATGTCTTGATCACGGCCGCCGCGGGTGCCGGCATTGGTTTTGCGGCAGCGCAGAGAGTGTTGGAGGAAGGCGCTGCCTCCCTGATGCTGAGTGATCTACATGAAGGGCGTTTAGCTAAGGCGGTTGAGACCTTATCGGGGATTAACCCAGACTGCCAGGTTCGGGGTCAGCTGGCTGATGTGACCGATGAGTCGCAGGTGCAGGCCCTGGTAGACGCGGCGGAACAGCAGTCAGGAGGGATCGACGTTCTGATCAACAATGCCGGACTGGGCGGTACCCGCGCGTTGGTTGACATGTCCGATGCCGAATGGCATCGCGTTATTGATATCACCCTAACGGGTACCATGCGCATGACCCGTGCAATGTTGCGCTGCATGCGTGAGCGTGAGCGTGGAGTTATTGTAAACAATGCCTCGGTTTTAGGCTGGCGGGCGCAGGTCGAGCAAAGTCACTACGCGGCGGCGAAAGCCGGAGTGATGGCTTTAACACGGTGTGCGGCGATGGAAGCCGCGGAGTGGGGCGTGCGCATCAATGCGGTCTCTCCCAGTATTGCTATGCATGATTTTTTGAAGAAAACCACGCCACCGGAATTACTGGAGCAGTTATGCTCACGCGAGGCTTTTGGTCGGGCGGCTGAAGTTTGGGAGGTCGCCAATGTCATGGTATTCCTGGCCTCGGATTACGCTAGTTACATGACCGGCGAGATCGTTTCGGTATCCAGTCAGCACCCTTGAGGGTGCCGGCTACCATAGAAGGGGGGATAAAGATGAACGCTTCTACATGGGATCGCGAAGTTGATGTGTTGGTGGTTGGCACGGGCAATGGCGGTTTGACGGCGGCCCTCTGTAACTGGGAAATGGGTAGCAAAGATGTGCTGGTCATTGAGAAATCCGACAAGGTGGGTGGAACTAGCGCTGTATCTGGCGGGGGCATTTGGATTCCCAACAACCATTACGCCCAAGCCTGTGGTGCCGAGGATTCGATAGAGGACGCCAAGAAATATCTCATGAGCACATTATTCGGCGAGGACGTTCCCGAAGAGCTTATTGATACGTATCTGGAAAACGGACCCAAAATGCTGCGGTTTTTGGCTGACCGAACCGAAGTCAGCTATGAATCTCTAGAGCATTACCCAGACTACTACACCAATGTTGAAGGCGCCCGTCCGGGGCATCGGTCGTTGGAACCAGAACCCTTTGATGCCTCATTGCTGGGAGACGATTGGCGCAATTTGGTATGGAGCCATCACATGATGCGGCTTTTTGACCGCATACATTTCACTCAAGTCGAGGCTCACCTGCTGATGACCCAAGCGCCAGGTTGGAAGGGGCTGGTATTTAAGCTTTTGCTGAATTATGTGCTGGATCTGCCGTGGCGATTAAAAACCCCTGTGGCGCGGCGCATCTGTACTGGTTCGGCAGGGGTCGGGCGGCTGTTGTTATCGTGTAAGCAACGCAACATCCCAATAGAACTGAATACTCGCATGGTTGATTTGGTGGCCGAAGGGACGACAGTTCTGGGCGCAGTCATCGAGCAGGGAGGTCAGCGGCAGCGGGTTCGGGCTCGCAAGGGCGTTGTGTTGGCGGCGGGCGGATTTGAAAAAAACCAAAGTCTTCGCGAGCAATATTTGCCAGCGCCCACTAATACCGTCTGGAGTGCGGGTAACGACGCCAATGAGGGCGACGCACTCATCGCGGGCCTAGCTCTGGGTGCAAAAACACGATTGATGAAGGATGCTTGGTGGAGCACAACCCTATGTGTCCCAGGAGAAGAGCGCCCACGGTTGTCGATTATGGAAAAATCTTTTCCCGGTTCCTGCGTGGTGAACCGCGCGGGTCGGCGTTTTGCCAATGAATCCCAGAATTACATGGCGT
Organism: uncultured Alteromonadaceae bacterium; assembly: GCA_964412695.1. Classification (GTDB taxonomy): domain Bacteria; phylum Pseudomonadota; class Gammaproteobacteria; order Pseudomonadales; family Halieaceae; genus Luminiphilus. The sequence goes on along the minus strand of CAYPPU010000004.1, from coordinate 17,228 downwards.
TTCAGAAAGATCTGTTTCGAACGCACAGTGAGGACAGCCCTAATGCACCAGCGTGGCAGATTTTTGATGCACGATTCCGTCGCAACTTTATCGTTGGCCCCCTCATGACAGCGGCAATGAAACCTGACAGCCGAATACCTCAAGAGTGGTTCGATTCGGGTTTTGTTGCCAAAGCCAACAGTATCGAAGAGCTCGCACACATCGTTGGAATCGATGCGGATGGACTCAGAAAGACCATCGATAAAATGAATCACTACGCCGAGACGGGTGTCGACGAAGACTTTCACCGAGGCGAGTCGGCTTATGACCGCTATTACGCCGACCCCAACATCAAGCCCAACCCCTGTTTAGCGCCCATAGATGAAGCACCGTTTTATGCATTGCGCATTGAGGCGGGGGACTTCGGGACCCTGGGTGGGCTGGATACCGATATTCACGCGCGCGTTAAGACAGCTGACGGTGGTGTATTTGAAGGGCTCTTTGCCGTGGGTAACTGCTCGGCCGCGATTTTGCCAACCTACCCGGGACCCGGTGCCACATTGGGTCCGGCAATGACCATGGCCTATCAGTCGGCGAAGCACATTAACGCTGTGGTCGATTAATAATTGGCGACTAACTCCTACGAGGTATCTATGTTAGATCTGGAATCGATAGAACTTATCAAGCAGCTGAAAGGGCGTTACTTTCGATTTCTCGATACCCGTGATTTGCCGGGTTTGCAGTCAGTTTTTACCGAAGATGCCGTCGCCCACTTTAAGGGCGGCGATTATGAGTTCAGCTTGGACGGCTGGCCGGCCTTGGAGGAATTTTACAGCCGGTCATTCTCGGGCAAGACCTTCGGTATGCATCAGGGCCACCATCCCGAGATTACTGTCAAGGGCGATAGCGCCACCGGTATTTGGTACTTGCAGGACATTTTCATCGACCTGAAGCGCAACCTGACTCTGATGGGTAGCGCGCTCTACCACGACGAGTACCGGCGGGTTGAGGGGCAGTGGCGAATCAGTTCAACGGGTTACCGTCGTCTTTGGGAAGAAACGCATCCGCGCGGCGACGATATTCAGTTACTGGTTAAGCCAGTAGCAGACGACTAGCTCCATCTGGCAGTCCTAAATTCCATCAAAAACAGCCATTTACGCCCCTTAATGTGTCTTTAGTCTAGTCTTGCATCCGGTCTACCTAAGAGAGCTAACGGTATGGCAGGACAAGTGCGTTGGGTGTTATCCATTGATGGTGGGGGGATTCGCGGACTGATTCCCGCGACGCTACTGGGTCACTTAGAGCGTATAACCCGACGCCCGATTTCATCGCTTTTTGATCTCATCGCCGGTACCTCAACCGGCGGTATTCTCGCGTTGGGCTTGGGCGTCGATCCGGCAAAGTCGAGTTCAGACGATTTCGACGGGTCCGCCGCGGCATTGGCGGACCTTTACCGCCATCGCGGTGACGAAATCTTTCGCCGAACAGCGTGGTGGCGATTGCGCTCCCTGGGCGGATTCTTCGAAGAGCGCTACAGCGCCGCCGGCCTCGAAGCGGTGCTGAAGGCGGTTTTTGGCGAGAGCACGTTGGCCGGGCTGCGGTGTCCTGTAATGGTCACTAGCTATGATATTCAAAACCGGCGGACGCGATTTCTTAAGAGCTATCTAGCTGAGCATAAACAGATTCTGTGCCGAGAGGCAGCGCGAGCCACATCGGCGGCACCGGCGTATTTTGAGCCCAAGCCCATGACGTTAGCGGGGCAGGCGGCCACCCTGATCGACGGGGGTATTTTCATGAACTCGCCGGTGGTATCCGCCTATGCTGAGGCCCTGAAGCTGTTTCCCGGTGACGAGATTCATGTGCTGTCACTGGGTACGGGGGTGAAACGGCGGCCCATCGCCTACCGGCGCGCTCGAAGCTGGGGCGCTGCCGGTTGGGTCTTGCCGCTGCTGGACTGTATGTTTGATGGTGTCGATCAGGCTGCCGATCACCAAATGCGCTTATTTTTGAGGCAGCGTTACTGGCGTTTCCAGCCAGAACTGGGGTCCGCCAACGAAGCACTTGATGATTGCTCTAAACCGAATCTAGCAGCCTTGGAGCGGGTGGCGTCTCAGCTTGCAGTGGACCAAGACTTGGAATTTACCCGTCTGATCTCAGCGTTACAGCCACCACGAGGGTAGGCTTTGAGCCGAGTTAGGGACGTCGTTGCAGTTGGGTGATTTCTGCCATGATCGCCACGGCAATCTCCCAAGGCGTTTTACTGCCAATATCCAAGCCAACAGGCGCGTGCAACCGCGCTATGGCGCTCTCCGCTACACCCAGTTCATGTAGGCGCTCAAGGCGCTTCTCAGTGGTGCGCACAGATCCCAGTGCGCCCACGTACCACGCCTCGGTCTCCAACGCCTCCATCAGTGCCATGTCGTCGATACGAGGATCATGGGTTAGCGTGATGATGACCGATTGTCGGTCAAAGGCCCGCGCAGCGATGATGTCGTCGGGCAGCCCGTGCAAAAGCGGTACATCGGGTCCTTGCCATTGTGCGATGGCGTCCTCACGTGGGTCGGTGACTAAGACATCAAAATCCATGGCGAGCGCGAGTGACGCTAAGACCTGAGCCAACTGTCCGGCGCCCACCAATAGCATGCGCATGCGAGGTCCCAGCGATTGTTGCAGTTGATGTTCATTGATCTGTAGCGGCTGATGTGTGTTCTGAGTGCTTAACGTGCTGACGCCTGAGTCCAAATCAAGCTGGCGCTGGCACAGCTGACGTTGGTCTAGGTGCGCAAGGGCCTCGAACAGCCAATCCTGCTTCCCCGCCTGTAATTGCTCGACCACAATTTCCATACGGCCACCGCAGGGCAATCCCAGGCGTTCGTTTTCAGCGGCCGTGACGCCGTAGGTCAAGCGCTGAGGTTTGTCGCTAGAAATATCACCGGCCTGTAACTTGGTCATTAGGTCTTCCTCAACACAGCCTCCGGAGAGCGTGCCAACACTGTTGCCGTCAACAAAGCCCAGCATGGAGCCCACAGGGCGGGGCGACGACCCCGTTGTGGAGACAATCGTGCAAAGCCAGGGTGTACGTTGCTCTTGGCACCATAGGCCAAGTTGTTTCAGAACATCGTAATCCAGGCTGTGCATGATGAAGTCTCAGAAATTAGGCTTAGCTGTGTACCCAGGTGACGATATAGCGCTCGAGATCATCCATATCCGCCCGGCTTTCCGGAATGGCACGGCCTCTGACCGAGGCGCTGGCTTTGTGCAAAAGCTGGGGCTGATCGGTTTTCAGCGGATGCCAGTGGGGTAGATCCTTTCCCTCGGCCACCAATCGGTAAGCGCAGGTCGAGGGCAGCCAGCCATATTGTTCCTCTGGCAGCTGTCTAAGGTCTATGCAATCGGGTACGCGCTCGCAGCGGTTAGCATAGTCAGTGCACTGGCAGCGCTTGATATCCAGAAGCTGGCAGGCCACGCGGGTGTAGTAAATATCGCCGGTATCCTCGTCCTCAAGTTTATTCAGACAGCATTTGGCACAACCGTCGCACAGGGATTCCCATTCGTCGTCAGTGAACTCTGTTAGGCGTTTCTCACGCCAAAATGTCTTTTGCTTTGTCACGCTCTATCGAGACCGGCTAGTGCGCCAGCATTTTGCTCCCAGTTTTGCCCATCGAAGGCTCTATCTTCGATTCCAGTGATCGTCTGGCTATCAATGCAGCGGACATTGATGCTGACGCCGTTGGGATTTGATCTCGGAACATAGAACGATTTCACGCCACAGTGACCACAGAAGAAGTGTTGGGCAATGCCACTGCCGAAATTATAACAACTCAGATCTGACTCGCCCGTTAGGAGTGTGAATCGGCTTTTTGGCACGATGAGGTGTTGGTAGTTGTAAGGAGTACAAATAGAACAGTTGCAGGTGTGTGTCTGCAACAGGGCGGGGGCTTCAACCTCCCAGCTGACGCGGCGGCAGTGGCAGCCGCCTTTGTGCGTGACTAGCGCGTCGCTCATTGGCTCGAGTCCTAATTAATGAGCGTACAGTGTAAGGGGGTGGCGCCTGCCTCGCTAGCGGCATCACTCGCTTTCAGGTTATTCCGATTACCTTACTGCTTTGTTTATACTCAGCTCAGCCCTTAATAGGAGATTTGGCGCAGTGGATACGGCATCTTGGGATTTGTTGATACGTGGAGCAACGGTTTTTGACGGCAGTGGCGAATGCCCTGTGGTTGAGGACATAGCTGTGCGTAATGGCCGCATTGCTGCTCGGGGACGCGACTTACCTGCAAACGCTGCCGATGCTGTGGTGGAGGCGGCGGGTCAATGGTTGCTGCCCGGTATGTTAGATATTCATACCCATTTGGATTTGGAAGTCGACGTAGCACCCGGCTTGCCGGAGGTTGTACGACATGGCACCACCACGGTGCTGGTGGGTAATTGCAGTCTGGGCACTTGTTTCGGTACGCAAAAGGTGGGTAGTCAGGAGCCGATCGTCGATTGTTTTACCCGGGTAGAAAATATTCCCAAGCCCGTGCTACGCAAATGTTCTGACGCTATTACTTGGGATAACACGGGTGACTATCTCAACCACTTTGATCAGATTGCGCTTGGCCCCAATTTGGCGGCGTTTGTTCCCCATTCAATGTTGCGCGTAGAAGTTATGGGGTTAGAGGACAGTGTGAGCCGAGATCCCACCGAGGCTGAGCTAGAGCAAATGTCGGCATTGTTGGAAAAGGCCATGGAACAGGGCTTTTTAGGGATGAGTACCGACGGCCTGCCGTTCCACTATTTGTCCAATGACCCAAATACCGAGAAGCGGATTCCAACCCAATTTGCCAAATTCGGTGAGCTGCGCCGACTGCTCAAGGTTGTTCGCAAGCACGGACGAGTTTGGCAGACCACGCCTATTTTGGAAAACCGCTTGGCCGCCATTTTGTACTTTACGCTGACCAGCGGCAGGCTGTTCGGCAAGACCCTGAAGACTTCGGCTCTGTCGGCGATGGAAATGACGGCGGCGCCCCGGAGCGCGAAGTTGTTTTTGGGCTTGGCGAAGTTGTTAAACAGTTGGTTATTCAAGGGTGCACTACATTTCCAGGCGTTGGGTACTAACTTCCGTGTTTGGTCTGATGGCATTGTCAGCCCGCTTTATGAGGAATTGCCCTCGACGGCTGAACTTATTGCGAAAGAGTACGATGACAGTGAGGGCCGACAAGCGCTCATGAAGGATCCGAGCTGGGTCGAGCGTTTTCGGCGCGATTGGCGTCATGGTCGGACCGGCGATGACTTTGCCAGCTGGAAGGCCAGTAAGGGTTTGCCTGATAACCTGGTGATTCGTGATCCAGCACTGTTGGTTTTTGATGGCGCACCGGTAGCCGAATGGGATGGAGAAACGTTTGCGCAGGTCATGGAGCGAGCGCAGCAGTTTTTGGGTGGTGACGCCACCGTTGTGCGCTCAGAGGCCGAGCGTAAAGCCTTTGCGCAGCTTCCCGAGTCAATTAGTGATGATGCCGATTTTGTGCTCTATCTGTTGCGGAATTGGGATCGGAATTTCCGTTTCTACGCGGATGTAGGTAACGTGGGCAACCGCGCAACCCTCGATTTTCTTCTCCATGACAAAGCGTTGCCGGGCTTTAACGACTCGGGTGCGCACATTACCAATATGGCGTTTTTTGATACCAACTTAATGTCACTGAAGTTGGCGCGAGAACGCGACGAGCAAACTGTAGCAACCATGGTTAAGCGATTGACACGCGAGCCAGCCGAGGTTTTTGGTCTGGACGTCGGTACGCTCGCTATCGGCGCCCAAGCCGACATGGTACTGATCAACCCGGAAGGTTTTGACGGTTGGTGTTCTGATGCCACGCGTCGCTTGGAGTACCGTGACATCTTTGAGCATGAGCAGATGGTCAATCGCCCCGAGGGGATTGTCGATGCGGTATACATTAACGGAGTGTTGGCATGGGATGGCCAACACACGACGTCAGCCTTGGGGCAGCAGCGACTGGGACGGGCATTGCGCGCCGCCTAGATCAGTCGCTGATATCGAATACCTTGTCGCGGTGTGTCGCGCCCCGAATCAGGGTGATCTGTGATTTAGCGACCCCCAGATATTTGGCCAGCAATTTGATTACCGCTGTATTGGCTTTGCCGTCCTCAGGTGCGGCGGTGACCTGCACTTGAAACTGCCGCTGATGCTGGTCGCTGCTGTTGTCCGCGCTTTCGCTCACAGCATTACGCTTGCTGCGTGGCGTGACCCGCACAGTGATACGTTCAGCCATCGAGTCGGCGCAATCGTTGAATCAAGCTAGAAGTATCCCAGCGGCCCCCGCCCATGTTTTGTACATCGGCATAGAACTGATCAACCAGTGCCGTCAGCGGTAGGGATGCACCGTTAGCGCTCGCCGTGCGCAGGGCGATATCAAGGTCCTTGCGCATCCAATCAACAGCAAAGCCGAAATCAAACTCGCCATCAATCATAGTGTTGTGGCGGTTTTCCATTTGCCAGCTCTGCGCCGCACCTTGCGATATGGCCTCGACCACCTCGCGCCCATCCAGCCCCGCTTTATGCGAAAAATGCAACGCTTCCGATAACCCTTGGACCACACCAGCGATACAGATTTGATTGGCCATCTTGGTGAGCTGACCGGCACCGCAGGGTCCCATGTGCTTAATGCGCTTGGCGTATGCATCCATAATCGGCTCTGCCTGAGCATAGGCCTGCGTGTCACCTCCGACCATAATGGTCAATTGGCCGTTTTCGGCCCCCGCTTGACCTCCCGACACCGGGGCATCTAAGAATTGGATGTGGCGCTCGCGACAGACTCGATAGAGCTCACGTGCCAGTTCCGCTGATACCGTAGTGTGGTCGATCAAGAGCGAACCTGCGCGCATGCCCGCGAGTACCCCGTCGTCTCCATAGACGACAGTGCGGACATCGTCATCGTTGCCCACGCACATAAATATCGCGTCGCTATTCGCGGCGGCCTCGGCGGGTGTCTGGCAGGCAACTCCCGAAAATTGCTGCAGCCAAGCCTGGGCTTTGTCCCGGTTGCGATTGTAGACCCGCGTGGCGTATTGCTGACTTAAATGACCGGCCATGGGAAAACCCATGGCACCCAGTCCGACAAAGGCGACAGTTGTTGGCGCGGTGTTCATGTTGTGTCCTCACGAGCAAGTGGAATCCAGTGACAAAGCTTGGCCGTAGGGTGTAGAACGAGCAATCCCTGTATGGAAGTCATCGTGATAGGAGCATACCCGAAATGGCAAGACGAACTTGGTTGGCGGGCATCGTATTTTCGAGTCTCGCGATGACGGTTAGTGGTGATAGTGGATCGCTGAGTGCAGGGGGACGACCGACTGGGGCTGATTGGTCGCGTAGCCCCGTCTATGGGGCTAATGGTATGGCGGCCACCGCCCAACCGCTGGCATCGCAAGTGGCGTTGGACATCCTCAGGCGTGGGGGCTCCGCGGTCGATGCCGCGATAGCGGCAAACGCCGCCTTGGGACTTATGGAGCCCACTGGGAATGGCATTGGCGGTGATTTGTTTGCCATTGTTTGGGATCCAGAGTCAAAGCGTCTGCATGGTTACAACGGCTCCGGGCGATCTCCGTTGAAGCGTGACCTTGAGCGGTTGCAGCGCCGGATTGAGAGTATGAAAAGCACGGGCATCCTGCCTGATGATTACAGCGGTATTCCGTCCCACGGTTCGCTCTCTGTCACTGTCCCAGGGGCTGTAGACGGTTGGTATGCCTTGCACGGTCGTTGGGGTCGTCTGCCCATGGCAGAGGTGCTCGCCCCGGCTATTCGCTACGCCCGAGAGGGTTTTCCCGTATCACCGGTTATTGCGAAGGGTTTTGCCAGCAATTTGCAACGGTTTCGTGAAGTACAGCCGATGATTGAGGAATTTGCGAATGCCGAAGCATTGTATTTTGCTGGCGGGCAGGCACCTAGGGCGGGCCAGATTTTTCAAAATTCGGATTTGGCGAGCACCCTAGAGATTTTATCCAGCGAGGGCCGCTCGAGTTTTTACCAAGGCACGATTGCAAAGCGGTTAGCAACTTACTGGTCGAGCATTGGCGCCGATCTCGCACTTGAAGATTTGGTGGCGCATCAGGGTGAGTGGGTAGAGCCTCAGGGTGTTGAGTATCACGGCGTTACCCTCTGGGAGTTACCGCCAAATGGGCAGGGGTTTGCTGCGTTGATGATGCTAAATATTCTGAAGCAGACCGATGTTCGCCAGTATGACCGGGCTTCGGCTGAGTTGTTTCATCTTATGATTGAGGCGAAACGCTTGGCCTTTGAAGCTATGGCGCAGACTTTTGCTGACCCGGTTTGGGCTTCGATTCCGACGGAGCAATTATTGTCTGAGGCGTTTGCTGCCGAGCAATTTGCGAGAATTCGAGCAGACGGAGTGATCACACCCCAGCAACTGTCGGCGCCACTGGAGGGCGAAGGGGATACCACCTACCTTACCGTAGCCGATAGCCGGGGCATGATGGTGTCACTGATTCAATCAAATTACCGCGGCATGGGCTCAGGTCTCGTGCCAGCGGGGCTCGGGTTCATGCTGCAGGACCGGGGCGAATTGTTTTCACTCGATCCCAACCACCCTAATGTCTATGCGCCCGGTAAACGTCCCTTTCATACCATCATTCCGGCTTTCCTAACCCGAGACGACAAGCCTTGGATTAGTTTTGGCTTGATGGGAGGTGGCATGCAACCCCAGGGCCATGTGCAGGTAGTGCTTAACTTGGTCGATTTCGGCATGAACTTACAGGAGGCGGGGGACGCGGCACGTTTTCTGCACGATGGTGGCGCCTCTCCCAGTGGTGGTGATGCCAGTCGCTATGGCACCTTATACGTTGAGCCCGGGGTGCCTGCGACCACGGTAGCGGCACTTAGGGCGCTAGGCCATAACGTGGAGGTGGATGGCTCCGGTGTGCCTTTTGGCGGCTACCAAGCCATCGCCAGAGACCCAGATTCCGGTGTCTACAGCGGTGCGACCGAGATGCGTAAGGACGGCACGGTAGCCGCTTGGTGAGCCAATTAGCCTATTTTCAGTGGGGCGATTAGGCCAAAAACTCAGCACGCAGCTCGCGCTCTGTCTTGAAGCGTCCAGCCAGTGAGCGTGTGCTGGTAAAAGAGCCGCCGTCTCGAACGCCGCGGGCTTTCACGCAGTAATGGGTGGCGTCGATCGCCACTGCTACATCCTCTGTCCCTAGCAGCGTTTGCAAGGCCAACCGGATCTGTTGGGTGAGTCGTTCTTGTACTTGGGGACGCTGAGCAAAGAAGCGCACGATGCGGTTAATTTTGCTCAAACCAATGACGCGATCCCCCGGGATGTAGGCAACTTTGGCAGTGCCGTCGATCGTCACAAAGTGATGCTCGCAGGTGGAGATCAGCTCGATGCAATCGACCTTGATCATGTCATCGGCCTGCATGCTGTTTTCAATGGCTGTGATCTTGGGAAACTGGGTGTAATCGAGCCCGGCGAACAGCTCATCGACATACATTTTGGCAATGCGTCGAGGCGTGTCCTGTAGGCTGTCGTCGGTCAGATCTAAACCCAGTGCGCGGGTGATGTCTTGAAACGCTGCATCGATAGCGGCGACCTTTTCATCTCGGGTTAGTGGGTTGTCGAGCAGGGGTGTTTCGAGGCCCGCCTTGATTAACGCAGCGCGAACGGCGGCCGCCTCAGAGGACAGTTCTGGCTGATGTCGAGGGCAATCTCTGGTGGCGAGCGGCGTGATCATAGGCATTCCTGTGAGGGTCTGTGTGTGGTCGTACACGGACATGCGGTCAGTCCTTACCAAGAAGCTGCCGCGGCGCTAGTTGCAGTTACGTCCTTTGTGATTGGTACGCGTGGCGTTGGCGGTCAGATCGCTCTGAGGTAGAACATCGCTATAGTTTTACTTTGTTTTATCGCCAAATCAGCTTTACCCGCACAAAAATGAAGGCTACTAAACCCTGAATAACGGCGGGTTATTCCTGCTCAGAGCCTTTTGTAGTGTTCAAGTCGTGCTCGCTTAGGTGTTGCGTTTACACGAATGGGCAGGGGTCACTGGATCGGCCTGTGGCTCTAACACCGACCGTGAGGTCAGCGAATTGGGCGTTTTATGCGGATAAAGCGCAAAAAATACCATCCAAGCTGGCTAATGATGATGACGAATCTGCGGCCTATAACGGTTAAGATAGGTAGCGCAGTACAGATTGATTATCGAGTAGCGGAATCTTAGCGTGATGTCGGGCTGTGCGGTCGGCCATATCGCTTAGGTAAACGCTGAGGTGTCGAGAGGATTGCTGTCGTTCAACTACCAGGTCTGAACACAGCCGAGAGAAATTGGGAATGGCATGATTGACCGACTGAAACGTCTCACCTTACCGCTGTCTGTAATTGGCGGCGCTGTGCTTGTGGTGCTATTGCTCATTGTTGCGCGGCCCCAACCCGAAGTGAAGGAGGAGCCGCCGAGACCGCTGCGCGTGCATGTCATCCCCGCGCAGCAGGGCGATACACAGTTGGTGGTCGAAACCAACGGCGAGGTCCGCTCTCATGTGCGTTCTGAAGTGGTGGCACAGGTGGCCGGACGCGTTGTTGCCGTGTCGCCCGAGTTTATTGAAGGGGGTGCCTTTGATGCCGGCGACACGCTGCTACAGATTGAAGCGGACGATTATCGCGCGGCACTAGAGCAGGCGGAGGCGCAGTTGGCTGCCGCACAAGTCGATCTTGAGCAAGCACTCGCCGATGCCGATGTGGCGCGCAAGCAATTAGCAGGACAAAAGAATCCTTCGCCATTGGCGCTAAAAAAACCGCAGGTTGCTCGCGCCCGCTCTGCCCTGGAGGCTGCGGAGGCGCGGCTCGCCAGTGCCAAACTCAACTTGGAGCGTACCGAGATTTCACTGCCTTTCGCGGGGCGTTTGGAGTCGACTTCGGTGGACCTTGGGCAGTTTGTTAACGCTGGGAAAGTGGTGGCTCGAGCGTTTGGTACAGACCGCGTTGAGGTGCGGCTGCCATTAACTGATGAGCAACTAGGTGCCTTGGGCGTAGCCATTGGCTTTAGCGCACAACATGACGACGCACTCCCGGTAGATTTGACGGCGACAGTGGGCGGAATTCCTCACCGCTGGAGTGGTCGCTTAACGCGATTAGACGCCGCGGTTGATCCAAGCACTCGGGTGGTATATGCCACGGCTGAAGTTGATCGACCCTATGACACCGGTATTCAAGAAGGTGGCATGCCGTTAGCCGTTGGGTTGTTCGTGAAGGCGGCGATATCCGGGCAAATAGTCAGTGATGCCATCCGCATTCCCATCGACGGTTTAAGGGCGGGTAATCAGGTGTTCGTACTGGAGCCCGAAGGCGTCTTGGCTGTTCGCGAAGTCGACGTGCTTTACCGCTGGGGTGATTATGCCGTGCTGCGAACGGGTATTTCGTCGGGTGATCGTGTCATTGTGTCCTCGATTCGCAATGCCATTCCGGGTATGCGCTTGGAGGCTATTGAGTCGACCGGTAGCGCGCTTGAGGGTGCGCTCTCTGGAGTGGAATAACGCCGAATGAAGGGACTCATAGCGTGGTGGGTGAAAAATCCGGTCGCCGCCAACTTACTGATGTTGGGCGTGATTATCTCCGGCTGGTTGGGACTGGTCAGCATGGAGAAAGAAGCCTTTCCCCAGATCGATTCCAACGTGGTGCAAGTCGAGGTGGCTTGGCCGGGCGCCTCTCCTCAGGAGGTCGAGCAGCAGCTTATTCAGCGCGTTGAGGAATCGCTTAAAAATGTCCCCAATGTGTATCGTGTGCGTTCTGAGTCTCGGGAAAACTTCGGTTACGTTACAGTCGAAACCTACCCCAAGGTGGATATCAACGGGTTTTTGAATGACGTCAAAAATGCCGTGGATTCGATTACTTCTTTCCCCCGCGATATTGAAAATCCTCGAGTCAGGTTTCAGGACTGGCGCAATGAGATGATGCGCGTGGCATTGGTGGGAGATATTGGTGAGAAAGCGCTTACCCGACTCGCGAACGAGTTACGCAATGAAGTGGCGGCCTTGCCCTATATTTCCCAAGTTGAGCTGTACGGGGCGAGGCGAGAAGAGGTCACCATTGAAGTCTCCGAGGCGGCACTGAGACGATATAACCTCAGTTTTGACGACGTTGCGCGAGCCATTCGGGCCAATTCCTTAAATATTTCTTCGGGCGAAGTTCGCTCTCGTACTGGCGATATTCAGCTGCGAGCCAACAACCTGGCGGACACGGCACTGGATTTTGAGCGCATTGTAGTTCGACAGACTGAGCGGGGAGCTGTGATCCACCTTAGCGATGTCGCGCGGGTCATCGATGGCTTTGAGGAAAATGAAATCCTTGCCACGCTCAATGGCGCTCCTGCCGTACTCATTCAAATAAAAAGCACAGATAACATGCAGGTGGTTAAGGCCACGGAAGTAGTTCGTGACTGGATCGCTCAGCGCAAAGCCACCCTGCCTGAGACAGTCGATTTGGTGCTGTGGTTTTCCACCGCCGAAATTTACGAGTCGCGCATGGACTTGATTACCAACTCCTCGTTAATGGGCTTGGGGTTGGTATTTCTGGTGCTCATCTTTAGTTTGAGGCCATCCGTGGCGTTTTGGGTGACTTCCGGCATCGGTGTTTCATTCTTAGGGGCTTTTGCCTTACTGCCGGCGAATGATGTCTCTCTCAACATCATCTCGACTTTTGCGTTCCTACTTGTGTTAGGCATCGTGGTCGATGACGCCATAGTGGTAGGGGAGAGTATTCACTTACAGGTTCAGGAAGGCAGCGCCAGCGGACCTGAGGCCGCCGTCGAGGGCACGCTGAGTGTGAGCAGGCCGGTCATTTTTGCCGTACTAACCACTATTGTGGCTTTCGCGCCCTGGCTATTTTTGTCGGGTGCTGAGGCGCAGGTGACGCGCCAACTTTCAATCGTGATCAGTCTGGCTCTGGTATTTTCATTGGCGGAAGCGTTTTTGATTCTGCCTTCGCATCTTAGTCACTTGAAGCCGCGAGAGCATCTCGAGGGCTGGAAGCTCAAGCTGCAGAACGTGTCTGACCGTATTACCTGGTTTGCCGAGGTTCACTATCGCCCGCTTTTGGAGCGTTGTTTGCGACGGCGGTACACCACTGTATTGGTATTTCTGTCCGCATTCGTGATCTCTGTCACCCTGTTTGCTACGGGTTGGGTGAAATTTTTCTTTATGCCACAAGTGGAGAACGAGCAAATCGTTATCAGCGTCACCATGCCGCCCGGCACTCCCTATTCACGCGCGCTTGAAGTGCTAGATCAATTGCAGGAGGCAGAGCGGTTATTGAGCGACGAGATTGAAGGGCAGGCTGAAGAAGCGGGCGGTTCTGGGCATCTAATTGAAGGTTGGTATACCCGCTCTCAACGCGACAGTGTCGTCGCTATCGTTCGTTTGGCGCCTCCTGAGAAACGCGATTTGAGTGCGAAGCAGGCTTCACAGCGATTGGCTGCGTTGGTTGGCGATATTCCCGATGCTGATCAGGTGGAGGTTAACTTTACTATCAGTGAATCTCCCCCGACGGTAACCTTTGTGCTCCAGCATCCGGACTTGAATTTGCTGAAGTCCGCGAGTGAAAAGCTGCAAACGCATCTAAAGACCTACGATAAAGCCCTCTATGTACGAGATAGTCAGCAGGGTGAGTTGCCCGAGCTAAAAATTCGGATGAAACCCGGAGCTGAAAAGCTTGGTGTGACCCTCAGCGAGGTGTCGAGGCAGGTGCGACAGGGATATTTTGGTGAGGAAGTACAGCGACTTCCGAGGGATTACGGCGATGTTCGCGTTATGGTGCGTTACCCGATCAGTACTCGCGAACAATTGGCGTCATTGGATGATTTCATGGTGCGCACCCTCGATGGACGGGAGCTTCCCTTATTCGCCATTGCCGATGTTGAGCTGGATCACAGCGTGCAGAAAATCACTCGCCGTAACGGCCGACGTATCGTGCAAGTGGTTGCCACAGTAGATCCCGATGCGCTGAGCGACATCAATCGCTCGGTGACCGAGAATTACATTCCCGAGCTTCAGAAGCAGTTTCCTGAGTTGAATATCTTAAAGGGCGGCTCTCAGGAAGCAGAGGCTGATTTTTTCCGTGAGCTAGCCTCGTTGTATACCGTGGCGTTGTTCATTATCTATGCACTGATTGCCGTGGCATTTCGGTCGTACTTTTTGCCCTTATTGATAATGACCGCCATCCCCTTTGGTTTTATGGGGGCCATTTACGGCCATTTGCTATTTGATTTACCCCTGGCACTGTTTTCTTACTTTGGTATCGGCGCGGCAGCTGGGGTGGTGGTGAATGATAACTTGGTCTTGGTGGATTACATCCTCAGGCAGCAAAACAAAGGCATGACGCCTGTGCAGGCCATTGTTGAGTCGGGGGTAAATCGATTCAGGCCTATCTTGCTGACCACCCTCACTACATTTATCGGCCTCTTGCCGATTATGGCAGAACAGTCGACTAGCGCTGAGTTCCTCAAGCCGGCAGTGCTCTCTCTGGCTTTTGGCGTCTTTTTTGCGCTGTTTGTCAGTTTACTGATGGTGCCCGCGATGTACTTGATGGGACTCGATCTCAGGGCGTGGTGGGATCGCCTGTGGGGGCGCACGTCCGCTGTCAGCGAATCCCATGCATCAAGCGTTTAAGTAGCGGGACCAGCAGAAACAAGACCGCTGCACCGGCCAAGCCGCTCCAAAACAGCTGTTCGAAAAGGGCGTTGAAACCGGCACCCGTGCTAGCAGTGTCGGCGGCGCGTCCCGCCACGGCTGCTAATTGCGCCGCCACGTAAGACGAATACGCGCTGGCCAAAAACCACGTGCCCATCATGACACCCACGACACCCGGTACAGACAATTTGGTCACCGCCGACAGCCCGACTGGACTCAGGCAGAGCTCGCCCGTGGTATGTAATAGGTAAGCCAGTATCAACCACCAAGCGGAAATCAGGCCGCTGTTATCGGGAAAGTGCGCACCGACAACCAAAGCGCCAAAACCCAGACCAGCTTGTGCAATTCCAAGCGCAAACTTGGTGGGGGTGCTGGGCTCCCATCCCCGACGGGCTAATGCAGTCCACAGCAGAGCAAACAGGGGTGCTAGGGTAAAAATGAAGAATGCATTGGCGGCGCCAAATTGAGCGGCCGTGAGTGTTAGTCCCGACAGGCTGAGGTCGGTAGCGCGATCGGCAAACAACGTCATAGAACCCGAGGCCTGTTCGAATAAGGCCCAAAATACGACCGTGGAGAGTGTTAGCACCATCAGCACTAGCATACGCTCGCGCTCGACCTTGTTGCACTGCGTTATCAAATACCAGAGCAAACCACTGACAACGATCATCGAGAGCGCATTCAGTAGGGTGCCCACCACCGCCGTGAACTGGATCAATTGCCAGATAACGACCACTGCTAAGAGGCTGCCCAGGTACAGCATATGCTCCATGGACAGAGGTCCCAGCCGGCGCTGAAGACGCTCGGGACAAGCGGTTTCGCCATGGCCCTCTAACAGATCTTGGCCCTTTAGAAACGTGACCAGTCCAACTAGCATGCCAATGCCCGCGGCACCAAAGCCATAGGACCAGCCATAGACCTCACCCAACCAACCGCAGAGTAACGTTGCGACAAAGGCGCCAATGTTGATGCCCATGTAAAAGATAGTGAAGCCGGCATCGCGACGCGGATCGTTCTCCGCATAGAGCTTACCCACCACCGTGGAGATGTTGGGCTTGAGAAAACCCACACCCACAACAATCAGGGCGAGCGACAGATAGAAGATTCTGAGTGCACCCTCATCACGAATAATGCTGTTATCGATCTCTCGCGCAGCTTCGCCTTCAAATGCCATTCCCAGATGGCCGGCTACTAATAGCAGGCCACCCAGTACCACTGCGCGTCGCATGCCCAAGTAGCGATCGGCTATCAGTCCCCCAATGACTGGCATGGCGTAGACCAATGCCGCGTAACTCCCCAGTACGCCCAGTCCAGCGGCGTCGGAAAATAGATGGTACTTGGTGAGATACAGTACCAGCAGGTATTTCATGCCGTAGAAAGAGAAACGCTCCCACAGCTCAGTCGCGAAGCAAACGTACAAGCCACGGGGGTGGCCCCAAAGGTCACGATCGGGCGCCGCAGATAGGGGCTGATTCATGGAAATATTCCTTCAATTAAGCGGCGTCTACTAGGTTCACGCCCAACGTTTGGTAGTGCTGATCGAGTGCTTGCGCCATGGCATCGGGACAGTTCAGCCGTTTGACGGATTCAAACAAGGTCGCGGCCTGTGGGAAGTAGTGCTTTAAATACACCAGCCATTGCTTGACGGGATTAACCGCGTGCCGAGGGTCATAGTGCGCACGATTTTCCGCCAAGAAATGTGCCAGTAAAGGCGCTGTTTCGGACCAGCTGAGCGATTGATAACTGTCGCCCGAGGTGGCGGCGCGCACCATGCGGCCTAAATCGGGACGGCACAGAGCGCCCCGCGCGAGCATAAACCGATTGCAGCCACTTGCTTTGGCGCAATTGGCCACGTCGGTAATCGACCACAATTCACCATTGGCAATCACGGGAACCGGTGATTGTTCGACGGCGCGGGCGAGCTGGTGCCAATGAGCGGGGGGGCGGTAACCCTGCCGCCGGGTACGGGCATGTACGGTTAATTCACTGATGCCGGCACCGGTGGTTGCTGCCACTAACGCGTCAAACAAGCTGTCGTCGTCAAAACCTAGGCGGATTTTTGCGGTCAGGGGTATGTCGGGTGGTAGCGCTTCGCGCACGGCGCTGCATACCGCCGCCATTACATCGGGGGTGCGCAGCAGTGCGGCGCCCCCAAGCGAGTTGTTCACGGTTTTGGCGGGGCAGCCAAAATTGAGGTCAATGCCCGGTGCGCCTAATTCAGCGGCTCGCACGGCATTGGCGGCCATGAGGGTAGGATCGCTACCTAACAGTTGCACATACACGGGGGTGCCTGAGGGCGTGTGACCGCCGTGTTCCAATTCGGGGCAGTAACGGTGGAAGACTCGCGGGGGCAGCACGGTTTTTGACACCCTTACAAATTCGGTGACGCAGCGCTCGTAGCCGCCGAGAGCGGTAAGTTGCGCGCGCATTACGGCGTCAATCACGCCTTCCATTGGCGCTAGCACTAGGTGCAGGTCAGTGGGTAGCCCGCTGGCGGTAAATTGGGGAGGGTTTGCCATAGTTGCTAAGAATAACCCAGCGCAATATTCCTGATAACTGTGTCGTG
>CAYPPU010000003.1:0-125058 GCA_964412695.1 uncultured Alteromonadaceae bacterium | reverse complement strand
TAGGGTCGGCAAGAAAGGCGGCGGCGTCGATGTTGGCATCCTTGAGCCAGCTCTCGGGTAGGTATAACCGGCCAGCGCGAGCATCCTCGCCAACATCACGGGCGATGTTGGTTAGCTGCATCGCGACACCTAGATCGGCCGCGCGAGCTAATGTTTGTGGATCGCGCACCCCCATCAGTAGGGTCATCATTACCCCGACTACGCCCGCGACACGCGCGGAGTAGGCGAGCACATCATTGAGATTCTCGTACCGGCGTTGCTCTGCGTCCCAGGCAAAACCTTCGAGTAGCGCGTCTAGTAGTGGTCGGGGTAGCTGGTGCTCCCGCACAATTCGCACCATGACCCGATCGACCGACGAGTCCTGGGGGCAACCTCGATAAATGTCAGACAGACGTTGCTGCAATGACGCCAGTGCGGCGGCGGCATCATCGCCATCGTCTATGGCATCGTCGGCCTCACGGCAAAATGCATAGAGTCCACTGGCGTCATCTCGCAGCGTTCGAGGCAAGAGGTGTGATGCTACCCAAAATGAGCGCGAGCCTCCGCTAAGCGTCTCGCGGCAGAGCGCGACGTCTGTATAGGGAGTGGGCAGCTCAGGCCAGGGCGATGTGTTTTGCATCGGGTACGACTTCGTCCAGAACTTTTGCAGATGAAATAACACCCGGTATGCCTGCACCGGGGTGGGTGCCAGCGCCGACTAAATATAGGCCGCGGATATCCTCACTTTTGTTGTGAGGCCGGAACCAAGCGCTTTGGGTAATTCGTGGCTCAAAACTAAATCCAGCTCCTTTAAATGATAGCAGGCGGCGTTCGAAATCCAGGGGAGATAGGGTGTGTGATGTCACTATGCTGTCTTTCAATTTAGGCAGCACGGTCTCGCTAAGGCGGGCTTCAATGCGCTGCCGCATAAGCTCGCCCTCGACACTCCAGTCCACGTTGGCATCAAGGTGGGGAACTGGGACCAGTGCGTAAAACGTATCGCAGCCTGGCGGCGCCAGTGAGCTATCAGTTGCTGTCGGCCGGTGTAGATACAGGCTGAAGTCGTCTGTTAGTACCTTGTGTTTGAAAATATCGTCCAGCAGCCCTTTGTAACGAGGCCCAAGCAGGATGGAATGATGGGGGATCTCAGGGTGGCAGCCCTCGGTGCCAAAATACCAGACGAACAGTCCGTTGGAGTAAGCTGCTCGTTCCAGTCGGCGGTCTGTCCAGCGTCGCCTATGCTGTGGTGCAATGAGGTGACGATAGGTCCAAGCAGCGTCGGCATTTGACACGACAACATCGGCATGCAGTCGAGAGCCATCAGCGAGCTCGACGCCCTGAGCTTGCCCATTTTCAACCAAGATACGTTTGACTTCGCTGTCGGTTCTCAGGGTGCCGCCTTGTTGCTGGATGAGTTTTGCTAGGCCGGTAATGAGTGTGCCCGTACCTCCCATCGCTGACCAAACGCCAAAACTCTGCTCTAAGTGTGATATTAGTGAATAGATGCCGGTGACCGAAAACGGGTTGCCGCCAATGAGCAGCGGATGGAAGCTCATCACCTGGCGTAGGTGCGGATCCTTTATGTATTGCGATACCAGTGAGTAGACGCTTCGGTCACTGCGCAGTCGAATCAGTTGGGGTAAGAATTTAATTAACTGCCACAGGCTGTCGAATGATTTAAAACCGAGCTTTTCGAATCCAACGCGGTAACGCTTTTCGCTGGCTTTGAGGTAGTTCAGATATCCGTCAACATCGTCGGGATTGAATGACTTTATTTGCTCAAGAATTTCGTTTCGACGATCGCTGTAGTCAAAGACCTTGCCATCATCGAAGTAAATTCGGAAGAACGGTTGCATAGGGCGAAGGTCGATGTCGGCATGAAAGTCTCGGCCCGCTAATTGCCACAGCTCCTCCAATAGAAAGGGTGCGGTGATGATGGTGGGGCCTGCATCAAAAGTGAAACCGTCTTGCCGATAGACATACGCGCGTCCACCCAGGGCGTCGAGTTTCTCCAACACGGTTACGCGATAACCTTTGGCGCCCAGCCTGACGGCGGCAGCTAGTCCACCAAATCCACTGCCTATGACGATGGCATGGGGCGGTTGCTCCGAGTCCGCGGATGTAGCTGTTAGTGTGTCCATTAAAACAAACACTTATATTGTATTTATAACTTGACGGATACTAGCAACTGAGTGGCGTTGTGCCCAGCCCCAATTTTTGGCCCAAGGGCGTCCTAAGGAATCAAGTCAGCAAAGCATTCGGGATGTTCTTCATGCCCCAGGTGTCCCAGGTTGGGCAGCTCAACCAAGCGGCTGTTGGGAAGACGATGATGGAGCTCAGTCGACTGCTGCGGGGGTACCGTCTGATCGTTCAAGCAGCTGATTAATAGTAAAGGACAAGGCAGTTTAGGCAGCGCCTTTAGCAGCGCGGAAAGATCCCAGCCCCCCATTAACCGTAGGGTGCCCCGGATATGACTCTGCCGTCGGAGTAACTGTTGATAGCAGCGCAGCATTTCAGGAGAACTGCGCGATCCAGTCTCATGGATCAAATTTTTAACTGGCTTTTCAAAGAAACCATGGAGCGCGGTGATCGCGGGCAGAGCATGCGAGCGGGATAGCCATCGGGCCATGCTGGAGAACAAGGCCGCGGCGGCCGCGCCGAAGGGCTTAAAGGCGCCATTGATGGCAATCACCTCACGTACCTGCGGTTGGCTGGTGAGTGCCATGCGCGCAGCGATAGCCGCCCCGGCGGAGTGGCCGATAATGCGTTCGGGCGAGAGGTTAAGTTCTGCGAGCAGGCCGCTCAGATGGTCAGCAATTAACTCTAGCGTGGTTTGATGTTGTTCCAAGCCTTCGGTAAAGCCATGGCCCGGAAGGTCCGGTATTACCAGAGTAAAGCGCTGTTTTAAGAGCTGAGATAGCGGTGCAAAAGAGTGGCCGGAGGAGCCGGTGCCATGCACACACAGTAGGACCGGCCCGCTCCCAACAATTTGAACATGCCAGTGGGTTCCATGGCTGGTGATCGAACGACTGAACTGGCGGTTAGGCCAATCAACGGGGGGCAGCATAATCAGCTTATGTTGACGTGTTGCGCGGCGCGACTGAGTGCGGTGGCATCAGCTCTGGGCATCGGTAGGTACTCTGCCCGCAAGTCTTGCGCCAGTTCTCGAGCCCGCTGTTGAGGTCGAGGCGCGGTGTCTATGAGAAGGCTTGGGATGCCCTGGCCGCGAAAATGATGAGCTGCCAACTTGGCATCTTCACTGGCTTGGCGTCTACCTGGGCGGCCCTCCCGATCAATGTTGGCCACCCCATCGGTGAGGAAAACTACGCCTGAATTACCACCGGCAGCTTGCACCTGTTCGGCAATGCGGGTCGCCAACGCAATGGCGCTGGCCAGCGGGGTGCCGCCGCCACCGGGGAGTGCAGCGAGGGATTTTTTGGCACGCACGAGTGAGCGTGTAGGTGGCAGCAGCAATTCGGCTTGCTGGCCACGAAAGGCGATTAGTGCGACCTGGTCTCGTCGGACGTAACACTCGGCTAATAATAATTCTATGGCGCCTTTAGCCTCAGCCAATCGATGCAGCGCCGACGAGCCTGATGCATCGACCACAAATACTGTGGTGTGGCTCCGTCGATGTTTATAGCGCGTGAGACGGAAGTCATCTGGCAGTACACGAATTCTTCGGGGTTGGTCACTCTCAACCGCCCGCAATTTTTGGAACGGTGCCGCGGCTCGAAGGGTCGCAAGTATATTGAGTCGCTTGCCATGGCCCGGCTGACCTCTGGTGGTGCCCGCAGGTCTGCCGCGGGTTTGATGCCGCTGGGCAGCTCCCGCACGGCTACTCGATTTTGACTGTAATCGCTTGGCCAGTCCGCCGGTCAGTGCACGCAAAACGTCAGGCGGTAGAGTTGCCAGCGCAGCCTCCAGTATGTCTTCTGGAAGTGCAGATTTTTCTGGGGGTGGTGTCGATTCAGTATCACCCTCTTGTGCTTCCTGTGGCGGCGTGGGCTCAGGCTGCTCTGCAGGCGGCTCGGGACTTTGCGGCAGTCGGGTCGCGCGGTGTGAAAACGTTAGCGCCACCGCCTCAAGTAGGTGTTGCTCGGAGGGCTCGTTGAAACCGTCCAGCGCACAGAGAATTTTTAAAACGTGTAGCGCCTGCAGCCAAGCCCTAGGTGAATCGATCCCCAGCGCCAGAGAGAACTGCACGATTAATTCACGCTTGTCGGTAGCTAACTCGATGCTCAAATAGCGCTCGCGGGCAGCAGCAATCTGTTCCTGTGTCGATGAATGATCACTGAGATCGGCGAGGCTAATACCCGATAGATCAACCCTTAGCGCCAACCGCTCTCGCAGTCTGGGTGCGATATTTTCGTCTTCTATGCCTTCGTCCAGCGCAATAATCGCGAGCTCTGCCGAGTGGGTAGCTGTCAGGCCGTCTCGCTCGAGGCGCACAAAGCCTTGATCCAATGCCGTACAGAGGTGGGTCACGGTACTGTCGCTGGCACGTTCGGCCATGGCCAGCAGGGCGATTGATTGATGGCAATTCGCCAGCAGGCCGCGCTCGGCAACGGGTCTGCCGAGTTGCAGGGTGGCGGTGAGATCTAATCCCCCGAGTAGTCTGGATTCAGACACGCCGATGGGGATTTTCTTAATGCCGTCGGTGCCAGACAGCTGCTTGAATTCGGTTAGCCAATGGTCGCGAATGGGGCCCGGTGACGCCCGCAGGTGTAAGCCGCCAAGGGCATGGGGTGCGACTGCTAGTACCGCCATGGCACGGGTAGCAAAGGACCAAGCGGATGGCTCCGTTGCCGATATCATCAGCCGAAGTGCGCCTCCAGGACGCGACCAATGCGGACGTCACTGCCAGCTTCATCTAGGGGGTCGCGTCGCAGCCTATGGCGCAGCACCATGATGGCGACAGCCCGAATGTGATCGCGGTTTATCGCCTCTCTTCCTTGTAGTGCGGCCAGCGCGCGTGCCGCTCGGATAAGTGTCAGCTCGCCACGCAGGCCATCGGTACCCAGTGCCAGACATAATTCCGCTGCCGACTCTAGTGCGTCGGTGGGTGTTTGCACGTCCGCCAGTAGGCCTCGCGCCTTTTGAATTTTGCGGCGCAGAGCGCTTTCTTTGCGCTGCCAGCGCTTCACAAAGGCGTCGCGATCGCGCTCAAACTCATCCCGTCGCTGAATGATCTCTACCCGCTCGGCGACGTTGTTTGGCGTGCTGATGTCCACTGATAGGCCAAATCGGTCTAGCAGTTGGGGGCGCAGTTCGCCTTCCTCGGGGTTGCCACTGCCGACCAAGACAAATTGCGCGGGGTGACGGATGCTGAGTCCCTCTCGTTCGACCACATTTTCACCGGACGCAGCCACGTCTAACAGCGAATCAATAATGTGATCTTCTAGAAGATTCACTTCGTCAATGTAGAGAAAGCCTCGGTGAGCTTGCGCGAGCAGGCCAGGCTCAAATGCCTTCTCGCCGTCATTGAGAGCTCGGCCAATATCAAGAGCGCCAATCACGCGATCCTCTGTGGCGCCCAGAGGCAGGTCCACGACGGGGATGGTTAGGCTCACACGTCCCGGTTGTGTTTTTGCAGGGGGAGAGCAGTTGGCACACAACCCCGGCTTTTTGGCCTCGGGTGCGCAGTGGTAGGGGCAATCGCGAACAACGTCAATTTTGGGCAGTAAGGCGGCGAGCGCGCGGATCGCCGTGGATTTTCCTGTGCCACGGTCTCCCATGACTAGCACGCCGCCAACGGCTTGGTCGACAGCTGCAATCAGCAAGGCTTGTTTCATGTCTTCCTGCGCCACAATGGCGCTGAAGGGGTAGGCAATGGCCATTGGCTGACTGCTCCAGCAAAATTCCGCTACAGTGTAAACTACTCCTGACGTTTTTTGCGTATTAATAAAAAGACGTATTTTGCTCGGTTTGCGACAATCTCAAGGAAAAATTGATTATGTTTCGGCAGTATCAAGTCCCGCTTACACCTGCGATTCAGGGTGATATGGGTGAGTTGACCCTCCCGTCAGGGCCTGTCGTCCGTTATTACCAAGGCCCGTTGAAGCAGGGGCGGCCGCTAGTGTTGCTGCACAGTGTCAACGCCGCACCCAGCGCGATGGAGATGAAGCCGCTATTTGACGCCTTTTGTGCTGAACGTGCGGTTATTGCTCTTGATCTTCCGGGTTTTGGTCTGTCCGAGCGTGGGCCATTGGCCTACAGCCCACAACTTTTTGCTGAGGCCATCGATACCTGCGTCCGGGCGCTATGCCCGGAATCACCGGATATTGTGGCATTTTCGTTAACAGCTGAGTTTGTGGCGAGGGCTTTGCGGGATAACGCTACGCCCTGCGCTACGTTTACTGCTATTTCACCCACGGGCATGGGTTCTAGGGAGCCGCCCGGACCCGAGGTGGGGGATCGGATCGCCTCATTTTTGCGCCTGCCGGGATTGGGCGTCGGGCTTTTTCGTCTTTTAACAACCCGCCTGAGTATCCGGTATTTTCTGGGGCAGGCATTTGTGGGCTCGGTCCCTAAAGAGCTTACACGTTACGCTTGGTTGAGCGCGCGTCAGAAAGATGCGCGCTTTGCCCCGTTCGCTTTCTTGTCGATGGGATTGTTTACCCCAAACGCCTTGGATACGTTGTATGCCTCGGTCTCAGTGCCTATGCAGGTGTTCTATGACAAGGACCCCAATGTTAACTTTGATCGCATAGGGGAGCTGGAAGCGTTGAACCCTCGAGTACAGTCTAGGCGAGTGGGGCCCAGCTTGGGACTGCCACACTGGGAGCAAACTGAAACCGTGGTGGCTGCATTGCGCACCTTCTGGCGACAAGCGAATTAGCGTCGAATTTGATCGGCAAGCAATGCTCTGGCAGCGAGTCGACCCGAGATCGTCGCCATGGGCACACCCGGGCCGGGATGCACGGTGCCGCCTGCCAGGTAGAGCCCTTTAACTGAGCTGCGGGCGCCGGGACGGGCAAAGCTTGACATCAAACCGTGGGTTGCTCTGCCATACAGTGATCCGCCGCTGCCCTGAAAGCGTTGATGGAAATCGGTGGGGCTAGCGCAGCTGCTGCTGTTGGGATCGTGGGCGATGTGGATGCCACATTCGTCCAGCACCCGCCACGTTGCTTCACGCAATTGCTCGATAACTTCCGCGGTCATGGGCGCCATGTCCCCGCGGGCCGGCGCGTTGATGAGCAAGAGTAGCCGCTCGCTATCGCCCGGTGTATTCCCGTCGATGCGATCCTGGGCGCATACATAGACCGTCGGATGATTGGTAATCTGTTTACGCTCAAAAATGGCCGTAAACTCCTCGGCATAGCGGTGGCTAAAACAGACGTTATGGTATTGCAGCGCTGCGCCGGTGGTGCGTGCGTTTAGGCACCAGGTAACAGCGGAGAGACCGCGCTGTCTAGGTTGTACCGAAGGGACCGCGGCCCTTGCTGCCTCGCCGAGCAATCCCCCACTAAGCGCCGCAAAGTCACCGTTATAGATGACAGCATCGAACTTAAGCTCATCTCCGTTGTTGAGTTTCACGCCCGCGAGCTGGTCTCGCTGCACGTTCAGCACTGATACCTCGGTGTTTAAATGAATGCAGGCCCCCAGATCAGTGGCTAGTTGCGCCATGGCGCTCGCCAGTGATTGCATGCCGCCGGGAAGTAGCCAGACGCCGGTTTGTTCTACCCAAGCAATAAGCATGAGAAGCGCTGGTGATTTTAGGGGGGAGGATCCTACGTAGGTGGCGTAACGTGCGAACAGCTGCTTCAGCCGAGGATCATTGAAATAGCGGTCGAGCTGTTGCCAGTAGCTGCGCAATCCTGCGATCTTGGCGAGCTGGAAAAGCCCGCTCGGGCCCATGCGCCTGCCGAGACCCAGTGGGCTGGGCTTGTCAGCATCCATGAAACTGTCTTTCAGTAAGTTATAGAGGCTTTCACTGTCCGCCATGAACCGACGATAGCCATCAGCCTCTTTAGCGCCGCTAAATTCAGCGATCGCAGTGGCCGAATCTGCCACGCTGGGGTGAAGGTCAAGTCGGCCGCCTTGGGTCCAAAAGTGTCGGGCTAGACACTGTGCTGGTCTATGATCCACGACCTGCTGAAATTTACGACCCGCGTCGGCAAACAACTGCTCAAACACCCAGCGCATGGTAAAAACCGTTGGACCCGCATCAATGCCTTGTCCTGCCAACTGTGCTTGGCACATTTTTCCGCCCACATGGCTGCCGCGCTCAAACAGATCGACCTGCCACCCAGCACGGGCCATGTCGATCGCGGCCGCTAGGCCACCCGCACCCGCACCGATAATCGCAACGCGTTTGAGTGTCATGATTGTAAGGCGGGGGCTTTATTAAATTGGAGCGCGACGGCGCGTTGGTGATAGATGATCAATGAGAGTCCAGTGATCAGTGGCACGGACCATAGAGCGGGGGTGAGCGCGAGCTCAGGCATCAGTCTCACAGCACCAAACGCCAGGAAAGCTGTGTAGACCGATATGCCGGCGCCCACGAGGCATTTAATGTGCTCTTTCAAGCGCTCGGCGCGGGTGGGGTGCTTTTTGCAGCTGTACCATAGATTGGTGCCAACGGTGGCGAAGCCCACGATCGACAGAGCCATCATCATAACTTGATTGATCTGCCAGCCCTGCCAGAGGCAATTGGCTGCCGCGAGGGTCAGCAAGCCCTGAGACAGCAAATTGTGCCAGGCGAGGTTGCGCCGATGATTGTCGCGGTTGCGCATCACGTTTCGGCCTTGCCAGGCAAGGTTAATAGTCAGTGTGGCTAGGTAGAGCATCATCCAGCCGAAGATCCCCTGGATATGCGCTGGGTCTGCGAAAAAGGCATGGGTGCCGAGGTGAGGGTGGGTACCGATAGGATCGATCAGAGTGGTGGTCGCAATGAGAACAGCCACTGAGCCGGTCATCAGCATGGTGTTGATGAAGAGTTTGCCAGTTTTTATATGTGACGCACTGCCTTTTCTTCCGAAAACCGGCAACCAAAAACTGACCAAGCCAACGCTACCGCTCGCGATATGTGCAGCCACCAGCAATTTAAACAGAGTGAGACTCGACAGCATCACTGCGCACTCCCATACTGAATGACTTGGCTCTGATAGATCGGTAACACATGTCCGACAGCGATTTTATTCCGCCTTATCCTAGGCCCATGCCGGCACTGCCCTCGCTGCTGCGAGTACTCTGGCACGGTGACGGCAATCTTCTGGAGTTGTTGCCGGCCGGTGCCTACCGCTTTGAATATGGGAATCTGGGTTACTCGCGGCGCTCCACCGTGCTTTTCAATAAGCCCGAATTGGTTCGGGAAATTCTTCGCAATGAGCAAGGAGTCTTTCCCAAAAGCGATTTGATGGTCAACGCTCTGGAGTCGTTGATTGGCGATTCCATTTTTGTCACAGACGGTGAGCGCTGGCGTCGGCAGCGCGCCATGATCGATCCCGCTTTTAGCCACATGCGAATCGGCCACGCTTTTAGCGCTATGACTGCTGCGGTTGCTGATCACCTCGTTACGCTTGATCAGCACGCGGATACCGGTGAGGCGTTCTCGCTGGATTTGGCAATGAGCCACCTGACGGCGGATGTCATTTGTCGAACCACCTTTTCGACACCATTGACTTCTCAGGTGGCGCTGGAGGTTTTTGATGACTTCACCGTGTTTGAGCGATCGGTGGCGCAAGTGGATATCTTCCGACTGATTTTCCAGCCGGCGTGGACTCCAACGCCGCAGGCACCCGAGGTCTTGGCGGCCTGCGAGCGGATTCGCCGTCATCTTGGTGTATTGGTGGATAGCCACCTTGATTCTTCGTCCAGCTTTAATGATATTGCCAGTGCGGTTATTGCTGCGAGAGATGTGCAAACCGGGGAGGCCTTCGATCGCGAGGCGCTGATTGACCAACTCGGTGTCTTTTTTCTCGCTGGCCACGAAACCTCCGCCAGTGTGCTGACCTGGGTGTTCTATGTGTGTGCGGAGCGCCCGGATTGGGTCGCAAGGCTGCGTGAAGAAATTGACCGGGTAGTCAGCGATGCGCCGCTGACCTTTGAGCACATCCGACAACTGCCGATGGTGAAGGCATTTTTTAAAGAAACGCTGCGCTTGTACCCCCCGATCACTTTTATGCCGCGCGTCGCACTCGAGGCCACAAATGTTGGGGGGCGGCGTCTTAAGCGCGGTGCGCTGGTGATGATCTCGCCTTGGACGCTGCATCGACACCAACAATTCTGGCCCAGGCCGAACACCTTTATGCCCGAGCGTTTTTTGCCTGAAAACGAGGGTGGTTTGATGCCTGGTGCCTATATTCCATTTGGTCAAGGACATCACACCTGTGTTGGCGCCGGGTTCGCACAAACGGAGGCGATTTTGATTATGGCTAGCCTGCTTAGGCGTTTTGATTTTGCGCGTGCTGATCAGGCACCGGTCCGACCGGCGGCGCGCTTGACCACCCGACCTGCCCAGCAGATCAAGCTTCACGTCCATCGCCGCGCGACCTAATGGCGCTGCACTCACTCCAAAGTGCAGCGATGTCACGTTGGCAGGCTTCGCCCAAACTGATGCCCTCGGTGATAGCCGGTTTGAGAAGCTCCCATGACATCGGAGTCATCAAAAAGTAGGGGAGTGGATCTCGCCATGACCAAACGACATCTCGGGCGCTGATTAGGTGTTGCAAGGCCCGGGCAGCGTCGCCAAAACGGCCCTTGAAAATGCCAGCGTAGGCCTCGGTAAGCGTGCTGTATGACCACTGCCACTTGCGTGTGTTATTCAGTGGCAACTGATCTAAGTGGGTGTCTTGCGCAAGTAAACGACCCAGACAGGTGTGGTCAAAGAAGTGGATTCCGCTGGTGAGGCGAGGGTTACATTCAAGCGGCCAGGGCGTGCCATCATCTGCCAGGATAAAATCAAAACCAATAAATCCCGTGAAATCGAGTCCGCTCAGAAATTCACTGACCCAGTTGTGTACGCTGACCAAGCCGTCCACGCGTTCGAAACAGACTGCGACCGTGCCGGAAAGCACGCGTGGTCTGTAAACCACCGTACCGAACTCTTTTCCATTTTGCAGCCACGACAAGGTGCTTAAGGTTTCACCCTCGACGCGTTGCTGAACGACAGAGGGGCGGGTAAAGGCGGGCAGCTGGTCTCCTTGCCGGTGGAGGGACAGCCCTACCCCGGAGCAGCCGTCGATGGGTTTGACCACGAAGTCTCGAGATGTGGACAGTAATTGTGCCGCCGCACTGTCGGCTAGGTGTGTCTCTGGCGCCGGCAGTCCCATGCGCTGGACGCGTTCGATGAATGTTGCCTTGTTGTGGAGTTCGCTGTGGTCGGATTGTGTTGGCCCTAGCATTCGCACTTGCTCAGGCAAATTTTTCCTGAGGGCGGCAATGTGGTGGATTTCTTCTGAAACAGGGACCACTAAGTCCACGTTTTCGTCGACGATAATGTTGCTTAGCGCGCGCAAATAGGCCGCTGGATCCTGATTGGGAGAGGGCACCTTAAACGAGCGATCCACCGCTCTGGACGGGCGTGCAACATGCCAGCGAAAAGGCTCGGCGATAACCACGCGGTAGCCCGCACTTTTTAGCGCTCTAGCTAACGTTAGGGCTTTGGGTAAGCGGCCCAGAGTGAGAAGGGCGGTATCGGCCATATTGTCAGTCTTGCAGCTGTGTACTCGTATGTTCCACGGTTGCAAGCCCGGCGTCAATTATTGATGACTATTTTTATGTAATCTAAAAGTTACACAAAGTGCCTCTATACGCCTTTTAACTCTCTCTCCAGGCGCAGGCGCGCTGCCGAGCGCGGTTTGCTAAACCTTGCCAGCCCCAGATAAACCACCGGTGTTAGATAGAGCGTGAACAGGGCGGCCAGACCTAAGCCACCAAAGACTACCCAGCCTACCGCCGAGCGAGCTTCCGCCCCGGGGCCACTGGCCATTATCAGCGGCAGTGCGCCGAGCACGGTGGACATCAGTGTCATGACGATAGGGCGGAGACGCACCTGTGCAGCTTCGGTAATGGCTGCGGACACGCCCTTACCTTCGTCGCGCAGTTGGTCGGCAAATTCAACTAACAGGATGCCGTTCTTGGCAATCAAACCAATGAGCATCACTAGGCCCACTTGCGAGTAAATGTTGAGAGAGGTCCCGGTCATGTATAGGGCGAACACGGCTGCTGCCAGACCGAAGGGAACGATCGTCATAATGACCAGCGCCGAGGTTAAACTTTCGAACTGGGCTACCAGCACCAAAAAAACAATAAGTAAGGCCAAGCCATAAGTCACCAGGGTATCGCGGTTGGTCTCATTTAAGGCGGCGGCCTCGCCCTGGGGGACAAGGGTAATGCCAGGGGGCAATGTGCGCTCGGCAAGGTCCATCAGATCATCCAACGCCTCTTGCAGGGTAAATCCCGCCTTGAGCGCAATATCGATAGAGATGGCTCTGCGCTGTTCAACACGATCGAGCTGTGCTGCTACGCCATGCTCCTCTAGCGTGACCAAGCTGGAAAGCGGGACCAGGTCATTGTTTTGCGTGCGGATGTAAAGGTTGACCAAGTCATTGGGATCGCGGATTTTTTGACTGCCGGCTTCAAGAATTATCGGCACGGTTTGATCGTCCACATTAAGGTCAACAACCCGAATACCGTCGACCATAACTCTAAGCGTTTGTGACAATTCCGTGAGCGAGATGTTCAGGTCTGATGCACGCTGTCGATCGATTTGCAGTGACAGCTGCGGCTGGGAGGGGTCGTATCCCAGTCGCGCTTGCTGCACGCTCACAATTTGCTCTTGGGCTGCGTCAGAGAAGGTGCGTGCGGCGGCAAAAATTTGGTCGTAGTCACTTCCCAGTAATGCCAGTCGCACGCCGCCACCGAAAGCGTTACGTAAATTAAGGGAATTGGCTCCAAAGATACGGGTGTTGACGCCGGGAAGCTGAGCCAGTATTGGGGTGAGTTCAGCGGCAATATCTTGTTGACTGCGTTCGCGATCGGACCAAGGTGCTAACCTGGCAGTAATGAATACGATATTGGGATCCCAGCGTCCCACGACGGTATAGAGTGATGCGATCTCACCCTGGTCCCTCAGTGGCACCAGTATGTTTTCTAAGCGATCCCCTTGCCGCTCACTATAGTTCAGGCCGACGCCGTCGGGACCTACGGCCAATATATTAATATCGCCGCGATCTTCTGACGGCAGTAGTTCGCGCTGTAACTGCGTGTAAAGGCTGCCTGCCAATATCGCCAAGGTGACACACAAGGCCGCCGTTTTAATGGGATGGCGTAATACACGATCTAAAGTGCGTCCGTAGAATGACAGTAGCGCGTTACCGAGGGCATCGAGGTGACGGTGGCTAGGGGCTTTAATGGGCAGCTTTGCCATCGCAGCCGGTACTAGAGTAAGCGCAACTAGCGAGGAAATCGCGACGCCCACAGCCAGCACCAAACCAAACTCGCGGAACAGGCGTCCGGCGGTGCCTGGCAAAAAGGCGATGGGGATGAAAACAGCGATTAGCACGGCAGTGGTGGCGATTACGGCGAAGAATACCTTGCGTGTGCCAACAACGGCAGCAGCACTACCAGCCAATCCCTCACTGCGCCGCCGCTGGATACTCTCCAATACCACGATGGCGTCGTCGACGATGAGCCCGGTACCCAAGACAAGTGCTAGCAGTGTGAGGATGTTTACAGAGAAGCCTAGTATCCAACTGGCGGCCATCGTACCCAAGAGCGATACCGGTATGGCGATTGCGGGTATGAGCGTCAGGCGCATGGAGCCCGAGAATAGCCGGATGGTCGCGATGACAACCATAATTGAAATCGCCAAGGTCACTAGGACCTCGCGCACGGCGCCCTTAATAAAAACGGCGTTATCGGAAATGATGCTGAGTTCCACGTCGCTGTAGCGCTGATTGATGCGCTCCATGGCGGACCGCACCCCCTCAGAAATTTCAATGGTGTTGGACCCAGCCTGACGAATAATGCCCAGTCCCACGACCATCTCACCGTCGAGGCGTACCAGTGATTGGCTATCGGCGGGAGTGAAGGCTACGCTGGCAACATCTTTTAGACGCACGTTATCCCGGATGATGAGTGCCGCGATATCCTCTTCCCGAGTTACCGCTGCATCTGCCCGAACCAGCAGTTGTTGATCGCCGGTGCGGAAGCTGCCCGCGGGAATGTCTAACGGCGCTCCCTGTAGTACTGCACGAACGTCGCTGACGGTGAGGCCGAAACTCGTCAGTCTGAGCGGATCGAGAATGATACGGAGTACCTCGGAGCGATCGCCAAACAAAGGTACATCTGCCACGCCGGGAAGCGAGATGAAATTAGGAATGATTTCTTTTTCAATGATCCGGGCGAGTTCAGCTTCGGCATAGACGTCGCTGCGAACAGCAATTCGCATAATTTCTTCGCCATTACTGTCAGCTTTAAAAACGGAGAGTTCTTCGGTGGCGTCAGGCAAGTCGCGTTCTATGCGGCTGATAGCTTCGCGCACGTCAGAGGCTGCCTGGTCTACATCAATACCGGGCTCAAATTGCACCCAAATCCGGGAGTTATTTTCTTCACTGGAGGAACCGATATCTTTGACGCCTGAAACTCGGGCAATCGCGCCTTCTAGCAGGCGAGTGACTTCAGAATCCATGGTCTCTGGGGAAGCCCCAGGAACCATGGCTCTGACCATGACCGTTGGGCGATCAACGTTGGGCAATTCACGCACTTCGATGCCCAGTAGAGCGGCAATGCCGGCAATAGCGATCAATAGATTGAGAACGGTTACCAACCAGGGGCGGCGGACGCTCAGTCCTGGAAGACCCAAGGAAGTCTGTTTGGACAGCTCAGTCGCCACCGGCGTTTTCCAGAGCGACCGAGGATTTCGCCACGGCGCCGGTAGCGTCTTTGCCAACAATGGTAACGGCGATACCCTCACGCATGGACTGAACGCCCTCGGTGACAACGTTTGCGCCGTCGGCAATATCGGCCTCGATCAGAAGTTTTTCACCCTGGCGTTTAACCAAGGCAACCTCCCTTCGGGTCGCCCGGTCTTGCTCAATAATCCACAGGTAAGCGCCGTCGGCACCCCACTGGACCGACACGTTGTTGACGGCAAGGAAGGTCCCTCGTGAAACGTCGGCACTTATTTGAAAGGCCATACCTGGGCGAAGGGTGTCGCTGTCATTATTGAAGGCGGCTCTGGCAATGAAGGCGCGTGATTGGGGATCTATTCTCGAGTCAACCGCGACCACTGTCCCCTGGTACGTTTGGGAGTCTTTGTGCCAGCGCGAGGCAGATACCAATGTGCCTTCAATCACCTGCCGGGTGAATGCCTCGGGGACGGTGAAATCCACGAGCAGGGTTTGGCGGTTGTCGAGTGTGGTGACTTGAGTGGCGGTATCGACACGATCGCCGGCATCTATGTCAGTAATGCCCACACGACCGGTGAAAGGAGCTTTAACGCGGCGGCGATCGAGTGCCACCAGCGCTTTCTCGAGAGCAATATTGGCTGCGTCTACCTGTGCTTGTGCGGTGTCAATCTGGCTCTGAGCAATATTGCCGCTCTGACGATTAACCGATAGCAACCGTTTCACTTGGCGTTCAGCATCGTCTAAGTTGACCTGAGCCAGAGACACGGCCAGCCGCTCATCGCGGTCATCAAGTTGTAGAAGCACGCTGCCTTCGTCGATTAATTGGTCCGCCTCAAAATAGACCCCGGTGACGATACCAGCTGATTCGGGGAATAACGTCACGCTGTGTTGCGCCCGCGCCGTACCCACTGCCGTCACGGTTTCTTTGAGCGCCTGACGTTCAGTCTGTGCTGTTACCACGGGGACCGTGCGTGTTGCGGAGCGTGTTTCATTGGCGGCTTGCTGCGGATTATCACAGCCAGCCAGTAAGGTTAATCCCAGCAAAACAACCGGCAGTGTTATTGACGGCAGGCGCATTGTGCGCACCAAGTAACGAGTGCAGGATCGCCTAGCATGCAAGCCAAACTTGGGGTCAAGCACTCGCGGAATTAGAGGGGACGTCATTTTCATAGTACATATCATACGCGCTATTTTTCCCGCCGGCCTCCGGCTTCCACGCCGGTTTGTTGAAGACCAGCCGCCACAATCGGTTGTGTCTAAATGGGCGCCACCGCCATTCGGGTTGTGCTAGTCGATCGGCGATTACTATCCAGCTCATGACGTTGAGAGTAAGCCCATTGTGGCTACCCATGACCTCCACATTTTCGGTCTTCGCATGGCCGCTGGCTTGCAGGCAGACTCGCCAATCAAGTACGCCGTCGAAACGCGAATAGAGCGCCGTTGTCGGTACTGGCGGGGGTAAGTGCCAGTCGCTCTCTTGGATCTCGGCGGGTGTGGTGTTCATTTGCCGGTAGAGCACATTTAGGTTGGAAGCCGCATTGCGCGCGCGCGCCACGGGGCTGCCTAAACTCATCACCAACCGAACCTTTTCGGGATGTCGTCGAGCAATTTCTCTCGCGAAGATGCCGCCGAGACTGTGACCAATCAGACTGATAGGGCGCCCCTCCCGACGGAACAGCTTATCAACACGCTCAGACAGACGATCTAGATCGAGGTGACTATGTCCTAGGTTAACTCCCTGTTTCCAACCGACAGCGTGGTAACCCTGTCGCTTCAAAAAGTGGATGAGCGGTTTGTTATAGGTATCACTTCCGGCGAACCCTGGAATGACCATTACTGGATGGCCGTCGCCTTTTGGGAGTTGCCGTAACCACCACCAGTTCATGGCAACTGTGCCGGCCTCTAAGCAGGCTCTCGGCATGTCGGAGGCCGCTTTCAGGCGGCCAGGTGGTGTAATCGTCCGCTGCATACCTATTTTGAACTGGCCTTGGCACGTCGTCGCGGAGCTTTCTCGGGCGTCTCAACCGCCTGAACAGTCTCTCTTGGTAGCAGCACCTGCTCGAGCTCATCTAGGGCCTCGGCGGTGTAAACTGCGAGCCGCTGCAGGTGAGGAACACTGTCTCGGCAGCCGGCAAAGCCGAAAGAGATATTGCCGCCGTAGCTGTAGCACGTGATGTTTAGGGCCTGCCCGTGGGTTACAGCAGACACCGGGAACATCGTTTCAAGTTTCGCGCCCTGAAGGTAAAGGGTCTCTGTGGGTCCTGGCACATTTGACACTGTGACATTGAATACAGGGCGTGTGCGACCCTCTAAGTCCAATACAGTTTGCAAGGACTGTGGTGTCAACATCAGTGCGCTGAAATTCTCAATCTCTTCACGGGACAGTTCAGACATGAGTGTTTTCGAGCGTGAGGTGGACTTGGAGATAACCTCGAGGCGTCTCAAAGGATCGGCAACATGGGTTGCCAAATTAGCAATAATGAAAGCGACGGCCGAGCCCGCACCTTGATCGTCTTTGGCACGCAGCGATACGGGAACACCGGCAGTCATGGGCTGTCCAGGCAGAGCATTGAGCTCCCGAAGGAATCGGCGCAGGGCGCCGCTGCTCAGGGCTAGAATAATGTCATTTACCGTGCAGCCTGCAATCTTTGAGAGTCGGCGTATGCGAGAAAAAGGATAGGTCTGAGTGGCGAAGCGCCGCTGGCTACCAATGCGACCATTTAAGATAGAGGAGGGCGCCTGAAACGGCAGTGAAAACGGATCCTGTTCGTCGCGAGCAGCTCTCGCCACTTGTAACAGTGAACGACTCACGTGATTTAACGAGGTGAGAGATCGAGCTGCGCCAGTCATGGCGCGCCGCAGTCTTGAAACCGATTGATCCGTTTCATTAATTTCCAATGGCGCTCGCGCTGACCACAGCGAGGGCGCTCGAAGGTCTTTTGGATCGGTTGACATGGAGCGTTGCAGCATGTGCACGCCCGCAACGCCGTCGACGAGCGCGTGATGCATTTTGAAGTAGATGGCAAAGCGGTCCTGTTCTAAGCCTTCGATCACGTGGTATTCCCAAAGGGGGCGTTTGAAATCTAAGGGGTTACTGTGAAGGCGCGCAATGAGAGCACCCAATTCGCGCTCGCCACCGGGCGCGGGTAGCGCCAGATGCCGGACGTGATATTCCATGTCGAGATCAAAGTCCCGCGTCCAGGTGGGGTATGGGCGAATTAAACTTGGAGCGACAAAGCGTTTATTGAACGGGTCAACAAATTCGGTCGATTCGCGCAGTTTGCTGACTAAATTTGTGAGGTAGTCTGGTTCTGCATTTTCCGGAAGTGAATAAATGAGCAGGGTAGCAACGTGCATTGGACGTTCACGCGATTCAAGCGCGGTCCAGGCGAATTCGCTCATGTTGAGCCGTTCGCTGAAAGCCATGGTGGGCCTCTTTAGTGGGGGAATGATCGAGTCGGCATGATATCAAAGCCGGCTGCACCACATAAGCGATTTAATACCTACGCGGGTAAGCCGGGCATACCGGGCAGGATGGCTTCAATGAGATGTGGCCCACGGACTTGCATTGCCGCTGCAAACGCGCTGTCGAAGGCCTCGGTTGTAGTAACGCGTTCTGCTGACACACCCAGGCTGGTTGCCAATCCCACCCAGTCGATGTCGGGGTTGGATAAATCCAGTAGCGACCGCGCTTTGGCGCCTGCCTGCGCGCCAACTCGATCCATTTCTATATTGAGGATGGCATAGGATCGGTTGTTCAGCAGCACCACGGTAACGTCGAGTTTTTCACGGGCCAGGGTCCAGAGCGCTTGCGGCGTGTACATGGCTGAACCATCGGCTTGAAGAGCGATGATCTTGCGGTCGGGGCAGGCCATGGCGGCGCCCACGGCCACCGGCAGGCCTTGCCCAATGGCGCCGCCGGTAAGCATCAGCCAGTCGTGGGCGGCTGCGTTAGCTGTGAATAAAAACACGCCCAGGCCATTGGTGGCGCCCTCGTCGGAGACGATGGCTTGTTCGGGGAGTCGATTACCCATGACCTTGCCCAGCTCCATCATATTCAATGGTCCCGACTCGAGTGGCTGCTCCGGCGCTTTAGTCACCACATCGATGGTGGTGGGTGCTGAAAGTACATCTGCGAGCCGCGTTAGGGTATCAAGGGCATCGGTGTGAACGTCTGCCAGGTTCTCGATATGACAGAGATCGGGCGTGAGCACGCTGGGTTTTCCCGGATAGGCAAAGAAAGACACGGGCGCCTTGCTGCCGACAATGACCATCACATCAGTGCCAGCCAAGTGCTCGGCTGCCTGTTCACCGAAATAGGGCAGCCGCTCGACGGCGACTCGACCGACCCCGCGCTGTAACCGTGTCGAAAAAGTCTCGCTCACGAGCCGTGCGCCGGTGGCCGCCGCAATCCGGCCCGCCTGGTAAAGGGCGTCTTCACGCAGGGCACGACCACCGAGGAATAGCACAGGACGGCTCGCAGCTTGTATTCGCTCTGCCGCACTGTTAATGGCTTGGTCGGTTGCAACGTTGGCTGGGACCACTCTCGCGCTGGGAATGGGTGCATCGCAGTCGTTCCACGCGCAGTCGGCCGGCGCAATAAAGCTCGCCACTTGACCGGGGTATCGACAGGCCTGCTGATAACCGTCGATACCAACAGCTGCTAGGTCTTCAGGGCAGGTGGCGCTGCCAATCCAGTCAGATACAGGCTTTGCAAAGGCCTCGATGTCTGAGGTGAGCGGAGCGTCATACTGACGATGATAAGTAGCGTGATCGCCGATCATATTGAGCACCGGGGAGCTGGCTCGCTTGGCGTTATGTAAGTTGGCGGTGCCATTACCGAGACCGGGGCCCAGGTGCAGCAGGGTCAAGGCGGGTTTATCGGCCATTCTGCCATAGCCATCGGCAGCGCCGGTGACGACGCCTTCAAACAACCCCAGCACAGCGTGAATACGCGGCTCTTTGTCAATCGCCGCGACCAGTTGCATCTCTGAGGTTCCGGGATTGGCAAAGCAAACTTCGACACCGGCGTCGGCCAGCGCTGTTATCAACAGTTCGGCACCATTTCGCATGAGGGATTCCTCTCTACTGGGAAGCGAAGCCTACCATTCTCGCGCGATTGGCGTTGCACTTAACGATACCGGTTGCAGTTGTTATTCTGGACGCCGTTATGACATCACTGGATACCACGATGACTGTTGTTGATTTGGCTGAGGGCTCCGCCCATTACCCGCACCTTTTTGAGCCCTTGGATTTGGGATTCACCCAGTTACGTAACCGCTCCATTATGGGCTCCATGCATACGGGTTTAGAGGAGCTGCCAGATGGCTTTGAGCGCATGGCAGCCTATTATGCCGAGCGCGCGGCCGGTGGGGTGGGCATGATTATCACGGGTGGCATATCACCCAACGAAGAAGGTGGCCTGTCGGTCAGTGATGAGCAGGGCAATCCCGTATTCAGCGCCTCAAAATTGAGTACAGCCGAGGAAGTGGCGGGCCATCGGCTGGTGACCGATGCGGTTCATGCAGCCGCTCCTGAGGTCAAGTTTTGCTTGCAAATCCTTCACATGGGACCCCTTGCACACAACGCCGCGACGGTAGCGCCCTCGGCGATTCGTTCCCGGATCGGTGCCTATACGCCTTCGGCATTGGATGAGGCGGGTATTGAGAAGCAGATTGCAGACCATGCGCGCTGCGCGCAATTGGCCAAAGAGGCGGGCTACGACGGCGTTGAGATTATTGGCTCAGCCGGCTACCTGTTGTCGACGTTTTTAGTCGAGAAGACCAACCAACGCGACGACCAATGGGGCGGTAGCTTTGAAAATCGCATGCGCTTCCCCGTCGAGGTGGTCCGTCGGGTGCGCGAAGCGGTAGGTCCGAATTTTATTGTGATCTTTCGTATTGCGGCCATGGATATGCTCCAGGGAGGCATGAGTTGGGATGAGGTGGCACAGTTGGCGCGGGGAATCGAAGCCGTTGGCGCAACGCTTATATCTACGCACTTTACCTGGCACGAGTCGCAAGTGCCGACCATTGCTACGATGGTACCTAGGGCTGCGTTTACTCGCGTGACGGCGCGTGTGCGCCGTGAGGTATCCATTCCTGTGATCACCTCAAACCGAATCAATACGCCCGAAGTGGCTGAAGCCGTGTTAGCGGCGGGTGATGCAGACATGGTGTCAATGGCTCGGCCCATGTTGGCGGACAGCCAATTCATGCGTAAGGCCGCGGAGGGGCGTGCAGACGAGATCAACACCTGTATTGCCTGTAATCAGGCCTGCCTTGATCACACCTTTTCCATGAAGATGACTAGCTGCCTAGTGAATCCTCGCGCCTGCAATGAGACGCTACTCGCCATTGAACCGGCTGCAGTGACTAAACGGATTGCAGTGGTGGGAGCGGGGCCTGCGGGATTGGCGTATGCCACCACGGCGGCTGAGCGTGGGCATGACGTAACCCTGTTCGATGCCGCCAATGAGATTGGAGGACAATTTAACTTAGCCAAACGTATTCCTGGGAAAGAGGAGTTTCACGAGACCCTGCGTTATTTCCGCCGCCGACTTGAGGTGCTTGGCGTGGAGCTAAGGCTCGACACGATGGTGGATACCTCAACCATAGCCGAGGGTAAATTTGATCACACGGTCATTGCCACGGGGATCACGCCGCGCTTGCCCGCTATTCCCGGTATCGAACATCCGATGGTGATGGGCTACATCGATGCGATCACCGGCGCGAGACCAATTGGCGAGCGCGTAGCGGTTATTGGGGCTGGCGGTATTGGCTTTGATGTCACTGAGTTGATTACCCATGAAGGCCCATCAGCGGCAATGGATATCGAGGTGTTCGCCCGTGAGTGGGGCATCGATTTTGAAAACCACCCTCGCGGCGGTGTCACCGGCATTGAGCCTCAAGTGGCGCGTGCCTCCCGAGAGGTCTGGTTGATGCAGCGCAAGGATACGCCGGTAGGACGGGGTTTGGGTAAGACCACCGGTTGGACCCACCGGCTGACGCTCAATCGCCGCGGCGTCAACATGGTGAACAGCGTGGATTATGTGCGTATTGATGACGCCGGATTGCACGTCCTGGTTGCCGGTCAACCGCGGACGCTCGATGTGGATACCGTGATCATTTGTGCCGGTCAGGAGCCAAATCAGGGTTTACATGAGGCGCTGCAGCAAGCTGGGTTATCGAGCGAGCTAGTTGGCGGTGCCTATGAAGCTCGCGAGCTCGATGCCAAAGCGGCGATTAATCAAGCCACCTGGCTGGCGGCGGCCGTATAAAGCCGAAGTGTTGTCGCGCTAGAGGGGGGCGAACAATTCCTTTAATAGACGTTTTTTACACCCTTGTTTTTGCTTTCAAGGCTTTTCACTGTTAACGGTTTCGCTACTCACTGTATAGCGTCGCTCCAGCCATGGCGCGCGTTGCGCGCGGTCAAAAAGCGCAGGATGGAGCACCTCGTTACCGTAGTCCTCAAGCTGGTCCAAATAGTGGGGGTTGTCTTCGAGGTCGGCGTGGTTGCCGTATTGATGCACGCCCACCACAGATTGCTTTCCGTTGGCGTCCCAGCTAACGAGATAGTAAAGGCCATCGCCAGCAGTGACTCGCCGGTGATCATCTTCGATCTCTGAGGCATACGCAGCGCGTAATGTGTCGGGCCCACCGGCCAGGGCGACATGCGTATCGCCTCTGCCGTGCCGATTGACTTCGCCCCAAGTCGGGTCCAGCCGATTTTGCAGAGACAACACTTCATCGACACAGAGCTCTAGGGTATCTTGCGGTGCAGGTAACGCCGTCCCGCCACTTTCCGCGCGCCATTCGGCCCGCAATATGCACACACCAAGTGGCGCGCCGCGATTGCCCTTATCGGTGGCACCGTTCCAGTTGGCGATAATCGCTTGCGCTTGTTCTAGCTGGTCGTTGTTCGTGGTGAGTTGCAGCACCTGTTGGAGATAAGCCATCCCTCGATAAGACGGGGAATAGCGATTGTCGTGTTTTATGGCCAGCAAATCGTACCGAGATACCTTAGGGTGCGCCGCGAATAACTCTAGGCCTCGCACCGCCCGATTAGTCATGCGCGTTTGCCAGCCGGCCTCGATCGGGTAATCGGCTGCATCGACATTGCTCTCCACTTCCGTGATGTTGAATGGTGTTTGGTTGGTGCTCAACAGGAATCCCGACTGGGGATTGAGTATCTGTGGCAAAGCATCTACAGGTAGATAGCGCTGCCAAATTAAGTCGCTTTGATCGCCGGGCAGGGCAAGTCGCCATTGCCAGCCTGGTGCCCGCTCGGGCATTTGCGCATTGTGAATAAAGTAGATGTTGCCGGCTTGTCCGGCGTAAACAAAGTTAAAGCTCGGGATGTGGTTAAGGCCGACAGCCTCTTTCCAGCTGTTGAAATCACTGGCGCGATTCATGGCAAGCCACTGCTCAATTTGGCGCAATTCGCCCATGCCAGCGTAGCGCACAGCATAGGCGCCATGCTCGGTTTTCAGTACCGGGCCATGTGCTGAACGATAGCCTGTCTCTGTTACTGACCAGGGTATGAAACCCCAGATCAATACATCCAATTCAATATCCCAGCGCTCAAGATCATGCCACTGGCCATCCAGCCAATACTGATCCGGGTTCTCAGGATTAAGAGTCAGCTGGTAAATATCAACCAGATCGGGTTTGTTCACCGTAGCCCCCCAGGCCGTGGTGGGCGTGAAGCCAACGCCGACGGCCGGGGCGCCGGGAAATAGTCCTCCCATCACGTTTAGGCCTTGCCCGGATTCAATGTGTGCCTCATACCAGGCGACGGGCCCAGTCAGGGGTTGATGTGAGTTGATTACCAGCATGGTCGAGCCATCATCACTTCGGGTCGGCCCTACGGCGATAGCATTTGAGCCGATCGGCTGACCGTCGCGTTCGACACTACCGGGCATGGCTGAAAGATTGGGTGGGCCGGCCAAGAGGTTTTTGATCTCGCCGTCAAAGCCATAAAACATTGGGTGACGCAGCATGTGCGCAGCAACAATATCTTTTCCGGTAATCGGGAGGATGTCATGTTGTACGCGTTCAGGATGCACTCTGGCAAAGTCGGTGATTCCCGCCGCAAAGGCCTCAATATAAGCTCGGGTGGTCGGCGTTAAGTCGGTTTGGTAGCGCGCTTCAATGTCGGCCCACAGTCCCAGCCAATGGACTAAAAAATCGGTCTTGGCCGCATCTGGACCAAACAGTGCTCCAGCATTGCCTCGGTAGTAGGGCAGCGACGTTTCTAAAACCGACCAGGTATCCTCGGCTTGTGCATAGCCTAGTCCGTAGGCCGCATCGGCGTCAGACTCGCCATACACGTGTGGCACACCCCAGCGATCACGTTCAATAGTGGCCTGCCATTCACCAAAACTGACCGTGCTGAGTAGGCTGCACAACAGTGCAGCACTGAGTCGGCGTTTTAACATATCAATACCTTGCTAGAACCAGCGTTCTTTCTTGAAGATCAGCAACAATGTCGTCAGGCACACACCGCAAAGCGCTGCCACAATCCAAAAGCCCAGTGCACTGTCCACCCCCGGCATGCCACCGACATTAATGCCCATGAGGCCAGTGAAAAAGCCGAGGGGCAGAAACAGCGCTGCTGCTAGCGACAGTACATACATACGTTTGTTCATTTGCTCTGACAAGCGACTTTGCACTTCTTCATATGCCAAGGCACAGCGCTCTCGAATTTCTTCGATACCCTCCACGTGCCGAATTTGCCGGTCGGCAATGTCGCGAATGCGTAAGCGATCGACGTCCTCTAGCCAGGGCAGCGGTTCGCTGGCGAGTTTTGTCAGGGCCTCGCGCTGTGGTGCTAGATAGCGCCGCAGAACAATACAGCGGCGCCGCAGCGCTGCATAGTCGGGTCCCAGAATGCGCTGCTCACCTGCCAATGACGATTCCTCGAGATCCAACACGGCTTCTTCAAGCTGTCCCAATGGCGAAGTCATGCGCTCGACGATACGATCGAGCCAGCGCAGCAAAATTTCGGGTATGGAGGCTGGGCCGTTACCTTCTTGCAGGCTAATTAGAATGTCATCAGTAGAGCGTAGACGTCGGGTTTGGGTCGAGACAATGCGCTTGCCATCGGTCCAAATTCGCGCCGAGACCATGTCTTCTGGGTCTGAATCAGGGTTGAGGTTTACGCCCCGGACCGTCAGTAATAATCGATTTTCGCGGCTCAGTATGCGCGGACGTGTGTCCTGCGCCAACAGACTATTAATGGCGAGTTCCGGAATGTCGCTGCGCTGTTGTAACCACGCTCTCGTGTCTGCGTGATTGAAATCCATATGCAGCCATGTGTCGCTCGGTATCGACAGGGATTGATCTAGCTCCATTGCGCTAAAATTTTGCGCGCCGCCTTGGCCATTTAGTCTCAGCGCGTGGAAAAAAGGTGATGACCGTTTAGATTCCATACATAACACTCGAAGGTCGAAAGCCAGAGCTTAGCGCTAACTGAGGCTCTAGGTTGACAAGCTTTTTGGAGATAAGCATATTCCACAAAGTAATTATACAGGCATGGCGTTTCGGACGTCCCGATTTCGGCCGGCACGACTACTACACGACTACTATAATAGGCGCTATACCAATCAGCGCGACCAAGGGGGTAAGCAAGATGAATAAACTGATTTCACTAGGACGAGTGGCGGTAGCCACGGCCGCTTGTGCCGCACTGCCAGCGATGGCCACAAACGGATATTTCACCCACGGCGTGGGTACCCACAATAAGGCGATGGCGGGTGCCGGCGATGCGTCTCCGACGCAGGCTATTGACGTGGCTAACAACGCTGCCTCAGGTGTATTGATGAATGAGTCGCTCGATTTGGGCCTTGCCATTTTCTCTCCGCTTCGCGAATACACGCTTACCCAGAGCCAACTGATGGGTAACTACGGCGCGTTTAGCTTGGGAGCAGGCACTGTCGAGAGTGACAGTAACTATTTCCCCATCCCCTACATTGCGAAAAACTGGCGCCTGTCGGACACCAGTGCGGTCACCGTGGCTTTCTTCGGTCGCGGTGGTATGAACACCGACTACAACAGTGGCAGCGCCACTTTCGATCCCGATGGCCCGGGGCCAGCACCGATCATGACCTTGCCCGGCACCTTCGGCGCCGGTAACGCTGGGGTTAACTTGAATCAAGCGTTTTTGGAAATTTCTTACAGCATCAAGGTGGCTGACAGCTTGGCACTGGGCATTGCCCCGGTTTTTGCCTACCAAATGTTTGAAGCTGAGGGTGTGGGGACCTTTGCACCCTATACCAAGAGTTTTGCCGCGGCCGCAATGCAAGGTCAGATGGCAATGCCACGAAATCTGACCAACAACGGTTCCGATGGCAGCTTTGGCTACGGCTTGAAGGTGGGTGCTATCTGGCAGGCAACCGAT
Source organism: uncultured Alteromonadaceae bacterium (assembly GCA_964412695.1). Lineage (GTDB taxonomy): Bacteria > Pseudomonadota > Gammaproteobacteria > Pseudomonadales > Halieaceae > Luminiphilus. The sequence continues at coordinate 98,821 of CAYPPU010000003.1, read as the reverse complement.
CGGTTGGCGTTGCAGGTTGATTACCAGAGCAAGCTCGACATGGACGAGTTTGGCGACTACGCCGATTTGTTCGCCCAAAAGGGTGGATTCGACATTCCTGCTGTGGCTCGCGCCGGCCTGAGTTACGCTGCAAACGATGCGATCAAATTGCACTTTGACATCGAACAAACCTACTACAATGATGTCGACTCGGTCGGCAACCCCCTAACCTCAGTAGGCGGTTGCCCCACTGCCGGTATGGGCGGTATGAATATCGAGAATTGCCTGGGCGGTAACCAAGGGTTCGGGTTTGGTTGGGACGACGTGACGGTTTATCAAGTAGGTCTAGAGTGGGCTATGCCTAATTCCAATGTGACCTGGCGTTTTGGTTACAACTACGGTGAGCAACCGATTTCAGAGCAAAACGCGGTAATCAATATCCTGGCTCCCGCTACGGTTGAAGAGCATTACACGGCCGGTCTGAGTATTGAGCGTGAGAACGGCCATCAGTTGTCCTTCGCCATCATGGTGGCGCCGTCTAAGAGTGTTTCGGGACCCAACTTGTTCGATCCCACCCAGCAAGTCACGCTGACTATGGATCAATTCGAGTTTGAATTTGCCTACACATTCTGATCCCTAACGCGTTTCTGAACCGGCGGCTTGTCCGCCGGTTTTTTTTGCCTGCGATTAGCATGCGGAGCGCGGCAAGTGGAACTGGGTTTTGCTGTCCACACCCGCCATACTAAGAGAAACTGACAGCATTTCGCATTATGGAATTGATCACTTACGCCGTGCCCTTTTTCTTGCTGGCCATTATTGTTGAGATTGGCTGGGGACTCTGGCGAGGCAACAATACTTATCGAGTTAACGATGCCTTCAGCAGCTTGATGCTGGGCATACTGTCGCAAGCTCGAAAGTTTGTTGTGTTGGGTGTGGGTGGCTGGGTTTACCATCAGATCACGCTGCTAACGACATTGTCTCTCTGGCCCAGCGATCAGTGGTTTACCTGGGTGACCGCTTTTGTATTGTATGACCAGTGCTACTACTGGTCGCATCGAATGGGACACGAGAGGCAAATTCTGTGGGCGGCGCATGTGGCGCACCACCAGAGCGAAGACTACAACCTGTCCACGGCTCTGCGGCAGACCAGTACGGGTTTTCTGCTTGGGTGGGTGTTTTATCTGCCAATGTACGCCTTGGGTATACCGGCGGAGGTGGTCGTTACTGTGGGCGCGCTCAATCTGATCTACCAATTCTGGGTGCATACCCAGCATATCCCAGAGTTGGGGTTGCTCGAATGGATCTTTGTCACGCCGTCTAATCATCGGGTTCATCATGCCCAAAACGACCGTTACCTGGACAAAAATTACGGCGGGGTGTTCATTATTTGGGATCGCTTGTTTGGTAGCTATCAGCGCGAATTACCCGATGAGCCCTGCATCTACGGTATCCGCCAACCGATCCGTAGTTGGAGTCCGTTAGAAGCGCTGATCCATGTCTATCGCGATATGGCGTTTGATTTTTCCCGTGCAGCATCTTGGCGTGAACGCTTAGCAGTGCTGACGGCTCGAACCGGCTGGCAGCCGCCGTCTGTGGCAGCGCGCTGGCCGAGAGCCAAAAACGCGCTCGAGAATTTTGAGCGATACGATCCACAGGTATCTCGTGTTCGACAGCTTTATGCGTTGGTGCAAATTTTGGCGACGATCACGTTATTGGCCCTGGGGTTGTTGGCCTCGTGGAGCCTCTGGGGTTACTGGCTTTGGTTCATCGCGCTATTGCTAACCGGCATTACCACGGCGCACTGGTTGGAATGCAGTAAGACACCGATTTGTTGGCGCTGGGAATTGTTGCGTGTGTTACCGCTTGCGACTCTCGTCGTCCAAGTTGATTCTCCATTATGGCTCGTGTCGTTTGTCGGTGTTTGGCTACTCATGGGGTGGGGATTGCTGCTTTTCGATCGCTGGACGAGCCTCCCTTCCCTCACCATCTCATCTTAATAACGGCCATGCTGAGAATGTTTTCTCGTCTAATAGCGCACGCTGGCAGAGCAGCGGATGATCAGCTGGCGGGTGAGTTGAGAGCGTCCTGTTACTGGAGCACTGTGCGCGGGGTCGCGCAATAATGGCGACAGTTAGATTGCGACATGAGTGGCTGGCTTTGCTTGGGGACGAGTTTGAACAGCCCCATATGCGTTCACTGTCGGCATTCCTGCGGGCGCGTAAGCAGGCAGGTGCCGTTATCTACCCAGGAGGCGCCGATATTTTCAGCGCGTTAGAGGCGACGCCACCGGAGCAGGTTAAGGTTGTTGTCTTGGGGCAAGACCCGTACCACGGCGCTGGTCAGGCCCATGGCCTGAGTTTCTCAGTGCGAAAAGCGCAGCCGATCCCGCCTTCGTTGCGCAATATTTTTCAGGAGCTGCAACGCGACCTAGGTATTCATCCGCCAGATCATGGTGATCTTTCAGCTTGGGCTCAGCAGGGGGTGTTGCTGCTCAATTCAGTGCTCACGGTTGAGGCGGGGCAGGCGGGTTCTCATCAGGGACAGGGCTGGGAGCAATTTACTGATCGGGTGGTTGCCGAATTGAATGCCCATGAGCAGCCTAAGGTGTTTTTACTCTGGGGCGCCCACGCCGCCAAAAAAGGTAAGGGTATCGACCGTGAGCGTCACTTGGTGTTGACCGCGCCCCATCCCTCGCCGCTGTCGGCGCATCGCGGGTTCATTGGCTGCGGCCACTTTAGTGCGGCAAACGCTTATTTGGCTCAGCAGGGTTTGACGCCAATCGATTGGCAGCTTCCCGTTCTCTAATTCCACTCAGGCAGGGTAGGGGCGAAGTTCGCTGCTTTGATCGACCAGACAGCAGCCCGATGCGAGTGCCGTATCGGTAGCCTCGATCGCCAGTAGCGTGCCGTCACTGCAGGGCGCCGAATTGACCACGCTGCCGACGCGTTGTTGAGTCGCAAGGTCGACGATGCCAGTAGCAGGTTCGGGTGATGTGGTATCAGCCAGCAGAGCGAGCTGGAGCCGGCGTTTGGGCGTGCCACGCCAATGCAGGCGAGCGACGATCTCCTGGCCGGTGTAGCAACCCTTCTTAAAATTAACCAGGCCACGCAGGTCGTAGTTAAGATCCTGCGGTAAATAGAGCCCGCTCGTCGCGGCGACTATTCGCGCTTCACCGCGCGCAATGGCGGCACATTGCCACGCTGAATACGCTGACACAATATTTTGCGAAGGCTCTTTATGAGTGGCGAAAATTTCCCAGTGCCCGGGACCACGCTGGAGTGCGAAACCCGCGTCGGTCTCGATAACTTGGGGCGTCGAGGGCGTTTCTGCGTTGGCCTCGCTATGTCTAGCTTGGCTATTACTCGCACTCGCGCTGCAAAAACCGCCCCAAGCTGAGAGATTGCTGGCAGTGAGACTGACCTTGAAAAAAGGCAGGTATTTTTGCAGCGCGGCGATGAGGATGGGCGCCACAGAGACATTCACACGTAACAAAATTTGCTCGGCTGACAGGGTCAGTGCCAGAAAGTCGGTTATTACTCTGCCTTTGGTGTCACAAAACACGCCCTCGGCTGCATTTGGATAGCTTGTCGAGGTAAAATCGGCGCTGGTCTGCCCCTGCAACAATTTTGCGCCGCCGGCGCCAGATAGGGCCAGCAACACGTCGTCCTTTAACGGGGTAAATCGCTCAAATGTTGGCGGCACGGATGGCACTCGGGTCTCCTGATGGCAGTTCGTTTGTGTGGGTATTTTAACGCTTCCACAAAATAATTGGCGCAGTATAGGGTGGGTAAAAAATGGATTCTCAGGACTACAACCAAATGCGTTGGGCCAGCCGTCGAGGATTGCTCGAACTGGATCTGTTGTTGGCTCCCTTCGTCGAGGCGTGCTACCAACAGCTACCTGATACCAGCAAAGCCGATTACCGCCGTCTCATGACCTGTGAAGATCAGGATCTCTTAAACTGGATTATGGATCGAAGCCCCATCACTGACGCGAGCCTAAGCCCTATCATTGAGCTGATTCGACAGCATAACCGTCGTCAGGGCGAGGTGAAGCGCGGGGGCTAACTAATGATATTCTGGTAGCAACAGGCTGTTGGGGTCATGGCGATCGAGAGGGCTGTTGTCCGGAATCAATACTGAGTCCAAGGCTATGTCGCATAAATTAGGGTGATCGGCGTTGTAGTGCAGACCTCGACTCTCTTTGCGCGAGAGGGCGCAATCGACAGTTAATGCAGCGATTTGAGCCAGATTGCGAAGTTCCAGTAGTGGCTTACTGATATTAAACCGCCCGTAATAGTCGGCGACCTCGCGCTGCATTAGTGCAACACTGTTTCTGGCGTACTGTAGCCGGCGATCGCTGCGGACAATCCCCACGTAGTCCCACAAAGTGCGCCGAAGAGACTGCCAGTTGTATTGGATGACAACATCCTCATCAGAGTGTCGCACGCGGCTGTCGTCCCACGGCGGGGAGCTCGTTAACTTTCGGGCCGTTTGGTGCTCGGCAATGTGCTTTGCAGCCGAAGCGGCGTAAACAAAACACTCCAGCAGAGAGTTGCTCGCCATGCGATTGGCGCCATGCAGTCCAGTGCAGGCGGTTTCGCCGATGGCGTAAAGCCCCGATATGTCACTGGCACCGTGCTGATCTACCACCACACCGCCGCAGGTGTAGTGAGCGGCTGGGACGACGGGCATACGCTCACGGGTGATATCAATGCCCAGTTCCATACAGCGCTGATACGCTGAGGGAAAATGCTGCTGAATGAATTCCGGATCCTTGTGGGAGATGTCCAGATACACACAGTCTAGTCCAAGCCGCTTCATCTCGTGGTCAATGGCTCGAGCGACAATATCCCTCGGTGCAAGCTCTGCTCGACTGTCGAACCGTGTCATGAATCGCTCACCATCCGGCAGTTGCAATTCCGCACCTTCACCGCGTAGTGCTTCCGAGATCAAAAAAGATTTGGCTGCCGGGTGGTATAGGCAGGTGGGATGGAACTGGTTGAATTCGAGGTTGGCCACGCGACAACCAGCCCGCCATGCCATGGCAATTCCATCACCGCTATTGCCATCGGGGTTGGTGGTGTAGCGATAGGCTTTGCTGGCACCGCCCGTTGCCAGCACCACGGCACCCGCTGAGAATGTTTCCACCTCTCCGGAGTTTATGTTCAAGGCATAGAGACCTTGGCAAACTCCCTGGTCCATAATGAGATCAACAGCGCATCGATCAGTTATCAATTCAATGTTGGCGGCTGCAAGTGCTCTCTCGGTCAATACCGACGAAATCGCGCGGCCGGTTCTATCGGCAGCATGAATAATGCGTCGATGACTGTGTCCGCCCTCCATAGTGAGGTGAAACTCGCGAAATTCGGCATCGGGTTGGTCGTAGCGGCGGTCAAAGTCAACGCCTTGCTGCACTAGCCAGTCTACGACCTCTCGGCTTTGGCTGACCGTAAAATTCACGGCGTCGCGATGACATAGTCCGGCACCGGCGATCAGGGTGTCGGTGACATGGGCATCTACTGAGTCTCGATCATGCAGAACCGCCGCCATTCCGCCTTGTGCCCAGAACGTGGATCCCGCTGCCAGGTCGCCTTTGGAAAGCACAATACATCGGAGGGTATTGGGTAGTTGCAATGCAGCACTGAGGCCGGCCGCACCGCTGCCAATCACCAGGACATCACAGCTTTGGTGTGCACTCACTTGGATAGGGTTCCATAGTGATCTGTAGGTGACTGGGTTGAAGTCAGTGGCAGCATGGGGTTGGTCAGCTTTCGTTGGCTCAGCGATAATAGCGGGGATGCGGAGCATAATTCACAATTCGACGAGCGAGAAGGGAACTTTCCCAGTGAGGGGTTGTCACAGAGTCAGGTTGATCGGGTGCCAGCGTGGTTTTTAGGTGTTTTCGTGGTAATTGAGGCGGGTGCGTGACTACCAAGGAAACGGATCAACAATTGGTGCTGCGGGCCCAAAAGGGCGATACCCGGGCTTTCGATCTGCTGGTACTCAAGTATCAGGGGCGGCTGGCGGCATTGGTGGCGCGCTACGTTCAGGATTCGGCCGAAGTAGAGGACGTGGTTCAGGAAGCGTTCATTAAGGCGTACAAGGCGCTGCCCAAGTTTCGAGGGGACAGTGCGTTTTATACTTGGATATATCGAATCGCCACCAATGCGGCAAAAAATTATTTGGTAACTCGGGGTCGAAGACCGACGGCAGATGTTGATGTGGAGGACGCCGAATTTCTGGATGAGGCAGAGAGTTTGCGGGAGTCCGAAACCCCAGAGAGCCATTTATTTGGGCAGGAACTGGCCGATGTGGTTTCTACTACACTTGCCTCACTGCCGGAGGACCTTCGAGCGGCGCTTATGCTGCGTGAGTTTGAGGGCATGAGTTACGAGGAGATCGCCGACGTGATGGCGTGTCCTGTAGGGACGGTCCGCTCCCGGATATTTCGGGCTCGTGAGGCCATACAGGCAAAGGTCAGTAAACAGGTATTCGGCGAGTGAGGCGGGCTGTGAAAATATCCGGCACAGACGCTACACTTCAGTCTGATCAATAAGGTCAAATAGGGAGAGGCCAACAATGGCGCTAGCAGAAGCAATTCGAGAAGCCATGTCAGCGGTGATGGATGGCGAGGCCAGTGAAATGGACCTGGCTCGCGTGTTGCGCGCAGTTGATGAAGATCCCGAGGCACGGCGCTACTGGCAGCGATTGCATCAATCACGCGTCGGGCTAAAAGGCGGACTCCCGCTAAACAATATTGATGTCAGCCAAGCGGTAAGAGAACAGTTAGATACGGTACCTTCTCGACGTCTAGGCCCCCTGACCTCGCTGGCGGTGGCGGCCTCGGTGACTTTGGCCGTTGTGTTCGGCGGTCAGATATTGGGGCAGGTCGACGGTGCGTCGCCCGTTAACCAACTACCGGGTATGGTGATGCCGGTCCGTGGTGCTGCACCTGTGCAGGCCAGTTTTGGTGGCGCATCGACTGCGCCGGCTCGGCATTCGGCGACTGCAGCAAACGCCAGTGCGGTAACCCAGGGTATCTACCAGCAGCTGGCGCAAGAGCGACTGCGACGGTTTGGGCAGCAGCACGCCCAAGAGACTTCGGCCTATCAAACGAGCGTATTTCTCCCCTTAGCACGAGTGCCTGATCTCGACCCGTGATGAATCTTCTTTGGCGACCGGTATTGAGGCGGATCTTGGGCCTCTGGCTCGGCGTGTCTGCGACGTTCACTAGTTTCTCGGCGCCTGTGGCTGCTGCTGATCCTTCCTGTGCTATAGATCGAGATGTAGCTGAATCGTTAGAGGCATTATTTGGCACTGATGCTGCCTTGACCTATCGGGGTACCCTGTTGCTGGAATACGGCGCTGATCGGGAGTTTATTTCGGTTGATGTCGATCGTGCTGCCGGCGTTAGCAGACTGCATTACCTCAATCGTCAATCCGAGCAGTCACAAAAAATGGGCGTGGCTCTGTCGGCGCCGCGTGGTCTATGTAACCTCATGCGTTATTACAGTTTTCGGTTGGAGGCGGGGCGTGTCGTGGCCGGCAGACCAACGAAGCGTCTTCAAGTGGCTCCTAGAGATACGTTGCGCCTCGGCTACATGATGGATCTTGATTCGGAAACCGGATTGCCGCTGCGGGTTGTTACGGCTGATCCCGAGGGCCAAATTTTAGAGCGCTATGAATTTGCGGAGATTGAGTTGTTACCCGCCCAAGCCGTCGCCACGGCGTCGTCCAATACCATGCCTGAACCCGGGCTCGAATTTCGCGGCTTACCGCCAGGATTTACCGTTATCTGGCAGAGTGAATTACCGGTCGCGCACGTTGTGGTGAGTGATGGCCTTTCCGTCGCTAGCGTCTATCTTGAGCCCAAGCCACCTGCGCTTCCTTTGGGCGAGGGTGTGTTCTGGCGCGGGGCGTCACTTAGCTACACGCTTGGCCGCGCCGATGGCGGTCTGATTACCGTGCTGGGCCAGGTGCCTGTAACGACGGCGCGATTACTCGCCGAAGCAGTTGATCGGTAAAGGTAGCCCACTGTGCTAACCGAGTCTGGACGTGTTGTGGCTGTTGAGGACGACGGCGTTTGGGTGGAAACCATCCGCAGCTCTACCTGTGGTCGCTGCGCTGCCCGCTCCGGTTGTGGTCAGGGCGCTTTGTCCCGATGGGGCTTGGGAAAGGGGTTGATTCGCGCCGCGCAAACTGAGTGGGTTTCTGCGAGTTCCTGCGGCATTGGTGACGAGGTAGATATAGAGTTGCCCGAAAAAGCACTGCTTTGGGGTGTCTTTTGGGTCTATGTATTGCCGCTGATGCTAGGGTTGGTATTGACTGCGCTGCTGACATCGAGGGGAGAGGGAGCTTCCATCCTCGGCTTCTTGTCGGGGTTGGCTTTGGGGTTTCTATTAGCGCGTTGGCTGCCCGACAATCTCGGCGCGGCCGAATTCTTTGAACCGCGTTTAAGCGCCATTCGTAAAGGCCAACAGGCGCTGCCGGTAAATATCATCGGCTAATTCTTTTTCAGGCACCCTGCGTGCCCATCGCGTTGATCTACGAGGACTGTGTTATGCGCAATTTGGTTGTCTTATTGCTGGCGGGATTAATATCGCTTAGCGCCAAGGCTGAGCTGCCGGAGTTTCGGCAGCTGGTGGCTGAATCTGCCCCGGCTGTCGTTAAAATTTTGGTTGAATCTAAGGTTGAGGCGCCATCTCACGGCAACATCGAGCAAATGCCCGAGTACTTGCGGCGGTATTTTGAGTTTCGGGGCGGCCCTGGGCCCGCACCGCAGCAGAAGCGTTTTAACTCCGGTTCTGGCTTTGTCATTTCAGACGACGGCTATGTAGTAACCAACAACCATGTCGTAGAGGGCGCGTCCTCCGTGGTGGTAATGATGCAAGATCGAAGAGAGTTCGATGCCGAGATTATCGGTCTGGACGAGCGCTCGGATCTGGCGTTACTGAAAATTGACGCCACTGGCCTACCCACAGTCGAGCTTGCCCAAGACGACGCGGTTGACGTGGGTGAGTGGGTGCTGGCCATTGGGTCGCCCTTCGGCCTAGATTTCTCGGTAACGGCAGGCATTGTGAGTGCTAAAGGGCGCAGTTTGCCGACCGAAAGCGGTGAAAATTATGTGCCGTTTTTGCAGACCGATGTGGCCATCAACCCGGGCAACTCTGGGGGGCCGCTGTTCAATTTGGCGGGGAAGGTGGTTGGGGTTAACTCCCAAATATTTACCCGCTCAGGCGGATCGATAGGGTTGTCATTTTCGATTCCGGCCAGCGTCGTACGTAACGTCATTGCACAGCTTAAAGCTACGGGGCAGGTGGTGCGGGGATGGCTGGGCGTCAGTATTCAAGACGTCGATCGCAATTTGGCGGAGTCCTTTGGACTGGATCGGCCTCGGGGCGCGCTGATTGCTCAGGTGGGCCCTGACTCACCCGCCGCTAAAGCGGGGCTGGCTGCAGGGGATATCATTCTAAGCTTTGACGGAAAGCCCATCGAAACTTCCGCGGACTTACCCCATGTGGTGGGTTTGATCGCTCCGGGTACCGCGGTGACAGCTGAGGTGCTGCGGGAGGGCGATGAATTAGCCTTGGATGTTGAGGTTGGCGGTCTGGATGCTGATGAGCGCGCCTCGATCGCGGGTGCAACGAGTCCTAGTGGTGCCCCTGGACGAGCGTTAGGTTTGGTTCTTGAGGATGCCGAACCTGAGATGATGGCGCAATACGGATTGACCGGTGGCGTTGTGGTCCTAGAGGTGGCGCCGGGGTCGGCAGCTGAGGATGCAGGTTTACTGGGGGGCGATGTTATTACCCGGCTAGGTAGTCAGGCGGTGATGAATTTGGCTGATTTGAACCGCGTCACGGGAGAATTGCAGCCCGGACAATCGGTTGCCGTTCGGCTGCTGCGCCGCGGATCGCCCCTGTTTTTGGCCATTCGTATTCCCGAAGCTGAGTAAGTACCTTGGCATAATGCCCATGCACAGGGCCGCGCGGTACGTTAGAATCGCGCGCTTTGTGCACGGGGCATATAGCGTCAATTAGGCCCCCAACGCACGTCACGCTCCTGGGACTGGAATTAACGGCCTTGAACCAACTCAGCCACATACGCAATTTCTCGATTATTGCCCACATAGACCACGGCAAGTCGACCCTAGCTGATCGCTTTATTCAGTATTGCGGGGGATTGACCGACCGCGAGATGGCTGAACAGGTACTCGACTCCATGGATCTGGAGCGTGAGCGAGGTATCACCATCAAGGCACAGAGTGTGACCTTAAATTACACCGCGAAAGATGGGGTAACCTATCAGCTTAATTTTATTGACACCCCGGGGCATGTGGACTTCGCCTATGAAGTCTCGCGCTCTTTAGCGGCCTGCGAGGGCGCTTTGCTGGTGGTTGACGCCGGGCAGGGGGTTGAGGCGCAGTCTGTCGCTAACTGTTACACCGCGATCGAGCAAGGACTCGAGGTCTTACCCATTCTCAACAAGATGGATTTACCCCAAGCTGATCCCGAGCGCGTGGCGGTCGAGATCGAAGAAATCATTGGTATCGATGCCACAAACGCCTGCCGGGTGAGTGCCAAGACGGGGCTGGGTATCGAGGATGCACTTGAGTATTTGGTGGCCAACATTCCCGCGCCGGAAGGGGAGCGCGACGCCCCGCTGCAGGCGCTGATCATTGATTCGTGGTTTGATACCTATCTAGGGGTGGTGTCCCTGGTGCGTGTTAAGCAAGGTGTTTTGCGCAAACGCGATAAATTCCAAGTGAAGTCCACTGGAAAAGCCTACCAGGCCGACATGGTGGGCGTATTCACGCCCCGGCGAACCGAAACTACGGCATTAAGCGCCGGTGAGGTGGGGTTTATCGTCGCTGGTATCAAGGACATTAAGGGTGCGCCCGTCGGTGATACGCTCATCTCGGCGAATGCGGGTGATACGCCAGCGTTGCCCGGCTTCCAGAAGGCCAAACCGCAAGTGTATGCAGGTATCTTTACGGTCTCGTCTGATGACTATGAAGATTTTCGTGATGCTCTGGGAAAGCTCACACTCAATGACGCCTCGCTGTTTTACGAACCTGAAACCTCTGACGCACTGGGCTTTGGTTTTCGTTGTGGTTTCCTTGGGATGCTGCACATGGAGATCATACAAGAGCGACTCGAACGCGAGTACGACCTTGATCTCATTACCACGGCGCCCACGGTTATATATGAAGTGGTGAAAAAAGACGGCAGCGTTGTGAGTGTCGATAACCCCTCAAAATTGCCTGATGTCGGCGAGATCGAACAAATGCGGGAGCCCATTGCGCGCTGCACTATCCTCACGCCACAAGATTACCTTGGCAGTGTGATCACCTTGTGTGTAGAAAAACGGGGAATGCAGGTCGATCTGCAATTTTTGGGCAACCAGGTGCAAGTGATTTACGATATTCCCATGGCTGAAGTGGTGCTGGATTTCTTCGATCGACTGAAATCAGTGAGTCGTGGCTATGCGTCTTTGGATTATTCTTTTGACCGCTTTGAGGCGGCGCCATTATCGCGTTTGGATGTCTTGATCAACGGTGATCGTGTCGATGCTCTGGCCGTTATTGTTCACCGTGATCACATCCAGAGTCGAGGCCGCGTGCTGACAGAGAAGATGAAAGAGCTGATACCCCGGCAAATGTTTGACGTGGCCATTCAAGCCGCTGTGGGCGGTAAGATTGTGGCGCGACAAACCGTCAAAGCCCTGCGCAAAAATGTGACGGCTAAGTGTTATGGTGGCGATGTCACTCGTAAGAAGAAGCTTCTTGAAAAGCAGAAGGCGGGTAAGAAACGCATGAAGCAGGTGGGTAATGTCGAAATTCCCCAGTCAGCCTTTTTGGCGGTGCTGCAGGTCGATGGCTAGCTGCTCGCAAGGAAGCTCTGTTTATGAATATTGATTTTCCGCTAATCCTCGTCATTTTGGTGTTTGGAAGCGGTTTTGTTTGGTTGGTGGATGCACTTGTGACAGCTCCGGCTCGCAAGCGACGCATTACCGAATTAGAAGCGAAATTTCCCCGCTGGCAGGATGATGGCAGCAAGGATGCCAAGGCCTTTGCTGTGGCGGCAAATCAAACCGCCGCCGAACCTACGATTGTGGAATACGCACGGTCGTTTTTCCCCGTTTTGGCTGCCGTTTTGGTCCTGCGCTCTTTCCTTTTTGAGCCGTTTCAGATTCCTTCGTCCTCGATGGTCCCAACGTTATTGGTCGGCGATTACATCTTGGTTAATAAGTTTAGCTATGGACTGCGCCTACCCGTGGTTCGCGATAAGGTAGTCGCTATCGGTGAGCCAGAACGCGGTGATGTCATGGTGTTTTTTCCGCCCCATCAGAACCAGACTTATTACATCAAACGTGTCATCGGCGTGCCCGGTGACATCATTGTTTACCGCAACAAGCGCCTGTACGTAAACGGTGAGGCGGTGCCACAACAATGGTTAGACGAAGCGCCTGTCAGCCGCTCGAGCCGAATTAGAGTGGGCGCAGAGACGGTGGCCGGCGAGCGCCACTTAATGCAAGTGGATCGGGCTCGGCCGGCGAGGGATTTTTCTGTCACGGTAAAACCGGGCCATTACTTCATGATGGGCGACAATCGGGATAATTCCAGCGATAGTCGCGTCTGGGGACAAGTTCCAGAGCGCGATATCGTGGGCAAAGCCGTGGCAATATGGATGCATTGGGAAGACTGGCTTTCGATCCCCAGTTTTTCTAGATTAGGCGCAATTGAGTAGGCGGAGGTTAGCCATGGCAGCGATTTCCAGCGTGCGACATTCACGGCAGCGAGGCTATACGATTTGGAGTCTCGCGATGAACCTGTTGGTTCTGGGTGGGGTGTTGATACTGGTGCTACGAGTGACGCCGGCGTACCTTGAATATCTCAATGTCAAAGACATAGTCATGACAGTGGCGCAAGAGTACGACCCAAAAACGCAAACGCCAGGGGACATCAAAACGCGTCTGCGAAAGCTATTTAATACCAATCAAATAAAAGGCCTTGATCCCGAGGATATTAGCGTCACCCGAGATACGGGTGGTGTATTGATTGACGCTAATTATGAGCTGCGTTTTCCGCTCTTTTGGATTCTAGAAGGGGTTGCCGTTTTCGATGACTTACAGGTCAATACCAAGACGGTGAACTCGCGTTGAGCTCAGCCTCCAAAGCCTCGCTCTTGAGGCAGCTAGAAAATCGCCTTGGTTATACGTTTTCTGATCAAGCGTTGCTCACGGCAGCGCTGACGCACCGCAGTGCAGGTAAGTCCCATAACGAGCGCCTCGAATTTCTTGGGGACTCGTTGGTCAATCACGTCGTTGCTGTCGCCTTGTTTCGGCAGTTTCCCGAGGCCTCAGAGGGCCAGTTGAGTCGCTTGCGAGCCAAAATCGTCAGAGGCAGTCATCTGGCCGAGATAGCGTTGCGACTTGATGTCGGCGCTGCCTTAATTTTGGGCACCGGAGAGCGCAAGAGCGGCGGCCGTAATCGACACAGCATTCTCGCCGATGCGCTGGAGGCGATATCAGCGGCCATTTTATTGGACGCCGGCTTTGAGGTGGCGTCCGCTGTCTTGATGGCTTGGTTTGAGCCCAGTATCGGGGCTATCAGTTTGACTGACGAGCGCGACCCCAAGACGCGACTGCAAGAATGGTTGCAGGGCAATGGTCATCCGGTACCTGAGTACGATGTTTTGGCTGTCACCGGAGAGGACCATTCTCAGGAATTTCTAGTGTCATGCAAAGTAACGCCGTTTAAAGCGGTTTGGGAGGGTCGAGGCACTAGCCGACGACAAGCTGAGCAGGATGCTGCAGTGCGCGTGTTGGAGCACATTGAACATGGTAGCTAAGCCAACGCGCTGCGGTTACGTGGCGATAGTGGGTCGACCCAATGTCGGTAAATCGACGCTGCTAAATTATCTATTGCATCAAAAAATCAGCATTACATCGCGCAAGCCACAAACGACGCGGCACCAAGTCACCGGCATCCTTACTGAGGGTGAGGTTCAAGTAGTTTTTGTCGACACCCCGGGTATGCATAGCAATCAACCCAAGGCCTTAAACCGGTATATGAACCGCGCGGCGGGCAGTGCCATGGCACATGTTGACTTGGCCCTTATGGTGGTTGATCGCGATCGCTGGACCGAAGAGGATGACAGGGTTTTGGAGGCCTTGAAGGCCGCTCAGGTCCCGGTGGCGTTGGTTATAAACAAGATCGATATGCTGGAAGATCAAGGGCTGCTCTTGCCCTGGGCGGAGTCGCTACAAACGCGCTTCAACTTTGCGGGCATTTTCCCTGTGTCGGCGCTAAGACGTGCAAATCTGACCCTACTCGAGGGATTTGTCTGCGAGCGTATGCCTGAGGCTCCGCACCTGTTCCCCGAGGATCAGGTTACTGATCGAAGCCAGCGCTTTATGGCAGCCGAATTTATTCGTGAAAAAATTATCCGCCAGCTCGGGGACGAACTGCCCTACGCAACGGCGGTTGAAATCGAATCTTTTCGACAAGAAGGTCGGGTCCTTCACATTGATGCGCTAATTTTCGTTGAGCGTGGGGGGCAGAAAAAGATTTTGATAGGGCAGGCGGGCAGTCGTTTGCGCAGCATTGGTTCCGAGGCGCGTAAAGACATGGAGGCCGCTTTTGATAGCAAGGTCATGCTTAAGCTTTGGGTCAAAGTGAAGTCAGGCTGGTCGGATGATATTCGAGCATTGCGTAGCTTGGGCTTCGAGGACAGTTAGTCCTCATGTCTGAGCCGACGCTGGAGCCGGCATGGGTGTTACACCGCCAAGCCTATGGTGATAGCGGTTTTCTGGTTGAGCTCTTTACCGCGCAGACTGGGCGTCTAACGGCAGTCGCTCGAGGTGCTCGTCGAAAGGCACGTGGTGGAGCAGTAATCGGTTTGCTGCAGCCATTTGCGCCACTGTTGGTGTCCTGGTCAGGTCGTGGTGAGCTTAAGACTCTCAAGCGGGTTGAGGTCGCGGCAGCGGCTCTCTCTCTACAGGGGCGAGCTATGTTTAGTGCGCTGTATGTCAATGAATTACTGACCCGATTGCTACCGCGATTTGATCCCACACCAGAATTATTTTCCCAGTACGGACAGGTGCTGCAGCAGCTTACTGAAGGGCTGGAAGCACCCGTACTTCGCGACTTTGAGCTGGCGCTGTTGGCTGAGCTCGGGTACGCCCAGGTGTTTGCAGTTGACGGCCACGGCGATGCGATAGAGCCGGAAGGGCATTACCGCTACATCCCCGGCGAAGGATTTTTTCGCCATACCAACGCATTATCTCAGCCTATTCCTCCTGAGCTTTTCAGCGGTGCGCTTCTGTTAGAGGTAGACCAGGCTCTGAGTCAGAAAGCTGCATTGTCCTCAGCTGGACATCAGGTTTTGAAAATGATTAACCGACAGGCCCTTGATCATCTGTTGGGTGGTAAGCCGCTACAAAGCCGAGAACTGATGCGGGCTTTTTTGAGTACATAAACGCAGCCCAAGGCCGCTTCAGCGTCATTTGGCAATGGTGAGTACAGGTATTTGAGGGATTAGCGGATTCCAAATGGATCTAAGCCATTGGGAGGCACTCTGCTCCTAGGCTCGTTATACTGCGCGTCCCAGCTGTTTCCGCGATGATAAAGATGTCCGAATACCCCACTATCGAGTCACTGATTGGTGAGACGCCACTGGTGCGTTTACAGCGCCTACCGGGCAAAACGAGTAACCATATACTGGCGAAACTAGAGGGTAATAACCCGGCGGGTTCTGTGAAAGATCGTCCTGCGATGAGCATGATTGCGGAAGCGGAAGCTCGAGGTGCTATTAAACCGGGCGATACCTTGATTGAAGCAACCAGCGGTAATACCGGTATTGCGCTCGCCATGGCGGCCGCTATCCGCGGTTATCGCATGGTATTGATCATGCCTTCTCACATGAGCAGTGAACGCAAGTGGGCCATGGCCGCCTACGGCGCCGAGTTAATCGAGGTGTCCACCGAAGAGGGCATGGAGGGTGCTCGAGATCTCGCGCAAGCGATGCAGGCTCGTGGAGAAGGTGTGGTCTTGGATCAATTTGCCAATTTCGATAATCCGCGTGCCCATCTGTTGGGAACCGGTCCGGAACTGTGGCGTCAGACAGCGGGCCAAATTACCCACTTCGTGAGTTCGATGGGCACTACCGGTACAATTATGGGGGTCTCCGCGTATTTGAAGCAGCAGAATCCAGCGATTGAGATTGTTGGGTTGCAGCCGCAGGATGGCTCCCAGATACCGGGTATTCGTCGGTGGCCCCAAGCGTATTTGCCGTCGATCTTTGACGCCGCAAAGGTAGACCGTGTTATGGAGATTTCTCAAGCTGAGTCAGAGCGCACCATGCGTGAGTTGGCCCGACGAGAGGGTATATTTGCGGGCGTCTCTTCAGGTGGTGCAATTAGTGCGGCGCTGAAGATCAGCGCTGAGGTGGAGCACGCCACGATTGTGGCGATTGTCTGTGACCGGGGCGACCGATACCTGTCAACGGGGGTCTATGCCGAGGATCCCACTCGCTGATGGTGCAGGTCCGTGCAATTCCGGCGGCGGATGCGCTGGAGCCAGAGGCCTTAGGTCACTGGCTGGCAGAGCTGCCAGTCAATTTCTCGTCGACCGAGTCCGCTAGCTTGCATACCGCTTTGGTGCGGTTGAAAAGACTGGATCACAGCCTTGGTGTGGAGACTGCGGATTGGCCCGGTGGCGCAGCACCGTTGCAAACGGGCTTGGAAATGCTACATATCTTGGCTGAGCTTCGACTGGGTTTGGACGCCATCATCGTGGGGTTGTTTTTCAGGCCCCTGTGTGAGGAGCGCGTGGATCTGGCTGCGTTAGCCATGTGGTTTGGTGATGATGTCGCCATGTTGGCTGAAGAGGCGCGCAAAGTTAATGCATTGGGTGGATTGCGTGCCAGCGGATCGGCACCGGTATTGGGCCAGTCATTGAGTCCCGATGCCAACATCCGCCGTATGCTGGTGGCGATCGTTAACGATGTGCGTGTGGCCTTGATCAAACTGGCCGAGCGCACGGTGGCGATGCGTGCCCTAAAACATCTCGATGCTTCTGCCCGAAAGCCGATTGCCGAGGAGGTGTTTCATGTTTATGCCCCTCTAGCGGACCGTTTGGGTATTGGTCACCTAAAGTGGGAGTTGGAAGATCTGTCGTTCCGTTATACCCATGCCGAGGCTTACCACCGCATTGCCAAATTACTCGATGGCAAACGCCTCGATCGTGACATCTACATCACGCGTGCACGCAACGAGTTATCTCGAGTGTTAGAGACCGAAGGTTTTGCCTTCGAAATTACCGGTCGATCCAAGCATATCTACAGTATTTGGCGAAAGATGCAGCGTAAAGGCATTGGTTTTTCGCAGGTCTACGATATCCGAGCGCTGCGTATATTGGTACCCAGTGTCAAAGAGTGCTATCAGACTTTGGGGATCGTGCATGGATTGTGGCGAAACATTCCCAGTGAATTTGATGACTACATTGCGGGCCCCAAGGAAAACGGTTACCGCTCTTTGCACACGGCTGTCATAGGTCCCGACGGTAAAATACTGGAGATTCAAATTCGTACCCACGACATGCATGAAGAGGCGGAACTCGGGGTCTGCGCACATTGGAATTACAAGGGACGCGATAGCGTCAAGAATAGGCAAGAGGGGTATGAGCGAAAGCTGGCATGGTTGCGTCACTTGTTGGATTGGTCAGACCCCGAAGCGGAAGACACTGGCGAGGATTCACTATTCAGTGTCGAGTCGTTACAAGATCGGGTGTACGTTTTTACGCCAAAGGGAGATGTGGTGAGCTTAGCCCAGGGCGCGACGCCCGTGGATTTCGCCTATCACGTGCACTCTGACATCGGCCACCGCTGTCGGGGGGCGAAGATCAATGGGGTCATCGTGCCGTTAACGCGGGCACTTCAAACTGGTGACCGCGTCGAGATTTTAACTGGCAATGAACCTAAGCCCAGCCGTCGTTGGCTGCAGGCCAGTGCGGGCTATGTCAAGACCACGCGCGCGCGAGCCCGAATTCAACAATGGTTTAAGGCACAGCATCGCGACGACAATCTGGCTGCCGGTCGTGCCATGGTGCAACGAAGTTGTGAGCGTTTGGCCTTAACGTCGCTGGACTACAAGCAATTGGCAAAACGGTTGGGCCGTCAATCTGTTGAAGAATTGTTTGTGGCGGTTGGCGCCGCTGAGGTGTCGTCACAGCAGCTACTGCGTGTTGCCGAGGAGCTCGCCGGTATGGGCGAGTCGATGATGCCCCCGCCACAAAAACGCCATTCACCCAATCAGGATAGTGTTAGCGTTGAAGGCGTTGGTAGCATGTTGACGCATATGGCCCAGTGTTGCCGACCGTGTCCCGGTGACGTAGTCAAAGGATTCATTACGAAATCTCGGGGTGTCAGCGTGCACCGAGCGGAATGTAGCCGGTTATTGACACTGCAGGGGCAGTCCCCGAGGCGAATACTCAATGTGAGCTGGGAAACTGAGGCCGGAGAGCGGTTTGAAGTTCAATTGACGTTGGAGTGCTACGACCGGCAGGGTTTGCTTGCAGATGTAACGGGCGTCTTGGCGCGGATGGGTGCCAATGTAACGGCCATAAATACCCTGAGTAACCGTGGCGACAATACCGCGCATATGCGCGTCACCCTAGAAGTGTTGTCGTTGCAACAACTCTCCAATGTCATCACGCAGTTATCCCATTTGGATAATGTCATTGATGTTCACCGGAGCTTTGCGGGCTAGTCCCGCGCGATTGAACTGTGCCCATCATGACCCCCAGTAACGTTCACTACACAATGGCTGACCTACTGCGTGTTATGGAGCGACTCAGAGACCCTGAAACGGGATGTCCTTGGGATTTAAAACAGTCGTTTCAAAGTATTGTGCCCTCCACCCTCGAAGAAGCGTATGAATTAGCCGACGCCATTGAGAGCGGCGACATGCCACATGTGGCAGAGGAGTTGGGTGACGTCTTATTCCAGGTAGTGTTCTACAGCCAGCTGGCGCAGGAGTTGGAGTTATTCGATTTTGCCGGTGTTGTTCATGGCATCACTGAAAAGTTAATTCGTCGCCATCCCCATGTCTTTGCTGATGGATTGATCGAAGGGGTGTCAAACATAGAGTTAGACACTGACGAGGTAAAAGCTAATTGGGAGGCTATAAAACGACTCGAGCGCACTGAAAAACAACGTTCCGGCTTGTTGGACGATATTCCGGTTTCCCTGCCGGCATTGACACGTGCACAAAAATTGCAGAAGCGAGCAGCGACGGTAGGTTTTGATTGGAAAGAGCTTGATGACGTTCTCGATAATCTTGAAAGCGAAATTGCCGAATTGCGTGAGGCCTTGGCTGGTAACGACCAGGTCGCCATTGCTGATGAGATGGGTGACATTTTTTTCAGTGCGGTCAACCTCGGCCGACATTTGCGCTTAGACGCTGAGCAGTCGCTACGGCAGGCTGCCACCAAGTTTGAACGACGTTTCAATGCCATGGTGGAACACGCCGAAGCCAGCGGGATCGGCGTTGAATCATCAACTCAGGCCGAGTTAGAGGCGCTATGGCAGGCGGTGAAGCGCGCCGAATGACACTTGTCAGCAGGCCCAAGCCTGTGCAGTATTAACAGTCGGCCAAACAAAGCCGCATTTAAAAGCTCAAAAAGGACAGCTCCCCATGCGAATTATTCTCCTCGGTGCCCCCGGCGCGGGCAAAGGCACGCAGGCACAGTTTTTGTGTGACACCTACAACATCCCTCAAATTTCTACAGGGGATATGTTGCGTGCCGCCGTGGCTGCAGGCACGGAGCTGGGGAAGCAGGCAAAAGCCATTATGGATGCAGGCGGCTTGGTGTCTGATGAATTAATTATTGGTCTGGTGAAAGATCGACTGACGCAAGCGGATTGTGCTGGTGGCTGCTTATTTGATGGCTTTCCGCGAACCATCCCTCAGGCTGAGGCAATGGTTGATGCCGGTATTGCTGTCGACCACGTGATTGAGATTGCGGTAAACGATGAGGAAATTGTCGGTCGTTTAAGTGGTCGAAGAGTGCATCCAGGCAGTGGACGCGTGTATCACGTAATCAATAATCCGCCCAAACAAGAGGGTATTGATGATGAAACGGGCGAGCCGTTAATTCACCGAGACGACGATCATGAGGAAACTGTGCGCAAGCGTCTTGATGTGTATCAGCAACAGACGCAACCGTTAGTTGCATTTTATCAAGCGCTTGATGGACCAACTTATCATCGTGTTGAAGGTGTTGGTTCGGTTGGCGACATCACGACGGCGATAAAAACTGCGCTCAAATAGTTGGCGTTTTTACATTAAAAAAAAGTTGTTTGAAAAATTAATCCTTGTTAATTTTGTATAAACCCACCCTGCGAAGACCCGGAGACGACGCATGGCAACTAGAGCAAAAAAAGCAGCTGTAAAAAAAGCCCCGGCCAAAAAGAAAGCGGCCGCTAAGAAAAAGGCACCTGCCAAGAAAAAAGTAGCCGCGAAAAAAGCGCCCGCCAAGAAAAAGGCGGTAGCGAAAAAAGCAGCTGCTAAGAAAAAAGCACCTGCCAAGAAAAAAGCGGTAGCGAAGAAGGCAGCGGCTAAGAAGAAAGCGCCTGCTAAGAAAAAAGCGGCCGCTAAGAAAAAAGCACCTGCCAAGAAAAAGGTAGTGGCTAAGAAGAAAGCGCCTGCCAAGAAAAAAGCAGCAGCCAAGAAGAAGGCTCCTGCTAAGAAAAAAGCAGCAGCCAAGAAGAAGGCTCCTGCTAAGAAGAAAGCAGCGGCTAAGAAGAAGCGCTAAGCTAGGCTCTTCCTCTCTCAGAGTTATCATTAAGCCGGCGCATTGCGTCGGCTTTTTGCTTTCTGGGCTACCCCCAGGGTTAAGCGTGTCTTCTGACAGAGACCCTTGTTCACGCGCGGGTCATCGATCTGTCATATCACACCACTGGTTCACGTCGCGTGGCCAAGTTGGGTAGAGCACCCCCTTAATTCCAAGTCGGCGATACCAATCATCCAGTGCCAAGTCCTTCTGTTTTATAGTCGTGATGGTCTGAATTAATAGACTAGGACGTAACAAACAGCACGGACTATGGCGATCGTTTCGCACCACAAACACGCCCGGTGCATCACCGAGCTCTCGCCAGAGAGATGTAATCCAGTCCCAGGGCGGAGAGGCCTGATCGCAAGGCAAGATCGCGAGCAGCGGCGATTGACATGCCATCACGAGGGTTTCCATGCCTTTTGCGGGCCCACCCTCAGGGTGTGGGTCGCACACCAATCGGCAAGCATAGTGTTGGTACAGCCAGGCATTGGCGTGACAATTGACGATAACCTCATGCACTTGCAGCGCAGATGATGCCAGCTGGGCAATAAGTGGCTGCCCTCGCTGAATGAGTAGCCCTTTATCTCTACCGCCGAGGCGTTTGCCGCGCCCGCCGGCCAATATGCCCAAAGTCACCGCTTCCAATGTTTCTTCCCTTGGTCTGCTATGGGATCATTGTGTTTCCTTTTACTTGAAATGCCTACCCATGCCGGCAGTACTCGCCCTCGATACGTCCACCGATGCCTGTAGCGTGGCCTGTTTTAATGACGGGGTGGTCGAGGTCCGCCATGAAATCATCCCGCGAGCGCACAACCAGCATGTGTTAACAATGGTAGATGACGTCTTGGGTCAGTTGCAGCTATCGGAACTTGACGCTGTGGTGTGTGGCGTTGGCCCGGGCTCTTTTACCGGTATCCGTATCGCGGTGAGCGTGGTTCAGGGACTGGCTTGGGCCAATGATTTACCCGTCATCGCACACTGTTCACTGGAGGCGCAAGCGCTGACATATGCCATCGAATCGGGTTTGAACAGGGGCTCGATCTTAAGCGTCACTGATGCCCAGATTGGCCAGCTCTATTGGCGTTGGTTTGAATTTGCGAATGGCAGCTTGCGTGCGCTCACGGATTGCGTGCTCAGCGACGCTGACAAGGTTAGATCTGTTGATGACAGTGCTGCTATAGCTGTAGTGGGTTCGGCGGAGGCGTTCCAATCGACCCTTCAGCAGGCAATGGCATGGGATGACAGTGTCACTTGGGCGTTGGATTGTCGTCCCAATGCCGGTGTGGTTGTCACGTCTGTCGCTAACGATCTCGGTGATGCACCCCATTTGGCGGCCACGGCATTGGTGCCCCAATATGTGCAGCATGACATAGGATGGAAAAAACTGACGGAGCAGCCCGGTGTCCTTTGAAACCTGGCAGACCATAGTGCTGGCCCTCATTCAGGGATTGTCAGAGTTCTTACCGATATCGAGTTCTGCCCATTTGATTTTGCCCGCTCAATTATTGGACTGGCCTGATCAAGGTCTGGTGTTTGATGTCGCGGTGCACACTGGCACTTTGATCGCCGTGATTGCCTATTTTCGGAGAGATTTGCTGACCCTCGCCAGGGACGTGATGACCTGGCGTCGTCTTACGGATGTAGGTGGTAGTGAGGTATTTACTCTGGGCGTAGCCACTGTGCCCGTGGTCCTGGTGGGGCTTGTTGCCGCTGATGTGATAGAGGCCCATCTGCGCTCGATGGGTGTTATTGCCGCGACAACCTTGTTCTTTGGCCTGTTGTTGGGCGTGGCGGACCGTTTCCAGCGCCGGCGAAAGCCCCGTCGCGACAAAATCACCCTTGGGCATGCACTCTGTATTGGCTGTGCACAGATCCTAGCCTTGGTGCCCGGGGTATCACGCTCAGGAATTACCATCACTTGTGCGCTGTTTCTAGGCTACACTGCGCCCGCCGCGGCGCGCTTTTCCTTCTTACTCGCCATACCGGTAATCGCTGGTGCCATGGTGTTTGTCGCTCCAGCGTTATGGCTAGATCCGGCAAGCGTTGCTTGGGAGCCATCGCTCTGGTTACCGGTGATGATTTCTGCAGTCACTGCCTACGCGACCATTGATGTATTTTTGCGATGGGTGGCCCGGGTGGGATTGATGCCCTTCGTCTACTATCGCGTTGTATTGGGCATCGTATTAGCGACGTTATTGGTTAATTAGGAGTCGTAAGTGTCTGAACGTATTGACAATCTTTTGGTCTTTTTACGCGAAGCGAACTCCCCGTTTCACGCCGTGGCAGCAATGCTGCGTCGCCTTGAAGCTGCTGGGTTTAGTGCTTGGCAGCCGGGCGAGCCGACTGAGCCGGGCAAAGGCTATTTTCATGTTCGCAATGATAGCTCCCTGATTGCCTTCAGGGCTGGCAAAGATACCGCATCGCCGCAGTCGGTTCGCTTGGTGGGTGCCCATACTGACAGCCCTAATTTGGCCGTGAAGCCAATTCCTGTGAAGCAGCGCTCTGGTTTGGTGCAGCTAGGTGTCGACGTGTACGGTGGCGCGCTACTGAATCCATGGTTTGATCGCGATTTAAGTATGGCGGGGCGAATTAGCTTTGTGGATGCTGAGGGCAACATGGGTTCGGCGCTTATCGATGTGGCTCGTCCCGTCGCCATCATTCCCAGTCTCGCCATTCACCTCGATCGGGAAGCGAATCAGCAACGTAGCGTAAATCCGCAAAAAGATATCTTGCCGGTTGTTGCTATGATCAACGCGGATGCCACTTTCGACTTTCCGGCATTTTTGGCGGCGCACTATGCTGAGCAGTATCCAAATGCCGGAAAAATTCGAGTGTTGGATTTTGAAATTTCACTGTACGACACCCAGGGAGCGGCAGTAATTGGTATCGATAGCCGTTTTATTGCCTCGGCGCGTTTAGACAATCTTCTCAGTTGCTACGGTGGCCTGAGCGCACTCATCGCCTGCGATGACCGACATTGGAATGTACTGGTTTGTAATGACCATGAAGAGGTAGGTAGTGCCAGCGCGGTAGGTGCGCAAGGCCCAATGCTTTTTGATGTGCTTGAGAGCTTGAGTGGTGGTGGTGATCAGGGGAGACGTCTTCGGGCAGAAGCGCTCATGTTGTCGGTCGACAACGCCCATGCCGTGCACCCCAACTTCAGTGATCGCCATGACGATAGCCACGGTCCGGAATTGAATCGCGGTCCTGTGATTAAGATCAATCGTAACCAACGCTATGCCACCTCGGGCGAGGGTGCCGCCATGTTGAAGTTGCTTGCTGAGCGCTGTGAGGTGCCCGTGCAAAGCTTTGTCATGCGCAGCGACCTGGGTTGTGGCAGCACTATTGGACCTATTACGGCGTCTGAAACAGGCATTGCCACAATCGATCTCGGCGTGCCCACTTTGGGGATGCACTCTGTGCGCGAGCTGGCGGGTGTCGATGATATTGGACATTTACATCAACTCTTGACCGGTTTTTACAACCGGGTTGTGTGACGAGGACTTAAGGAATGACAACACGGCGTGTCCTGACCGGTATTACCACGACCGGAACGCCCCATTTGGGTAATTATGTTGGCGCTATTCGCCCGGCCATTGCCTCGTCAAAAATGGCGTCGGTGGATGCCTACTTGTTTTTGGCTGATTATCATGCGCTGATCAAATGCGACGATCCCGAGCTTGTGGCGCAATCGAGTCGCGAAATTGCAGCGACTTGGTTGGCATTGGGTTTGGATCCCAATGAGACCCACTTTTATCGGCAATCGGATATCCCTGAGATAACCGAGTTGTGCTGGGTGCTGACCTGCAATGCTGCCAAGGGTTTGATGAACCGAGCCCATGCCTACAAAGCTGCGGTTGCTGCTAATGAGGCGGCTGGAGAGGACCCCGACTACGCCGTGACAATGGGCTTATTTTCCTATCCGATTCTAATGGCTGCCGACATTTTGATCTTCAACGCCCATGAGGTTCCAGTGGGACGCGATCAGATTCAGCACGTGGAAATGGCGCGGGATATTGCTCAGCGCTTTAATCACAACTTTGAAGAGGTTTTTACGCTCCCTGAGGCGGTCGTTGATGACGATGTTGCTGTGCTACAGGGCCTAGATGGACGTAAGATGAGCAAAAGCTACAACAACACTATTCCGTTATTTGGGACGCCCAAGCAATTGCAGAAGGGCATCAATAAAATTAAAACTAATTTGCTAGAACCGGGTGATCCCAAGGATCCCGATAACTCTACAGTTTTTCAAATATGGTGTGCCTTTGCGGACGCCGATGATCGCACTCAGATGCGACAAGCATTTGAAGAGGGCATAGCTTGGGGCGAGGCTAAAAAGCAGCTATTCGAGCGGGTCAACGACGAATTGGCCCCTGCACGTGAGCGCTACGAGGCTCTCATGGCCAATCCGGGCGAGGTCGAAACCATCTTACGCGCCGGCGCTGAGCGCGTCAGACCGCAGAGTCAGGCGCTCATGGAGCGTGTTCGCTCGGCTGTGGGTCTAAAGTCCTATTGCTGAATGGGTTCAATCCAGCGACCAACGAAATCCAATCACCGCGCTTCGAGGCTCTCCCACAAAATAGCGATAGCTGCCAAAGCCAAAGTCAGCGCGCTCCGCATAGCCGCGATCTAACAGGTTTGTGGCTACCAAGGTGGCGGTCAATTTGGGTGAGATAGCGAGTTCAAACCGAGCATTTAATAGATTGTGACCGCTATATTCGTGCTCGTTGTTGGGGTCTAGGTAGTAATCACTGATCCAACTCCACTCGAGTTCGGCGAGCAGACGGTGAATACCCAAGACCTGCTCGGTACCCAGGCGAGCACTGCCAAAATGCTTGGGCGCGGTGTCAATGAAGTTGCCTTCAATGTTGCCTTGGGAGCCAAGTAGAGAGATATCGCTGGTGTATTCGTGATCTGCTAATGACGCAGCGAGTTCGGCATACCAGTGTTGGTTAACTTGCCACCTTAACTCGACTTCGATGCCGCGATGCTCCGTTTGTGCACCACTGACATTTTGGCGATCCCGATCTTGGAAAATAACGTTCGCTTTCTCCATTAAAAAAGCGGTCAAGGCATAGCTAAAGCCATTGCTTGAACTACCGCGAAGTCCTACTTCGACACTGTCGAGTTCCTCAGAGTCAATATCGGCGACCGCTTGACCGGCTTGCAAGCGATAAAGTTCAGCAGTTTGTGGGGCACGAAATCCTCTCGCGATGCGGGCGTACAATGTGTTGTTTTCGAAGTCATAAGCGAGGGCTATATTACCGCTCAGGTCACTGAATTGATCACGCCGATCTGCAGGCCGGAAGAAGCGGCAAGCACTAGCCGTGGCAGCACAGGCTTGGCCTGTTTCCGTACGATTGTGGTAATCGTATTCCGAAGACTCATAGCGGAGACCGGCGTCTATACGCCACGGTCCCGCTTGATCCACTTGACCTTGCCAGAAAACGCCCAACACAGTGGCATCGACCGTGTAATCATAGTGAAGTCCTGCAGGTTGGTTTGGGCTGAAAGGCTCGGCCTGGTACTCGGTGAGCCAGCCCTCGGTTGAGTCCAGATCAATCCCCCCAATCCACTTGATCGGAGAGGTTTGATTCGCCACGCTGATTTGCATCCCGACACTCTCATGGCCATTTTTTTCGTCGGGCTTCCAGATCAGGTAGTGCTGTAAAAATGCCATGCGGTTCTTGCGCAGGTAAGCGGTTACCGTCAAATCCAGGTCATTTTGAAGTGGCCGGCTGCCGCGCATGTATGCACGGCTTGACCAAGCATCGCGGAACGCTTCGGGATTGGGGTTCTCCTCGCGCGCGCTATCGCTGTCATAAGATTCAAAGCCTTGGATATATCCGGCGGTCTCCTGATTTAGATTACTCCCGGCCAATACCGCTGTGATGTCCCAGCCCTGCAGCTCGCGATCGTGGCGCAAGTGCAATTTCTGCTGTGAATAGCCTGATTCACGTTGGTACCCGCCATAATCGCTACCCTGGATGCGCAACGCGGTGCCGTTCCCAGGCGAAGCTAACTGTGCGGATACTCGATAGAAATCACGAGCACCAAATTCGACAGCGAGTTGATTCGGAGTGTTCTCGGCAGATCCGCTGAGTACATTGATGACGCCGTGCATGGCATTACTGCCAAACACTGTGGTTCCGGGTCCTCGAATCACCTCAACACCGGCGGCCTGTAACAAGTTAGCGTCAAATAGCTGATTAACGTTACAAAAGCCGGGCGCACGCAGTGAAATGCCATCGGCGGCGCTAACAAAGGCACCGCAGCTGCCGGCGCCGGTGAGTACGGGAGAGCGGATAGCAATCAGCGATTCCTGACCATTACCTCGACTTACCCAGGTCCCCGCGGATCGGACCAGCAACTGATTGCTATGTTGTGCTGCGGTGAAGTTGATTGCCTCAGCATCGATCGCTGACCAGGCGAGGGCGGCATCAGACCCCGATTGCGCGGACCGAGTTGCTGTGACAATGACGGTCTCCAAAGTTGATTCAGCTTGGAGTGGGTTGGGTAATAGGCACGATAGGTAAAGGGCTACAAGTGTAGCGGTGGGACCGTTGGACAGGTATCGGCGGGGGGGCATGGACTTTTGACTCGGTTCGCTCAAAGTAGTTCGCGCGCAATGCTAACGTGCTGGCGGGTAGAGTCAAACTCGAAGCAACAGCGTAGAATAGGGTGCTAGTGGAAAAGGTGCCCTATGACGCGCGTTTTAGATATTAATGACGATTTTGCCGTTCGCAGCGACGAAGCTGTGCATTCCGGCAAGGTCCGCTCAGTTTATTGGCTGACGCCCCAGGACAGTCGGCGCCTGATTGATGAGCGTGGATATGATGTCGATGTCAATGCCAGTCTCGCATTGATGATCGTGTCGGATAGGATTTCGGCATTCGATTGTATTTGGCACGGCGAAAACGGATTGCATGGCGTGCCCGGTAAAGGGGCAGCGCTGAATGCGGTGTCTAAACATTGGTTCGATCTGTTTGCGGATCAGGGGATTGGGCAGGCTCACGTCTTAGAGGCACCTCACCCGCTGGTCTGGGTGGTTCAGCGCGCTCGCCCTGTTCGAATTGAGGCCATTGCTCGGCGCTACATTACCGGTTCTATGTGGCGTGATTATGCCAATGGGGCGCGCGAGATCTGTGGTCTGCCCATTCCCGATGGCCTCACCCAGCATCAGCGATTGCCCAGTTTACTAGTCACACCCTCTACCAAAGGCGTACTGCGAGGGCTCGAGGGCGTACCAGAAGCCGATGACGTCAATATCAGTCGCTGGGCAATAGAAAACCATTGGCAGTCCTTTGGCTTTCAGTGCATCGAAGATATCGCGCGCTATGAGGCCATGCTAAAACGCGGATTCGAAGCGATCGAAGCGCAGTTGGCCGATTTAGGACAGTTATTTGTCGATACCAAATTTGAATTTGGTTACGTTAACAACGCGCAAGGTGAGCCTAGACTGATTTACATGGATGAAATTGGTACGCCAGATTCCTCGCGCATTTGGGATTCAGCCGCCTACGAGGCCGGAAAAACAGTGGAGCAGAGTAAGGAGGGTTTTCGACAGGCTTTACTTGCGATGGCGCCCGATCCCGACGTGCTACTTAATAAAAAGCGCATGCCAGAGCGCCAGACCTATGCCTGCGCAACCACTTTACCGGCATCCTTGCTGATGGACGTTTCGGCAACATACCTACAGATCGCGGAGACCATCATGGGACGGCCGGTGGTGGTGCCAGACGATCCGCGTGCTGAGATAGAAGCACTGATCGCTGATGAGTTACGACTGTAATACGGGCTACTCGGCGACTGGTGCTTCGGATAGGCCTAGGCATTCAAAACCTGCATCCTAGAGGTGCTGGTACATTGCCGTGAGCATTGGTAACGTTGGTGCAGCAGGGCCTGTTATAGGACAGGTTTTCCGTCAAAACTGGAAATCGCTAAGGAGTGGTTTGTGATTTATCCAATTAAAATTTCCGACACGTTGTCAGTATCCGGCCAGCCGCAGCCCGCGGACATGGAGGCGATTGCTGCGCAGGGGTTTAAAGTGGTTGTTTGTAATCGACCGGATGGCGAAGCCGATGACCAACCTGCTATGGCGACAATGGCGGCGGCCGTTAAGGCGGCTGGTATGCGCTTTGTTGAATACCCGGTGAATCCCATGAATTTCCCCGGTGACGATGTCGAGGGTTTGGGTGCGCTGTTTAATGGCGACACCCCGGTTTTTGCCTTTTGCCGCACCGGTACGCGCTGCGCCAACCTCTGGCTGTTGACCCAGCCCGAAAGCGAGCGGGCGGGTGCCATTGAGCACGCGCAATCCCTAGGTTTTGATCTATCCCTCGCCAGACGCCACATAGAGTGACATCGCTATAGTGCTTCCGTTTCGAGGCGGAAGGGCCTTGCCTGGGGATGTAGTCAGTTGAGGTGGCCCCTATACCTTGGGTCGTTTAGCGTGGCTTCTGCGGGTAACGTTGATACCACGCTCGGTCTTTTTACAATGATGAGTAAATACACCATGAAATCAGTAAAGACGTTATTAAGCCTGTACCTAGTGTTGTGCGGCAGCTCGGTCGCGGCTAGCGATTATTCGGACAACGCGCAGGCGATTTATGATGACCAATTGAAAGACCTATTTCTTTGGTTTCATCAAAATCCCGAGCTGTCGATGATGGAGCATAAAACCGCTGCGCGTTTGGCAGAGGAATTATCGGCTTTGGGTTACAACGTTACTACCGGGGTTGGTGGAACGGGCTTGGTGGCTATGCTGGAAAATGGTGAAGGCCCCTTGGTGATGCTACGTGCCGATATGGACGGTCTGCCTGTTGAGGAAAAATCTGGCCTGCCCTACGCCAGCAAGGCCAAGCAGCTCGACTGGGATGGCAATGAAGTTTCAGTCATGCACGCTTGCGGCCACGACGTCCACATCACTAGTTTGGTGGGTACGGCCCGCTTAATGGCAGAGCAGCGAGATCGCTGGCAAGGTACCTTGATGCTGATTGGACAACCCGCTGAGGAGCGCGTGGGCGGGGCGGCCGCCATGCGTAAAGACGATATATGGGCGCGGTTTGGCACGCCCGATTATGCTTTGGCCTTTCACGTCACCTCGAACCTGCCGACGGGGCAACTCAGTGCTGACCCCGCACCCTATTCGGGCGCAGATACCGTAGATATCTTAATAAAAGGGGTAGGGGCGCATGGCGCGAGTCCTCACCGAGGGAATGATCCGGTGCTACTGGGTTCCCAGATCGTGGTCGCGTTACAGTCAATAGTCAGTCGCAACCTGGCACCCAGGCGCCCCGGTGTGATTACGGTGGGCTCGTTTCATTCGGGTACCAAACACAACATTATTTCCGATGCCGCTAAATTACAGTTGACGGTTCGCAGTGAATCGAAAGCTGACCGTAAGCTGTTGTTAGACGGCATTAAACGCGTCGCTGAAAACATGGGCCGTGTAGCCGGTTTGCCCGAAGATAAGCTGCCCGAGGTCATCGTGCATGAAGATGAGGGTGTACCCCCAACGTTGAACGATGTCGCACTGCTGCAGCGTCTGCGCGGTTTGTGGACGGCTGAGTTAGGTGACGACGTCTTGAATGATGGGGAGCGCTTGGGCATGGGTGCCGAGGATTTCCCCTACTTTACGGTAGATCCTGACATTCCCTCGGTCTATTTCGCCGTGGGTGGGACACCGCCCGAAGATTTTGAGCGCGAGGCGAACGGCGGTGCACCCGTACCTTCCCATCACTCGCCGCTCTTCAAAATCACGCCCGAGCCGGCAGTGCGATTGGGCGTTGAAGCTTCTGTCCTGGCGTTGATGGAGTTACTACAGAAACCGTGAGTGCTACCCCCGGTTATGCTATCTGGGATCCCGTTGTTCGCGGGATCCATTGGTTTTTTCCCATCGCCGTAGGGCTGTTGTGGTGGACTGGGGAGAATCAATGGTTTGATTGGCACAGCCGCGTCGGTTACGCCGTCTTGGTCGTGGTGCTCACGCGCTTTCTCTGGGGGCTTATTGGCAGCCACTACGCGCGTTTTACTGTCTTTCTGCGCTCTCCTATTGCTGTCTGGCGGTACCTCCGGCAGGGCGCTTTTGATGGGGTGGGTCACAATCCCATTGGCGGCTGGTCAACGTTGCTACTGCTCACCCTGTTGCTGATTCAGGCGATCACGGGCCTTTTTGCTTATGACGACATGCTCTTCGAGGGCCCGCTGAGCTACTGGGCCGGTAACCTGGCGGACCCCCTGACACAGTGGCACGAGATCAATTGGTTGTTGCTCCAAGTCGTTATTTTGCTTCACATTGCAGCGATCGCTATTTATCAATTTAGAGGTCAAAAGTTAGTGCAACGGATGTGGCGTGGGCGTCTCGATGAGCAATCGAGTCCTCATGCCCCCGTGGCCAGTCGGTGGGCAATTGTTGCCCTGACGATGTTTTCGATAGCGCTAGCCACAATTATCGCTATAGCCCCTGAAGCGCCCTCGTATTACTAACTATGAGGTAAATTGAGAGGCCGCGGGGCTATTGTTTCGTCGGCGCGGCCGCGTACACTCACAAGCCTAATAAACGCTCGAGCCCCCTCATGTCCCACCGTCCAGACTTACAAGCTTATTGGATGCCCTACACGGGTAACCGACAGTTCAAGCGTGATCCACGCATGATCGTTGCGGCCAAAGATGTGTGGTTTACCGATGACCGGGGGCGTCAGATTTTGGATGGCCACTCGGGTTTGTGGACGTCGGGATTGGGTCACAGTCGCCCCGAAATTGCGGCAGCTGTTAAGCAACAATTACTGGATCTCGACTTTGCGCCACCGTTTCAGTTCGGCCACCCCAAAGCCTTCGAACTGGCAAATCGGGTCAAAGACTTGATGCCCCAGGGGCTTGATGCAGTGTTTTTCACCAACTCGGGCTCAGAGTCTGCGGATACCTCGCTAAAAATGGCGCGGGCCTATTGGCGCTTAAAAGGCCAGCCCGCCAAAACGCGGTTCATTGGCCGGGTTAAGGGTTACCACGGCGTCAACTTTGGTGGTATTTCGGTGGGAGGCATTGCTGCCAACAGGAAACACTTTGGCCAGGGCATTGAGGCCGATCATTTGGCGCATACGCTGTTACCCGAAAATCAATTTACGCGCGGTATGCCCGAGCATGGCGCGTTCCTAGCCGAACAGCTGCTGGACATGATTGCGCTGCACGATGCGTCGACCATTGCCGCGGTGATCGTCGAGCCAATGGCTGGTTCAGCTGGCGTTATTCCGCCGCCGGTGGGTTATTTGCAGCGTCTGCGAGAAATTTGTGATGCCCACGATATCCTGTTAATTTTCGATGAAGTGATTACGGGATTGGGGCGTTGTGGCGCGCTTACTGGAGCGGCCGCCTTTGGTGTTACCCCCGACATTCTGAATTTAGCCAAGCAGCTTACCAACGGTGCTGTGCCCATGGGGGCGGTGGTAGCTAAGGCTGAGATTTACGACACGTTCATGGCCAACGGTGGGCCGGATTACGCCCTTGAGTTTGCCCACGGATATACCTATTCGGGCCATCCAGTGGCCTGTGCTGCTGGGCTGGTGGCCTTAGATTTACTGGTCAAAGAGCAGTTGTGTCAGCGGGTTGCCGATGAGGCGCCTTTTTTCGAGGGTTTACTCCACGATGGCTTGTGCAATAAGCCCTTTGTCAGCGATGTGAGAAATTTTGGCTTCGCCGGGGCCATTACCCTAGAGCCTTATGCCGGTGAGCCTTTGCGTCGTCCTTTTGAGGTGGCCATGGCCATGTGGGAGCGAGGATTTCTGGTGCGCTATGGTGGCGATACAATTCAATTAGCGCCTCATTTTGTGATGCAGCGAGAACAGATGGAGTCTCTGATATCGGCGTTGGGTGATAGCTTGGAGGCGTTGGCGGCCTAGGCTTTGAAGACCTGTCCCTTAACTGTGGGCGATTAGAATGTGACTGGGGGAAGGTGATGCGCAATATTAGGGTATTGATAGCGATTGTAGTTATCGGCGTGGCAGTACGTTTTGGTGTTTTGGCGCTGGCACCTATTCAGGCCGAGGTCTGGGAGCCACCGTACAACCCGGGCCTCACCGGTGTTTTTGCGAGCAATGACGCCCTGGCAGCGGTGACAACTGTCGCCGTGGGTGTTGGGCCCGAGCACGTGGCTTGTGCCAGCGATGGTCATTTCTATACCGGTCTCGAAGATGGTCGTGTCATGCGCATAGGTCCCGATGATCGCGTTGAAACCGTGGCCAATACCGGTGGGCGCCCCTTAGGCATCCGCATGGCGTCCGATGGCACGCTGTGGATTGCCGACTCGATCAAGGGCATTGTTTCTATCTCACCCCAAGGCGAGGTGAATCAGCGTCTTATCGATGTCGACGGTGAAGCCATGAAGTTTGTCGATGATCTGGATGTGGATTCTCAGGGCCGAGTGTTGTTTTCAGACGCCAGCCAGCGTTTTGATTTTACGACGACCCTATACGATTTCTTTGAAGGCAGCCGAACAGGGCGTCTACTGCGCTTCGATCCTGTCTCAGGCGAAGTCGAAACGCTGTTAGATGGGTTGTTTTTTGCCAACGGTGTGACACTGGGTCCTGATGAACAGTATGTACTGATCAATGAGACCGGCATGGGTCGGATTCATCGAGTGTGGTTGGCTGGTGATAGGCAGGGCGAGCATGAGATCTTTGTCGATGAGCTACCGGCATCGCCGGATAATATTCGTTTTGATGGCGAGTCATTATTTTGGGTGGCGCTGCCTTCGCTTCGCGACAGTTTGGATAGTATGGCGCCTTACCCCTGGATTCGGTCGTTGGTGAGCCTGCTGCCGGCCCACATCTTGGAAAACATGGCCAACCCGACCAGCATGACAGTGGCGGTGAATCTAGATGGCGAAGTGGTCCACAACCTGCAGGACAGTGCCAAGGGGTTTCACTACATTACCGGTGTGACACCCTGTGGAGACGAATTACTGTTTGGTAGCTTGGCTGAAGAGGGTATTGGGCGCCTGCCCATGCCTTGATGTTCGTAGCGCCAGCGATAGCGGACTAGCCTGCGGTCTTTGAGGTAGTCGGGGTTTGTTGTTCGCGTATCCATGAACGCATGCGCGCTTCGAGCGCGTCGAGCGGCAGGGCACCTGCTCCCAGCAAATGATCATGAAAAGCACGAATGTCAAAGGCTTCTCCAAGTTCGCGCTCGGCTTCTTGACGAAGTTCTAACATGGTGAGCTGGCCCATTTTGTAGGCCAGCGCCTGGCCGGGCCAGCCGATGTAGCGGTCAATTTCATTGATGATGTCGGTTTCGGTTTTAGCCGCGTTGGCTTTGAAAAATTCAATAGCGCGCTCTCGGCTCCAGCCAAAATAATGTATGCCGGTATCCACTACGAGCCTGACCGCGCGCCACATGTCATAGATCAGCTGACCGTAGCGGGAGTAGGGGTCCTGATATAAACCTAGATCATAGCCTAGCCGCTCCGAATACAGCCCCCAGCCCTCAACGAACGCCGTGACATTGCTGTTTTTGCGAAATTCGGGCAGCTGTCCCAGTTCCATGGCGAGTGCGATTTGTAAGTGATGCCCGGGCACGCTCTCATGCACGCTTAACACTTCCATTTCGTATTTGGGTCTGACTTCGGGTTTATATAAATTGACGTAGTACCAGCCTGCTCGACTGCCGTCAGCCGCAGGCCCCATGTAGTAAGCGGTAGTGGTATCTGGGGCCATTTCCTCGGGTATTGCACGAACGCCATAGGGTATCCGCGGCAGTTGGCCAAACAGTTTCACCAACTGGGGATCAATGCGTTTAGCAATGGCCTGATAGCCCTCTAAAAGTGCCTCGGGGCTTTTGTAGTAAAACTGAGCATCCGTACGCAGGTACTCATTGAACTGAGCGATCTCACCTTTGAAACCAACCTCGGCGATAACTTGCTCCATTTCGTCTCGAATACGAGCCACCTCGTCGAGCCCAATTTGATGAATCGCTTCGGGGCTCAATTCTGTAGTGGTGTAGTGAGCGACCCGTTCGCGGTAAAGCGCTTTGCCGCCAGCGAGGCTGCCCACACCAGGCTGCTCACGCGTGGCGGGCAGATAAGTCGATTCGATAAATTCACCGAACGCGCTATAGGCAGGATTTAGCTGATTCTCGATGATGCTTTTTGCTCGTCGGCGGAGCCTGGTTGCCGTTTCAGCCGGTATGTCATCGGGAAGCTGAATGAAGGCTTTATAAAAAGGACTCTGCTCGGTATCACTCACTACAACCCGGTTAATTTGATCGGGCACACGCGCCATCACAATACGTGCTTGTACTCGGTCGCGCTCGATACCGACTTCGAGGAGGCGTTGGTGTTGCTTCAGTTGCCCGGGCAGTTTCTCAAGCCGTGAAAGCCAATCTTCAAAGTCTTGGACAGAATCCAGGGGTATCCATTCGATCATGGCGTGTATATGTTGTGGACCGGAGCGCATGTTGATGCCCATCAAATGCAAACCCGAGGCGTAGGCCTGCATTTCATCGCGAATTTCTCGACTGAGCATGAGCCGATTAAGGCGTGCATTTTCGCTTAGTGTTGCCGGCTCAACGGCATCAAGTTCTACCGCAAATGACGCCAATGCCTGTTGACGCTGGGCATATCCCTCTAAGCTGATATCGGTCCATTGGGCGTTGCCGGAATCATCACCATACTCGGCGCGCATTTCAGGGTAGTTCTCAAGTGTCCAAGCCCAATGCCGATCGACAATATCCGTCAGGGCTTGATCAGAGCTGGCGGCGACGGCGGAGTAGAGCAGAGCCAGTAGGACAGCCACACTAAGGCAAGGGGAGAGATTTCGCATCGGACTTTTCCTCTAGATGTTGCGCGCACAACAGTGAGCGCCTTTGTAGAAGGCGCGAAATATCGGTGTTGAGTTTATCGTCCTAAAATAGAGCGAGACACCAATTCACGCATGATTTCCGAGGTGCCACCGTAGATTGGTTGTATGCGCGCGTCGACATAAAATCGCGAGATCGGATATTCCGTGGTGTAGCCGTAGCCGCCGAACAGCTGCAAACATTTATCTGCTACGCGGCATTGCATTTCACAACTGGCCAGTTTGAGCATGGCCGCTAAATCAGTCGATAGGGCTTCTTGCTCATACAGCGCAGCGCATTTTTCATAGAAAGCCCGATTGATTTCAATGTCAGTCTTGACGTCCGCCAAGGTAAAACGGGTGTTTTGAAATTGCCCCACTTTCTGGCCAAAGGCCTCGCGCTCCTGCACATAGGCTACGGTACAATCTAATGCGCCTTCCGATGCAGCAACTGCTTGTGCAGCAATGCCCAGTCGCTCCCGTGGCAATTCATCCATCAGAATGCCAAAGCCCTTGTTCACCTCGCCCAGTAATGCGTCGGCGGGTAGACGCACATCGGTGAAAAATAACAGCGCCGTATCCGAGGCGTGCTGACCGATTTTTTCGAGTTTCTTGGATTTCTCAAAGCCGGGAAGGTGCGCGTCGACCAAAAACAGTGATGTCCCTTTTGCGCCTTTGCCAGGATCGGTGATGGCCGCCACAATAACCAAGTCGGCATGGATGCCATTGGTAATAAAAATTTTCGAGCCGTTGAGTACCCATTCATCGCCATCACGCACAGCGTTAGTGCGAATGCCCTGTACGTCAGATCCGGCACCGGGTTCAGTCATCGCCAGTGCGCCTACGGCCTCACCAGTGACCATACGGGGTAACCATTTGGCTTTTTGCGCTTCACTACCATGGCGGGAGAGATAAGGCGCCACAATATTGCTGTGGATGCCATAGCCCGATGCCAGCCCCCCAAACCCCATACGCGATAACTCTTCAATCATGGCGAGCGTGACATGGGGGCTGGTGCCCGCACCGCCGTATTCTTCGCTGACATCGGGGCACAGTATCCCGGCGTCGCCCAAGGTATTCCAGAGCTGCCGCGGTACCATGTGCTCGCGTTCCCATTGCTCGTAGTAGGGTTCGATTTCCTGTTCAAATGCTCGGCGAGCCATCTCGCGGTACAGGGCGGTATCTTCAATTTCCACGGCCTGATTCATGGCGATATCTCCGATTATGGGGGGTGGATTATGACCAATAACATCGTTGACGACAAAGCGCAGAGCTCGCTACCAGTGGTCGCCTGGGGCGGGATAATCTATTAGCATCGGCCCAATGATGTCGTTTGCTGCGCGGGGGCGCTTATTGCCGGAAGAACCCGGGTGCGACGCATTGGCATAGACTATCGATCAAGGAGCACACAGTGATGGATGATTTCCGCACCCAGAGCGACGACGTGCTTTTCAAGCAAGCGGTCGCGCCCTGGGGCGATGAGCAGGCAGCCAGTGCTTGGTGTCAGGCGCTGTCTACGAGGGGCTATATCGTCATTCCTGATGTGTTGTCGGATCATGAGCTACAGCGCTATCGTCAAGCTTTGAATCCTTTGATTGCCGCCGGTCCTCGGGGGCGCAATGTATTCGAGGGCACGCATACGCACCGTATCTACGCGATGCTAGCCAAAGACCCCTGTTTCGCAGATATGGTGGGGCATCCGCTGGCGCTGGCATTTGCCGATTTCCTGCTGGGAACGTCGTGTTTGTTATCGGCTTGCTTGGCTATCGATCTTCAGCCTGGAGAAAGTCCACAACCCTGGCACACGGATGACGGCCACATTCACGTACCGGCACCACACGGCCTGTTTGGATTGTCGACGTTTTGGGCACTTGATGACACCACCGAAGAGAACGGTGCAACCGAGGTGCTTTCGGGTAGTCATTTATGGAGTGAGGCAGAATTTCCTGGGGTGCTCAAACAGCAGGATTTTGCCAGCGCGGCGGAGCCAGAGGCTGACCGTGACCCGGGGTATCACCCGGATGCCGTCAAGGTCACCCTGTCGGCCGGCTCACTAATGATAGCGCGCAGTGACCTCTGGCACCGTGGTGGCGCGAACCGCAGCGACTCGTCACGTCTGGTGGTGACGCCACAGTATTGCGTCGGATGGGCGAGGCCGCTGGAAAGTATGTTGCTATCGGTTCCCACAGAGCGCGTGCTCAGCTACCCTGAACGCGTGCGAGAGCTATTGGGCTACTCGATTCATCCACCCTTCATGGGGTATTCCGACGGCGTACACCCACGTCGGATATTAGAGAACGCAAATAGGGCCTGACGGCAGGCCGGCTAAACACAAGGAGCAGCCAAACATGCGCGAATACAAGAAATTCTATATAAACGGTGAGTGGGTCAGCCCTCTAGGTGACAGCGAGTGCGAGGTGTTGGATCCCGCCACGGAGGAGGTCTGTGGTGTGATCGCTCTGGGTAACGAGGCTGACGTGGATGCGGCTGTGGCGGCGGCGAAAGCGGCATTTGAAAGCTTCAGTGTCTCCCCGGTGGCGGAGCGCGTGGGGTTGTTGGAGCGTATTGCAGAGATTTATCAACGCCGCATTGGCGAAATTGCCGAGGCGATTCGATTGGAAATGGGTGCGCCCGTCGGTTTGGCGAATTCCGCCCAGGCTTATGCCGGACTGGGCCATATTGTCGAAGCCGCCAAAATTCTGAAGGACTTTAACTTCGTCGAAGATCTGGGACCCCACCGTGTCGTAAAAGAGCCCATTGGAGTATGCGGTCTGATCACGCCGTGGAACTGGCCGATGAATCAGGTGGCTTGTAAGGTTGCTCCCGCTATCGCGGTTGGGTGCACGATGGTGCTAAAGCCCAGCGAAGTAGCTCCTTTATCGGCGTATTTGTTTGCCGAGATCATGCATGAGGCCGGAGCGCCTGCTGGCGTCTTTAACCTAGTCAATGGCGATGGCCCCACCGTGGGCACGGCGCTATCGGTTCACCCCGATGTCGATATGATGTCCTTTACGGGCTCAACACGCGCCGGTTCTCTGGTTGCACAGAATGCCGCGCCCACAGTTAAGCGCGTGACCCAGGAGCTTGGCGGCAAGTCGCCCAATATTATTCTGGATGATGCGGACCTCGAGGCAGCGGTGACCCGCGGTGTCATGCATATGTACAACAACACGGGGCAGTCCTGTAACGCGCCTTCGCGCATGCTGGTGCCGCGCGCTAAGCTGGCTGAGGCCGAGGCCATTGCGGCGAAGGTAACCGAGTCAGTCGTGGTGGGTGAGACCACGAATGAGGCCACCACCATGGGCCCCGTGGTGTCCAAGGTGCAGTGGGACAAAATCCAGGGTTTGATTCAGAAAGGTATTGATGAGGGCGCCAAAGTGG
Source organism: uncultured Alteromonadaceae bacterium (assembly GCA_964412695.1). Lineage (GTDB taxonomy): Bacteria > Pseudomonadota > Gammaproteobacteria > Pseudomonadales > Halieaceae > Luminiphilus. Next base: position 59,795 of record CAYPPU010000003.1, on the reverse strand, counting down.
TTTGTGGTGGACCCGGGCTGCCAGAGGGTATTGAACGTGGTTACTACGTTCGTCCGACCGTTTTCTCTGAGGTCAATAACGACATGACCATTGCCCGCGAAGAAATCTTCGGGCCGGTACTGGCTATGCTGCCTTATGACACCGAGGAGGAGGCCATTCGTATCGCTAACGATACGCCCTATGGTCTCGCGGGCTATGTGCAAAGTGGTGACCAGGACCATGCACGTTCGGTCGCTGCGCGTATTCGCGCCGGTAACGTCCACATAAACGGTGCTTCGGGCGGTTTTGATGTGCCGTTTGGCGGTTTCAAACAATCGGGTAACGGTCGTGAGTGGGGTGCCCACGGTTTTACCGATTATCTTGAGATTAAGGCCATTGAGGGTTTTAGCGCTGCCTAACGCGTAAGGCGTGGCTGCTAGCGCTAAATCGGTGAAACGATGGCTGCTAAGAAAGCGGTAATTCTGGCTATCGATCAGGGTACAACGGGTACAACCGTTGCCCTGATGGATGCTCGTGGGCGGGTGTTAACTAGCGTCAATCACGAATTTCCGCAGCACTATCCGAAACCGGGTTGGGTAGAGCATGACCCCGAGGATATTTGGCGGTCGGTTCTCAAAGGTATTCGCGCCGTGTTCCGACGCGGCGTGGCGGCTGCCACCCAAGTGGTGGCTATCGGCATTACCAATCAGCGTGAGACGGCCATGCTTTGGGATCGCGTAAGTGGTGCGCCCCTTAATCGTGCCATTGTGTGGCAATGCCGTCGAACTACGGATTTCTGCGAGGGTCTCAAGCAGGCGGGCCATGAGCCTTTGGTCAAGCGAAAAACCGGCTTGGTACTGGATCCCTATTTTTCAGCCAGCAAATACCGCTGGTTGTTGAAAAACACCCCAGGCACGTCAGCACTCGTGCGCCAGGGTAAGGTTGCGGCGGGTACTGTCGACAGCTTCTTGCTGTGGCGTTTAACCGGAGGGGCAGTGCACGGAACCGATGTGTCGAATGCATCGCGCACGTCATTGTTGAATATTCGGACGCTGCGTTGGGATCGTGAGCTCGCGGCTCTATTTGATGTGCCGGTATCGATTTTACCGGCGGTTCTGCCGTCTAGTGGTGAGCTGGGGCACACCTCCGGTGTTCCGGGTTTGCCCGATGGCATCCCCATTTCCGGTATTGCCGGCGATCAACAATCGGCTCTCTTTGGTCAGGCGTGTTTTAAGGCCGGCGACGCGAAGTGCACATTCGGCACCGGGTCCTTTATTTTGATGAATACCGGTGATCAACGCCTGACATCCAAAGCGGGATTGCTGACAACTGTAGCCTGGCAGCTGGGGAACGCTGGCAAACCACAATATGCCTTGGAGGGTGGTGCTTTTGTCTGTGGTGCCGCTGTTCAATGGTTGCGAGATCAGTTGGGAATTATCAAACGCGCTGCCGATGTTGAGGCTTTGGCGGCGTCTGTCAGTGACCACGAAGGTGTGGAGTTCGTGCCGGCGTTAACCGGTTTGGGCGCACCGCACTGGGACCCGGCGGCACGGGGACTGCTTTGTGGGCTAACCCGAGGGTCTGGGCGGGGTCATATTGCCCGGGCAACCTTGGATGCCATGGCGTTGCAAAATGTCGATATTTTGTTGTCCATGGAACGTGATTTGGGCAAGCGTATGCGCGGTTTGCGCGTTGACGGCGGTGCTGCGGCCAACAATTTATTGATGCAACTGCAAGCCAATTACCTAGGGCGCAAACTGGTGCGTCCAAAGGTTATCGAGACCACTGTTGCGGGGGCCTGTTTTTTGGCGGGACTTGGTGTGGGTTTGTGGCAGTCCACGCGTGAGCTGGGTTCGGTCTGGCAGGTCGAGCGCGAGTTCTCAGTCAGCCTGTCAGCAAAAAAGCGCCTACAGCGGCACAGCGATTGGCAGCTGGCGGTAAAGCGCGCACGGTTAAGCGAGGACTGAGCGGTGGGTGACGTTATAGGCTTTCCGCCGCCGCGGAAAACCAAATCTACCGATCAAACACTCTGTCGTAATGGTCATCACAAGTGGCGGGCGGTGAAGTCCGATCCTTTCGCTGTTAAACGCGGTGAGTTGATTACCCGTTATCGCTGTGAGCGCTGCGGCAAAGAAAAAACCAAGGCCCATTAACCCCCCCAACCTCCCGCTCGCGGGTATGTTTACTGGCTAAGTCATGTGGCGTGTCATTACCGCCGCGATTGCTATCGGGGACACGAATTCGGCATGGAAGTTTATTTGTGGCTGCCGCTAAGGGGGTATAGCGCAGCACCCATTGGACGGGTTACTGTCATAGGATAGCGAGGCTAGGCGCTGCAAACAGGAACACTGCCATGACACAGATGTTGTATCCCACAACCAACCCCTCCGCGTCAGAGACCATGGTGGTCGCGCGCGGTGAGGGCGCCTACGTCTACGACACGACCGGCAAGCAGTACCTAGAGGGCATGGCGGGTTTGTGGTGTACCGCCTTGGGCTACGGTAACGAGGAGGTGATTGAAGCCGCGACCCGCCAAATGCGCACTCTGAGTTTTAGTCACATGTTTGGTGGCAAAACCCATCCCGAGGCGATGAAGCTTGCCGACCGGTTATCGGCCATGGTGCCAATGGCTAACGCGCGTGTGTTCTTGGGTAATTCTGGCTCAGATGCCAACGACACCTTGCTTAAGTTGATTCGGTATCATGCTGCCGCCTCGGGCCAACCTCAGCGAACAAAGGTGATCGCGCGTGAACAGGGTTACCACGGCGTGACCTTGGCGGCCGCCAGTTTGACTGGGCTGGGCTCTATGCACACCCACTTCCAATTACCGTTCGAAGATCTGGGAATTTTGCGCACCGGCTCCGCGCATTTTTATCGATTTGGCTTGGCGGACGAAACCGAAGCGGAGTTCGTCGCTCGGCGTGCGCGTGAATTAGAGCAGCTTATTCAGGCGGAGGATCCCAATACCATTGCAGCAATGATTGCTGAACCGATTAGTGGTGCGGGTGGGGTCATCGTGCCACCGGAGGGTTACTTTGAGGCTATCACAGCTGTTCTAGATCGCTACGGTATTGCGCTGTGGGATGACGAAGTGATTTGCGGCTTTGGCCGTTTGGGTCCGGCATTTGGCGCCGATTACTACGGGTTGAAACCGCAGATGATGGCCTGTGCCAAGGCATTATCATCGGCTTACGCACCCATTTCCGCCGCCATCATCAGTCAAGAGATGGCCGAGGTGGTTGAGTCGGCGGCGGCAACGGCCGGCGTATTCGGGCATGGCTATACCTATTCGGGGCATCCCTTGGGGTGTGCCGTGGCCAATGCGGTGCTTGATATCTATGAGCGCGACAGGGTCTTTGAGCATGGCGCGCGTGTGGGTGAGCTGTTGCAAGCCAAACTGCAGTCCTTCGTCGATCACCCTTTGGTTGGTGAGGCCGTGGGTGTGGGTATGATTGGTGCGCTGGAGTTGGTCGCTAATAAAGCGGGTAAAACGCCTTTTGAGGGTATGGCTGTGGTGCAATATTGTGCCAAAGCCGCCGAGGGGCATGGTTTGATTGTGCGTCCGCTAGTCGGCAATCGCATTGCACTGTGTCCACCGCTGATTATTTCTGAACCTCAGGTCGACGAGATTGCCGACAAGTTAACGCTGGCGCTCGCTGATACTTTGGACTGGGTCGCAGGGCAGGGGTTGCTTCAAGCTTGAGCGAGTAGCTCGCGGTAGATCTCGCGTGTGCCATTCACCATGGCGTCCACCGTAAAGGTTTGCTCCACTCGCGCGCGACCGGCTTGTCCCATGATTGCTCGCCGAGCAGGATCCGCCAGTAATTCACAAATGGCATTGGCGAGCGCAGCCGGATCCTCAGGGGTGACGACTAGGCCGGTTTCACCGTGCACGACCGACTCGGGCATCCCACCCACGTCGCTGGTCACCACGGGCACCTCAGCAGCCATGGCCTGCATGGCCACATTGGCAAAGCCTTCCATGGTCGCCGGATGAATGAGTAGCGTCATGGCACGCAATACCCTACCGACATCGTCGCGGTAGCCCGCAAACACCACATGATCTTGAAGACCGAGGCGCGTAACGTGATCACGCAGTTCGCTCTCGCTCTCTCCAATACCCAGAAACAGCAACTGGCAATTTGGATGCTGATGACGAATGACGGGTAAAGCATCAATTAAGAATCGATGCCCCTTGCGCGGAATGAGCTGAGCGATTACACCGAGCACAGGGCCTTCACTTTGCAGACCAAGCTCGCGGCGTATGGTCTCGGGTGCAATGTCGCTTTGGTATTTATCGGCTTCGATAGCGCTATAGACCTGCCGAATTTTACCCCCGGGCACACCACCGGCAATGAGAGCCCGAACAATGCCTTGTGACACGGCCACGACACGATCGCAGAGTGAACCATAACGCCATCGGTTTAACGGACCGGGTGCTAGGGGATCGTCTACACGTCTTGCCAAAATAACCTGGCAGTTGCCCACAATACGTGCCGCCAATGCACCCCAAAGATCGGCTCCGCGCCGACTGTGAATATGGACAATGTCGGGTTTGAATTGGCGCATAATTTTGATTAAGCGGAACAAACTCATTACATCGATATCGCCAGCATAGGGAATGTCAGCGCAGGGCACGCCGGCGCCTTGGGCGAGGTCGTGAAGCGGAGAGCCGGTGGGCGTGACCAAGAGGCAGGGTTCAGTCGCTTGGGTCAACGCCCGTGTTAAATAAAAAACCTGCATGGTTCCGCCCAAGCGATGGCGGCCCAGCTCAATGTGAAGAGTGCGTGGGCCTGACATTAGCTGCCCAAGCCCCCCATCAACATGTACTTAATTTCAACGTAATCGTCGATGCCGTATTTCGAGCCTTCGCGCCCCGAGCCGGATTCTTTGACCCCACCAAAGGGCGCCATCTCATTGGAGATGATGCCTTCGTTTATCCCGACAATCCCATAATCTAGCGCTTCAGCAACGCGCCAAACGCGACCAATGTCGCGGGTGTAGAAATAGCTTGCCAGACCAAATTCGGTGTCATTGGCCATGGCGATAACCTCCTCCTCAGTAGTAAAGGTGATGACGGGTGCGACGGGACCAAAGATCTCGTTTCGGAAAACCGCCATGTCAGCAGTGACGCCTGAAAGAATGGTGGGTTGGTAGTAACAGGGACCCAGGTCGCTGGGGGCTCCCCCTAGCTCCACTTTGGCGCCAGCGGCAACACTGGCTTGCACTAGCGCATCGACATCGGCTACGGCGCGGGTATTCACCAGCGGTCCCAATCCAACCCCGTCCTCAAGCCCGTTGCCCATCTTGAGTTCGGCGGTGGCCTTCGCTAATTTTTCTATGAATTGGTCTTTGATGGATTCATGCACAAACAAACGGTTAGAGCAGACGCAGGTTTGTCCGCTATTACGGTACTTGGATATGAGCGCGCCTTGCACGGCGGCATCGATATCGGCATCGGCGAATACGATAAACGGAGCGTTACCGCCTAGCTCCATCGAGGTTTTTTTCATGGTTTCGGCACATTCGCGTTGTAGCTGTTTGCCCACCGGTGTAGAGCCGGTAAAGGTCACCTTGCGCACCAATGGGTTGCCGGTTAATTCGGGGCCCACTTCGGCAGAGCTTCCCACAATGACATTGAGGACTCCCGCGGGTATGCCGGCCTGGTCAGCCAGTTCCGCCAACGCCAGTGCGGATAACGGGGTCTCGCTGGCGGGCTTAATAACGATAGTGCAGCCGGCGGCGAGTGCTGGACCGGCTTTGCGTGCAATCATGGCATTGGGAAAGTTCCAAGGCGTTATCGCCGCCACCACGCCAACGGGCTGCTTAATGCATACGATGCGTTTGTCGGGTGAGGGCCCGGGGATGACATCGCCATCAATGCGTTTAGCTTGTTCGGCGAACCACTCGATAAACGAGGCGCCGTAAGCAACTTCGCCACGGGATTCGGCCAGTGTTTTGCCCTGCTCTACGGTCATGATCTGCGCCAAGTCTTCCTGGTGCATCATGATGAGGTCAAACCAGCGCCGCAGGATTTGCGAACGCGTCTTAGCCGGAAGTGCGCGCCAGTTCGGCAGGGCGCTATCCGCCGCGGCAATAGCTTTCTCAGTTTCTCTCTGGCCCACCTTGGCAACGTTGGCGATGGTCTCGCCGGTGGCGGGATTCTGAATGGCAAGCGTCTCACCTGATTGGGCATCGCACCAATTACCATCAATGTAGGCTTGGGTGCGCAGTAGGGTCGGGGCGTTCAGAGATAGGGGCATGGCGGAGCTTCCACAAATTGGGATCGCAAAAATACCACGTCTTACTCGTTAGTGGGGTGGTGCAGGCCTTCAGTTTGAGCGAGCACGACGTGAGCGGAGCGCATACTTTTTAACCAGATTTCTTAGCTGGTCATAGCTCAAGGATAATTTGACCGCGGCGTCGCGCTGCCGGTATTGACTGTCTTCGAGCGCGCGGACCAACCATTGCCGTTCCAGTTCTCGACGTTTTTGAGCGAGATCAATGGGCCACATTGTGGCGGTCTCTTCACTGTCAGCGCTATCAGCATTTTCAAGCGAAGCACTAGGGTGCGCATCCGCACTGGGGTCATCTGTAGCGCCATGCACCGTTGCCTGCCCGGAATGATCAAAGGGGTTGATCACAATAGCGTCGATGGGTGAGTCGGCATCTCCCCATCGATAGAGTGAACGCTCCACGGCATTTTTCAGCTCGCGGACATTGCCAGGCCACGCGTAGCTCTGCAACGTTTTGAGAGCGGTGGGTGTAAAGCCGTGAAACACCGGCCAGTTCAACTCGGCACAAAACTGAAGCGCGAAATGCTCAGCGAGTGCATCAATGTCATCGGCGCGCTCGCGTAAAGGCGGCATACGCACCACGTCAAAACTCAATCGGTCGAGTAAATCCCAGCGAAATTGCCCTTTATCGGCGAGTGCGCGGAGATCGGCGTGGGTGGCGGCAACGATGCGAACATCGACTGAAAGGGTTTTTTGGCCACCAACACGCTCGAACTCACCGTATTCAATCAGTCGCAGCAGCTTCTCTTGCAACCGTGGGGACATGGTTCCCAATTCATCAAGGAACACCGTGCCGGTGTCGGCGCGCTCGAATCGCCCAATGTGTCGCTGCGTTGCGCCGGTAAATGCGCCGGCTTCATGCCCAAATAGTTCGCTCTCCAATAAGCTCTCGGTCAGTGCGCTGCAATTTATTTTGATGAGTGGGCTTGACCATCGGGGGGATAAAAAGTGCAGACGCTCGGCGGCAAGCTCTTTGCCAGTGCCCCGTTCACCAATGACCAGCGCAGGTCGATTAATGCCGGCGAGGCTGGAAAGGTGATCTAAGGCGCTTGCTAGTGCCTGAGATTGCCCGATAACGCGAGGTGTTGATGGTTTCATAAGGCTATTATAGCCATTAGTTAGCAATCAACACCCTTAAAAATTGGTTAATTAAGCCTTTACTTTATGTTTCGTAGGCGTCTTTGCTACGAAAAACTCTTTAGGAAATTGATTTATAACAATTTTTTATCTGTGGCACGGCTAATGCAACATCTAGCTGAAACCGACTGCAAGGCGCAGTGGCAGGAGCCGCTGTGAGCGCTACCAGGGAGATTAGACATGCCGCAGCTACTAACACCGGCACCAATAGTATTAGCCATCACCGGAATTATGCTGGTGTTGGCACTGTGTACTGACCTTAGCGTGGCGGTATCGACGCTTGGTGGTGTGCTTCTCTGGCTTGAGGTGACGCAACGAATTACTGAGCGCCACCGCCAACGACATAGCATCAGTAATAAACTCTATAACGGAGGATAAGTTTATGGGTGTTTTTTCTAGGTTGTCCGACATCATTAATTCCAATCTCAACGCATTGCTCGATAGCGCTGAGGATCCAGAGAAGATGGTCCGCCTGATTATTCAGGAAATGGAGGACACGTTGATCGAGGTGCGTAGTGCCTCGGCCAAGGTCATTGCCGATCGCAAGTCCATTGAGCGTCGCTGTGCGCGGCTGGCAAGCGATGCTGCGAGTTGGGAAGAAAAAGCGTGCTTGGCGATTAGCAAGGGACGTGATGATCTAGCTCGAGCCGCGTTGCAGGAAAAACGTTTGATTGAGGAAGAGTTGTCGGCGGTTACAGGTGAGCTGGATAGCGCTGATGAGCACATTAAGCAGTTGGGCGAGGAGGTGGCGCAGTTACAGGCCAAACTTGATGATGCCAAGGCAAAACAAAAGGCGCTGTTAATGCGTTCCGAGGCGATGCAATCGCGTATGGCGGTGAAGCGGCAGGTATATCGATCAAACCTTGACGAGGCCTTCACGCGCTTCGAGAAATTTGAGCGTCGCATGGACAACATGGAGGGTGAGCTCGCTGCCATGGATATGGGGCGGGATGGCCAGGGGCTGGCAGCTGAAATTGACGCGTTGCGAGAAGACGATTGGCTCAATGCCGAGCTGGAGCGTCTAAAAAGCGGTATGACACCACAATCGTCGACACCCGACAGCGCCGACGAAAACAGTAAACCCCAGTAAAAGCGCACGACGAGTAACAGCTTTGCTAAGCTGGGTACACTGGCCCAATAACTTGACGGAAAGTTTCTATGGACCCTTTTGAAATGATGTTTGTGCCCATGATCCTATTTATGGCGATTGTGGCGCCGATTTGGATCGTAATGCACTACCGTAGTCGACACCGTTCTAGCCTGAGTTTGAGTGATGATGAGCGCGAATCTCTTGATCAGATGCTGGCGACGGTCGATAAACTCAATGGCAGAATTCAGTCGCTGGAGGCCATTCTGGATGCGGATCATCCTAGTTGGCGCGAACAATCAGCAACGAGGGAATCAGAATGAGCCAAGCTGAGCAAAAAAGTTTCCGCGAGATGCGTCGCACAGGGTGGGGTATGGGGCTCTACCGAGATCGTGCTCGGGGTTGGATTGGCGGCGTCTGTGCGGGTTTATCCCATCACTGGGGCGTGGCACCTTGGTTGGTGCGTCTCGGTGCCTTTGCGCTTTTGTTATTTACCAATTGGCTAGCGTTTTGGGCTTATTTGGCGGCCTGGATGTTTTTGCTCGCACCGCGTCCTAACCGTTGGGAGCAGGGCAGTACAGAGTCGGCGGTATTAGACTATGACGAGGATCAACATGTCTATCGTAAGCGCAGTGTGTTTCGGTATGCCGATGCGCCTAGCTCTCGATTGAAAAAAGCCCGCGAACGGCTGGATGATGCCATGGTCAGAGTCGAAATCATGGAACGTTATATGACTTCCCGTCGCTACGACCTTAACAGGGAGTTTTCCAAACTCTAAATGCCGTCTTTAATTCCCGTTCCCGGCCCGGCACATGCTCCCGGCAAGTTGCCCTTGGTGTTTTCTCATGCCAACGGTTACCCCCCCGAGAGCTACTCAATACTATTAACCAGTCTTGCACAGCATTATCCGGTTTATACCTTTGCGCATCGACCGTTATGGGGTGTGCAGTCAGCGCCGAGTTTTCTGTCTTGGCAGCGCTATGCTGACGATCTTGCGGCGACATTAAGCCAATCGGGTCTCAGCCATGTTTGCCTGATCGGGCATTCTATGGGTGGGGTAGTGTCAATGCTGACGGCGTTGCAACAGCCGCAAGTGGTCTCCGCCTTGATCGCTATGGACCCGGTGCTCTTGACCTTCACGCGCTGGGCGCTGTTGCGGTTGCAGATCAAGGTCTTGAAACGCGACACAGTGATGATCACTCGAACTCTAGGGCGCCCGCGGCAGTTTGAAAACCACGACGCGGCGTTTGCGTTTTATCGCCCCAAACGTGCTTTTAGTCGCATGGGTGATCAGTCGCTGCGTAACTATGTCCAGGCTGGACATGTGACCTCAGATCAAGGCGATGTAAGTTTGCTCTGGACGCCCGAGTGGGAGGCCTGTGTTTATCGCTCTGTACCCTTCATCTTTCACCGTTTAAAACGCCTTTCGCTGCCCATGCTCGGTCTAGTGGGTGAGAATACTGATGTCTTGGAGGCCTCGGCGCTTGATCGCTGGCAGGCAGTGGTACCTCAGTTGCAGTTACGGTTACTAAAGGGTGGGCATTTGTTACCGCTGGAGAACCCCGAGGGCTGTCTGGAACAAATCCAGCCTTTCCTAACGAGTCTGTAACCCAAAACCCATTCCATTCCCGTCTACCGGTGCTGCTTGCTTCAGACTGTGCGGTTCCCATTGCGCTTGGCGGCCTTGCTGGTGTTTACCGCAACCAGTAGGTCATCAAGTACCACGTAGAGCGCCGGAATCAGTACTAGCGTGACAGCCGTTGCGAAAATGACACCAAAGCCCAGCGAAACAGCCAGTGGCACGAAGGGTGCCGTGTCCAGGTCCGAAGTGAACATCAGCGGCACCAGACCGACAAAAGTGGTGAGTGAGGTGAGAAAGATTGGGCGAAATCGCGCTACGCCTGCCGCGATTACGGCCTGGCGTAAATTTATGCCAGCCTCACGCCGCTGCCGGTTAATGTAGTCCACCAGCACTAGGCTGGCGTTGATCACTACGCCAGCGAGCGCCACGATTCCCAAAAGTGAGAAAAATACGAGGTCATAGCCCAGTAAGTAGTGGCCAATGATGGCGCCAATGAGGCCAAAAGGAATGCTGGCCATTACAACCAGGGGTTGTAGGTATGACTTTAAGGGAACCGCGAGCAGGGTATAGATCACCATCAAGGCGATCAGACTGGAGTTTATGAGACCCGACAATGCCTCGGCGCGCTCCTCGGCTTCGCCTGCTAGGGAAAACGTGACGCCCGGGTGTTTCTCCAAAAGCAAGGGAAGATGCTTTTCCTGCAGTATGCTGAGGATGGTCTCGGGTGCAATGATATCTCGCTGGGTATAAGCCGTGACATTGGTAATGCGCTGGCCGTCCAGACGACGTATGGTGGAAAATCCTGCGGTTACCACTGGATCAACGACGGTCAAAATTGGTACTTCCGTGCCATCTTTAAGTCGAATGCGCATGTTCTCGAAGTCCTCCAGAGAAGCTCTGCTGTCCTCTGGGAACCGAACCATAATGCGCACGTCGTCGCGACCTCGCTGCACCCGTTGAGCTTCGTAGCCATAAAAGGCATGTCGCACCTGTCTCCCTAATTCGGCTTGGCTCAGCCCGAGAAGCTCAGCCTCTGGCTTGATGCGCAGTACAATTTCATCTTTACCTGGCCGATAGCTGTCACTGATTTCATAAACACCATTGAAGCCCTCGAGTAGCTGTCGTAGTTCGCGGGCGGCGAGCGCCAGTTGGTTAATGTCCTTGCCGCGAAGCTGAATATTTATGTCAGCACCCAATGACACCGCTGAGGCCGAAAAGGAGAGCTCCAATACCTCAGGTATATCCCCTGTAAGATCGCGCCAGAGTGTTGCGAAGTCGGCAGACGACATACCGCCACGCTCGTTGTGCCGTCGCAGGGTTACGCCCATCTCGGCCACGTTGGCGGATGATCCCTCCGTTTGTGTCAAAGCGCTGCGAGCAATACTCGCTCCGACCGATAGCAACGCATGATCAGCCGCAGGCAGACCGTCTTTGGTGGTGGCATCGGCTTTGCTTAATGCTTCATAGGCCGCGGCTTCGATGCGTTTTGCGGCGATCATGGTTTGCTGCAATGGTGTGCCCTCGGGTAATACCAGGCGAGCGTAGACGTCGTCACCCGATACCGATGGGAAAAACTGGAAGATGATGCGACCACTGGCCATCATGCCGATGATCATGATCATGGCGAAGGTGCCGATTGCCAATGTTACATAACGTTCATCGATGGCCCGTTCAAGCCACCGTCGATATTGTTGGTTGGCAAGTTTCTCTAGCCAGGCTGATAGGCGTTCCTGAAGTCGCTCCCAACGTCCACCTATGCCTTCGCCTCCCTGTCGCTTACGCGCTCGATGGGCAAGGTGTGCCGGTAAGATCAACTGGGATTCAATAAGACTGAAGATCAGGCAAAGGATAACGGTCCAGCCAATGGATTTGAAAAAGCTGCCTAGCATACTCTCGACAGAGACTACTGGAATAAAGGCGGCCATGGTGGTGAGTACGCCAAAGAAAACCGGTACGGCAACTTCGAGTGTGCCGGCAATGGCGGCATCGCGTCCGCTGGCGGTGGTTTTTTCGTGGGCGTAGATGCGTTCTCCAACGACAATCGCGTCGTCAACTAGGACGCCGAGAGAAAGTAATAGCCCCATTAATGACAAGGTACTGATGCTGAGACCTACAGCAGGGAATAGCGCAACCGCACCTAAAATGGAAATAGGGATACCGGCACTGACCCATAACGCCAGACGGGTTTTTAAAAATAACGCGAGGGTAAGGATGACCAAGAACAGACCACCCATGGCATTGTTGATCATTGTACTGAGTCGGCCGGTGAGATCTAAGCTCTCGTCCCGCCACATCTCGATGTTGATACCGTAGGGGAGTTGGCGCCGTTTCTCTGCCAGGTATTTTTTGATCTCTGTTGCTATATCGACTGTATCTTCTTCGCCGACGCGATCAATTTGCAGCAGCATGACTGGCTTGCCGTCGAAGCGCGCGTAGAGATCTTTGTCTTCGAATCCGTCTATGACGCTGGCCACATCGGCCAGCGTTAGGCGCGTGCCATCAAGCCCTGATATGACGGGAACACTCAGCAGTTCTTGACCACTATAACGCTGTCCGACACCGCGAAGTAATACCTCGCGTGTTGAAGTCTTTAGGGTGCCACCGGGAATGTCGATACTGCTGTCTTTGATGGCCTGTGCTATATCGGCGAGGGTGAGTCGGTATTGTCGTAAGCGCTGCTCATCGACTTCGACGGAGATTTCATCGGTACGGACATAGTGGGTATCAACCTGGCTCACGCTTGGTAGTTCTAAAATATCATCGCGAATAGTTTGCGTGAGTTGCTTCAGGGTTTTCTCATCAACCTCACCGGTAATGGCGAGTTGCATGACCATTGCGCGCACTGAAATTTGGGTGATGATGGGGCGTTCGGTATTAGCGGGAAAGGTGGAGATAGCGTTGACCTGCGCTTTGATATCATCCAGCGCTTTTGCATGATCGCCATGTAGGACCAATTCAGCCATGACTGAGCAGCGGCCCTCTGCTGCAGTGGTGTTGATTTTTTCGATGCCTTCAAGGCCTTGTACGGCCTCTTCAATGCGAGTACACACCCCGGACTCGACTTCCTCGGGTGCCGCACCCAGGTAGGGCACGGTAATGCTGACTGCCGGCGCTTGAATGTTGGGGAATTCTTCTTTGTGAACGGCAGCTAGCCCAAGTAAACCACTCATCATGATGAACAGCATCAGAAGATTGGCTGCAACCGGATTGTCGATGAACCAGGCAATAGTGCGATGCATGATGGTTTACTCGACGGGCTTTACGGGCATGCCTTCCACGGCAACGACAAGAGACGAGGTGCAAATACGCTCACCTGCGTTTAAACCTGCGGTTATAACTGCCGATTCGCGCTCGAAGCGCCGTACGGTGACGTTACGGAAAGACAGTTTGTTATCTGCGCCAACGATGAGAACTCGGTTCTTATCTCGGACCGCCGAGCGTGGAATAACAAAAGCGTTGTCGATCAGGCGACCCTCAATGCTGGCATGTGCAAATAGACCCACAGGCATGGGCTGGTCTGTCTGGGTATTATCCACTCGAGCGACAACGTGAACCATGCGACTCCGCTCGTCAATTTCGCCCTCAGTTCGCACTAGTTTTCCTTGCCATTGAAACGATTGGCCGGCGTACTGGGCGGTCAAAACCACATTGGGGGCACGCTCTACATCGTAGTTTCCAGTACTCACAATTTGCTGGTCCAAAAATTCAAGCTGGGAGTCGGGCAGTGGCAGTCGGATCTCTACGCTGTCGTTGGCATACAGCTGCGCAATAGGCTGGCCCTGCTTAGCGTATTGACCAACATCGATCTGCGCGCTGCGCGTACGGCCCGTAAACACCGCCGTCAGCTCCGTATGATCGAGATCTCGGGTGGCCTGATTCAGTCTAGCCTGAGCATCTTTCAGTCCCGCTTCTGCAATTTGGCGGCTCCGCTGGGCCTGTTGGGCTTGGGATTCACTGGCTAATTTTTTGGCCTTTAAGGCTGCAACTCGTTTGTCCTCAGCGTTGGCCAATTCCCATTCAGCCTCGGCGCGCAGAAGGGCTGCTTCGGCCTGGGCCTTGGCATCGCGGTAATCGCGATCATCAATCCGTAACAGTGAATCGCCCGCCTTAAAAACACCGCCTGATACTAGCGAGGCGGACTTCCACAACACCTGCCCAGAGACTTGGGGGATTAGCTGACTTTCTGTTCGAGGCGTTACCGTGCCTTGTGAGCGAACCCGTAGACGGACCGATTCCGGGTGTACAGTGATTACATTGACCGCAATAGGCTCGGGTTGATAATCAGAGGTGGCTGGTTCGCTTTTGGTTAGCCCCAAAATCCATACTGATACCAGTGCCGCCGCAATAATGACGACGACGCGTTTTAACTGTTGAGAGAAATTTTGGGGTGTCGCTGTGGGCATGATTTTCGGGCTCGACAGGCAGTAAAACTCGCGAGCAAACATCTACAAAGTAGGAGGCATTGTAAGCAACGGTGGCTCTTACATCTAGCGAAGACTGCGGACCTTTCTCACCTTGACTTACTATGCGGAGTCCGATCATTCGTATAGGGATAAATAAAAAAACCGGGCGTGATGCCCGGTTTGGTTTTCACGTGGCGCTCTTAAAAGCTGATACGAGCGTCAACGCCGTAGGTTGCTGGCGCGCCCCAATAACTCACAGTCCAGAGACCAAAGGGGATGGTATTCTCACGGTATTCCTCGTCCGTGATGTTTTTACCCCAAGCGGATATTCGTAGCCGGGCGTTTTGGCCCAGAGCAATGTCATCAAAAGTGAGGCGGGCATTTAACACTTCGTAACCGTCGATCTGCCCGGTGGCATTCTGCCCACGGTCCGTATAGACCACATAATCATCTTTGTGATTCCAGTCGACGTGAAGATCAACAGTGGCCCATCCGCCCTGTAGTAATGTCCAGTCAAGATTTAAGCTGGCGGTACCCTCGGGCGCATACGGGAAGTCTTTCGTGTCCTTGACATCTTGGCCCAATTCAATGAATTCGTCGTATTCGGCATCAAGATAACCGTAACTACCGCTGATTCGGAGGCCTTCGGTTAGCTGTGCGGCAATCTCCAGTTCTAGACCTTTGATCGTGGCTGCACCGGCGTTGTCTACGTTGGAGGCAGCACCGCTGGTATCCAGAAATACACTGAATTGCATGTCTTCAACATCGTTGATGAAGGCTGCCGCATTGATCTCTAGCCGGTTGTCTAAGAACCGCCCTTTGATACCTGCTTCATAGGCTTGCACCTCTTCAGGATCGAAGCTGTCGTGGAATGCGTCAGCCGAGGGCGCTTCGCCGTTAAAGCCGCCAGCCTTCCAGCCTTGAGAGATCTTGGCGTATACAGAGCTGTTGTCATTTAGCGCATAGGTGGCGATCAGTGTGCCTGTAGTGTTACTCCAGGTGTCATCAGCGCGCTCGTTGAACGCTCCCACGCCTCCGGTAGAGGCTTGTGGGTGCACGATGTATTGTTCTTTGTCCTCACTGGTGTAACGCAAGCCACCAGTAATGGTTAGGTTTGGCATGCTGGCCGGTACCCAATCAATTTGGCCATAGATGGCGTATGAGGTGTTATCGAGGCCGTATAAATTATAGTCAGTGGTGTCATAGCCGGGTGGAGCAAATAAGCCGAAGAAGGCGATTGGGTTGTCAACGTCGCCTTCTTCACTGAAGAAGTACAGGCCAGCCAAATAGTTGAGGTTGTCTGTTCCGCCACTAAGCTGAAACTCCTGCGAGAATTGCTCGTATTGCACATGTCGCTCAGAGTGGAAGAGATCCATATTAGTGCCATCAAGATCTAGAGCATCATCCCAGTCCAAGTCTCGATAAGCGGTAATGGACTTCATGGCGATGCCACCCATATCCCAGTTCAACGTAAGACTGTGGCCGTCGATATCAGAGCGGTCGTAGCCTGCTTGGTCATTACTGATGGCGTCAGCACGGCCATTACTCGAGTTTAGATAAAGGCTTTGCAGATCGGCGAGAAAACCAAGGCCAAAGGCCTCATAGACGGGTTTGCTAACGTCGGTAACCTGACTCATGTTTGGCATGTTATCGATTGAACTTCCCGTGTAGGTATAGCGCGCATTAAAGCTATCACTAACCGTCAGCAGTAAATCTACCCGCCAAGCATCGCTATCCCAATCAGCCAACTCGGTGGTTGAGGTGGGGTTTACAAACGGGTTGAAGCCGTAGGCGGGGTCCATGTCTTTATTGTCATAAAAGCCGTCTCGCGAGCGTGTTGAATAGGCAAAGGCGGCACGTAACTCGCCAAGACCTACCCCGACTGTACCTATGGCACCCGTGTCAAAGCTACCGCGAAAGCCGACATAGCCCTCATTGCCGGCGCTGCCTTCAATGTAGCCCCCAGCCTCTTCGCCTGGCAGTCGTGTAATCATGTTGACGGCGCCACCAATGGTGTTCTTGCCGTACAGTGTTCCCTGGGGACCGCGTAATACCTCTACGCGCTCAAGATCAACGACATCAAAAATACCGCCGAGGTTTTTGCCAATGAATACGCCGTCGACATAGAGCCCGACGGTAGATTCCCATGTAATGGCTGGATTTATGGTGGTAGAGCCTCGAATAGCGAAAGTTGCGGAGGTTTGGCCGCCCGGGTTTGGTGCAACCTGCATGTTGGGAACAAACAGTGCAATATCCTGCACATTTTGAATGCCGCGGGCATCGATATCGCGCGCAGTGAACGCGGAAATGGCGATAGGGGCATCGGTGAGAGACTGTTGCCGCCGCTGTGCTGTAACAATGACTTCCTCTAGTGCCACCTCGGCGTAGGCCGATGTGGCACTTAGCGTGGCGATGGCCGTTGCCAAGATTCTGCTTTTCACTGAGTGCATAGATTTACTCCGGTTGTTACTGTTTTAGTTTTTTCTGTTTTGTTGTGGCTAGGGCCACGCCATTTTTGACTTTTGGGAATGCCCTGACATTGTTCTAGCGTCGCGCAGACCTATGCTTAGCTCATCGTCCAATTGGATGACGCAGGTGCTGTTTTTAGAGGGTTTCGTGCGTCATATGATCTGACAATTGGAGAGCGGCTGTGCTGGCCTCTGGCAGCTGTGGTGACCAGGTTAATTAACTTGAGTGAGGGTATGTCGGCCGTCAACGTACTGGCCTGTGTAAACCCCGTAGCAACCGCTTTGGTGATCCTGATAAAAGCGATGAATCGGCTCGGCGACCTCAGGGTAGGCATAGTGATCAAATTGCGCCTCGGCATAGGTCATTAATGCCACTTGAGAAGCTTCAGGCGTGGTCTCGAAAATGGGACTGGACAGTTCGCCGCGGTAAACTAAGTAAACCTGATTCATACTGGGTAGGGAGCCGATCAAGAACAGACGCAGTGTGTCGGGGTGGATAACGGCGCGGGTTTCTTCAAATAGCTCGCGGGCGGCAGATTGCTCGGGGGTTTCGCCCGTCTCCATAAAACCCGAGGGAATCGCCCAGCTGCCCCGCTTGGGTTCGGTGGCGCGCTGAATCCACAACACTTTATCTTGCCAAGTGGCGATGCAGGCGGTAACGATTTTGGGGTTGTCATAAAGCACCCACCCGCACTGACCACAGACCTGGCGGGCGATATGATCATCCGGTGGTGTCTTAAGCTGGGTGGTGTGTCCACATGCCTGACAGAACCCCATCCATTTCCTCGCTTATATC
This sequence comes from uncultured Alteromonadaceae bacterium, assembly GCA_964412695.1. Taxonomy (GTDB): domain Bacteria; phylum Pseudomonadota; class Gammaproteobacteria; order Pseudomonadales; family Halieaceae; genus Luminiphilus. Next base: position 42,047 of record CAYPPU010000003.1, on the reverse strand, counting down.
GGCAAACCGTCGTCGATGGCATGCCCGCTGTCAGCTGGCGTAGGCACGTTGGGAATGTGGTAAACCCCGTTAACGGTTTGCTGCACACCTGTCGCTTGGTCACGAGGGCTATAAAACTGGCCATACCACAGTCGACATTTGAGGAACGGGCCCTCGCTTTTCATGGCCATGGGTTTTATGGCCGGCGACTTGTGCGTCCAAATCTCGAAGTCTTTTGAGAACGCCTCCAGTGCGCCAGCCTGGGTCTGGCGGGCGCGCTCAATATCTGCGTCAGTAATGTTGGCTTGCTCGGCTTTAACCAAACAGCCGTGCCAGGCGCGAATCTTGCCATCCTCCACCGGGGTATTTGCAATCATTTCAAATTGTACGGTGTCCCCCCAAACCTGTTTGCTGAGCAACAGACCGGGACCGGTGTACCAGGTAGTGGTGTAAAGCATAACCCCACCGTAGAGCGTCATGGGTCCGCCCTGTCGCTGAATGAGGATATGGTCGCGAATTTCATTTTCAAAATACTGACTAGGTGCGCCGTGGGTGGGGCCTAGATGGCGCATGTCGGCCATGTTATCCAGCACTTCCTGCGGGTGAATCGCCAGTTCGGGTAAGTGATCCAGCTCCCAATGGATCCACTGGGCATCCTGCCACTGTTCCAGGGCGGGCGCGGGATAGTCGGGCTCGCCACCTTCCTCATCGAACCAGGCCATAATGCAACCCATATTATCGACAACTGGATAGGAGCGAATCGACGCTGATTTAGGGCAGGGGCCGTCGTGGTAGGGTATGTCATCCACATCGCCTTCAGCGTTGTAGCGCCAGCCATGGTAGGGGCAGCGAATGGAGTCACCTTCAACGTGATTGCCCTCCATGACGATCATGGCACTGCGGTTTTGTGCCAAGTGTGTGCCCATGTGTTTGCAGTAAGCATCCAGCAGCACAGGCTTGCCACTTTCACCCCGATACAGCGCCAAGTCGCGACCGAAATAGCGCACCCCAATCGGACCGTTATTAATTTCATGGCTCTCGGCCACCACAAACCAGCCTCGGGGGAAGGTGTTGGGACCTAATCCGTATTCGTTTGCTGTTGCCACTTGAATACCCTCAGTGTTCTGTCTTCGATTTTCACGTTAACGCATGCTACTGTCATGTGACGGCGGAGGAGGACGACTCATTGTGCTACGTAGCATCAGATCCAATCCCAAGCGGTGCCGTGCACTGAGACCGCCGTCGAGTTGGAACACTAGGCTAGGGTTGGCTTCGGGTCAATTTTAGTAACAAGACCAGTTAGACTAAAAAGACGATGACAGGCTGATCCCAACCGGTAAGCATGCCGTATCTGACCACCTGTTTGGTCGGCTCGTTCGGCAATATTCTGTACTAACACCCAATGATGGGGAACATCATGTCAGATGCTTTTGATAAGAAAGCTTTTCGCGCTGAAATAGCGGCGTGGCTAGAGGCTAACTGCCCGCAATCCCAGCGACAGCCAATCCGTCAGGCGGAGCAAATTTGGGGCGGTCGCCGCCGCCGGTTCCCCAGCGCAGACGCTCAAGCCTGGTTTGAGGCAGCTCGTGATCGAGGTTTTACCGCCCCCGAGTGGCCCATAGAGTATGGCGGTGCTGGCTTGAGCCCGGAGCAGGGCAAAATCTTGCGTCAAGAAATGACTAGGTTGGGCTGCCGGCCACCGCTATATGAGCAGGGCATTTGGATGTTGGGCCCGGCCTTGTTGGTCTATGGTAATGAAACGCAGAAGCAGCAGCATTTGCGGGCAATTTGCCGCGGTGAGATTCGCTGGGCACAGGGGTATTCCGAACCGGGGGCGGGTTCTGACTTGGCGAGCTTGCGAACCAAGGCGGAGGACAAGGGAGATCATTTCCTCGTTAATGGCACCAAAATTTGGACCACCAAAGCCGACGAGGCCGATTGGATATTTTGTTTGGTTCGCACAGACGAGACTGCCCCCAAGCAGCAGGGCATCAGCTTTTTGTTAATTGATATGGAGACCGAGGGTGTTTCCACTACCCCCATCCCACTCATCAGCGGTGAGACGGAGTTTTGCCAGACATTTTTTGACAACGTTCGCGTGCCGAAAGAGAACCTGGTTGGCGAGCTCAATCAGGGGTGGTCTGTAGCCAAAGAGCTTCTCAAGCATGAGCGCAAGATGATGTCGAACACTGATGACATGATTGAAAAGCTTGATTTTGATCTGGTGGAGAGTGCTAAAACTAACTTTGGTATCGATTCGGATGGCGCCTTGCAATCTGCGGAGCTACGGTCGCGTTTATCGCAACATCTAATGCGGGATCGCGCCGTGAAACAGTTGGGCGAGCGCGTGTTCTGGCAAACCAAAGCCGGTCAACTCGACCCACGCTTGCCATTACTGCTCAAGCATTTAGGTACAAGTGAAATGCAAGTGGGTGATGAGCTCGCTCTCGAGGTACTGGGTAAGCAGGGATTGAGTCTGAGTGAGGTAGATAATCAATCGGACAACGTCAAGGTAACCAAGCGCTGGGCTTTCGACAAAGCGTTAACTATCGCGGGTGGCACCTCGGAAATTCAACTCAATATCATAGCCAAGCGGGCATTGGGGTTGCCCAGTGTGGAGAGCGCATCATGATATTGAACGAGGAACAGCGCATGTTCCAGCAGTCCATGGCTGACTTTTTCGAGGCGGAAGCCCCCATCGCGGCGTTGCGAACGCTGCGCGAGGCGCCTCCGCATCAGAACTTTGATGCAGGGCTTTGGCAGCAAATGGTTGACTTGGGTCTGCCTGCCTTGACCGTTCCCGAGGCATACGGCGGCGTTGAACTGGGCTGGATGGGTTTGGGCGCAATTTGCCAGGAAGCTGGGCGGAGATTGGTGGCGTCACCCCTGATTTCCAGTGCTGTACTGGCCCAGGCCGTAGTGTTGCACTGTGCCTCGGAGGCCCAGCGTGCTGAGTTGCTACCGGCCATGGTGGCCGGCGAGTTGACGGCAAGCCTCGCCGTGGACGAGGGTGGGCATTTCCGTGGTCTAGTACCGCAGTCCCAAGTCGTGAAAGGTCGGTTAAATGGGGCTAAACGCCTGGTAATGGAGGGTGCGCAGGTCTCTCGCTTGTTGGTGGTCGCCCGGCGCGAAGATGCTAGCGTCGGTGTCGTCCTATTGGACCCTAATGCCGCTGGGGTTACCGTGACACCCATAAAACTGATGGACGGGCGCGGTTACGCTGATCTTCAGTTCAGTGAGGTAGCCGTTAGCGATGAGGATTGGTTAGCAGGTGACGCCATCGATAACGGATTGGAGCACGCGTTGGCGATTGGCACTGTCGCGCTAGCATCTGAAATGATGGGTGGCGCGCGGGAACTACTTGAGCGCACGGTTGCCTATCTCTGTGAGCGAGAACAATTCGGTGTCAAAATTGGCAGCTTCCAAGCTTTGCAGCATCGCTGCGCTCAGCTTTATTGTGATCTCGAATTGGCCCAGAGTGCGGTCGATGCAGCGTTGACGGCCTTAGATTACGCCAGCGATGACATTGTAGCCTTGGCAAGTGCGGCTAAGGCTTTGGCCAATGACTGTTTTCAGTCCATGAGCAGTCAAGCGGTGCAGCTACACGGCGGCATGGGCGTTACCGATGAAATGGATATCGGATTATTTCTGAAACGTTCGCGGGTGTGCAATCAGCTATTGGGGGACGCTGACTGGCACCGCCGCCGGTTTGCGACGGCACATGGCTTTTAAGGGGTGGCTCTGCTTGGCCCCCATTTCAGATTTTCCGAGGTAATAAAAAAGGCCGGACTACCCGGCCTTTTTTAGTTAATGCTATTTGCATTATGCCAAGAACTGGCTGTACCAGCGTCTTGCCTTGGCGAAGGGGCCGTCTCCGTCGCAAAGTAACGGGCGCTCGTGGTAAATCTTGCGATCCCAGATGATTTTGTCCTCTTCCATCTGCTGGCAAATATTAGCGATGATCGCTTGGCCCACCGTTTTACCTAAGGTGTCTACCGTGGCTTTGGGCTGGATGAATGCGTATTGAGCATGTGTCACTTCATTTTCGACTGGCGTGACATTGGCAATAAGTACGGTCTCATAGATGCCGCCGAAGCGCACCAAAGACAAGCCTGGTCCCCAGTTGCGCGCTTCAATGGACCCCTCGACAACTCCCCGAGGCGTGGGGTTGCGGGTGTTGAATTTGGCATGGCGCGTGTGGCCTTCGAATTCTTGGATGGCCGCTTCAGGAACATCGCTGGTGCCATGAACGTACTCAAAGTGTGCAACATCGACAGAGTTTTCTGCCATTTCCTGCATGTGGGTGTTGATGGTCCATTCGTGGATAATGAAATCGGTCCAATCGGCATTGCCGGGTAAAGCTTCGGCGATTTCGGGTGGCTCAAAACTCGGTGCTGCCTTTTCGGGGTGGTACCAAACTAGGATTTGTTGATTGACCTCACGGACGGGCCAACATGCGATCAATTGTTCACCTTTGGCCACCCGCGGGGGCAGATTTTTGGCATAGGGTACGTGAGTACACTGACCCTCGCCGTTGTAGCGCCAGCCATGGAATGGGCATTCGATGCTGTCACCAATCACGCGAGAACCCCCGCCGGCATTGTTTCTAATACCGTAGCCCAGGTGGGCACCCATGTGTGGGCAATAGGCATCGAGTACCTTGGCTTCGCCGGACTCTGTTCTGAAGATCACGAGATCCGTACCAAAATAGCGCAGAGGCTTGGATTCACCCGCTTTGAGATCTTTAGAAAACATCACCTGGAACCAGCCCCAGGGCATGGGAAGGGGACAACGGGGTTTGTCAGTAGCAATATTCATCAGAAGGTACCTAAGCTCTGGGGGCATTGTTTGTCGTTGAGCGCGATTTTTCGCGTTCGCCTGTGTTGCACCATAGCCATTTACTGAAGTGACCCGGAGCAATATTTATACTATAGTATAAAAAAATACCTGAGTACAACTTGATCCTGTCATAGCCAGCCATGCCGCAAAAGCCCTCTACAGTCGCCATTGCCACTGACTCCTTAGATAAGTCAGTGTCACTGCGCGACCGCAAAAAGCGGCGTACGCACAACCGTATCCTCGTCGAGGCGGCTCGGTTGTTTGGCGAGCAGGGCTATGACCCCACCACCATGGACGCTATTGCTGACGCCGCGGAAATCTCGAGGCCCACGCTGTTCAATTATTTCGAAGGTAAATCGGGCATTCTCGCCGCGTTAGTTGCACGGATGGATGAGGCGTGTGTGTATTACGTGTCACAGGCGATGGTCAAATTACCCGATACACGCACCCGATTGCGCAGCTTCATGACGGAATCCGCAAGTTACCTACAGAGTCATCGGGAACTCACCCAGCTGCTGTTATCCGCTGGGATGTCGAGTGTTCTTGACGCTGGGTTGAATAACACCCGACTGACACAGCTTAATGCCGCAATATCGGAGCTGGTGACACTGGGCCGCAACGAGGGCGATATTACCCGTCAGGCAGCAACGGAACTACAAGTGCAAAGCATAGTAGGTACCTATTTCTACGGTTTGCTACAGTGGCTCAGCGAACCGGAAAGCGATTTGGTGAAGCGGATGGCACTAACATCGGAGTATTTGGCAGACACGCTCGCGTCTTGAGTGAGAGTGGGCAGTTGCACTGCGCCGTTACTAGAAAATTCGATGTGAACAACAGACTCTCTGTTTGCGAGTGTTTCCCTGTGCATCAAATGGTCGCGGGAAGTGTTCAGATGATGTTGAGGCTGCTGTTGCGATAGGCTATTGGGCTACCGTGAGCAAGCGGAGATACCAGTCGATCGAGACGAATCAAACCTGAGGAAAAATGCATCGTGGGTATTAAGGAAACGATTACCGAGTTAACGGCGGCGGATCAATTCTTTGAGGTGGAGCAGCGTGAATATAATGGGCGTTCTTACAAGGCGTTCAAACACGCCAACAGCGGTCTCACCGAAATCATTCAAAACGGTCGGGGACACGGTGATGCCGAGTTCCTGATAGCAGGAGACCAACGTCTTACCTTTAACGGGTTTTACGCGCAGGTCGACAAGTTTCTAGGCTATTTGCAGGCCCACGGTTTTCAGCCCGGGGAGCGCCTCGCCATCGCAATGCGAAACAAGCCGGACTGGTTAGTGGCATTTGCTGCTGCGACGTTGGCGGGTGCGATAGTCGTGCCAATTAATAGTTGGGGGCAGCGCGACGAGTTGCTGTTTGCACTGGAGGACAGCGGCTCGACCTGGTTAGCTTGTGACGACCGGCGGGGACTGGCGGTTGAGGATATGTTGCCCACAGAGCGCCGGTTAATTTCCTACGATCAGTCGGCTGCGGAAACCGTTCGGGGCGTTTCATTCGACGTGGCGTTGGGCGGTAACATCGCGGGCCTTCCACACCCTGCGGGTTTCGACGACGATTGTTTGCTGCTCTACACTTCAGGTAGCACGGGTGCACCCAAGGGCGTTTTGCACGCCCAGCACGCCATTGCCCAAGCCATGTTTAACATGATGTTTACCGGAATGTTGTCTATGACGGTTGAGGGGCCGCGTGAGCTGCAGGGCGGTGCTACACAGGAAAAAACTCTGCTCACCGTCCCTTTGTTTCACGGCACCGGACTACTGGGTAGCTTTGTTTTACCGCTGATGATGGGCAGTGCGGTTGTCATGATGCGTAAATGGGATGCGCAGGAGGCACTGCGCCTGATCGAGCGTGAGCGCATCACACTCTTTAGCAGCGTGCCGTCGCTGGTTAAAGATTTGCTAACCCAGACCAATATTGAAGACTTTGATATCGAGTCTTTGCAGCGGGTGTCATCGGGTGGTGCGGCCATGCCTTCTGACCTACCGGCGTTGGTCGCGAGTCGCGTGACAAACCCCAGTAACTCTGGCGGCTATGGCATGACGGAAACCTTAGCGGTGGGCAGTCAGGCGTCGGGCGCTGTATTCGATCCGAAACCTCGTTCCTCAGGAGTCAAGTCACCCATCATGGACCTAAGATTTGTCGATCCTAGCGGTGCGGTGCTGTCCGACGGAGAGGTGGGTGAAATCGAGATGCGAGGCATTACGGTTACGCCCGGCTATTGGCATAAGCCAGAAGCGAATGCTCAAATTTTCAGTAGCGATGGTTGGATGAAGTCCGGTGACCTTGGCTATATCGACGACGATAATTACCTGTATATCACCGGTCGTATTAAAGAGATTGTTATTCGGGGCGGAGAGAATATCTTTCCTGGCGATACCGAGCAGGCCTGTTACCAAATAGATGGCGTTCAGGAATGTGTGGTGTTTGGTGTGCCCGATGAAAAGCTAGGCGAAGAGTTGGTGGCGGTGATCTACCGTACTAAGACGACGTTGGATGAAGCAGCTCTGCGTACCGCGCTAGCCGATAAGTTAGCCGCCTATAAAATTCCAAAATTCATTGAGTTTCGCGAGATGCCGCTTCCACGCGGTGCTACTGAAAAATTGGATAAGCGCGGTATCAGAGAGCAATACCTTGCCTCGCCAAAACCCTAGGCTGCCTAGGTCACGTTGGCTCTCTGGCGCGACTAAGTTGGAGGTCAGTGAGACTGCTTAAATGTGCGTTCTCAATTAGGGTTGGGCAGCGGTTTTGCAGTCTGACCCGACTAGCGGTTACACAGCCTTAGCTTTTACTGTTTGGCGCCGGTGCGAGAAAGGCTGCGATGGAACGCGAGACCTCCAGAACAAAGTTAACAAAATACAATTTTGTTATGCCCAGATGCGGTCAACGAGTCATTGGGCGATAGTATTTTCGTTCAGATCCCAAAGCCGCCGTCGACCGGTATAAGCTGCCCGGTAGTATAGGCAGCAAGGTTTGAACCCAAAAATACCGCCATTTTGGCGACTTCCTCGGGTTGACCAAATCGCTTGAGGGGCAGGGCGTCACGAACAGCGCTGATCCAGTTGTCGTCGAACACGCCCTGCTCACGGAGGCGCAGGAAAATGCCAGTTTCGATAACACCAATGGCAATACTGTTTGCTCGAATTTGATTCGCGCCTTCCTCTTTGGCAATGCCTTTAATCAGTTCCTCGATAGCCGCTTTGGGCGCGACGGATAGGATGTCCAGAGGGGGATATTTTTGCAGTCCGGCCGAGCTAATATGCACGTAAGCGCCGCCGCCACCGGCACGCAAGTGCGGTAAGGTTTGGTGTACGACGTTGAATACGCCCTCTGCATCTGAGCGCAGTACTTGTTGCCAAAGTTCTGGGCTCAGGTCGGCTATGCTGACCTGAGGGATATCAAACCCCGTGGCGAAAAAAACCGAATGCAGCCGACCGTGCTTCTCTACCAGGGTTTTTACGGTTTCTTGAATGGAGCTCAAATCCGCCATGTTGAGTTGCGCAGCCTGGGCGGATCCGCCAGCTGTAATCAATTCGTCGACGAGGGATTCGGCCCGCTCCCGATTACTGTTGTAAGTCAGGCAAACAGTCACACCCTGCGCGGCAAGTTCGCGACTAATAGCGCTGCCAATACCGCCGCTGCCGCCAACCACGAGTGCGACGCCTGGGGGGTAAAGATTGGATTCTGTCAGCATTTTCTGCCTCTTTGGTAGCCATCCATCACAGTGTACTGTTTTTGGTGACTCAACATGCAATGCCTTATGTGTGCTTCTCACAGGTTTCTGTGCTCAGACGCGCCTATCAAGGCCTGTGGCGGTGCTGATTTATCAGTATGACGTGAAGCGGATACCTGATTGCCCTAGAGTCTCCAGTCTGTGATGCGCTTGACCATCCAAAATCCAATAGAACAGTCGTCAATGTGTGCTTTTCGATTGATGTTTGATCTGACTAGTTTTGAAACGGCTGTCTCGGCATTTCGACACGCCATAAAAAAACCCGCCGGATGGCGGGTTTTAGAGTCGAAGCTTCCGTTAGAGTCGGAAGTTGATGTCGATACCAAAGGTAGAGGGATCGCCCCACATATGTGCCGCCAAACCCAGTGAGGCACCGTAGTTGTAACCAAAGGTACGATACTCCTCATTGGTCAGGTTGCGCGCCCAAGCTGCTACGCTCAGTGTGCCGCCGCTAGACATCTCGTGTTCCCAGCTCAGGCGGGCGTCAACGATGGTGCGGGCGTGGTTTTCGGCCTGCTGGAAGTTTACGGGGATGATATTACCGCCCAAGCTGTACTGACTGGGCGCCGCCGAAATACTGACGGTCTCATCCTGGTAATCCACATTCAACGTGAAGTTCAGCACATGGCTGCCCCAGCGAGCGAAGTCCCAGTCCGCTGCAACGGAGAACGCGTTCTCAGGGGTAATGGCATTCGCAGGGTTAATCTTGAGACCCAGGTAGTCTGGGTACTGGTCAAAGCCCCCGTCAATGAACGAGTAGTAGCCCCGGAACTGAAGGCTGTCTGTAGCCTGCCACGCCATTTCGAGCTCAAAGCCATCACGACCGATTTTGCCGCCGTTGCCGGTTGAGGACGAGATATTGTTGTTGCGCGTTTCAACCACAGAAACTTGCACGTCATCATAGTCATAGCTGTACACCGCAGCGTTTACGCGCAGGGTGTTATCCAGCAGCATGGCTTTGATACCGACCTCTAGGCTTTCGATGGTCTCCTCTTCGAAGGCATCGGGCTCTTGAGTATCAACATAGTAGTAGCCGCCATTGAAGCCGCCTGACTTGTAGCCCGTGGTATAGCTGGCATAGGCGTTGACGTTGTCATTGAAGTCATATTGCACAACGAAACGACCGCTGACGTTGTCGAAGTCCTGCTCATGCTTGTTGCCATAGACACCGGCGCTGGGAGTAATCTTTTCCCAGTCATCGATCGACCCAAAGTAGTAGGCGTCAAAGTTAAAGTTGTTGGGGATGCCGTAAAACGCCTCCATCAGGCCCGCGGTCAAATAACCTCCGAGGCCGGTTGTGCCAGGCGCAAAGTCCCGCCACAGATAGGTCATTTTCTTCGTCTCTTCAGTGTAGCGAAGACCAAAGGTGAAGGCCCAGGGCCCATCATCGGGGCGCCAGGTGGCTTCGCCGAAGACCGACCAGGTGTCGGTCCCTGAATCGTAAGCGCGGCTGTTACTGCCTGCTAACGGGTAGGTGGGGCTTTGAACGTTCCGGAATTCACCCTCTTCGTCGAGGAAGAAAAAGCCCGCGGCATAATTGACGTTACCGGCAGAGCCTACAAACTGGAACTCGTGAGACTCTTGCTCATAGTGCGTGCCTGATACGGTGCTGAACACTTCGGCGCGACCGCGGTTGTTAATCGCCTGCATCATGGCCAGGGCACCGCCGAACTGTACACTCGCCGGAATGGCGGGCGATACCTGCCCGAAGAACAATCCGCCAATCGTTAACAGTTGTAGATCACCCATGACGCCACCGACGACACGGTTATCCATACCATCTAGATCGCTGCTCTCCGAGGTGTCGGTCTCGGATGTGCCGTAGAAATAGCGGAACTCTAGGTTATCCGAAAGCTCATAAGTGAGGCGCAAGTTGTGGCTAATCGAGTCGCTGCTCGACAGAGAGGGCAGGTCAGATTCTTGCAGCTCGCGGTTGCCATCGCTAGCGAGAATGCCGTTGGCCCAGTTGATGTAGTCGCCCGCCCATTGGCTGAACTGCGCGAATTGGGGTAGCGGAGGTAGCAGCCCATACTGCACTGCCATGTCAATGCCCCCCTTTGTGAGGGCCACAGTGCCGGGACGCGAATCTGAGCGAATGCTGACATTACCTGGATCGCCGCCGGCCAAATAATAGCCCGCAAAACCGCGCAGATCAGGGTCTAGGCCCGCAACCTGCAATGTTCCAGCCGTCTCATCGTTAACGTTGTCGCTACGATAGGCATACGACACGGTCAGTTTGTCAGATGGTGTCCACTCGAAGGCAAGGCGGTAACCGTCTCGGTCTAAACTGGCCGCTTCTTCTAAATCGGTATTGCGCTGATCCCAAAAGCCGTCGCGGCTGCGGTTGTAATACGACGCTGACGCGCGGAAGGTCTCGGATATCGGCATATCGATTCGACCTGAGAAGCCGCCTAGGTTGTATTCACCCAGCGAAGCTCGTAGGTCCACACCAAACTCATCACTCGGTGCGCGGGAAATAAAATTGACGGCACCCGCCGTGGAGTTTCTGCCATACAGGGTGCCCTGAGGGCCCTTGAGCACCTCCACGCGCTGCAGGTCAATCATGTCGACGCCGCTGCCATGGGCCTTGCCCAAAATGATGCCATCAACATACTTGGCCGTAGCAGGATCAACAAAGATACTGGTTGACGCGCCGTCACCGATGCCGCGGATATTGAACCCCGGTGACGATGTTGATCCCGGGGGTGTATAGCCGTAAACGCCTGAGATTTGCTTGAATAAATCACCGATACTCGTGATACCGCGTTCTTGGATTGCCCGCTCATCGAAAGCTTGCATCGAAATAGGTGTGTCTTGAATCGAGGCCTCACGCCGCTCGGCGGTGACCAATACTTCTTCCAAAGCGGAATCAGCATAAACGCCGGTTGAGCTCAATGCCGCTAGCACTGCAGTGGAGAGTAGGTTCTTGGGACGGTGCAATCTCATGGAGTTTCCCTCTGTTGTTTTATCTGTGGTCATGCACTTTTTGCCTGTTATGGCGACGTGTGCAGTGGCGATCCGCATCCTTGTTTATGTTATGCGAATGGGACTTTGGATGTTGTACCTCGAAAATCGTGTCAATGGAACGTCAAAATTTAACCCATTAGGCTGAAGCCCCCGGGCTTCCCATTTTTGGGATTTTCTGGGGCTTGAGCGGGATTTGCCTCCATTAGTGCTCAATTTTCGGTGCAGAGGCCCCGTCGGCTTGGGGTTTAGCGGCAATTTGGCGTGTAAAGGGCTTAAAAGTAAGGCATTTGGATGGTTGAGGAATTATCCACGCAAATGGCCGCCCCATTAATATGGCGAGCGCCTTCCCCGGCTAGAAAGCAGATGACATCGGCCACAGCATCGGGCATACAAGCAAATTTAAACGCTTTGAGGCCCTGCTGCTCATCCATTTCAGGTAGCGTACCCTCGGCCATGTTAGCCACCATGTTGCTCAGTATCCCGTCTGGGTGCACCGAGTTACATCGCACGGGATAGTCGTTGGCGTGGCAATAAACGGCGGTGCTTTGGGTCAGGTTCCGAACGGCGGCTTTGGTCGCGCCGTAGGCGGCAAATAGGTGATAGCCCTGAATGCCCGAGGACGAGGACATATTGATGATGGAGCCGGCACCGCTGGCGCGGAGCAGGGGAAGCGCATGCTTCATGCCCAGGAAGACGGAGCTACAATTGACATCAAAAATGCGCTTGAAGCTCTCTAGTGATTGTTCCTCCAAGGTCAGTGCCATCAATATCGCTGCATTATTAACCAGAACATCCAATCTGCCATGGGCTTGATCAATATCGGCCATCAGTGCTGACCAATCTGATTCGCTGGCAACATCATGTTGTCTGTACTCAATACCTTGAGCCAGTTCGGAATCTTCGCCCGGTGCCTTAATGTCGGTGGCATAGACCTTGTAGCCCATGGCGTGAAGTTTGTTGCTAGTCGCTTGGCCAACGCCTCCCGTGCCCCCGGTAACAACTGCAACTTTAGTGACTTCGCTCATGGTAGTTCCTCTGCCAGATTATTATGCTCGTGCGTATGGCTGGTTTTACGGTACCAGAAAACATAGCCTCTACGCGTACCAGTATTGAATGCGCACCGGGCTGCCGTCTACCTCCGTTTGGAGGCGCATGATCTAGTGTTGGTTGGGTGTGGTTGAACGCATTCTTTGTTTTGCCACTAGCGCGGAGGCTGTTAAGACTCGCCACGTGTGGCGGCGCTTTGACCCGCCTTGCGACCGAAGAAAGTGGCATCGCCCACTGACATGCCACTGGCATAACCCTTCGATGACCGGGGTAAGCCGGCAGTGACTCTCCCAGCGGCATACAGGCCAGGCACCACTCCACCTGAGGGTCGTTTCACTTCTCCGGTAGGGAGTGTGTCGAGTCCGCCCAGCGAAAAGGTGAGCGGTCCCGTAGTGCCCGGCATAATGACGGCGGTCTGCCGATCGAAGGACAAATCCAGTAGCGCAAACGGTCCCTCCGTTAGTGGGCTTAACCACTCGGGTGCTTTTCCAAATTCGGAATCTTGGCCCTTGTTGGCAGAGTAGTTGTAATCGGTCACGGATTGCTGAATCGCGCCCAAGGGGAAATCCATAGCCTCCGCAGCCAATTCCTCGATGGTCTCGCCCGTGGCTACGATATTGAGACGCTCGAGATACATCGGATGATCGTAGTGGTCGGCGTCGAGCAATAGGTAAGCTTTCTGCTCGGGTTGCTGGGCTACGTAGTGACCGAGTCGCGCTAAGTAGGCGTCCTCATTGACGAAGCGTTTGCCCAGCTTGTTGAGCAAGATACCGAAAGTGGTCTTGGAGGGTGGGTAAATGGGCAGAGACAAAAAGGCCTCGTCCATATTGATGGTATAGCCCCCTGCGGCCTCACCGAGACGGATGCCATCGCCCATGTCATAGGGATTACCGTAGGGGCTGCCCCAAGTGTAGACCTCGGGCAAATAACGCGCCCGCATATCATCGTTCATGATGAAGCCGCCCGAAGCAAGCACCACGCCGCGTTTTGCGCGCAGATTCGATACAGTATTGCCATGTTTGATGACAACGCCTGCGATTTCACCCTGCTCGTTGGCAATCAGGTTGAGCGCCCGTGTGTCGTACTGGACGGTGACTCCAGCGGCTGTCACAGCTTGCTCGAGTGCGTCGATGAAAATCTTCCCGCCAAAATCGCCCTCGTGTGAGGGGACGTGTCCTCTGGGGACCGGATCACAAACTGCCATGAACTCGAGCGTGCGTTCGTTACCTGTAAAGAGCAGTGACTCGTCCGACAGCGGTACCACTTCACGATCTAGCATGGCCGCCTCTTTGTAGTTAACGCCTAATGACTCCACCCAGTTAAAATGCGCCGCGGCGCCTTCGGCATAACAACGGATTTTTTCTGAATCGCCGCGCTCACCCAAAGAATATTCGAGGTAGTTGATGAGATTTTCAGTGCTATCGGTGTAATTTAGGGCTTGTTGTAAGCGCGTACCTCCTGAGCCGCCGAGGTACATTTCGCAGCTGGACATGCCTGTAGATCCACCGGGACCGCTGGCGCGTTCATAGAGTGCAACGGTGGCGCCAGCTCTCGCGGCTTCGAGTGCGGCGGCACCGCCGGCACCACCAAAGCCGATTACGACGACATCGAATTCAGCGTCAAATCGTGCAATGTCCCGCAGAGGTACCGTGCGGAAATCTAGCTTGTCTGTCATAGAGTTGTCTCCGGACTTTCATGGTTGACCTCAAGCTCGGTTAAGCCGTTGACCCGGAATCCAAGCAAATCGCTTTATGAAAATATAGTAGCCCAGTCTGAATGTGAGATCAGCATTGGTTAGAAACCGCATATTACGAGAACATTACCCCAGTGGTTTTTAAGTCACGCTAAAGGTAGTTCGCCGCAACGGCGGGCGTGGATGGCTGGCGTGACTCGGTGGAAATCCAAGCCGGTGCTGATAGCAGTGGTTGTTTGGCCGCGTCTGGCAGTTTTTTTGGTCGTTGCCGGTGCGCTGACATTGAGTGTAATCCTTCCCCATCATCTGGGTTATGGCTATGCTGACATCAGTGTGGCTTCGGTCGTTTTAAGGCATATTTCTCAGGAGACATGACTAACAAGTGCCGATGGGTGTTTGCTCAGATCATGCGGGGCTGGGCGTTACCTATCAAGGAGAGAGTGATGATTCTAGAAGACAAGGTGGTCGTGATTTCTGGCGTTGGCCCCGGTTTGGGGCGAACGCTGGCGCGATTGATTGCCGAAGAGGGGGCCAGCGTGGTTTTGGGGGCTCGCTCAGAGGGGTTTCTGCAGGAGATCGCCGCGGACTTACAAAAGGCCGGTCATCAGGTCGTTTGCCGTGCCACTGATGTTGGTAATACGGCGCAGTGTCAGTCATTGATTGAGGCGGGCGTAGAAGCCTTTGGTCATATCGACGGTTTGGTGAACAGCGCCTATATTCATGGCGATTGGGCTACCACCGATGTGGCTGACCCCGATAAATTCTCGGAAGTCAGTAATATTATTTGTGCGGGGGCTTTGCGCATGGCACAGGCTTGTCTGCCGCACATGAAAGCCGCGGGTGGTGGCTCCATTGTGAATGTTTCCACCTTATCCACGGTCAAACCGTTCCCAGGTGAGGCGATGTATGCCGCAGGTAAAGGCGCGCTCAACGCTCTTACGCGTCACATGGCCACTGACATGGGAAAGTACGGTATTCGCGTCAATGCATTGCGCATGGGCTGGATTGGCGGTGCGCCCGTTTACGGCTACATCGATCAGCAGGTGGCTGCGGGCGCCGATCGCGACGCGGTTATTGCATCTATTACCGACAGAATTCCACTGGGCATTATTCCACCCGAGGCCGATTGTGCTCGCGCCGTCATTGCCATGCTGTCAGATTTCACCCGCGTTGTAACCGGTACGTCGATCGACGTGAACGGGGGCGAATACATGGCGCCCTGACGAGCGAGGCCTGTTGACTATTAAAGTTGGGGATTTTCGAACAACGCGTACCAATCCTCGTTTGCTGTCAGAGCGGAGGTAACACCATGACAGATGCATTGCTACCTGATTCCGATCCCCGGGTCGCGTTTGACCCAGACGCCGTGGTGGTGTCAGAGACCGTGCTTATTGAAGCGCCCGCCGAATTGGTCTGGCAAGTGTTGGTGGATTTTGCCGCCTATCCCGATTGGAATCCGTTTTGCGTTGAGGCCAGTGCCGAACTTGAGCTCGGTGCTCCGGTCACGATGAAGCTAAAAAGCTACCTAGAGCCCGATACCTATTTTGACAATGTGGAGTACATCAGTGCCCTGGATGCACCGCGGCTAATCGCCTGGTCGGCGCCTTACATTGAGGCTTGGCCATATCCTGCGCGACGCGATCAAATTATTGAAGCGTTGGGTCCGGAACGATGTCAGTACCATTCCACGGATGCATTTCTTGGACCCCACGGCATCCATGTTATGCGCTTTGCAGGCCCCTGGGTTAAACGCGCTTTTGATGACACAGCATGGGCGTTGAAGGCCAGGTCAGAGTCTTTAGTAATCTCGCAGGCTTAACGTGGGTCACACTGAGCTCATGTTGCCAACGATGTTTGTACGCGGGGCTTTTGTGTGGGTGTGCGAGCGAGCTTTTAACGGTGTGGTCCTTGAGGGCCGGTATAAGTTCTCCAGCAGATCCAGAAGCTTAAGGCACCCCAAGCTTAGCGCATAATCGCGGGGGCTGCGAAGACTTCACGTCCTAATATGGCAATCGATATAGTCAGCGAATTGTTTGCTAATAGCGGCCTCGGTGAAACCATACTCCTCAAGACTGTAATGGTGCTCCGGCCGTTGCTCACGCCGATTAAGTTCGCGCCAGCGCGCCATTTCTGCCAGCGCTGTCGGTGTCAGGTCCATGCCGACAAAGTCATACACCTTTTTAACGGTGCTTTCCGGGTCCGATACACTGTCGTCAAACTGCAGGTCCAGATAGGGTATCTCTGGGTGTTGGGAGCGGTAAGCCATGGTCGTATTGAGTCCTGCATACCATTTATCACTCCAGTGCAGTGCGATAGCGGGCTTCTCGCAGTGATCGGTAAACGGTGCAGTCAGCGAGTACATCATACTGGCATAGGATGGTATGACTGCGAGGGGGTGGCGGTGGCATTGAATAACCTGGGCGCCCGGGAATGTGCGGAGAAGGTGCTCGGGGTAGTGCAAGTGGTGAGGCGTTTTTAACAGCCAGCGCGAGCCCGTGAGGCCAGCGCGGCGTTTCTGCCACTGTAAGAACTGCAGTAACTGTTTGAGATAATCGTAGCCGGGCTGTTGATCCTGTGTGTAGAGCCATTGCCCAAAAAGAGGAATGTGGGCATAGCACTCGGCGACCGTACTCATGAACGACTGCTCGAGCAGCATAATCTCCTCATCAGGTGCCACCGCATCCATGGGATGAATGGCCGCCAGCTCGGGCGCGGCAGCTAGCATGGCGTCGACCTCGGCTTTGGCCATGGCAATGCGACCATCCTTCAGAGCAAAATTTGCGTCCAGCGGAATGGGATAGCGCACTTCGTACCAAAGCGGTGCCAGCAATTGCGAATCGGTGGCGAGAGTACGGTGGAGTAACGTGGTCCCGGTGCGGGGGAGTCCCACCACCACAATCGGTGCCTCTATGGTTTCTTCGAGTATTTCAGGGTATTGCGCCAGCCATTGTTCTAGACCGAGGCGGTTTTTCAAAATACCCACCAGGCGCTGTCGATGAAAATCGTGGCCGGCTACGTTTAACACCGCTTCGTGATTCAGGGCATCAATGTAACGCTCAAGTACCGCCTCAAAGGCAGGATCTCTGAATTGCTCTGCACCGGTCTCTGTAAGCGCCGTTTGCAGCAGGGCCTCCATGTGTAAACGCACGCTATCGCTCATGGCGGGTTAAGTCTGCAACGCAACGGGTGCGTCGATTACCTGTACCACCTCTACCACCGGATCAATGGGCGCATCGCAGCCTACCCAGCGAAAGCACAGCGTGCCCTCGCTGTGCCCTGCGGTGGAGAGCCAGTTGGGGTGTCCATTGTCCTCGGCACTGAGTACAAGCGTGACACTTCCGTCGGCATTGCGTTGAGCACTGTGGCGATTGAGCGATATGCGGTGGTGGCGGTAGTCCAGCGATTCCATCCAATAGTTGTCGACCTGAATATTCCAGGTCTGGCAGTTGGGTATATGGCTGAGTGTAATGATCATGGCCTCGTCGGCTTGCAGCCGAAAGTGACCGTGGTAGTACAAAATATTAGGGTCGCCGCCGACAGATTGGCAGAAGGCCTGATCCCATAGCGGCAGGCTGTTGGGCCGCTCAAGAATCTGACGACTCCATTTGGCGAATAAGCCCACGGTATTTTTGAAAAATGCCGATGCCTTTTGAAAGTTCTGTGTCGCTACCCCTAGGGTTAAGGCTTCGGGCTGGGCCGATGCGTCGAGGCGCTCAATATGCAATTCTGCGGCGGTCTCGGTCGCGCGATCGAGAAAGGTTTGGCGAATGAGCAGCGACTCGCTTTCCGTCTCCATGGGTAACCACTGACCATCCTGCGCATGGCTGCTGACCACAATATCGATTTCATTGTCAGCATGGGAGAGCTGTTTGGAATCGAGAAAGCCGGTCTCAATCTGGGTAAAGTTTTCGGCGTAACTGCCCTTGCTGGTGGCAAAACTCAGGTAGTCAACGGTGCCCCTGGTTCCGGTGATGCGGTAGTCATAACGACCATCGATCACCGCTTTTAAGTAAACGTTATCGGGGTTGTCCGCGCCTATTTTGATGGTCTCGTGGGAAGGCTTGTACAGTACGGGGAAGGCGGGGTCATTGAATTCCACGTACCACTCAAGTGCTGCTCTGGTCATGCGCGATAAATAGCGCAGGCCCTCTACACGGGTTGTCTCATCTGCCGGCACTCCCTCGGCAATAAGTTCTTGGCCCGCGTTTTTCAAGGTTTCGCAAAACTCATCCCAGAGTGTTTTGACCTCGTCACTCATTGCCGCGCCCCGTCACGACTCTGTTACCAAGCCCGGTAGGCTACCAATTTGCTCTACTGCCAACACGCCGTCGGCACTGTTTAAGAACAGATTCGACATTAATGTGTAGCGAGAAACACGCATCTTCCACTCACCATCTATCTTGACGTAGTCATCAAAGTACGTGCCGCTCATTAATTGAATTTGCTGCTTCTCGGTTTCTAATAGCTGAAAACGCATACGCCAGCGTCCGGTCGCTGTCTCAGGACCGGTAATAGTAATTTCGGGCGCCGTACCGTGATGCATGTCGACGTGGCTAGGATGACAGGCCAGCGATTCAAAGACACCGATAAAAGTATCCATGTCGTCGTACTGGCCGATGAAACCGAAGTCAATGAGGAAGTTAGATTCGTCATAGCAACTTCGCATGCCGGCAATATCTCGGACATCGCAGGCATACCACCAACGTGCTTTGAGTTGTTTGATGGCCTCGATATCTTCGAGGCGTTGTATGCGCTGCGCTAAGGCTTCTATGTTGTCCATGGGCATCTTATTGTCTGGTGTGATCAGGCGCTTTTTAACGGTCCACCCATGGTACCCGGCCAGCGAGAGCCAGAGATGGTGTCGCTGAAGGGTAGGAATCCTTCGGGGTCGAGGGGGTCCGATAGCGTGATAGAGCGATCTAAGAAGGTGGGCCACCAGAGGTAACAATTGGGTTTGTCGCGCATGGGTAGTCGAGACGCCAACGGGTCCCATGGGCTGTCCCGTAACACCAACTCGCCTTCTACCGATTCTTGCCAGGCGGTGCCGTAGTGGCTTTTTACATGCACGACGTGGGGTGGGAAGTCATAGCCCGTAGCGGGCCCACCTATGCTCACGGCACGTGAGACTTTGATCCACCACTCGTTCTGAATGAAATCGGGTGGCGGTTCCACCGGACCGGTGCTGACACCGGCGAACTCGAGAAAGGTATAACCTTGATGGATACAGCGGGCATGCACCGTGGGGCCAAGGCGATGGAATTCGATTTCGCAGGGGTACTTGGGCTGACCGTTGGTTTCTTGGCTAATGAAAATGGCCGACTCTTGGTCAATGCCATAGCCCAGGGTGTATTCGCCTTCTATGCCGTTGAAGTCAGCATTTACCGTGGTAACAACGCCGTACTCGGGAAAATCGGGAACGGGGAAGTTATAAACCGTTAAATTGACCATGGGGTCTTTACCCGCAGTGATGCCCGGCGGCAGCAATGCCGCGATAGCTTCAGGATCGGTGCGGTAATGCATCTTTAACATGGGCCAGTTGATAATGTCGCCGGGTTGGCCAAGAGGTGCCTGGGGTGTGTCGCTCATGATTGATTCTCTTTATCGTTAGTGTTTGATGGTCTCGCGCCACGTCGTGGCTAAAGTGTTCGTGACTTTGGCGGCAAATGTCAGGGTAAATCCACGTTTAGTTGGCCTATCAGGCGACCGATTCGGGTACGGGTGTTGTCTTATTGATAAACATATCCGCTCGCCGCTGAATTTTGGCTTTGCTGTCCTCAGTGTGGGTCAGCAGCCAAAACTCTCCGTTGGCGATACCCTCAAGCGCCATAGCCGCGACTTCGTCGGGATGGGTAGTGGGGATCTCAATCCCATATTCCGCCGCCATGCGCTGCATGTCTTCGATAGAGTTGATGCCGGTCTCATTACCCTCGATACCTTTGTCAAACTCCTGTGGACGCACGCGGCTAGAATTGAATAGACCGGTCTCGACAACGTATGGCCCCGGGAATAGGGCGCTAACCTGCACGGGTAGCCCGCCAGCTTGCACTTGGTAGTGCAGGTTTTCAGTCACCGTTTGCACTGCGGCTTTGGTGGCGGTGTAGATGGGAACGTCCGGTAATACCGAGTAAGCACCGTTACCTGAGCCGGTAATCACCATGTGGGTGCGATCGGATCGACTGATCAAGTAGGGCATGAATACCCTCAAGGTGTTGATCACACCCCGGAGATTGACGTTTAAAGACCAATCCCAGTCTTTGTCGGAATATCCCCACAGCGGTCCAGCTTCACCGGCGCCAATGCCGGCATTGGCAAAAACCAAATCGACTTGAGAGAAGGCATCCACTGCGGTGTCGAGCGCCGCTTGCAAACTGTCAGTTTGGGTAACATCGCAGCGAACAACGCGGTGGGCGATGTTCTCATCGTTTAGATCGGTGGTTATGGCATCCATAGCCTGCGTATCAACATCGCCGACAACAACCCGCGCGCCTGCGCGACCCAGTGCAAAGGCCAGCGAGCGGCCAACGCCGCTAGCGCCCCCTGTGATGACGGCGGTTTTTCCCTGAAAATAATCGTGGCTCATGCGGACGCTCTCTCGCTGTCGGGTAGGTAGAAGTCACGGACCCACTTTCTAAACAGCACCAGGCTTTCGTCGCCTTTACAGAAAACCGGTTTGCGCCGGTGTACTTTGTTTTCCCAAATAGGGTAGTCATCACTTAAGCCGTCGATGATGCCGTCCATGACGGCATCGCCCGCCAAGTCCTCAATTTCACGGCGAACCGTTAGCGTCCAGCGCAACAGTGTGGTGTTGCCATCCAGCGGCTGCGCCGAGTTATAAACAATCATCTCGGCACCTTCACCATAGCTGGTGTGCACGCGGGCGAGACCCGGCTGAAACATGGTCGCATGGAGTTTGCCGGGCATCATGGCCTCATTCATGTCAGCGCGCAGGTGCACCGCGCCATCTTCTATAGTGACGGTCGAGGGCGGGGTATTGGCCTGTTTATGCACATATTGGAAGTGCTCAGGGTCGCAGGAGTTCTCGGCAATGTCCTGCACGTGGGCGGGCACTTTAAACTCGGCATAACGCGCTGCCGTCCAGCGTTCATCGGTCAGTTGCTCGATCACTGGCACTTGCCAAAGCGGCTCAGCGCCGGCGGGGTGGAACCACATGAAGACTTCGTTATTGACCTCGCAAGTGTGCCACGCGGTGACGCGCGCCCTCTCCGGGATGTCTTCGCAGTAGGGTATATGGTTGCATTTGCCGTCTTCCCCAAAGCGCCAACCATGGAACGGGCACTGCAAACTTTCTCCCTGCACTTTGCCGTTGACGCCCAGGTGTGCGCCGAGGTGTGGGCAATAGGCATCCATGACCCGAGCAACACCTGAGCGGGTGCGATACAGCACCAAGTCCCTATCTAATGCGGAGATGGCCTTGACCTCACCTACTTGCAGCTCGTGGCTTCGGGAAACCGACCACCAGCCTATGGGGAAGTCGGGTGTTGAGTGGGTTTTTGAATCGCAGGCGGCGATAAGATCCATAGTGGCTGTCCTCGTGCTTAGCTACTGTGTGGTCGTTCTAGTCAGTGAAAAATACTGGTTTCAGGGCCAATCTGTGCGGCGACGCCTTGCAAGTAGTCCCTATCGAAACCGTAAAAGTCTACGGCGTTCTCTCCCAGTATTAACCGGCCTTTATCTTCGGGGAAACCACTAAAGGTGTCCTTGAAGTAACTGGCGGTATTGGGCCAGGTGCCCTCGGGGTGGGGGAAGTCGCTGCCCCACATGATGCTTTTAAGACCAATGGCATCGCTGAGCTCTAGATCGCGGCGTGGTACGCATGACGCGCCAATGCCACAGTTGCGAGCAAAGTATTCGCTGGGTGACATGGACAGGTGTGATCTGAAGTCACCGAGCTTGGCCGAGAACTGCACGTCGTGATAGTTATGGTCTAAAAGCCGTAGCCAACCCGGCACCATGAACAAGGTACCACCCTCGACAACCATGGCCTTGAGCCTCGGGAAGCGCTCAAAGACGCCACCCCAAATCAGGAATGTCATGGGTCGGTAGAGCCACCACATCACTTCGGAAACGTAGGCCCCCATGGCCCCTGGCAGGTTGTCACTGTCGTCTTCCATTGGGAACTGATCGCCGAAGTAATCTGCCATGGGTGCCGGGCCCGAGTGAAAGTGCAGCGTGATCCCTAGGTCTTCGCAGACTTCCCAGAACGGGTCGTATTTGCGGTGGTGGTAGGGTGTATGATCGCCCCAAAGCGTGGGCAGCATAACGCCATGGAGACCATTGGCGTGGCACCAGCGGGCGGCTTCAACGGCCTTGTCAACATCAAATAGCAGCGGAATTGAGGCGACGCCGTAATGACGCTTCGGGTCGTTGGCGCAGAGCTCGGCCAACCAGCGGTTGTGGGCCATGGCGCCTGCCCACTGCAAGTCGGGCACAGCATCCTTTGGCGGCAAGCCTAGACCGGCGCCGAAGGGCGGCGTGTTTTGTTCAGTGATGCCGTCTGGAAAAATAATTTCGGCGGCAATGCCATCATTGGCCAACATTTTGACCCGTTCGCTGTAGTCCCAAGCCCCGGTCAGCTCTTGCTGGATGGGTGCGCGCCAAGCATCGTTGATTTCTTTGATGAGAAAGCGCTCTTCGGCTTTGTTCATCATATCGACCTGCATGGCCACCGCCATGTCGATGAAATCGTGATACTGGCTATCCACGTAGGGCTTGTAGTCACTGATAGGCAGGCCTGCGTGACAATCGGTAGAGACCACTAACAGTCTTTCACTCATGTCCAATCTCCGTTGTGTTATTGCTTATTGCTACGAAACATAGGGGACAAAGGATGAGCCGGCAACTGCTGCCATGGATTCGCTGTAGTCCGAGTGGAGGCCACTAATGGTCGGCGTTGCGGGCGTGGGGTTGTAGGTGGGCTATTCGGCTCTCCAGCCAAAAGCGCTCGTATTCATTGTTTGCGCCTTGCTGGTTTCGTTGGGCGAGGGCGTTAAGTACCTTGCGATATCGGGTGTTTAGTTCAGGCTCCACCAAAGACTACGGTTCCCATAGTTCTGAAAGCGGTATCCGGGCATTGCGTATCTCCCTATTGTTTTTATGACCACGAGCTTGGCCTCGGAGCTCAATGAAAAAATTTGGCATGGCTTATCTATTTCAGTGCTTCAGGGGCTCGCTCCAAGTAGGTTATCGTGACATAGTATCCGTCGCAAAAGGCTCGCTCGATGACATAGTAGAGTGCGCGAGCGATGACGCAAGCCCAGGTTCTTTTCTAATTATTTCTGGGGCGTCGCACTGCGCGAACCATTTAACGAAAAAAATAAAACCGAAGAAGGCGCTCACATGCTGAGGCTATTAAGCTCGCTAACGCTGTTATCTGTTCTTGCCACCCATGCTCTCGCCGATGATCGTCCAAATGTGGTGGTGATTGTGGCGGATGACTTAGGCTGGGCTGATGTCGGCTTCCACGGTGGGCAGCAAATCGATACGCCCTCAATTGATAGTCTCGCCGCCGAGGGAATGACCCTGGACCGCTTTTATGCCACGCCGATTTGCTCGCCAACTCGCGCGGCATTGATGACCGGTCGTGACCCCATTCGCCTCGGTGTTGCCTACGCCACCATTATGCCCTGGCAAAACCATGGCATTCACACGGAGGAAACCTTTCTTCCGGAACTGTTCCACGATGCCGGTTACCAGACGGCGATGGTGGGCAAATGGCACTTAGGGCACTCCCAGCAGGCTTACCATCCTAACGCCAGGGGCTTCGAGCACTTTTACGGTCATTTACATACCGAGGTGGGCTATTTCTCACCTTTCGCCAATCTTGGGGGGCGTGATTTTCAGCGCAACGGCGAGACCATTGATGATCAGGGCTATGAAACCTATTTATTGGCCGATGAGGTCAGCCGATACATTCGCGAGCGCGACAGTGCCAAGCCCTTTTTTATCTACTTACCCTTTATTGCACCCCATACCCCCCACGATGCCCCCGAGGAATTGGTGGCTAAGTATGCGGATCTAGACGACGTTAGGGAGTCGGTACGCAGCAAGGGCGCTGATCGAACACGGATGATTGCCAAGTTCACCGGTCGCGGTAGCGCCCGTCCTATGTATGCCGCGGTGGTAGACGCAATGGATCAGGCCATAGGACGGGTCCTAGACACCCTTGAGCAGGAGGGTATCGCCGATAACACCATCGTTCTGTTTTTCTCGGACAATGGCGGGGCCGTTTACGCCGGTGGCGGCGCGGACAACGCCCCGTTTCGCGGTGGTAAGGGCGATACCTTTGAGGGTGGGGTGCGCGTTGTGGCCGCCATGCGCTGGCCAGCCAGGATTGAAGCGGGCTCCAGCATGAACTCGATTATGTCGGTGATGGATGTACTGCCCACCTTAACTGCGGCTGCGGGGATCGAGGCAAATACCCGGTTTGCTTTGGATGGCCGCAATATGCTGCCGGCCATTCTTGAAGGCACGCCCATCCCGCGCGATGAGCTTTTGTTCTTTATTTCGGAAACGCCGATCCGAAATCACGTCAGCGTGACGGCATTCAATGATCAATGGAAGCTGGTGCAATTTATCGAGACCGGATTGTCATCGATGCACATCGAAAACCACCTGTTCGATATCAATGCCGACCCCTATGAGTACACCAACCTAGCCGAGCAGCATCCCGACGTGGTGGCCGATTTGGCACGAGAGATCCATCACTGGCGTAACCTGTATCCGCTGGCCGGGACCAGGGTGGAGTTGATGCCACCACCCGGATGGCGAGCACCACTGGATTGGGCGGCCTACACCCGCCAGCCCGATACCCTGCAAGAGACGCTCTCGCCGGGAATGCCGCCGCCCAAGGTACTGCCAGCGTTGGACTGGCAGTATGGCGAGTCGGGACGACTTATCTATAACTGTGATCCTTATCCCATTCTGGGTGGGGGTCTGTGCCGTTAGCGCGAACCACTGTGCCGTGATGAATTTGGGAAGCCCCCGATAACCGTAGAACGAGAGCTCGAGCTATGAAAGACATTTTCGACGTCACTAATAAGGTGGTTTTTATCACGGGCTCTAGTCGCGGTTTGGGCAAAGCCATGGCCGAAGGTTTTGCCGCGCGCGGCGCCAAGGTAGTGATTTCCAGCCGAAAGCCCGAGGCTTGCCAGCAGGTGGTGGATAACGTTGTTGCCGCGGGAGGTGAGGCCATAGCTGTCCCCTGTCATGTGGGTGATTGGGATGGCCTGGAGCCGGCGATTGATGCGGCGATCGACCACTACGGGCGATTGGATGTGCTGGTGAATAACGCCGGTATGTCACCCATAGCCCCTTCGTTGTTGGAAACCTCGGAAGCCCTATTTGACAAGATTATCGCGATCAACTTGAAAGGTCCTACGCGCCTGTCAGCATTAGCGGCCGATCGCATGAAAGCAACAGGTGGCGGCTGCATTATCAATATCAGCTCCATTGGTGCACTGCGTCCCGACCCCTTAACCACTACCTACAGTGCGGCCAAGGCCGGTTTGAATGTGCTGACCCAGGCCTGTGCCCAAGAGTTTGCGCCATGGAATATTCGGGTGAATGCCATCGTCTGTGGCGTATTCCGGACCGATATCACGAAGCAGCTCTTGGCTAACCCAGACATGGTGCCAAGAGTGACCGGTAATATCGCGTTAGGCCGACCGGGAGAGCCCGAAGATATTGTCGGTACCGCGCTTTATTTGGCCTCAAGTGCGTCGAGTTTTACCACCGGCGAGTGCATCGTGGTGGACGGTGGGGTGCAGCCTTAGCAAAAAGATCTATTCTTGCGCCGCATCGTATGAATATTGGTCAATCTAATTTATGCCAACTTTGGGTGGAGGTAAGTCATGGCTGAGTGTCCATTACACAATCTTCTTGATCTTGATGCATACCGTTACGGTATGCCCTATCAGGCGCTTGCCGATATCCGAAAGCAGGGGAGTCTGGTGTATTTTGACGACCCGCAAAACGGTGTCCCGTACTGGGCGGCAGTCAAGCGCGATGCCTTGGATTACATCTCGCAACACCCTGAATTGTTCTCTTCCCAAATCGCCGGACCCTTTCCGACGGAGCCCCCGAATGAGGCGCAACGGGAGACAGAAAAAATCATGCATGACAATTCCTTTATTGCCATGGATCCGCCCAAGCACATGGCACATCGACGTGTGGTTCGCGATGCGTTTACCCCTCAAGCGGTGCGTGCCATGGAGCCCTGGTTACGGGCACAAGCAAAAGCAATCGTAGACCGGGTGGCACGCAAGGGTGAGTGCGAGTTTGTGGAGGATGTGGCGGCAGAGTTGCCGTTAATGGCCATTTTGGAGCTGCTAGGTGTGCCGCAAGAAGATCGAAAGCAATTCTTTGCTTGGACCAATACCATGGCCTTTGCCGACGATCCCGATATCGCCACCGGTATCGAGGAGGCACAGGGGGTGGCTTTCGAGGTCATTCTCTACGCCATGGAGTTGGCCAAGAAACAGCGAGAAAATCCCACCGGTGCCGTGATCCAGGCGCTGTTAGAGGGCGAGGTTAATGGCGAGCCTCTCACCGATGATATGTTTGCTTGGGTATTTATCTTGCTGATGGTGGGGGGGAACGAGAGTACTCGCACCGGTATAGCACACGGCATGCGCTTGCTGATGGAACACCCTGAGCAATTGCAGCATCTCGTTGATCACCCTGAAGATATTCCTGATGCGATTGAAGAAATGCTGCGTTACAACACGGCGTTTATCGCCATGCGCCGAACGGTCACTCAGGATTTGGAGTGGAATGGCTATCAGCTGAAGAAGGGCGAAAAGGTAGTCCTGCACTACCATGCGGTTAATCACGATGAGGACGTGTTCGGTAACGATGCGTTGGTGTTTGATATCCACCGAAAGAAACGCATGCCCAGTCTCAATCGTGAGCTGCGCTCATTTGGCATTGGTGAGCATTTTTGTTTGGGGATGAATTTGGCCCGATTAGAGATGCGGGTGATGTTCGAGGAAATTTTACCTCGGATTCGCAATCCACAGTTTGCCGGTGACGTAACCTACATGCGCTCATTTTTTATTAATACGATCAAGGCTATGCCCATTACGTTTACTCCAGAATCATAGCGGGTACGGAGTCATTCACTCAGGTCGTTGCGGGAGAATACAGCATGGCATTTAACGGTAATGTCGCGGTCATTACGGGCGGAGGCAGTGGTATGGGTCAGGCGTGGGCTCGTCGTTTGGCGACGACGGGAGCGACCGTGGCACTTATCGATCTTAATGAGGCCGGAATGGATGAGACCGCCTCGGGGCTGTCATCCGTCTATGCCTTTCCTTGCGATATCACCGACGCCGATGCGGTTAAAGCAACCTTTGATCGAATAGAAGCCGAGCTGGGTCCTATAGACAGGGTGGCCAATGCGGCGGCGATCATGCCTTTTGGGCGATTACTTGACGAGGACCCAAAGCTGACCGCCAAAGTGATGCAGGTGAACTATGGTGGGTTGGTGAATGTGGCAACGGCTGTCTTGCCGCGTATGGTTGCGCGTGGGCAGGGCGACTTTATTAGTTTTTCGTCAATGACCGGGCTCATTCCGGGGCTACTTATGGGAGCTTATGCCTCTAGCAAGGCGGCGGTGCAGTTTTACTCGGAGATTTTGTACCACGAGAACCGCGACAGTGGCGTGCGCTTTTGCTGTGTGTGCCCGCCAGCGGTGGCGACACCACTGTGGAAGCAAGCCGAGGCCACAGTGGTGCCTAAGCTGCCATCAAAGGGAGAGACCCTGACGCCCGATGCCGTGATTGATGCAATCGAAAGCTGTCTAGACGCCGGCAAGTTCTTTGCCTACCCGGGTAAGCAAACCCGCATAGGCGTGATCATGCGCAGACTGTTCCCCAACTTTGTTTGGCGGGTATCTCACCAGGCCGAGGGTTTTTAGGGCGTTAACCGCCAAAGCGACGCTGTATCGCCTGTCGACGGCGTTGACGTTGCTCGGTGCGTTGTGCCGGCGTGAGTCGAACGGTATCGGGGGGCAACAGTGCATCCAACTCCGTCAGTTTTACGCGTTGCATCCGCGGCCATGTAGCTTTGTCGGGTAACGCGGATAATCCCTGCCAGCGCATAAAGATAAGGCCCTCGTTTAAGCCATCGGTGTCTAGCCAGTTGGCAATGCCGGGGTCTTGCTTGGCGATAACCGCTATACAGCGTTTGGGTTCTGGGCATTGGAGTTGACTGCCATTGAGTGTCGAGGTGTGGGTTTCGTAATCAAGGCTCACGAACCAGCGTGTACCCAATTGAATACCTTGGTAGGGTGCGCCACTCAGCGTAAATTCCAGTAGCACCGCCTCGTCATCTGCAAAGCCCCAGTTGCCAAAGGCCGAGTACTGACCCACCAGTCCGCCGGGTGTCGCACGAGGCGGAGAGATGCTATTTCGGGGTAGCTTGGTCCACATGCCATCGGCAATGGCGAGCCAGCTGGCGGTGCGGTCGTACATGGATTGACTGGCACGGTTATAGCCGCGCACAACGGCCGCCTCTGTGAGCGCTGGCGCAGCCGTGAAGTCGCCATCTATGCGATCGATAAACAGCGGAGCATCTTGCTCAGCCTGCCAGTCATTATGAGTAAAGCGGACCAAGAGCGATTCAGCTCCCTCGGCATTTTGCAGCCAGTTAACCCCCTCACCGGGGTTTTGGGCGCTGACGATGATCTCAAAGCTGCCGTCATCGGCCACCTGCAGCTCATGGTCTTGAATGATGCTCACATTAGTACTGGAGCCGGCATTACCCACGCCAGGTTGGCCAATTACTAGCTGAAAAATAAGTTGGGTGGTCGTGCCTCGATTGCCACGGATACGATAGCTGCCGTTGTCATCAATGAGGGCGACGTAATAGTTATTATCTGGGTTATCCAACCCGGCTTTACTGGTCCAATCGACCGCGCGCATGAAGCGTGGGTAGTCGTGGGACTGGAGCGCGCCCGCTTTAATGGAGCCAACAATGGTGTAGAGCAGGTCGCGGTAGGCCTCGGCTTCGGCGATGTTGCTGTCATTAAAGTCGCGCGAGCGATAAAGGGCCAAGGTGTCGCGCTGGGATTGAATGAAGGCTTCGAAGGCGGTGTCCAGTGAGGAGCCACCCTTTTTGGAGGGTGAGCTGGGTGATTCGTCGCCCCCCGAGACAGTGCCTAGCCCCAGTTCAGTGGGCGATTGCAACAGACTGGCGCTACCCGCCCAATAACCTATTAAAACGCAGCTCAGTGCAGCGGGAAGAAGCCAACGTGGATTCATAAACGGGTACTCAATTTGAGTGATCGGTATTGTCATACCCTTGGTTATACTGGCTGCTCCCTTTGGCGTAAACCCACTACTGGCCTTGTCATGAATAACAACACGCTGCAATCCGCCTTTGAGCCCTACACGCTCGGCCCAATAACCCTGCGCAATCGTTTTATAAAAGCGGGTGCTAACGAAAACATGAGTTATCGCGGTGTGCCCACGGCGGCCATGTTGCGCCATCACGTGGAGTTGGCCGAGGGCGGCGTAGGTATGAGCACCATGGCCTATATTGCGGTCGAAAAAACCGGACGGACGCTAAAAGACCAAATATGGCTTCACCCTGAGGCGGTCACCGAGCTCAAGGCGGTCACTGACGCCGTGCACGCGGCAGGGGGGAAAATTGCCGCCCAGATCACCCATGGCGGGTCATTTGTCACGGGGGTGTTCGTACCCAAGCGCTTGTTAAGTTCTATGTCGGGGTTCAATGCGGCCGGATTGTTGCGCGGTAACGTACTGCGTCGGGCCATGAACGAAGCCGATATGGATCGTATGGTCGATCTCTTTGTGCGTGGCGCCGAGCAGTGTGTCGAGGCGGGATTTGACGCAGTCGAGATTCACATGGGCCATGGTTATTTATTGAATCAGTTCTTGTCGCCCTTGGATAACCGACGGAGCGATCAGTACGGGGGAAATGCCGAAAATCGAGCGCGCTTCCCCGTGCGCGTGCTGAAGGCCGTTAAGGCCGCTGTGGGTGATCGCATTGCGGTGATGGCTAAGATTAATGTGGACGATGGCCGGCGGCGCGGCGCACATGTGGAAGACGCCATCGTTACCGCAAAGCTCTTAGAGCAGGCTGGGGCTGATATGCTGGTGTTATCAGGTGGGCGCAATGTTGAGTCCAATTGGTTTACTTTTGGCAGCAACATGAACCTGGAGGCCATATTGCGAGTGTTGGGCAAATGGACGATTAACGGTATCGCCATTGCCGCCACTGCAAAGACGGCGCCCAAGATCACGTTCAAGGAAATGTATTTTTGGGAGTACTCCACCCAAATACGCGAGGCGGTCTCGATGCCGTTGGGCTACTTAGGTGGTGTTAAAAGTACGGCCAATGTTCAGCAGGCAATGGCTGCAGGGTTTGATGCCATTGTTTTGGCTAGGGCGTTACTGCGAGAGCCCGATTTGATTCAACAATGGCAGCAACAACCCGAGCACGCTGCGCTCTGTGACAACTGTAATAGCTGTGTGGCCTACATTTATCACCCTGCGGGTACGTGGTGTATACACCGTCCAGCAAATAGCTTGGAGGCCAACCGCATTCCTGCCTCGTCAGTGGGATAGCCGGTGAGACCCGGGTTCTCAAGAAACAATAAAAAGGAACGATGTTGATGAGTACCACTACAAATAAAATGCAACGCTTGATGACACTGCATGGCGCTTTGGTCTTGCTCATAGGTTTTATAGCGGGTGGCATGATCGCCGCGGTCTACACCGGCGCTTCTGCAGGTTCTACTGCTGCGTGGACATTGGCGCACATGGAGGGCGTCACCAATAGCCTGGTGTTATTTGCCATTGCTGGGGTGCTGCCGTCGGTTGTAGCCAGCCTCAAAAAACAATCATGGATAGCTTGGCCGCTCATAGTCATGGCCTATTGCAATACCGTATTTGGTTGGATGCGGGCTTTAGCGGGAGCTGAGGGCTACGTCTTTAATGATTCTCTGGCCAACAATGTCATGACCGGTGCGGGCATGCTGGGTGTACCGCTGGGCGTGATTGCCCTGAGTTTGCTAATACGCGCCACATGGCGCGCAGCCTGAGGTCGCGCGCATGCTTATCGAGCAACGGTGCCGCGTTGCGGCCCCTAGCGAGGCGGTTTGGTCTGTCATTGCTGACTTTCAAGCCTATGAGCAATGGAATCCATTTGTCCTGCGCTGTCAGACTGTGCTCGAACCGGGCGCCGATATTGTGATGACCGTGCACTTGGGTAGTCGGGTTTTGCAGCAGACCGAAAGGGTGAGTGCCGTTGAGCGTGGTCGTTACTTTGCATACACCATGAAACCCGTACCCGGTCTGCTAAATAGCCTGCGCGAACATATCGTCGAGCCGGAAGCGGATGAGACCTGTTGTTGGTACACATCTCGTTTTCAGCTGCGCGGCTTGGCGTCTCCTGTGCTAAGCGTGTTAATGGGCAAGGATTTACGCCAAGGCTTTAGAGCCATGACCGATGCTTTGGTGAGTCGAGCCGAGCAACAGAGTTAGCGTGTCGATAAGCTGTCAGTTGGATGGGTTAGGGCGTTAACCCAGAGATTCGAGATGAGGTGGGATAATGAATGATCAACATCAGGTCGCACTGGTCACCGGCGCCAGTCGTGGTGCTGGAGCAGGAATAGCTAGAGCGCTGGGCAGTTACGGTATGACCGTATATGTCACGGGGCGCTCAGAGGCGGTGGGAGGCGCTCACGGTTGGGATGGGCAACCGCTGCCCGGTACGATTCATGAAACAGCGGCCGCGGTCACCGCCGCAGGCGGGCGGGGTGTTGCACTGCGTTGCGACCATGCCGATGACGCCGAGGTGGCAGAGGTGTTTGCTCAGATTCAGGAAGAGACAGGGCGCTTAGACGTGCTGGTTAATAACGCCACGTTTATCCATCCCGAGTTGATTACGCCTAAGCCGTTTTGGGAGAAGCCGCTTGATTCGGTCGATATTATTGATGTGGGTTTGCGCTCGGCGTACGTCGCCAGCTGGCATGCGGCCCGCATAATGGTGCCCCAGGGCTCGGGCTTGATTGCTTTCGGTTCTTCGTTTGGCGCCAACTGCTACATGCATGGACCGGGTTACGGCGCTCAAAAGGCCGGCATTGATAAGTTCGCGTCAGACATGCAACACGACTTTGGCGAGTCGGGGGTGCGAGCGGTGTCTATTTGGATGGGTCCCTTGCGCACTGAGCGGGCCATGATGGCTGCGGAAGTGCATCCGGAACAATACGAAGAGATTATGCAAATGGCGGAAAACCCGGAGTTTACCGGACATCTTGTATACGCCCTGGCCTTTGATCCACGCGGAGCGGACTACGCCGGACAAACTGTTGTCGGTGCTGAGTTGGGACAGGCTTTGGGGATTGATGACGAAGGTGTGTTT
Source organism: uncultured Alteromonadaceae bacterium (assembly GCA_964412695.1). Taxonomy (GTDB): domain Bacteria; phylum Pseudomonadota; class Gammaproteobacteria; order Pseudomonadales; family Halieaceae; genus Luminiphilus. The sequence goes on along the minus strand of CAYPPU010000003.1, from coordinate 9,370 downwards.
CCGCCCTCTCACCGCGAAATGTTAGGCGGACCGCCGCCGCGTTCTCCTGCAGTTATCTATTAGGTGACGCTCCTCTGGGCGCGACTTTCATAAGGGGATAGGCATGACATTCGTTAGCGGGTGCTATTTCAAACTGCGAGCCTGCAGATCCATTACGCGATGCAAGTGGCGGCTTTTCGCTGTGATCATTTATGTTTTTGGCGCAATCGCTGTCACCGGATGCGGCCCTATTGATGATCCTAGTCTTAATCCACCCAGCCCAGCACCGGTGGTGGCGACAGCGGATAGCCCATCGCAGATTTCGGCTGACAAAAAATTGTTGTGGGGCGATCTGCATATTCACACATCACTTTCCAGCGATGCTTTCTTGATGGGGGTCCGCACCGAGCCCGACGATGCCTATCGCTTCGCACGAGGTGAAACCATTGAGCACGGCGCCGGATTTCCGCTTCGGATTCGTCGACCATTGGATTTTGCTGCGGTGACCGATCACTCAGAGTATTTGGGTCAAGCCCGCCTGGGCGAACTCGATGTGCCGTTGACCCGTCGATCGCTACGCACCCTGCTTACCGAGGAAAGTCGTCTGTCTGTTATGCGTGCCTGGGGCGAAACCATGGGCTTGATGAAAGACAGCGGCTTTAAATTGACACTCGCCAATGTTGACCCACTGATAAATGGGCAGGCCTGGCAGCAAATTATTGACGCCGCTGAGCGCCATAATGAGCCGGGAGTCTTTACCAGTTTCATTGGCTGGGAGTGGTCAGCCGACGCGGGTTCAGTCAGTACCCATTTACACCGCAACGTGTTCTACGGTGACAGCAACGTGCCAGAGTTGCCATTTTCATCACTCGACGGACCCGCGCCGACTGACCTTTGGACTTTTTTGCGAAGTGAACTGGCAGCGGGGCGAGACGTACTGGCCATTCCGCATAATCCCAATTTGAGCGAGGGCAACATGCTCCGCGCCTACGGTGCTGACGGTGAAATGCTCTCTGAGCAGCTACCCGCAGATCGTTCGGTGCTGGAGCCGGTGGTGGAGATTTTGCAAATTAAAGGCTCCTCGGAAACCCATCCGTTATTGTCGCCTTTGGATGAGTTCGCCGACTTTGAATTGGCGACGGCGATTCGTAATCAAGACATAGCGCTCGAGACGGTGCGGGGAGGCTATGCCCGCGATGCCTTGCTAGCTGGGTTAAGTGTATTTCACTCGAAGGGATTTAACCCGCTGCGATTTGGTGTGATCGGTGCCAGTGACAGCCACAATGCGAGCTCGCCCAACGATGAAGCCAACTACACCGGCAAGTTACCCATGATGGACGGTACTGCCGGGTTGCGCTTGGGCGAGGCGGGATTGGGCCTGGGTTACATAACGCCCGCCACCGCGTGGGGATCGGGTGGCCTGGCCGGCGTGTGGGCTGAGGACAACACCCGAGCCAGTATCTTTGCCGCAATCCGTCGGCGCGAAACCTACGCCACTTCGGGCCCAAGAATCGCCTTGCAAATGTTCGCCGGTTGGGGATTGGCCGAGGCGGAGATGCTAGCAGTACCGCGAGCAGAGGGCTCAGTAGTTGTCCCCATGGGTGGGGAACTGCCTTTGCACGGCGGGGATGATGGCCCTGTTTTTGCGGTATTTGCGGCCAAAGATCCTCTGGGTGCCAATTTAGATCGCATACAAATTGTCAAAGGCTGGGTCGATGAGCAGGGCAGGCCGCAGGAGCAGGTGTTTGATGCTGCTTGGTCCGACAATCGAGTTATAGACCCGGATACGGGACGTTTACAAGCCATCACCAATACTGTCGATGTTAAGTCAGCAAGCTACGATAATTCGGTGGGATCGGTGACGCTCACGGCTTATTGGCAGGACCCCGATTTCAATCCTGCGCTGGCGAGTTTTTATTACGCCCGTGTGTTGGAAATTCCGACACCGCGTTGGTCGACTTTTGATGCCAAAACGCTGGGTGTGGAGCCTCCCGAACCGACCTCGATACAGGAGCGGGCGATTGGATCTGCGATATGGTATCGGCCAGAGGCCGCCTCACAGTAGGCTGCTGTGGATGCCCCGGCGCTGTCGGTATGGCCGGTAGAGGGCGACGGCAATAGGTGACGACATCGCATTGTCACCAAAATATGTTAAAAGCAGGGCTCATTTACGTAATCGCTACAGCAGGGCAGTTCATGGAGCGTCCACAACAAGAATTTCACCCCTACTCGGACCTCGGGGGCTCGGAAGTATTTGCCAGAGAATTAAGTTGGCTGTCCTTCAACGAGCGGGTGCTTCAAGAGGCGAGTGATCCCGACGTCCCTTTGATTGAGCGCCTGCGCTACTTGGGTATTTTCTCCAATAACATGGATGAATTTTTCCGCGTCCGGGTGGCTGAGGTCAGGCGCATCATCTCGGTGTCTGAAGGCTCTAGGCGCCAAGCCGCCAAAGGCTTGTTGAAGTCCATTCAAGAGCGGGTTGTTGGCTTACAGCGCCAGTTCGAGCGCAACTATAAAGTCATCCTGCGCGAGCTTGCTGCAAACGATATTTTTATGATCAATGAGCGGCAGCTGGATGAGGGGCAGCGCGAGTACGTCGAAGGCTTTTTCGATACCCAGGTCTTGCCCGAGCTTGAGCCCATTTTGTTGCGCGATAATCAGCCCATACCGGTACTCACCGATGAGTCATTGTATCTGGCTGTTGATATAGAGACCCCCGAGGGGCCGCAGTTTGCACTGATCGAGGTGCCCTCGGATGCACTGGGCCGGTTCATCGAAGTACCGCGTAAAGCCGGTGGTTCGGGCCGCGTGTTTATAGCCTTGGATAACGTGATCCGCGCCTGCCTTACCAAGGTGTTTCGTGGTGTTTTCCAAATCCAAGCCATTGGTGCCTATTGTTTTAAGTTCTCTCGCGATGCAGAGCTGGAACTTGAAGCCAGTATTAACGAGAGCTTGATCGAGAAGATGGCCACAAGCCTCAAGCAGCGGCGTAAGGCCGATGCGGTGCGTTTCGTTTACGATCAAGAGATGCCGGAACGGCTGGTTAGCTATCTGAGCAAGCGTTTTGGCTTCGGGCGATACGATAGTCTGATTCCCGGTGGGCGTTACCACAACTCCAAAGACTTCATGGGCTTCCCCAATCCCGGCGCAAAGCGTCTTGAGTTTAAGCCCTTACCGCCCATTAAGATTGAGCGGCTTGAAGACGATGCTAGCCTGTTTGCCAACATTCGAGAGCGGGATGTTTTTCTGTGTTACCCCTACCACCCGTTTGATTACATTGTGGATGTGCTCAAGACCGCGGCGCTTGACCCGGATGTGCGCACGGTCAAGATTTGTCTTTATCGTGTGGCAAAAAATTCACGTGTGGTAGATGCCCTGATCAATGCAGCCAATAACGGTAAGCGTGTTGTGGCGGTGGTAGAGCTTGCCGCGCGGTTTGATGAGCAAGCCAATATCGCTTGGGCGCAGCGTCTAACCGAAGCGGGCATTGAGGTGATCTTCGGCATTCAGGGCCTCAAGGTTCATAGCAAATTGTTTCTTATTGAGCGCTGGGAAGATGGAGAGATTCGCTACTACAGCCATATTGGCACCGGCAACTTTAATGAGAAGACGGCGCGCCTCTACACAGATTTCACCTTATTGACCTTTGATCAAACCATTGGTGAAGACGTTGCAAAGGTATTCGATTTTTTAAAGTACAACTATCAGCGGCCTGAATATTCGCGCTTGCTGGTCTCCCCGCACTCCTCGCGCTCGGGTATGACAGCGCTAATCGATCGAGAAATCCGGCATGCCAAGCAGGGCTATCGGGCCGCCATGACACTGAAGTGCAACAATTTGGTGGATGCCCGCTTCGCCGAGAAGCTGTATGAGGCTAGTGCTGCGGGCGTTGAGATTCGATTGATTGTGCGAGGTATGTGTTCGGTACTGCCCGGTGTAAAAGGGTTGTCGGACAATATCGAGGCTATCAGTATTGTCGACCGTTTTCTGGAACATCCCCGCGCCTATGTCTTCCACAATCGGGGTCGTCCCGAGTACTTCATCGGATCGGCTGATCTCATGACGCGGAACATTGATTATCGTGTCGAGGTTATCTGCCCTATTGATAGCCCTGAAGCGCAGACGGTGATTCAGGACATCTTGGATCAGCAGTGGTACGACAATGTTAAGGCGCGGATTGTGGATGCGAAACAAAGTAACCGTCAGTTGGAGCCTGCGCCGAAGGCTCCCTCCATCCGATCTCAAGAAACGATTCATCGCTATTTGGCGACGGGAAAGCTGCCGCGTTATCCCAAGTCGACCATGCGCAAACGTTCTTTACGCAGACGCAAACGTAGCTGATGGCCGCGGGGAGTTTACTGGCGCTACTGGATGACATCAGCTTATTGCTCGATGACGTGGCGGTCTTGGGTAAGGTGGCCGCCAAGAAAACCGCTGGGGTGCTTGGTGACGATCTTGCGGTCAATGCGGAAAAACTACTGGGTATTCGGCCTGAGCGCGAGCTCGCAGTGGTTGCCGCAGTCGCCGCTGGCTCGGCGGTTAACAAGCTTATCTTAGTGCCTGGTGCTTTATTGATTTCGGCTTTCCTACCCTGGCTGATTACGCCCTTGTTGGTTTGCGGTGGTCTGTTTCTTTGTTTTGAGGGCGCCGAAAAGGTGCTGCATTGGCGAGCAGACCGGTCAGAGCAGGCTCGAAATGAGCGCATCAAGCGCTTGCAGATAGAGGCCGGCGACTTAAAGCAGCTTGAGCGCAAAAAAATTCGCGGAGCCGTCAGAACCGACTTTATTTTGTCGGCCGAGATCATCGTTTTAACGCTGGGCGTCGTCGAGTCGGCGCCTTTTATGCAGCAGGTGCTGGTGCTGAGTTTGGTGGCGTGCGCCGTAACCATTTTCGTCTACGGATTAGTCGGTGCCATTGTGAAAATAGATGATGTCGGACTGTGGTTTATACAGCGTCATGAGGCGGGGCTGGGTACGTCTCTGGGACTCGCCACGGGCCGCGGGTTGCTCTGGTTTGCTCCCAGGCTAATGAAAACATTATCTGTTGTCGGTACCGCGGCTATGTTTATGGTTGGAGGTGGCATTCTGAGTCACGCCATTCCGGTGCTACATCATGCGCTAGGGCAGATCCTCGATGGTCTCGCGTGGGCAGCGCTTTTGGAACTGCTTGTTACGGGTATTGTGGGTATTGCCGCGGGGGTTGTTCTTGTGGGGCTGGCGGGAATTTGGCACCGCATTCAGGCTGCCCGTCACTAGGTTATCGTGGCGCGCCCCGATACCTAGGCAAAATAGCAGATCTCCATAGCCAAGCCGGTGCTGTCGAGCTCGGGTTGCTCCGGTAGCGTATGCAGCTTGCCGTAAGTCGGCGCCAACGCTAGGCAGAGTGCGTCTAATATGTCGTCGGCCGCCACGTTTTTGCGCGGGGTGTGTGCTAGCGCCTCACGATAGAGTGTCGTGGCTGAGGGATTAAGGTTTTTGAGTATTGCCAAGCGTTCCTTAGCTCCCTCGGGAGTTTTTTTCTTGTCTTGCAGCGGTTTGCCGTTTAACGCCTGAAAGCACACTTCTGGATGCGCTTCGCGTAGCCTGCCTCGCAGCTGAGGGGATTGTTGTAGGCAATCGTCGACTTGGCGGATTTTTTCAAACAGATACCAACTCTGCTTACTGAGTCCCTTGCCGGTCCACTGACGGTTAAGCGCGTTGGCCTCAGGGTAGGTTTGCGCCGTCAGCGCTGCTCGGCAGGGAGTTGGGAACACTGAGCTCGAGAAACCTTTTCCCAGATACTGCCGTGCTGCTCGGTCGCAGTCTCTGGAGCTACTCTCGGCCAGACCAATGGGCATGTCGATCAATGCGAGGGTGGCCGAGCTCGCAGCTACGATATCGCGGATATCGGTTTCGAGGCGCCAGGACAAATCTTGGGATTTTCTCTCCACCACCAGCCAACCACCGCGGCAGCCGTCGCATCCTAATGAGTGTTTTGGAAGACTTGTTGGTACCACGGTCGATTATTGGTAGAGCTTAGAGCAGCCAGGGATTAATGGCATCGCGGTTGGCAATCACCACTTGCTGGGCTTTGGGGTCGGCCAGGGGCTCGCCGGCGTTGATGTTGAGTAATTGCAGCAAATACGGCACCAAGCGTGCGCGAACATTGATGCTAAGCCTGCTTTTGGTCATACCAAAGTCTGTGGCAATGACTTCCTGCTGGGCTGCGTTGAGTCGTGGATCGGGCATGAGTTTTAGGCTGATTTCCTGATTCCAATCCGAGTCGTCGCTAACACTGTGATCAGCAGGCCCAATAATTTCGGGTGTGCCGCGGAATCGACTCAGCACAAAGTCGCGAAAGTCTCGATTCTTTTCGCACCATCCCCGAACATGCCAGCGCAGACCGGTCCAAACGAGCGTGTGGGGCGCAATGATTCGCCCCTCACGATCGGGATTGTTCACCGACACGTAGTCCACTTCAATGCGTTGCTGGTCGCGCGCGGCGATAAGCAGTGGGCGTAACACCTGGTGGGACACCGGACGCGTTGGGGGCTCCAATACTTCGGTATGCCCAACGGGCAAGGCGAGTGAACTAAAGGTTCGGTGCAGTTCGCTCCGGTTGGCCAGTAGCTGAAGGTATTCTTCGGCGTTGCCGCTGGTCACCGCCGGTTTGAAGGCCGCGCTGGGGCTGTAGCCCTTTAGGTATTTGTCGTACTCGAGGTTGCCTGGCCCCACCTCGCGGTTGTAGGTGTTGATATCCTTGCTGGCCTGCTGCCGGCCAATACCGAAGGTTTCAATAAGGTGCCGAGTGGTGAGTCTGCCTTCCCACAAGGCAATCACTTCAATGAAACGGTATCGTAGTAATAGATCCCAGCGATAGGGCCAAGTTTCCATGGGGTTAAAGCCCTAAGCGGCGAAAACGGTATCTTGGCGTGATGTACGGAAAATAACAACACGCGCTGCGGGCACGAAGGCAGTACTTGCTACAGACTCGCGCCGGATAGGGGTTCATCGCGTTCGCGGGCGAGCGGGATACCCAATAGCCCGATGGTTGAGCATGCAAGCATGATGGTGGCGGTGGGCAGCAGCGTGCCGTCGTAAAGCCGGCCGGCCAACAGTCCCACCAGCGCGGCCGTGGTGGCATGCAAAAATCCGAATACAGCCGACGCCGCACCCGCGGCTTTTGGAAACAACGAAATCGCACCCATAGACGCATTAGCCGATGTGAGGCCGATGCCAAAAAACACACTGAAGGAACAAATTGCCAGCGCAAGGGTGGGGGTGGGCTGCTGCTGCGCGAAGTAGAACTGCAGTAATGCGCTAGCCACAGAGAGGCATACGCCAACTCCCATTGTGGTGTTCTGGCCTAATCGCGGTACCAGACGAGAACTGGTTAGAGCGCCAAACATGAAGCCCATAACGGTCACAGCGAAGGCATAACCAAAATATTGGGGCTTTAGTGCAAAGACGTCTCGAGTAAAGAAGGGCACAGTAGACAAATACGACATGAGCCCCGAATAACTAGCCGTGCCACAGATTTGATAGCCAATAAAACGGGGCTGGCTGAGACAGCGGGAAAACTGTCGGAGTACTTTATTTATGCCGATCTTGCCTTGGCCTACAGCTGGGGCCGATTCTTCAAATTGCCTAAGCCCCAGCAGCACCAGAAGGGCAAAGACCACCAGGGCCACATAGGTGGCGCGCCAGTGGAACCACACCAGAATCCAAGAGCCAAGGGTGGGTGCGATAAGCGGTATAACCGCCATGGCCGCAGCCAGTACAGCCATGACCTCTGCGGCGCGTGAGCCATGGTAGCGATCGCGGACAATGGCGCGCGCAATAACCGGACCACTGGCCGCGGCCGTACCTTGTAGGAAGCGCGCTAGCCACATGAATTCCATCGAAAAGGCCAATGTGCAGGCAAGGGAGGTGATTAAAAAAAACACTGTGCCTGCGGTCACAACAGGGATGCGACCGTAATAATCTGACAGCGGGCCAAAAAAAAGCTGGCCACCGGCGAAACCGAACATGAATAGCGATAGGGTTAGCTGACCATCAGACTCAGAAACGCCAAAGCTGCTGACCATGGCGGGAATGGCGGGCAAGTACAAATCGGTGGCGATGGCAGCGTAGGCCACCAATCCCACCAGTGTGGCGTAGGCGATCCGCTCCTTCAAGAGGGGCGCTTCAGTTGAGGGTCGGCGCTGCTAATTGGCATACCGGACAGGATTCCGGGATGAAGAACTGACCATTCTCTGCATCCATGATATCGAGACCCATGGCCTGCTGGTCGTCAAACAGTGCAATGCGCATCAGGTAAGTCGAGGCCTCGTTTTTGAGTTGTACCATTTGAAACAGTTGGATGCCGGTCTTGGCATCTTCGGCCGCGCGCAGTGCCACCTGCTCCATGTACTCCTTGGCAGCGCCAGGTTCCATGGGGAGGAGGGGTTCTTGGAGGGCTTTCTCGAGCATTCGCGCGATTAAATCTTTGTTTTCATCGGCCATTAGCGTGGCGGATGCTACGGCGTTCAGGTCTGTCATCATTTTCCCCCTCGCTGCGTTTTTAGGTATTTCTATGGGCAAATTCTGTGGTTTGCGCAAGGCAGCGGCGGCCAGTCTAACAGCAGAATCGAGAAGGTAAATGGTTGACCTAGGGCGCCGTTTATTGTGGGCCTCACAGGACCGTTAGGACTGCCAGTCGACGGCGTCGAAGTCACTAGCGCTATGGCGCTCCCGCACCTGCATGGCCTCATCCCCCCACACTTTATTGACCAAACGACCGCGCTTTACGGCAGGCCGCTCGGCAATCTGGGCTGTCCAGCGTTGTACGTGTTGGTAGCTGCCCACGTCGAGGAATTCACCACCCTCGTACAACAGGCCCTTGACCAGGGCGCCATACCAGGGCCACGTCACGATGTCGGCAATAGTGTAGGTATCGCCTGCAAGGTACTGATTTTTCTCGAAAGTCTTGTCCAATAAATCAAGCTGCCGTTTGACTTCCATGGTGTAACGGTCGATGGGGTATTGCCATTTTTCGGGCGCATAGGCGTAAAAATGCCCGAAGCCGCCGCCTAAATAGGGAACCGCTCCCTGCAGCCAAAATACCCAGTTGAGCACCTCGGTACGCGCGGCGGGTTGGCTAGGTAGGAAGTGGCCAAACTTCTCGGCTAGGTAAAGTACGATAGCGCCAGACTCAAACACTCGCACGGGGGTATCACCGGAGCGATCTGACAGGGCTGGAATTTTAGAGTTGGGGTTAACGTCCACAAAGCCACTTGAGAATTGGCCACCTTCAAGGATGTTCACTAGCCAGGCATCGTACTCAGCGCCGGACTCCCCAAGTTCCAACAATTCCTCCAGCATCACGGTGACTTTAACGCCGTTGGGAGTCCCCAAGGAATAAAGCTGCAGCG
>CAYPPU010000002.1:6082-143786 GCA_964412695.1 uncultured Alteromonadaceae bacterium | reverse complement strand
TGGGGACAGCACAAGAGGACGTGGCGCTCGCGCTGTTTCTCGCTTCCGATCAATGCAATTTTATGACCGGAGCTGCCATTCCCTTTGCCGGTGGCTGGCAGGCGTAGGACGATAAAAAAAACGTGGCATCTGCTGGCACCGGCTTAAGTACCCGCAGGGCATGCCGCGCTGCTGTGGTCGTCCTGCTGGCGCTTACCCAAGCCGATTTTGCTGCAACGGGGATCACCCAGTCAAACTCGCCCTTTGTTGTCGAGGATGCGCCTGCCGGCGTGAGCTTTCGAATTGATAGTCCTAACAGTGGATCTATCAACCCCCTGCACCTTCAAGTTTTCTCAGAAGACAGGTTACTGGACGAAGTGCGTATAGAAGTTGATGGCACGGTCTATCACGCGGAGGCCACGGATATCGACAACAACGGCCTCCCTGAAATCTACGTTATGGTGCAGTCAGCCGGTAGCGGCTCCTACGGCACGCTAATTGGCTATACCTTAAACAGTAAACGTGGCCTTACCGCCATTCAGGTTCCGGCGCTGACGACGATTGCGGGTGCTAGCGAGGGCTATATGGGTCATGACACTTTCACCATCATGAAAGGCGCCGTGGTGCAGCACTTTCCGGTGTATCGCCCAGAGGATAACAACGCCCATCCCAGTGGTGGCGAGCGCCGAATTCAGTACCGACTCCGCCAGAACGGCGATGACTGGGAGCTCGTTCCACACAACATAAGCAATGTTGCTCACTCACCCTGACACCGCGGTGTAACCCTTTTTATTGCCAAGTCGCAACCAAGGGGGCCAGCCAGCCCATTAAAATGGCGCCCCCATTAGGCCTAGTTATCTCGCAATTATGCTTCGACGCATTAACGCCCCTTCCAAACCGGCGCTCGCTTCTCCAAGAAGGCTTTCGGGCCTTCCTTAAAATCTTCAGTTTTTATGATTACGGCTGTTGCTGCCACTGATCGCTCTCGTAATTGCTTATCGGTCTCTTCTTGCGCCAATCGCGCCACCTTGAGGCTCTCCTGAACCGATATAGGTGCATTGATCGTAATAGCTTCGGCTAGCGCAACCGCTGTGGGCACAACGTCATCCATAGGTACCACACGATTTACCAAGCCAAAAGCTGCTGCTTGAGCCACATCTAGTGGATCGCCCGTTGCCACAAGCTCCAACCCGATATTCCTCGGAAGCGCGCGCACAATCCGATGAATACCTCCAGCGCCGGCTACAAGACCACGCTTGACCTCTGGCAGGCCAAATTTGGAATCATCAGAGGCAACGATCATGTCGCAGCTGAGACTGAACTCGCAGCCTCCCGCCAAGGCGGAGCCCCTAACTGCAGCTATCCAAGGTTTAGTTCGAACAGAATCTACAAACCCTCCAAAACCACCATCGGGGGTAGAAAGTTTCGCCGCGTTGCCCGCCGCAATCTCAGCCAGGTCTGCACCAGCACAGAAGGTTTTATCGTTCGACGATGTCAAAATCACAACGCGAATATCTGTCTCTTGCTCAGTATGCTTCACGATCCAATCCATGGCTTCTGCCACCGCGCCGTTAACCGCATTGCGCTTCTCTGAGCGATTCAACGTTACGATCGCAATATGATCGCCATGCATGTCAAAAAGCACTTCGTTACCCACACCCGCCGGTTTGTCAGCCATCTCGTTACTCCCCTAACCACTGTTATCAAATTTAAAATCTGCGCCCAACCTTCATATAACTCAAGCGAACCTGCTTAAGGGTTGCGCCATTGATCGTTATTATGATCATATTTGAGTTCGCGACGCCAAGAAAAAATAACGCAGCCAGTGAGCGGGATCATTGGCTTAAAAATCAACTCTGATGTAGTACCGATGGTATGGACCGAATAACTTTTGATTTGTCTGACCGAACCGCAATAGTCACGGGCGCATCCTCGGGCATTGGCAGACATTTATGCTTGGCATTGGCGAGGTCCGGGGCGCGCGTTGTCGCCGGTGCACGGCGCACCGAAATGCTTAATACCCTAACCCAAGAAATCAAGGAGCTCGGTGGAGAAGCTATCGCGGTTGAGATGGACGTGACTAAGGCCGACTCAGTAAAAGTCGCTTTCGATGCGGGCGAAAAAGCCTTTGGCCTTATCAATACGGTTTACTGCAACGCCGGTATCTACGCCGTAGGTAGCGTTCTTGAATTGCCTATCGAAGAGCTCGAGAGAGTTTACGCCACCAATTTGCATGGCACCGTATTAACGGCCAGGGAAGCGGCCAGCAGGTTGATCGCTGCGCCCAACGCCGCTCAACGTGGCCGTATCATCATTACGTCTTCCATAAGAGCAGAAACACCCACGGTCAATCATTTAGCTTACTGTTCATCGAAAGCCGCGATAATCATGGCCGGAAAAATCATGGCTAAGGAATGGGCCGAAACCGGTATCAACGTCAATATCGTGGCTCCTGGTGTATTGATCACAGACATTAATGCCTGGTTCTATGAGACCGACGAGGGCAAACGGCAGCTTGCAGCTAACCCTCGCAATCGGGCCATGTCTACAAATGATCTCACGGAGACATTTTTGTACCTTGGAAGTGATTTGTCTGCCGCTGTAACCGGATCAGTATTCACCCTCGATGACGGACAATTGCTTAAATAGTGTCCTTGGCCTTGGTGAAACCACTCCCTCTGTTTATTAAAAAGAGAACCTCAAGTGTCTGACAATCAGAAAACCTTCCGTGAAGAAACGCGGGCTTGGCTAGAAGAAAATTGTCCAGCTTCCATGCGTACCCCGATGCCTGCAAGCGAGTACCCATGGGGTGGACGTAATGCCGTGTATCCCAACAGGGATACCCCAATCTGGCTAGAGCGCATGGCAGCGAAAGGCTGGACGACTCCTCAGTGGCCAGAAGTATATGGCGGCGCTGGATTGGACTCAGCGCATGCATCGATTCTTCAGCAGGAGCTAGATCGCATTCAGGCCCGACCACCCATCTTCTCGTTCGGCTATTGGATGCTCGGGCCGGTGTTGCTTGAGTACGCCACTGAAGAGCAAAAGCGCCGATTCTTACCTCCCATTACGCGAGGAGAGATTCGCTGGTGCCAAGGCTATTCGGAACCCGGTGCAGGCAGCGATCTCGCATCGCTGAAGACCCGCGCTGAGATTAAGGATGATCGCATTATCATTAATGGCAGCAAAATCTGGACATCAGAGGCCGATAAGTCCGATTGGATCTTTTGTCTGGTAAGAACTGACTTTGATGCGCCAAAACACCGAGGTATTTCTTTCGTTTTGTTTGACCTAGAGTCTCCGGGGGTTACCCGTCGCCCTATCAAACTTATCTCGGGTGCGTCGCCCTTTTGTGAGACGTTCTTTGACAACGTGGAAGTGCCGCTCGAAAACCTCGTCGGCCCGTTGAACGGCGGCTGGGAAATAGCCAAACGATTACTCCAGTACGAACGGCAAAATGTTGCAGCAGCAGGCTTTGGCGCCGAGAGTGGCCCCACATTAATTGACCTTGCCAAACAATATGCCGGCGATGGTCATTCATTAGAAGATCCGGTATTACGCGACAAGATCGCCCATTACGCCATGCGGCAAGACGCCATAGAGCAGCTAACCGAACGCATGAACCGAGAGCAAGGCGCAAGCTCGCTTGCTTCCGTACTCAAGGTCGTGGCCGCCAAGAATAACCAAGTCAAAGGTGAATTAACGCTCGAGGCCTTGGGCCATGCCGCATTGGGCTGGGACAAGGGCGGCCATAGTGACCAAGAGTTAAAAGAAACACGTGCCTGGCTTCGCGGAAAGGGAAATTCCATCGAAGGCGGAACGTCGGAGATCAACCTAAATATCATTGCCAAACGCACCCTAGGCTTACCGGACCCTAAGCAATCATGAGCACGTCCAAACACGCTATGAATGATCTAGATGAAACACGCCAAATGTTGCAACAAAGCGGTGAAGCCTGGTTTGAAGACAGCGCGACAACACGCCATTTTCGAGAGCAACGCGACACACTACAAACCGTGCCTTCCTCTCAGCATTGGCTATCTATGACTGAATTGGGCTGGCCGGGCATGCTCGTTCCCGAGCAATTTGGCGGCAGCGAACTGCCATTTTCAGCGGCAAGTATTCTGCTGGAATTGAGCGGCCAACATCTCACCCCCTCTCCGTTATTGGCGACTGCCTTCGTCGCGGCCAAGGTGCTGTCTACAGCCATACCCAACCAATACACAGCAGACTTGCTGACAGGCATCGCAAATGGAGACGTGGTGTTTGCACTAGCGATCGACGACCACAATCACCACAACCCAGAGAGAACCGTTACTACAGCCATGGCCACGTCCACCGGCTGGAGTTTCCATGGCGAAAAGGTCAACGTGCCAGGCGGGAACGCTGCGACACATTTTTTGGTTTTGGCGAAAAGAGACTCGACAGATGAAATTGATCTTTTTGTTGTTTCCGCCTCAGAGGTCAGCTGCTCGTCCGTGAAGCTTATCGATTCTCAGGACCACGCTAACATCACGCTCGACGTTTCGTCAGCACCACATGAAGCACTGCTGCTTGATGCCAACGGTGTGTCACTGGCCCCCTTTGCTTTGAGCGCGGCGCGAATCGGCATGGCGACCGAAATGCTAGGGTTAGGTAAAGCGGCTTTCGAAATGACACTTGAGTACGTCAAAATTCGCGAGCAATTCGGGCAGCTTATAGGTAGCTTCCAGGCGATACAGCACCGCTGTGCTCAAATGCATATTGAACTAGAGCTTTTAGATAGCTGTTTGCAAGCCGCCCAGCGCGCACTCGACTCGGGCGATACTCATGCCGCCATCCTCGCCTGCCAGGCTAAGGCGCTCGCGAATGAAACATTAGAATTAGTGACCAATGAAACCGTGCAGCTTCATGGTGGTATCGGTATGACCGACGAGCATGACGCCGGTTTGTATATAAAGCGTGCACGGGTTTGCTCACAACTGTTTGGCTCCGCCAGCTATCTACGAAAACGCTACGCTGACCTAGTGGGTTTTTAACAGGAGCCAACGACATGATTAATTTTGACGGAAAGGTTGTCTTAGTAACGGGCGCCTCTCAGGGTATTGGCTATGCCATCGCCACCCTATTCAAACGAGCCGGAGCTGAAGTCCACGTTACGGGGACTCGACCTAGCCCCAGTGACTACGATACCGGTCTCGCCGATTTTCATTACCACCAAGCAGAACTCTCCACACCCGAGGCTCGGAAACAGTTACACAGTGAAATACCTGTTATCGACGTGCTGGTAAATAATGCGGCGGCGGCACCCGCCAATCAGTTCGATATGGATATTTTTCGTCAGGTACTAGAACTGAATCTAGTCGGTGTTATGGAGCTGAGCATGCTCTACCGTGACATTCTCACCGAAAGAGGTGGTTCAATCGTCAATGTTGGATCCCTCTCCTCTCACCTCTCACTAAAAGACGAGCCCGCCTACACCACGAGCAAGTCTGGGCTTTTTGGTCTTACGCGGGTACTGGCAGACAAATGGGCGCGCACAGGGCCGCGAGTGAACATGATTGCCCCGGGACTGGTTCATACAACGCTTACGGATCGCTACCGAGAGAATCCTGACGGCGAAAAGATGCTTCTAGCGACGGTCCCCATGAGACGATGGGCCCAACCCGAAGAGATTGCCGGCGCTGTGCTGTTCCTAGCATCCCCGCTGGCCTCCTACGTCACGGGTATTAGCCTGCCGATTGATGGCGGCCTGATGCTTAGGTAATCAGTCCGAGGCGCCCTCTAGACGGTCGTGTAAAACCTGCAAAAACGCAATCTGTTGTTCCGCCGACTCGCCGCGCAGATTAATAGACACCCTGCCCGCGCCAAAATCACGCCGACGCTTAATGTCGTCAATGAGGTCCTTATCGTGAGGGTCCGCTACGTGTAGGTTCATGATCATTTTAATGTCAGCGGGGTCGCGACCCGCCGCTCGCGCCGCGTCATGCACCTTATTGATCGCCACCCGCGCCTCATCGTTATCGGGCTTAAACAGTGGCAGCCATCCATCGGCTAGGCGCCCCGCTCGCTCTAGTACTGCGTCGGGCGGAACAGGTGCGCCATCGCGGCCCATGCCAAAGAACAAGGGTATGGGGCGTTGCAACGGACGGGGGGACAAGGAAACGTCAACAAATTCGTGAAACTCACCATGGAAACTAACGTCGCGCTCCGTCCATAGCTTGCGAAGGACGTGCACTTGTTCTTCAAAACGCTTACCTCGAGTTTTAAAATCCGCGCCCATGGCGTCAAATTCCAGGTTGTTATAGCCCACACCAATACCCATTTGAAATCGGCCACCGGAGTAAATATCGACTTCTGCCGCCTGCTTTGCCACCAACACGGTTTGGCGCTGTGGCAACCCGACAATGCCGGTTACAAACGTTATATGCTGAGTCTTTGCAGCTAGATGCGCGATCAAGGTAAAGCATTCACGAATCTCGCTTTTGTCGGTATAGGGCGTATTGGCAATACCGTCGTGCTTATCCGCAACAATACCGACGACATGATCCAGTACCTGCAAATAGCCAAAGCCCATCTGATCAGCCATCTGCACATACCGAAACATCGGCTCTAGATCGGGGCCAAATTTGGGAAAATCGTACAAGGTCACACCGAGCTCAACACTGCTTATCATTTCTTGCCCTCCGGCATAGAGACTGATTTAACGTATACGGCAAAAGACTTGTCGCTGGTTTATTCAGAGATTATCTTGTGTCACAGCGATAATATGAGAAATATGCGCATGATACAAAAATCAGGGGTGGCGATCGTCGGAGTGGGTAATACGCCCTATCTTCGCGCACACAATGACGGACTTGAGACCCTAGTGATCCGTGCCGGGCGATTGGCAATCGAAGAGGCTGGCCTGAGCCCCAAAGACATCGACGGCATCGTCACCCCTACGGCCATGCCACCGGCCGACGAAATAGCGGTTGGCTGTGGCATCACTCAGCGGCGATATACCGGAATAAGTGCCTACACCCCCGGTGCCGGCGCAACTGCATCGCTATTGGAAGCCAAACTCGCCATTGAAGCCGGGCTGGCACAAACGGTTTTAGTACTCTACGGCATAAAAACCTCAACACCTGGCGGGCCCTATGCTTTCCACGCCGAGGACTCGCTCAAGGCCGACCTCGAGATGCCCGTTGGCTATTATGGGCAGCCACTCTATTTTGGCGCGCTTGGTCAGCGCTATAAGTATCTGTACGGGCTTGAACCTGAGGAACTCGGGTCTATCGCAGTCTCGCAGCGACAGTGGGCGCAGCGCACGCCCGGAGCTCAAAAATCGAAGGCGCTGAGCATGCGCGACTATCTAGACGCGCCGACACTGGCAAGCCCTTTGAAAGCACTTGACTGCTGCCTAATCAGTGATGGCGCCGGCGCCTGTGTTGTGACCACGGTCGAGCGCGCTAGAGATTTAGCAAAGCCTCCAGCAGTCATATCAGGAATAACAGTGGGCTCAAATCCGTGGACCCTAACCGAAATGTTTACCCAGGGCCCCGAGTTCCTTGAACTGGGGCCTGGCGCTGACGGCAAAGCTGCCCTGCAACAAGCCGGCATAACAACCAAGGATGTCGACGTCCTACAAATCTACGACTGCTTCACGCTGTCAGTAATCTTACAACTAGAAAGTCTCGGTTTTTGCGAGCCCGGCGAAGGCAGGCACCTGGTCGCTAACGGCAACACCGGGCCTGGTGGAGACCTACCCGTTAACACTGACGGCGGCCATCTATGCAACGGTTACATTCCAGGCATTACCCATGTGCTTGAGGGAGTCCGGCAAATCAGGGGCGAACGCAGTGAGGCTCAAGTTATGAATGCCAATGTCTCTCTTGTATCCACTTTTGGCGGGCCCGATCACGCAACGCTTGTACTCACCAAGGAGTAAGGCTCGTTATGCATACACCAGATTTCGCCCCTCGCTTCGATACGGATTTGGTAAAACCTTATTGGGATGCCCTCGAACGCGGTGAACTGCATTTACCCGCCTGCTCCGAGTGTGGCAGTTGGCAGTGGTATCCCTTTGAATTCGTCAAATGCCATCCAGATGCAACCCACGATTGGAAAGCGGTGAGCACAGAAGGGACTGTGTTTACGTTCACTGAGGTAGGACGCAACTTCTTGCCCAATGCAACAGCCGACGATGATCCCTATGTGTCGGCTTTGGTTGAACCGGATGGGCTAACAGGTATTCGAATCCCCACGGTGCTTATCAATTTGCAAGGCAAAACTCCCGCGATAGGTATGCGGGTGAGGTTAGCACCCCTGCCTCGCTTGGGTTACACCGCTCCCGCGTATGAGCCGCTCTAGGCACGTTAGGCCGGAATAAGCCTTACCGGCATCGATTGCAGGCCGCGCAAAAAGAACGTGGGGTGGTATTTCAGCTCATCCTTATCACACATCAGTTCGAAGCCTTTATAGCGCTTAAGCAATTCCTGAAAACTCGAAATGGTTTCCTGACGTGCCAGCGCTTTGCCCGGACAGTTATGCACGCCATACCCAAACGAAACATGGCTCCGAGCCTCTTGAACGTCGCGGGTCACGTCCAGCGCTTCCGGGTTGCTAAAATGGTCTTCGTCACGATTACCCGAACCGTAACGCAAAATCAGCTGGGCGCCCTTAGGCAAGCTCACGCCACCAAGCTCAGTGTCTTCCGTGACAATGCGTGAATTGGACTGAACAGGACACTCTAGGCGCAATGCCTCCTCAACAAAAATAGGGATTCTTGACGGATCATCCCGCAAAAGCTGATGTTGTTCCGGATTCTCAATAAGAAGCAGCAAGCCATTTCCTAACAAACCAGCCGTGGATTCATTACCGCCGGTAACAATCTGCTCCAAGATATTCAAAACTTGGGCTACCGATAGGCTCTTCTCGCCGTCCATGCGCGCGCAAAGATCTGACAAGATATCGTCCTTAGGGTGCTTCTGCCGCTCTTCAATTTGCGCAGCGAAATACTGCTGAAACTCCAACGTTTGTTGCGCGCACTCAATTTCCCTCTCCTCGCCGATCATCAAACCAACAGGGTCGAGAAGCGCATCGGACCACAGTCGAAACAGCAGGGCATCATCACGTGATACCCCCAACTGGTCGGCCAAAATCATGCATGGCAGAGGAATGCAATATTGCTTAATAAAATCGATTTCCCCGTTAGCGGGAAACTCATCCATAAGAGAACTAACCACACCTTCAATATAGGGAATCATTTTCGTGACACGAGGCAACGTGAAAGTACGGTCTATGACCGCCCGGTGCTCGGTATGCACAGGAGGGTCTGTTCGGTGCAAGGTGCGCGGGCGCGGCCAGCCCTGTTTCGCAATCGCCTCTACCTCTGGAAGCGCGCGCTGACCCGCATTGGCATTGAACCTATTGGAAAATAGCAACGGATTACGCTTAACCGTTCGAATGTCTTCGTATTTACTGACCAAGTAGTAGCCCGTCTTGGGCTCAAGATAGACAGGAGCCTCTTCCCTGAGCTGTTTATTGTAGGCATAGGGGCATTTCTGAAGCTCAGGATCCAAAAAATCATAGTCTTCTAGGGCCGGCATTTGCTCACTCCGTTATTGTCATCTATTTATGGTTGTTGCTACACAAACAGGTTAATTATGACTACATTTAACAACCGAACAAGCATAATGAAAAAATCATGGATAAAGTGCTCTTAGACAGATTAGAACGGCTTGAGGCTTTTGAGATAGCGAGACAGGAAATTCAGGCCTACGCTCAGAGAGTGGACGCCAGTGACTTGACCGGGGTATGCGAGCTGTTCGATACACAGGCGACGCTCAACACGCCCATGGGTTGCTTTCGCGGAAGACCCGAAATTCAGTCGTTTTTTGAGCAAGCTTGGGCTGCTGATAGCAGCAAAAAAGCCCACTTCATCATCAATCAATCCCTGTCTTACCATGGCGCTGGGAGAGTGCAGGGCTGTTCAGTACTACTCTACCTCGGACGGGGTAACAGCGATTCCTTGTTAGGTTGGGGCAGATACCAACACAGTATTGATACCCAAAAATCCCAAGGCAAAATCTCTAGCCTAACTATAGAGATCGACTTAGCCACCTCTCTTTCTGAAGGGTGGGCACTCCCTAATTTAGATCACTAGCTTTTTCAAATCACTAGCCATTTCAACCCAGGAGGCGGATCAACTTTATGCAGCGATTCAAAGACAAAATCGCCCTCATTACAGGTGCCAGCGGCGGCATTGGGCTAGCCGCAGCGAAACGGCTATCCCAGGAGGGTGCGACCATTGTTATCGCCGATGTAGCCAAAGAACGTGGCCAGCAAGCGGCAGAGGCCCTCTCGGCTAACTTTATTCACTGCGATGTCAGCGACGAAGAGCAGGTAGAGAAAGCAGTTAACTGGACGGTGACCCAATTTGGTAAATTGGACATCATGTATGCCAATGCCGCTGTATTTGGCGCCATGGGCCCACTCGCGCAAGCATCAACCGCCGATTTCGACCTAACACTGAGTATTAATTTGCGCGGCGTTTTCCTTTGTATGAAACATGCTGCACGGGTCATGCAACCGAGAAAAGCCGGAGTCATTCTAGCCACGGCAAGCCCCGGCGGCATCATCGGCGGCGTCGGCCCTCTAGCCTATAGCGCTGCTAAGGCCGGCGTTATCGGCATGTGCCGAAACGCCGCTGCCGAACTGCGTCCACACGGCATTCGTGTCTTGAGTATCGTCCCGGGCGCCATTGCCTCAGCCATGACGGCCGATTGTTTACTCAACGATCCCAATAAGGTTGAGGAGGCCGCTGAAATCATGGCCGAGGGGTCCATGACCGGACAAGCCGGCCGTCCCGAAGATCTCGCCGGCGCAATTGCTTTCGCGGCCAGCGAAGACGCCAGCTACATGACGGGTACGGAACTAGTGGTAGATGCCGGGTACACTTGGGCCCACGGCAATGCCTGGGCTAGCCAAGCCAGCTACGCCAATACGCCAGCCCTTCTGGCCGAGGGTAAGCGAAGCCGCTAGGAGCCTGCGTACTGGCGAATCTTTAGCTTACCGAGCTGAGACATATGCACCTCGTCTGGTCCATCGGCTAGCCGAAGAAATCGGTTGGTGGTGAAAAATTCCGCCACCGGTGTATCGCCGCTGACACCCATAGCGCCAAAACTCTGGATCACCCTATCGCTGACGGTTTGAGCCATTTGGGGGGCCACGATCTTAATAGCAGCAATGAGATCCTTTGCCTCTTTATTGCCGTAACGGTCCATGGCATCAGCTGCCTTAAGGGTTAGCAACCGAGCCTGTTCAATTTCGCAATAGGATCGCGCGATATCTTGCCGAATACTACTTTGATCCGAGAGTTTCTTGCCAAATGCCACTCGATCCTCAACACGCGCACACATGTATTCCAAGGCACGCTGGGCTTGACCGATAGAACGCATACAGTGATGAATCCGGCCAGGTCCCAAGCGACCCTGCGCAATTTCAAATCCTCTACCCTCGCCGAGAATCATGTTCTCCTTAGGCACTCTGACATCACTAAAACGCATCTCACAGTGACCGCCAGGTGAGTGAACTGAACCAAACACCTGTAATGGCCGAATGATTTCAACACCGGGGGTATCTTTGGGCACAAGAATCATTGAGTGCTGGCTGTGACGAGGATTGTCCAAGAGAGTTTTACCCATCACGATATAAATTTCGCAGTGGGGATGCCGGACTCCCGAGATCCACCACTTATGACCGTTAATTACATAGTCATCACCATCGGGCAATATCGTCGTCGACACATTGGTCGCATCGGACGATGCCACTCCCGGCTCAGTCATGATGTAGGCGGAGCGAATCGCACCATCAAGAAGCGGCTCTAACCATTGCGCTTGCTGCGCCTTTGACCCAAATTTTGCCAATACCTCCATATTGCCGGTATCCGGTGCAGAGCAGTTGAACACCTCAGAGGCCCATAGCACCCGACCCATAATCTCAGCTAAAGGCGCATACTCTAAGTTGCTAAGGCCTGGACCGAATTCGCCGTATTCATTCGGCAAGAATAGATTCCAAAGACCCTGTTCACGCGCCAGGGCCTTGAGCGATTCCATCCTGGGCCATGGTTGCCATCGGGAATTCTCACTCTCAACCCACTCCGCATAATCCTGCTCCGCCGGGTAAATGTGCTCATCCATGAAAGCCTCTAATAAGGCAATCAAGTCACCGACCTTCTTGGAATATTCAAAATTCATCGCTTGGAGCTCTCTCGTGAACAAGGAACGGGAAGCATGGCAGGATTTTTAAAACCATGCCAATATTACGCAGAATAATGCGAGCCTAATTCATCGAGCCAGCGGCTTCTTTGTGCAGCGGCTAAACACGGCGCAAAGCATTCGGAAGCCCAAGGACAGACGCGATGCCCAACATACCCACCCTCGAAGAAATCCCTGACGCGATAGGATTTCCTCACCGTGTAATGCCGACCGGATGGTTTCAGGTGGGCTGGACCCACGAAGTTGCCGTGGGTGACGTCAAACCCCTGGAGTATTTCAACCAACACTTGGTCATGTTTCGAACAGAATCTGGCGAACTGGTGTTGATGACGGCATTTTGCCCCCATATGGGCGCGCATTTGGGGCACGGCGGTACGGTCTGTGGCGAAAGCATTCAGTGCCCCTACCATGGCTGGCAATGGAACAGTGAGGGCCAGAATGCCCTAGTCCCCGCCACGGGTGAAGCCAGTCCAGCCCAGCGACGAATACGTCGGTGGGGCAGCCACGAATCCAATGGCATTATCTGGGCTTGGCATGACGCGCTTGGTCGAGACCCCTTGTATGCGCCACCAGAAGAACGCCGACAAGAGCACAATTTCTTACCCGTCAGCGAACACACCACCTACTTCCACTCGCGGGTGCATCAGCACCCCCAATTCACCATGGAAAATGTTGTGGATATCGACCATCTCATCTATGTTCACGGCAGCACGCTGATTCCAACGAAACGAGAGCGTCAACAGCTGCCAGAACTGATCCATAATGGCGATCGTATGAACGTCGACTACGCACCACCCAATACCACTAACGAGCTCATGGGCGTTGGCGTCATTCGCGTCGATTTCCAAGAAGATCCCGAGCGCCCCTGGCGCACGCCGACACGAGTTTATGCCTGCACGACTCCCATAGACCTTGAACACAGCGATGTTTTTGGCACCATATTTGTCGAACAGGATCAAACGGCTGATGACGGCGAACAACAAGAAATTCCGGTTGGACGCGCGAAAAAGCGCATAGACGAACAGATTTATCAAAACCAAGTTGATTTTAAGATTTGGGACAACATGGTTTACATGCGCCGCGTCCCCTACGCGCCATTAGAGGGTGAGCTATTCATGAGCGTACGCCGTTGGGCGGAGCAATTTTACCCTGAAGGCGAGCTCGCCCCCATTATTCAGCGCTAGCGTATAAACGTTTAAGGAATCCAGAATGAATAATAAAACCTGGGTACTACGCAAAAGGCCTCAAAAGAAATTGGCCGAGGGCGACATTGAGCTGGTTGAAGGCGAGTACCCCAATTCAGCGCTGGAGCCTGGTGAAGTGCGGGTAAAGAACCTCATGTTCTCGGTTGCGCCGACCATGCGCAACTGGCTGAATGCGCCCGAGCGCAGCTACCGGGCATCTGTTGAAATTGGCGGGAGTTTGCGCAGCCCTGCCGCCTTTGAAATTCTAGAATCCAATCATCCAGATTGGCAGCCGGGCCAGCGGGTCCGCTTTATTTCTAGCTGGAGTGAATACGCGATACTCAACCTTTCAAATCCGCCCACGCCAGTCGTCCCCTTAGCCAACAGCACGCCATTGGAGCACGCCATGGGCCTATGCGGACTCAATAGCATGACAGCCTACCTCGGCCTCACTCGTATCGGTCAGCCTAAAGCAGGCGAAACTCTTTTGGTTTCAGGTGCTGCTGGGTCTGTTGGCAGTATGGTTGTCCAAATAGGTCGCGAACTGGGTTGTCACGTTATTGGTATCGCAGGAGGTCCTGACAAATGTCAACGCGTAGTTGAGCAATACGGAGCAGCCGCCTGTATCGACTACAAAAATCAATCACTGGCAGAGCAACTCGCCACACTTTGCCCAAACGGCATCAATGTTTTCTTTGATAATGTTGGCGGAGACGCTTTGCAAGCCGCCATCGACCATGCCGCCAGCGGTGCCAGAATGGCGATCTGCGGGCAGATATCTGCCTATGATTCCGATACGCCAGCCGCCGGGCCTGCCGATATGATGCGGGTTGTCTACTGGAGCATCACCATACGCGGTTTTCTGTTGGGTGACTTCAGCAATGACGACTTTATCGAGGCCCAGCAGACTCTTGAACGTTGGCACAGCGAAGGCAAAGTCGTTCACCACACTGACGTCCGTCAAGGTATAGAAGCGCTAGATCGCGCTCTTCTCGATATTTTCTCCGGCGATAACACCGGCAGCCTATTGGTAGACATTAGTCATGACTAAGTTAGCTATCCCCCTCAATCTGCACTCTGTCTTCGCCGCCACACTGCTAGTTTTGGCCGCTTGTACGCCTCCGTCCAATACGGATGAGAGACATATCAGCGCTTCGGCAGACGCCTCTAGCAGGGAAAAAACTCTGGCGGGTAAAAGCCCCTCTGATACTAACTGGCCACGTTACGGCGGCGACACCGACGAAACGCATTACAGCGCTCTCAGTCAAATCAATAATGAAAATATAGAGCGATTGGGTCTCGCTTGGTTCACAGATTTACCTGCGGGGCCAGGGACAGGTGTTAGCGGTGCGCTCGCCGTTGACGGCACCCTATATTTTTCCACCGGCCTTAGCGTATTGAACGCTGTTGATGCGAAGACCGGCCAAGAACGCTGGCAATATGACCCCAATGTGCCCGCGCTGGCTGGAGAAAAACTGCGCGCCGGCTGGGGGGTACGTGGCATCGCCTATGCTGATGGCAAGGTGATCACGGGTACCCTCGACGGGCGACTGATTGCAGTGGACGCCGAGTCCGGGCAATTGATATGGAGCACTTACACCTTGGAGGGCCCGACCGATGGGCGCTATATAACGGGGCCAGCCTATATCGCGGGCGGCCTCGTCTTGATCGGGCACGGCGGTGGCGACTATGCGCCGGTTCGCGGTTACGTCAGTGCCTACGATGTAACGACTGGTGAGGCAAAGTGGAAGTTTTATACCGTTCCCGGAAATCCAGCCGATGGCTTTGAAAATGATGCGATGGCCATGGCAGCTGAAACCTGGAATGGCGACTGGTGGGAATTTGGTGGCGGCGGTACTGTCTGGCACGCCATGGCCTACGACCCAGAGCAATCGTTAGTGTTTATAGGGACCGGCAATGGCTCCCCATGGAATCAGAAGATCAGAAGCCCGGGCGGTGGTGACAATCTATTTGTCTGCTCGATCATAGCGCTAGACGCCGAGACCGGAGAGTACGCCTGGCACTACCAAATTAATCCTGGCGAGACCTGGGACTATAACGCCAACATGGATATCCAGTTGTTGGATATGACGCTAAACGGCGAAATCCGAAAAGTCCTCATCACAGCACCCAAAAATGGATTCTTTTATGTCATCGACAGGACTACGGGCGCATTAATTTCTGCCGAGAAATTTGCCGAAGCCAATTGGGCTGAGCGAATTGATATTGCCACGGGTCGCCCAATCGAAAATCCCGCCGCCCGATATCCGGCAGGCACCGCCTTCATGACTTTACCCGCTGCCTGGGGTGCTCATGGCGTTGAAGCCATGGGCTACAACCCCGACACCGGGCTTGTCTATATACCCGCCAGAGATCGAGGCAACATCTACACTGACCCTGAAAATCTTGAGTCGTGGACGCATCGACCGGGCATGGTGATCGACGGCGGGTTGGGAGCACACCCACGCGGCATGACCATCCCACCAGCACAAGGCTGGCTCTCGGCATGGGATCCTAAAAACCAACGGGAAAAATGGCGCATACCCCTTCCTCACACACATAACGGCGGCGTGCTGACGACGGGTGGAAATTTGGTATTCCAAGGGCGTGCCGATGGAGAATTCTCAGCCTATCACGCTGAAACCGGGGAGCCATTGTGGTCATTTGACGCGCAAAACGGTATCCACACCCACCCCATTAGCTACACGGTGGACGGCAAGCAATATATTTCTTTGTTGGTGGGGTGGCGGGCCAGCACCTGGGACGGTCAAACTCGGCGCTGGCCATATAGAACACAAAAGCGGCGTCTTCTCACGTTCACCCTCGATGGCCAGTCCGCCTTACCGGAGAGTGCTTTACAAAACGATGACCCCATACTCGACGACATTGATTTCGTCGTTGATGAAGAGCTAGCCAGTCATGGGCGCGCCATGTACCACAGTGTTTGTAGCGTCTGCCACGGAGCGGGACTTCGAGCGGATGGGGCCGCGCCCGATCTCACGCGCTCTTCCATCCCGTTGGACACAAATGCGCTAAAAGCAGTAGTCCTCGAGGGTGCTCTTGTGAATCGCGGCATGGGTCGATTTGAGCATTGGAATGAACGTGATGTAGAAGCGGTTCAACATTACATTCGTCAAACCGCTCGCATTCGATTGCAACCCAGTAACTACTAGGGCGAAGCAGCGCCTGTCTTATGTGAAATGCAAAGTCGATGGCTCGCCAAGCTAGATAACGCACCGGGCTTATTTGGAGAATAAGACCTACCATGGATCTAGGCGGCTGCGGCTAGGTTGAGCTAGCTCAGACAATAATCAGTGCGCCGCCGCAATACCGGTAATGAAAATAGGCAAATAGCTGCGTTGCAGCAAACCCTAAGCAACCGCCCCAGCCGCCTCAGATTTTAGTGCTCTGAACGCGCGCATTGAGAACCATAGCATCACGGTACCCGCGGGCATCGCAATAACCGCCGACAACGCCATGCTTGCACCAAGCATGGCACTGTCAGCAAAGACACGATCATTGATAAAGCCGATCAAAGCCGGCCCAAGGCCATAACCTAACAAATTGATGGTCATCAAATAAATTGCGGTAATCTGCGCACGCATCTCGTTCGGTGTGATTGCCGAGATCGCAGCCGGCGCGAGTGAAAAGGGAAAGGCACCAAAAAAGAAAGCCGGCCATAACAGCAACATCGACAAAAGCGGCGTCGGCATCAATGGAGCCGCGATGGCAAATGGCACGCCAACAATCGCACCCCAATAAGCAGTCCTTAAATGAGGATCGACATACCCCTTTTCCGCCACCTTCTGAGAAACCCAGCCCCCGCACAATACACCGAGAGAGTTCCCCCCCAACATAAGAAACGCCATAGCCAGACCAATCTCTGAGGGCGACCAACCGAACGAGCGGCCCAAGAACGTGGGTGCCCACAGGCTCTTGCCCATCGACCACATCAGTATGAGGCCAAACCCTATAAACATAGGGCCATAGGTATGCCAACGGTCCAAGATATATCGAGCAACATCTCCAATTGGCAAAGCCTGAGACGTATCCGAGTCAGTACCCTGAATATTAAGACGCTCACTGCGCGGCGGCTCTTGCATTAACCTCAGTAAAAGCAGCACCAAAAATCCAGGCAGACCCGCCAGCACAAAACAGATTTGCCAGGGTACCAGTACGATATCTCCAGCGACATGCCAGGTAATGTTGTTATCCACGAGATACTCGAGCACCAAGCCACCTAGATAGAGCACGGTCGCGCTACCGATAGAGGCACCCATAATGAATACACCCATGGGGACTGCTCGACGTTCTGCCGGGAACGAATCGCTGATAATGGAATAGCCGCAGGGATTTAATGATGCCTCACCGGCTCCCACGGCCATGCGAGTAAAAAATAGCGCCTTAAAACTATTTGCAAAGCCGCAAGCAATCGTGGCTAAACTCCAGAAGCTCAATCCACACATAATGATGAGCCTACGGCTGTAGCGATCCGCCAGCCTCCCTAAGGGCACACCCATCACGGTGTAGAAAACTGCAAAGGCGAAGCCCAGCAATAGCCCCATCTGGGTATCGCTTACGCCGAGATCACTTTTGATGGGATCCACTAGCAAATTGATCATGTAACGATCGAGCGCATTGACGAATTGCGCCACCGTCAGAATCACCACAGTCGTCCAAGCGACCCGACTCGCAGGCCAAACTTCGCGGCTGGTTTCGTTAGTGTTTTGTGCATCCATGCCAGATCACCCCTACCGCGACAGCACTGATTGACCGCACTGTTAGAGGCAGCCTAAACTCGGATGAATATTATGATCATGCGTATATTTTAGCAAACGGAGGTTATCGCCCCGTCTCAAATAAACCGAAGGTGGCGATAACTAAAATCAGGACGATCAGAGGTTTATGGGTATGAAAGAACCGAACAATCGAAGTCGGCTACGATTTCTTGCAGCACTTCCACTTGGCATCCTAGGTCTCAGCGCCAAATCCAATGCCCAACACATGGGCGGCAATCACCCGCAGGCGGCCACCCATCAGAGCCAGCTCAACGAACTGCTGGAGTTCAAACAAGCAGCCGACGCCAGATTTCAGATCACAGAAACACTCCATCGATACGCCCGAGGGTGGGATCGCCGTGATGAGGCCGCCCTGAGGGACTGCTTTCATGCTGACTCTACCCATGAACACGGAGCCTTCAAAGGGCTATCTCAAGACTTCGTTATCGTAGGTCTCAAGTCGGTCGCGGCCGTCCAGCAAATGACCCATATGATCAGCAATATCATGATTGAAGTTAACGGCAAGCAAGCGATAAGTGAATGCTACTTCCTTGCTCACCATCGCCGCCCAGCAAAGGAAGGCGACGGCTATGTCGACTGGTTCTTGAAGGGCCGATATTTAGACCGACACGAACAACGCGACGGCGTATGGAAAATCAGTCACCGTCTCGGCCTGAGCGACTTTGCTCGCACTTTTGACCCGGCCGATAGCTCATTAGATGCCGCCCCAGCGGAACAGTTATCGCATTGGAAACCCGATGATCCGCTCTACAGTATGCTTGCTGATTTCGGTGCTAACTAAGCACTAAGCCTTAACAAAAGGCAGGCTTGTAATGGGCTCTCCGTGAAGCGCTAGCAATGCATTGCCTACGGCGGGCACCACGACGGGACTGACGGGCTCACCCACGCCCGTCGGGGCTGCATCGGAAGGCAAGATATCCACGCTGATCTCGGGCGCGTCAGACATACGCAAAACGCGATAATTGTGGAAGTTGCGATTCTGCACTTCACCATCATCTATGTTGATCTCACCGAATAGGCTCCAGCTTAAAGCGTAATTAACCCCGCCCTCAGCTTGAGCGATGACTTGGCTCGGATTGACAGCGAAACCGCAATCCACAACGACCAGGACACGGTGCACTTTTAGTGTCGCATCCTTTCCAGACACCTCAGCAACTGTGGCTACAGTGCTACCAAAACACTGATGGACAGCAATACCTGCCGCATGACCCTTTGGCAATTCACGCTCTGCCCACCCCCAGAGCGCTGCCGCGCGATCTAACACGCGCAAGTGACTGTGCGCGTCGGAGGATTCATACAACTCACGTCGCAGTACCACAGGATCTTTAGCCACTCGTCTGGCTATGCAATCGATCGCATGCTCCATGACGAAAGCCGTATGCGTGTTCCCAACCGCCCGCATCCAACCCACAGTGATAGGCAGTTCGGTATAAGCGACCCGAGCATCCAGGACCTCTGGAATAGCAAGATAGGGTGAACCCGCGACCCCCTCGACAATATGGTTTTCGACATAGTTATCCATATCCGCGGGACCGAAAGCGGTTCCCACCACCAAAGAGGTACTCACTACCCGATGCTTCCAAGCAACGGGAATACCGTCTGCCTGACATTGAATGCGTGCGTAGTGATGCACAACACCGCGGTAATCAGCGCCAGACATGTCGTCTTCACGCGTCCATTGCAGCTTAATAGGGACGCCTTTGCCAATACGGCTTGCAATTTCCACACACTCGATCTGGTAGTCTGATCGCACTACTGAGCGCCGGCCAAAACTGCCACCTGCCTGGAGGGTTTCTATCTCAACGTTACTGGCTTCTATGCCGAGTAACTTTGCCACGTTTGCTTGATCAACTGAATGTGACTGACAGCCATACTGCATTTTGACCCGATTGCCATCGACTGCCGCGACACAATTCATGGGCTCCATCGCAGCATGGGCCACATAGGGCATGGATACATCGAGAATGAGGTCGTCATCGGCATCCTTAAATTGACCTCGATCTCCGAAGACCGACCAATCAGCAGAATCTAGCCCCAATGCCAGCCGCCTGTGCGCTTGCTGAATTTCGGTGGACGAGCGGCGCTCTGCGCGATCATCATTCCACTTAATCTCCAGTAGTTGCCGCGCTTTGAACGCGGGATAGAATCCTGTTGCTACCACGGCAACGCCCGTCGATATGGCAAAAATATCGACAACCCCAGCCACTGTCCGGGCTTTGCTCGCATCAAAACTTGCGAGCTTCGCGCCAAATTTAGGCGGGTGCGCAACAAGCGCGGTCAACGTACCGTCACCGGCCCCATCGATGGTGTATTCCTGCCTCCCGGTCACTTTGTCTACGGCATCAAGGCGGCGAATATCAGCCCGACCCAATAAACGATACTCACTGGCATTTTTTAATGTGGGTTCCATAGACGGCGCAAGCTTGCCTACACTCGCCAGCAAGTCGCTGAAATCTAACTGGCGCTCTGATTTCAAATGAGTGACTTTGGAGTCTCGCACCTGTATTTCATTGGCAGGAACACTCCAGTGGGCTGCCGCGGCCTCGATGAACATGGCTCGGGCACTTGCACCAACCATACGCATCCGCCGCCAGGAGCTGCTCAAGGAACTCGAACCGCCCGTAATCTGGAGCGGCATGAGTGCGTGGCGGTAACGAGATTTATCGGCCGGTGCGGACTCAACACGAACCCGTGACCAATCGGCATCCAGCTCCTCTGCTACCAAGAGTGCTATGCCGGTTTCAGCCCCCTGCCCCATTTCCATATGTGGCGACACTACCGTTACGACACCGCTGGGGTCGAAACGCAAAAAATGGCCTAACCAAAGGGGCGCACCCTTGTCGCCAACAGCCGAATGATCAGTACTGGCAAGTACACCGACACTTAAAACACCCGCTCCATACATTGCGGAAATCAAAAACTCGCGTCGTTTCATAAGCGGCTTCTCAGCAGGCTGCAATCGGGTTTTACGCCTCAAAGGATTATTGTATTGTGCTTATAAGGCCAACTCCAGCGCAGACTGTTTCCATGGATAAAACGGTGCATGCTCGTTTTAATCGCATAGTGCTTATTAGTGTTTTAACGTCATTATTGTCGTTGGATAGCGCTGCCTGGCCTACAATAGCGAAACCGGCAGCCACAGCCCCAAACGTACTGCTAATCATGACCGACGATGTGGGCTTTGGGAGCAGCAGCACCTTTGGTGGCGCCATTCCCACCCCCACCTTCGATGCGTTAGCAGAAGATGGCATTCGCTTCAGCAGCTTTCACACTACAGCGGTCTGCTCACCAACCCGTGCCTCACTGCTAACGGGTCGCACCCCTCATCGGGTCAACGTGGGTAACACCACGAACTGGCCAACCAATTATCCCGGTTATACCAGTGATATCCCGAACTCAGCTGCAACCGTAGCGCAACTGTTACAGGCGAATGGTTTTAGCACAGCGATGTTCGGAAAGTCGCATATTACGCCGGAGTGGGAGATGTCGACCTCTGGTCCGTTTACACGCTGGCCCTCCGGCTTAGGCTTTGATTATTTCTATGGATTTCTCGGCGCCGACATGAGTGCGTTCGAACCCCTGTTAGTGGAGCAAAATCGCTGGCACATCCCCGAGGCCAAGGCCGCGAATTATCACCTCGAAAGTGACCTAGCGGACCACGCTGTTCAGTGGATTAATGAGCAAGATGCCATCGCCCCCGACAAGCCGCTTTTTATTTACTACGCGACGGGGGCTGCCCACGCTCCCAACCATGCCCCCACCGCGTGGCTCAAGCGCTTCAGAGGTAAATTTGATCAGGGCTGGGATTGGCTTCAGGAGCAGACCTGGCGCAATCAGATTGATCTCGGTGTCATTCCAGAGTCTGCAGGAAGATCGCCTCGTCCTGATGGGTTGCCGGCCTGGTCCTCATTGAGCACCGATCAGCAAAAACTCTACAGCCGCTTTATGGAGGCCTATGCCGCATCACTGTCCTATGCCGACGCGCAAATTGGCCGAGTTATTCAAGCTCTGCGTCAGAGTGGCCGCTTAGAAAATACGCTGGTTATCTACATACAGGGCGATAACGGTGCCTCGGCGGAGGGTCGTGCCGATGGACGACTATTTGAGCAAACGGGCATCAACGGTTTTGACGAAGGGCTCCCCTACTTACTGTCTCAGATTGACGCTATTGGTGGCGTAGAGAGTTACCCCTTAAACACGGGTGGCTGGGCATGGGCGATGAACAGCCCGTTCCCGCAATCCAAACGTATAGCCTCTCATCTTGGCGGAACGCGCAATGGCATGGTGATTCGGTGGCCGGGTCACACGCAATATTCCGATCGAGCGCGCTTCCAGTTCCACCACGTTAGCGACATCATGCCGACCATCCTGGAAGCTGTAGGCGTAGCACCACCCACCGAATTTCAGGGCGTAACCCAGCTTCCGCTTGACGGTGAGAGCATGCTCTACACGCTGACAGCACCTTCGGCACCCCCCATGCGGAAAGAGCAGATTTTCGAGATGTTTCAGAACATGGGTTTGTATAGCGACGGTTGGTTACTGTCGAGCACACCCACTTGGTCACCATGGTTACCCGCGAATCCTACGCCACCTGCTGAACAGAGATCCTGGCAGTTATATGATTTGACGCAGGACTTCAGTCAAATTAACGACGTTGCGTCACAGCATCCCGAGAAACTTACAACCTTGCGACAGCGCTTTTTTACGCTGGCATCTGAAGGCAATATCTTACCCATACACGATGGTCAGACAGGACGCGATGGCATGCCATCATTGAACACTGACCGCAACCACTTCGTGTACCGAAACCCCATTCAGCAGCTCACCGAACAAGTGGCACCTCCCCTGATCGGCCGAGGCTTTCAAATAACGGCTGACGTGGAATTATCATCAGATGATACCAACGGCGTGATTATCGCTCACGGCGGTCGATATGGCGGGTATGCTTTGTATCTCTCAGGCGGCGTGCCCGTGTTTCACTACAATGCCGTGCCGCCAGTTCGCCAACGGGTTGTGGCAGAAGGCGCACTACCGGCCGGCACGCACCGCATTACCGTAGCTTTCCAACCAGACTCAAACCGCCGGGGAGCTGGCGGTGAGCTGAGTCTATTACTTGACGGCAAGCTGGCCGCGAGGCAACAGCTAGAACGAACGCTGCGGACCTGGGTCTCGCATACCGAAGGTTTTGACATCGGCGCTGATCTAGTCACTCCCGTGAGTGATGAATACACCTCGGCAACGAGCCTTTTCGAGGGCAATATCTTGCGGGTCGAAGTGGTGCCAGACTAGCTCGGACTGTTCCAATCGATGCCCCTAGCCCATTGCTCAAGAGAGGTTAAAGGCCCACAGAGCAATTCTTCGATGTCATTAGCGCAGGCCACCAAAGGAGAATTCGGACGACTGTTGTACCAGGTATAGAGTCTGGCCATGCCGGCATAGATACTGTGTGGCTGTACCTTCGAGGAGCCGGTAACTAAAAAACTCATATCGCTGGCGAACTGTTCCGGCGCTAGACTGCGGAACGAAACCTCTCGCTCGACCACAGTAGATAAACGCTGCGCCACCTCTCGCCCTGTGAGCGCTTCAGGGCCGCCAACCAGCAAGGCGTCTGCACGCAGTTCACGACGGCGCAGCGCCGCCACCATGGCCCGAGCAATATCAGCTAAGCAGACCCACGATATAGCCAAATCCTCTCCCGCCGGATAAGCGAATACGCCATGATCAACTATCGCCGGCTTCAGCCAAGGCCGTATTAGGTTTTCCATAAACACGGTTGACCTAATGAACACATAGTCGAGCCCGCTGACAGCAAACTCCGACTCGATGATTCGTCGCGCATCATGGGCCGTCACGCTGATATTTTCCTCAGCCACAAAGCAACTGGTGTGGAATACGATCTTGCCCACACCGTTCTCCCGAGCAGCCCGCGCAACATTGAGGGCCATTTCTCGCGCCACATTGACATCCCAAATGAAAGGGAGACTGGTAACGATGGCGTCTATACCTTTACAAGCCAGCGACAGACTGCCGGGATCATCAAATGCGACCGCCACTCTCTCGATACAAGAGTCACCCATAATTTTCTCTGGATGTCTGCAGGCGCCTCTGACACTGAAGTTACTAGCAACCAGTTGGTCTAAAAGCGGCGCCGCCTGGTCTCCAGAAGCACCCAGAACGAGCACCTTGTTAATCGTCATAGCATTAAACCCCTTAGATGCCGCTGTTTACACGCACCGTGCAACAAATACCTCCTATCAACCGCTGCATCATGCCTAACACTCACATGCCACCCCTAAGCCTGCATGTTAGCGTAGTTAAAAAAAAACCTGCCAGCTTCGCAGCTGACAGGTTCTTCGGTCTTTAGCCGCGCTCAGAATTCGAAGCGCAAACCAGCTGTGAAAGTGCGACCGATGTGGTCATAAACACCAATGATGGTTACCGGCGTTGATGATGGCAAGGTACTGGGCACGATCGGAGGTTCTTCGTCCCACAGATTGTTGACCGAGATGAACGCCTGAAGGTTACCGCCGCCCATTTCGAAGTCATTCTGCAATGTTAAGTCGGTGTACCAGACATCGTCCGTGCTGGTAGGTTCACCGGGGGCAAAGGTTGTTGGAATGCCGACCCGGTCGATATCCATGCCTGCAATATACTGTTGTGACAGGATTGCAGCGAAGTCACCCAGTTCATAACGGACATTCAAGAAGCCCATGACATCAGGACGCCCTTGGCTCACAGAAGATCCGATAGAGGCAATGCCGTCCCATGCCAATACCGGCGCGACCGAGTTTGCTTGGGTTTCAAACTTGGACAGGAAGTTTGCACTTAGGTGGAACGACAGGTTACCTGCACCCAGCTCCATACCGTAGTTAGCCTCAATATCGATGCCCGATGTTTCCAGGAAGGCGAAGTTACCCGATACGATACGCACTGAAGTGGGGAACGCATTCGCTGAGGGGCGGGTAATTTGCGCACATTCCGGTGCTGAGCCTCCACTGTCGTGACAACGGTTAACCACCTCAATCACGTTCAGGCCCTGGCTAATCGCTCCCTCGATGTCGATACTATAGTAATCCACGGCCAAGCTAAAGTTGGTATCCGCGGGGGTCCACACGAAGCCTAAAGTATAGGTATCAGACTCTTCAGGAACCAAACTAGAGCTCGCCCCTTCAACCTGCGTAATGTTGCCAGACGTGCCAGAGGCAGGGTCATCCAAGAAACCGATACGGAAGGAATCACCACGCCCAAGGTCATACAGCGAGGGCGCGCGGATATCACGCGAAACGGTACCGCGGAATAACAAATCCGAAACCGGGCGGTACTGCAAGCCAACCTTCCACGTGTCAATATCACCACTGATGTCGTAGTCGGTGTAACGGTAGGCAGCGCTCAAATCTAACTGTTGATCACCCGAAATAATGGGGACGTTAATCTCCGCCATCAGCTCCATCACCTGGTCTTCGGTTTGCGCGATACCTTGGTTAGATAGCCAGTACCAACTGCCGCGATTCGATGCAGGCATCAAACGCTGCCAAGGAGCGCCGATGGGGCCATAGACTGCATCGCGCTCTGCAGAGGGGTTACCGTTCGCGTCAAAGTCATCAAGAAGTGCCGGGTCTGAGTTACTAGTCAAGTTGAGTTCCGAATCCCGGTACTCGATACCGAATACCACATCAACCGGGCCTGCTGGCATATCAAACAGCGAACCGGATACCAACGCCTGGTAGGCAGCCTGTTTGTAAACAGCGTTATAGCTTGAAGTACCCGAAGCATAATCATAGCCCTCGGGGGTTAGCGCAGCCGGGTCGCCACCTAATACATTCAGGGGTTTACAGTCGGCATACAAACTGCGGACCTCGGGGCGTGGATCCAGCGTTGCGTAACAAACTGGATTGCCATTGGGGCCTGTCACGACGTCGATTGCGGCATAAACCTTGGCCCATTCATACTGACCGTGCTGGTCAGAAGTTTTATCAGATTCGCCGTAGGTGAAGTTCAGGTTCCAGCTCCAGTTATCGTTGAAGCGTCCTTCCAACCCGCCGCCAATCATGAAGAATTCTGTTTCTTCAATAGTTAATGGCTTCACAGTGTCGCCGGCATACTCACCGATGGTTACCCTATCTACGCCCTCAGCAACCATGGCATCACGCAATCCAGCAGGCAGGTAGGGGTTATCCACCAAGAATGTGGACGCTGGGCTGTTTAATGAATTTGACAGCGATGTGTATCGAATTTCTGATGTCGAAAATGCGCCCTGTATGTAGCCGCTGAGATCATCAGAGAAGTCGTAGCTCACACGAGCAAAAAAGTTTTGATTGTCCTGCTCGGCAACGGCGCTGGTATCAAAGGGAATGGTAAAACCGTCACCACCGGAGGTGAACACCCCACCCGGCGTGCCTCGATTAAGTGGCGCGATACCGCCGCCCTCTAAGATTTGCTGCCCTGCTAGCGAAAACCCAGCAGGACCAGTGATGTAACCATAGCTGGTAGCAAGATTGAGACGACCGTCAGGCACCATGCGATAACCTGCGCCATCATTTAAATACATCCAGCCTTTTGCATTGTAGTCACGCTCATCTTTGTTCATGCCGTCATTTTGATAAGTCTCAGCACTGAACAACACATGGCCTTTATCACCGGCAAACTTGAAGCCGCCAGCTATGGCGGCGCGGGCGTTCTCATTGTCTCCCTGATCGGAAACGCCGCCCATTATTTCGCCCTTGATGCCCTCGTAATCTTTATCGAGGACAAAGTTAACGACACCAGCTACCGCGTCGGCTCCATAAGCTGCCGAAGCACCTCCTGTTACCACTTCAACACGATCCATCAGCAGACTAGGCAAAACGTTGACATCAAACGTGCCGGGGATGTTAGTGGGCGGCATGCGCATGCCATCCAATAGAACCAAGGTTCTCACTGGGTCCAGAGCACGCAGGTTCAACAAATTACCGTGGGAGTCTTCACGAGGCCAGTTATGTAGACCACGAGACGGACTGCTCGACATCTGAAATTGGGGTAGCTTATTTAGACCATCAGCAAGGCTTCCGGGGGTAATAGATACCAGCTCATCACGCGTTGCGACAGTAACAGGCGTTGGCGCTGTATATCCATCACGCGTAATTCGCGATCCCGTGACAACCACTTCCTCGAGTAGTGCCCCACCCTCAGAGTCAGACGATTGCGCTATGGCGTGACTAGTTGATGCAAGTGCTATGGCGCCTGCAATGGCTACCGATAAGGTTCGTCGAGATGTCGCTAGAGCTTTCATTATTGGCCTCTCCGTATCCGGTCTTCCCCAGATGTTGTAGTTATAAAACGGTGATGCAAAACGCAGGCAATACCCAGATGCTGCCTACTATGGTTAATATGATCATGATTAAAAAATGAGGTCAAGCGCTTCATAAAAAATTGATTACTTCGAACATCTGCAACCACCCACCCCTATACACCACCTACCTGCTTTACAAGAGCCGCCGGGGCGGCTTCCGCCGCGGCATTCGCCTGCTGCCTGATATAGTGCTGGATGCTTTCAATATCAGTGCGCGTTAATTCCTGATATTGCGGCATCCCGTTTGCCACCAGTGCTCCTTCCTTGATAACGGAGACCAATGCATCCAAGTCGAGCGCGAGCGTTGATTTTCGCAAATCAGGTGCCGCGCCACCCGAATTAAGAAAAAAGCCATGGCACAAACCACAGCGCGCCAGGGTGATCCCTCTTCCTTGTTGCGCCTTGGTGTCATCAACCTCAAAAGAGGCGTCAACCAGAAAAGGGGTCGAACGTTGAGCAACCGGCGGCAAGGCGGCGTCTGCTTTTAGCGAAAATGTAAGCAACCTTCTTGGCTGTAATCGATATTCCCAATCGGGATTCGCTCCAGAACTCCCGCCCATGCCACGAAAGCCGGCGATAACACTGACGTACTGCACACCATCCACCATGAATGTAATGGGCTGGCTTTGAATGCCTGTTTGGGTGTCGAAGCTCCACAGCTCGGCACCGGTATCAGCAGCATGAGCAACCAACCTACCCTCGCTCTTACCGTGGAATACCAAGTTACCCGCTGTCGCTGCCGTGCCGCCTGTAAACATCCCTATCGTCTCAACCGCCCATGCTTGCTCACCTTTGGCGACATCAAAGGCAACCAAGTGGCTGATGGTAGGTGGAATATCGAATTTTTTGGTGGGCATGCCAATCGCCTGAGCATTAAGCATATTGCCCGGGGCCTTCCAAGTTGACAGGTCGCCAGCCGGGTCCGCATAAACCCGAGTAATCTCTAGCGTAGGGATATAGGCATAGCCCGTCTGTGGACTGTATGACATGGCTGCTAGGCTGTGTGCGCCGATCGGGCCCGGCGCCACTAACGCGCCGCCGCTGGGGTAACGGGCCTCAGGATCTTCAACTGGCCGGCCCGTGGCTAAATCGATTTTCTCTGCCCATGAAATGCGATCGGCAAAGGGCTCCGCCGCGATTAACCCTCCCGAATCTCGATCGATGACGTAGAAGAACCCATTCTTGGGCGCATGCAGTAGCACTGACCGCTGCTTTCCCGCGATCTCAATATCCGCCAATTCAATATCCATGTTGGCGTTAAAGTCCCAGGTTTCTCCTGGGTTCACCTGATAGTGCCAGACGTATTCACCGGTATCGGCATCCACCGCAACGATCGACGCCAAGAAAAGGTTGTCACCACCCTCGGGACTGCGAATCTTTTGATTTACCGGCGCACCATTACCGCCTCCTAAGTACAATCGATTGAACTTGGGATCATAGGCCATGGCGTGCCAGACAGTACCACCGCCACCGTGCTTCCACCACTCGCCGGTCCAGGTTTTTGCGGCCATCTCCATTGCCGCGTTTTCAAAGCCGTCGGCGGGATTACCCGGAACCATATAGAAACGCCAAAGTTCCTTACCTGTCTCGATATCATAAGTAGCGACGTATCCACGCAGAGGGCCAAAGTCGGCGCCACCATGACCAATAGTCACCTTACCGTTATAGACCCAGGGGGGACCGGTGATGAAAGCCGAGTTATCAGCGTCAACCGTTTGAACGCTCCAAAGTTCTTCGCCGTTCTCCGCGTTCAATGCGACCAGTCGGCCATCATGGGTACCGGTGAGTATTCGACCTTCCCAATACGCAATACCACGGATACCCCAGCCACCACGAAGTTTCTGGCCTGCCCGTTGCGCCGCTTTCGTGTCGTGAATCCACAGTAACTCGCCCGTCACGGCGTCCACTGCTCGTATCACGCTGTAGCCCACTCCGAAGTAAATAACGCCGTCGACGGCCAAAGGCGCACTGAAGATACCACTGACAGGTGGCAAATCTAGCCACCACGTCAATCCAAGATCAGCCACATTTTGATCATTAATTTGGGTCAATGGACTGAAATGGTTTTCGCTGTAGGTTCGACCGTAGGAAAGCCAATTCTGGCCATCTGATTCATCCTGTAATCGTTCCGATGTCGTTGCGGCATTAACCACAACCGCCGAAAGACTCAGCATGAGGGTCACAAATATCTTCATAATGTTAGGTCCTTTCAAAGGTGCAGGTTGGGCTGGGTTACCACAAAGCCCCTCAATGATTCTTCCATACAGGCTTGCGCTTCTGAGCAAAAGCCACTGGGCCCTCTACCGCATCATCACTACTCATCAAGTCATCTATGCCCGGATGCTTCCAGCGACAGGCCTCCAACTCATCAGGCATCGATTCAGTGTCGCGCATGATTTGCATACATACCCGAACCGAAGTTGGCGACGCCTCTAAGATCTCATCAGCAAGCTCGCGAGCTGCCTGCAGCGCCTCTCCGTCAGGTGCGATACGGTTGATCAAACCAAAATCCATGGCCTGCGACGACGTGAGCCGCTTGCCTGTGAGAATCATTTCGTTAGCCAGCATACGCGGTACGCGACGAGGTAAGCGCACAAGGCCACCCTCACCTGGCACCAGACCTACTTTGACTTCGGTCAGTCCAAAAGTAGACCGCGCGTCAGCCACCACAAGGTCACAAGCCATGCAGATCTCAAGACCGCCACCCATGGCATAACCGTTAACGGCCGCGATGACAGGCTTAGTCATATTGCCGCGTCGTGTTAGCGCAGCAAAACCGTTCTTGGGTAAGTACACAGGATTCTTTGCGCTGTATTTAAGGTCATTTCCCGCTGTAAAGGACTCGCCGCCAGCACCTGTAAGAATTGCCACCCATAATTCGGGATCCGCGAAGAAGGCGTCGAAAATTTCATCCAACTCTTCATGGGCTGGGGGATGCAACGCATTGCGCACCTCAGGTCGATTCATAGTGATTTCAAGAACTCTACCGCGGCGCTCTACCTGAATGAACTCGTAATCATCTCGAAGCTCTGGCGCCTTAGGAGGGTAGAGTTCAACCAACTTCTCAGCAGTGAACGCAAACCGATTGCCTTTGCCAAAAGAGCGGACAAACACGGTGCGCCCCAGAGGATCAGCGTCAACCAACTCCAATAGCGTTTCATCATCACCCTCTTCGGTGTTGGCATAAAAGCGCGCGTCAGAGTCTTTAAGGCGACCGACAACGACACCATAGGCAGGTCCCGAACGGCCGTAAACGACCGTATAGCTCTCAATAACAGCCTCACCGTCAGCCTCAAATGCCAAGTCGACCTTGGGTTGATCATTGACCTGCTCCTGCACCGACTCGGAACTGCAAACGGCAAAAGCTTTGGCTGCGGTGGAATAAACGCCCGCGGCATATTTTGATAACTGACCTCCGTTAGCACCAATTAGGCCAAAGCTCCCGGGATCGGCACGCAGCTTGTCGACTAGAGACACAATGGCGTGCATAGAATAGCTATTGCCGGGCCCACCAAAATACGGAAGGCCGCCAGTCAATGTCAGTCCGCGAGGGTCGGTTTCAGAAACACCTAATCCGTCGCAGACGTTGCTCACTGCGATTGGAAAACAGCTATACAGGTCTATATAGCGAACATCGTCGATGCCGATCCCTGCGGAATCTAACGCCGCCTGGCATGACAGGGGTGCACTTTTTGCGACCCCCAGCTCCGCCCGCTCCTGAATGGGTCGCTCACTAGCTGCGGCGTAACCGTGAAGAAATACGCGATTCGACTCAGGAATACCCAATTCGTCAGCCACGCGTATCGACGTAATGATAACTGCCGCGCTCATATTAACCTGGTCGCGTGCCACCATTAATCGCGGATACGGATCAGCGATCATGCGGTTTCGCTCAGTGATAGCGCCGATCTCTTCAGCGCTGTAAGCCATCTTAGTGCTAGTACAAGGGTGCGTCGCTGCAACCTGGCTAAAGGGCGCAAAGAGGTCTGCCATTTGTGCCCGATAAGTCTCTCGATCGAGACCTTTACTAGCACGCCGTGCATTTTCAAGTACGGCATAAGCATCGGGCCCACCCAAAATCTTGTGCTGAATGGCATAGCGCATACTCAGACCACGCAATCCTCTGCCCCGATCGTCTACCTGCTCATCCAATTCCTCGGACCAATCGATCTCGGCTTGGTCTGCCATCAACTGCTTCGCGGTTGAAATCGCCTCCGCACCCACTACAACTGCAGCTGAAAACTCCCCTGCCATAATGCGTTCACACATTTCAGAAACCAACTTCTGCGGCGTCTCACCGCCCGCTTGGGACCAAATCGCCTCCCTGGGCGACATTCCCAAACGCTTGGCGACCGAACGCGGATAGTTATTCGATTTACCAAAGGGGGTTTGATAACGCGGAGCGCTGTCCTCGAAGGTACGGGTTGTGGCAAGCACGTCGATGAGCGCCGTGAGTTGCTCTCTCGCTCCAGTGTCCTCTAGCGCCAAGCGCACTGCCGAAGCCGCCAGCTCCACATTGGATAGAGGTTTGTAATCGTCATCATCCAGACGATTAATCATCTGGCCCACTCCAATAATGACCGGCGTATCCGGATGCAACATAGCGAACTCCTAATTTTTGTTGAGTAACGTTAGATTCTTGTCCCCGGACGCGGCGGTGACTCCGGTGGACCAGCAAAACACTGCGCTATAGCCATCCACTCGCTAGCCACCTCGCCATTAACCTGAAGCTGAGTGTCTACAACATTGCGAGTTTGCGTGACCACCTGACAAAACTCGACGGCGGAACCCACGACGGCATTTTTCGCTTCAGCTTCTGACCACACTTCGCGCTTACCCGACGGCAGTATCAGCTCAAGCCTGACCTGCGCTTCAGGCACCGGAAGGCCTCGATTGAGGAAACTCCAATTAAACGTATTGATGCCAATAATGACGATATTGCGAATACGGTCGGTTTCTTGCCGTGCTGTTTGGCAAAGGTCAAAGATTGCCTGACCGTGCGCCCAGGTCTCCATCTGCCTGGCACTCACCAGCGAGCGCGCACTCATATCCGGTCCGCCCCAGGGCAAGCGGTCCTTGGCGTCGAGCGTTAGAAATAATTGCTGCAATTCCTCTGTCGTGGAACGCCAGCGATTCAGCAAAGCATCCCAGGAACAATGGCCCAGCCAGTTAGCAGTCACCTCAACCAGAGAGAGCCCCCGGCTCCGCGATTCTTGGATCTGCGTGAACAGCGCTCGCATGCCCACCTCATTGGTAATCGACAGTTTTGCGGCGACATCAAATAGATGCAGATGTCCCAGCACATCATAGGGCGACCAGTTCTTGAAAGCGGTGGGTGTACGCGATGCCGTCTCGGGTAGGAGCTCTAACAAGTCTGCCAGACACTTACACTCTAATGAGAGGTCAGTAACGGCAGCGACAATCATCGAAGCGCTCCCGCCGCGCTGAGCTCGCCTATAACACTATCGCTATAGCCCAAAATATCGGATAGCACGAAATGGTTATCTCGCCCGAAAGATGGCGCAGTGCGCGCATATTCGGCAGAGGTTTCACTCAAGCTCAAGCGCGATGCCTCAAATACCGAAACCGACCCATCTTCGCGCTCCATGCGCTGCAGATGTCCGCGGTCGAGTAATTGCTGATCCCCAACAAAATCTTGACTGTTAGCCACAATAGCCGCCGGCACCCCCATATCGAGCAATAACCGCACCAACTTTGGACCCGATTGCCCAGCGATCCACTGTTCCAGGCGCTGCTCTAGGACGGCTTCGTTTTCGCGTCGCTGCGGTAACGTGTCTAATGGCCCCAAGCCCGCCAGGGTCTGATCGCCCAGCAACGATTCAAGTTGCTGCCAGTCCCGGTCATCGCGAACAGCAATCGCGACCCATGCGTCCTCACCGGCACAACGAAACACACCATGCGGTGTCATTTGCGGGTGACGGTTACCCAATCTAGCGGGCTCTTCACCGGTCACCTGCGACCTAATTAGCTCAGGCAGAATGAAGCCAAACCCCGATTCGACCTGAGACAAGTCTAAGCAGCAGCCTTCACCTGAAAGCCGACGACGACTAATTGCTGCCAACAACGTCACCAAGCCGAAACGCGGTCCAATGTAATCAGTATAAGGCCCAAAGGGACCCACAGGGTCTTGGTCGGGTTGGCCGACCAACAACTGATAACCGGCCAATGCCGCGCCAATATTGCCGTAACCCGCAAAGCGAGAATAGGGGCCAGACTGGCCCATCAAGGAACTTCGAAGCATGATGACACCGGGGTTGCGCTCACGGATAGCGTCATAACCCAAGCCAAATTTTTCCATCTGCCCCGGCATAAAAGATTCGATGACCACGTCCGCCCAGACAGCCAAATCCAGTGCCACAGCTCTGGCTTCGGGCTTGGACATATCGAGCGCCAAGCCGTATTTGCCCACATTACAATTATCGTAAAGGACGCTTTGCTCGGGATTTGAAACACCGTCAGGGAAAGGCCCCATGAGTCTAGCTGTTTCCACTCGCGCTGATGACTCCACTCGAACCACATCAGCACCAAACTCAGCCAACGCTCGGCCTACGAGGGGGCCAGCGACCACCCATGCGAGGTCAAGTACCTTCAAGCCCGCTAGGGGTCGCGCACTCACACCAATACCCCTGACTGCTGAAGCACCGACAATTCTGACGACTCCATGCTCAGCCACGACTGACAAATACGAGCATTATCGGCACCTAGCGCCGGTGCCGCTTCCGCGCCGGGAAAACCATTGAGTTCATCAACCGCAAAAAAACGCGGCAGTTTAATATCGGCTTTTAGTCCCGGGTCTGTTACATCCTGCCAATACGCTCTCGCTGAATGATGCTCACTCGAAACGATATCAGCCATCGTCATAGCCGGCGCCATGAGAATACCTCGCTCCATTGCAATTGCCAGGAGCTCGGCTTTAGTGAACCCAGCTAAAAACGCCGCCACTGACTCGCGTGCAGCATCCACC
Source organism: uncultured Alteromonadaceae bacterium (assembly GCA_964412695.1). Taxonomy (GTDB): domain Bacteria; phylum Pseudomonadota; class Gammaproteobacteria; order Pseudomonadales; family Halieaceae; genus Luminiphilus. The sequence goes on along the minus strand of CAYPPU010000002.1, from coordinate 109,272 downwards.
TCAGTATCATCAATTTCCTCGGCCAAAATCTGTTTGGGCAAGGTAACCCAATCCCAATCATGAAACTGTTCAGGAAGCGCATGACTCTCCCGCATCCAAGCAAAAAGCTTGTTCGACGAGCCGCCCGACGCCGGCCCCATACCCAAGTGCATTTCGAGCAAGCCATCTTTTACTGGCCATTTACTGCGGCGAGTGCGCGACCCCGAGCCACTCAAATCAAGCGACTTCTTCTTTTTCGGCGCATCGGCGGGCATCTGGAAGTTTTGGTGATTGACAGCCGAGGCTAGCGTCACTGATAGCGTGGCTATCGATGCACTCTGCTGGGCAGATACGTCAATATATTGCCCTTGTCCGGTCACATCTCTGGCGGCGCAGGCGATTAAAATCGCCGCAGCGGCGTCCGCACCAGCGTGCAAAAATGCCTGGTCAGATCCTATCCTTACCGGCGTATTACTGAGGTCTCTGCTGGGGTACAGGGTCCCAGACCTCGCCCAAATAGTGAGATCGGTTGCGGGAATTTCGGTATCGCAACCGGATTGACCAAAGGCTGAAATTGAAGCGCATATAATGCGGCCATTGACCGCCTGTAACTCTTTGTAGGTCAAACCCCACTCGGCCAATGCGCCAGACGATTCGATGACGACATCGGCTTCTCGCACCATCTTCAGCAGCAATTCACGCCCTTCTGGGCTAGTCACGTCCCAGCATACTGAGCGCTTAGAAGCCGCATAGGCTGCCCAAATGAAACCCCAAGACGCGCCCCGCGGCATGTCGACATAGCGCGCCGGGTTGCCTTCTCGGGACTCAACAGCAACCACCTCAGCACCCAGCCTTGCCAGCATCCACCCAGCCAATATTCCACGATCATCGCAGAAATCCAGAACCTTCAGGCCAGACAAAAAACCGCCCATTAGCGCCACTCAATTAGCTGACTGAATATCGATTGATTTTGCTTACGGTAAAACTTGATCATATCTTCGGTATGACGAAGCATCGCGGCAGCCGCACCCTCCTCGTCACCCGCCAAAACACAGTCAGCAATTTCTTGATGATCTCGATCTGAAGCATCATGAAATTTACTGCTATCTACGGTGGCAATAACATGATCAGCGAAGATTAAGCCCACTGCATCTGAGAGCAACGCCCAAACAGGATTACGGCTTAATTCCGAGAGTAAGCTGTGAAAATCTTTAAGGTTTTCAGTTCTTACGCGACCATAATCAGTGGCGCCACAGGTGGAGTCCACCGAGGCCATGAGCATCTCACGCTCTATTTTGGTTAACTTACGAGACGCAGCAAGCTGCGCGATTAAAGGGTATAGAATTAGCATGACCCTAGAGAGCTGCTCGTAGGTTCCTCCCGCCAAACCAAAATACAGCGTGAGCATCTGCGCAAGATTTTCGGCTTCAGCAACACCAACCGTGGGACCGCCACCTGCGCCGGCGCGAATTTTGATCAGTCCGTTAACCTCAAGTAGACGCAATGCCTCGCGCATCGACGCACGACCTACGCCATATTGTTGCAGCATTTCCGCCTCGGGCAGTAACGCATCACCCTCCTTAAGACCTGCGACAGCTATGTCGTGAATAATATCTCGGGCAATGACTTCTGAGGTCTTGAGTATGCGTCGCTTTCGCCTCACTGTTTGCTTGCGCGGCTTTTCCTCTGGAGCGGATTCACCATCGGCGGCATTTTGACGGTTTGATCGGGGTATTTTCGCCATGCTGACCTTCTCCTACACAGCCCAGCCTCTCATTATGGGTTTACACTAACCAAACACGCTTGAGCCTGGGGTTGTAATAATGTTTGTTAAATATGATTATATTTACCATCATACGAATGAGCGAATTTGTCTGGATAGTAATCCCAAGCCTTGACTGTCGCAACTAGCCCTTATTGAGCTTGAAAAGAGTCAAAATAATGATCGAGCAGAGCGCCCACTCCCATCCCGATGACCTTCGCCTGATCATCGCAAGCGCAAAGAAACTACTAAACCACTCGTGGGCTAATGACTCCGATTTGGATGAACAAAATTTGCTGGCAAGAACTGAAAGTTGCTGGCGCGAATTCAGCAACCTTGGGCTTATCGATTGCGAGTCCAGTGAACTCGAGCATAAGGCGCAACTCTGGGTCGCCCTTTTCAGTGAGCTTGGCGCAACAGCCTGCCCGCTACCCCTCCTCGGACACGCCATCATTCAAACGTTAAATATTCCGCTGCAGACTGTATCGGCTGCGCCGATCGCATTGTCGTTTGGTCATCTAGACGGCGCGCCGCGATCTGGGTGCATCAGTGTTGATCAGACCATGGCCAGCGGCACCGTCACCTATGTCGAAGGTGTTCAATTCGCCAAACAGTGCCTGGTTATCTCAGCACAGGGTTCACTATGGTCCATTGATATCGATTCACCCCAGGTAACTACTGAAACTCTCTCAGGTTATGCCCGGCCCAGTTACTGTCAGTTGACCTTCGACAACGCCCCTGCACGGCAAATCAATACCACTGAGACCCAACTTGAAGATGCGCACATCTTGGCGCGGCTCTTTATGACGGCTCGCGCCTATGGTGGCACGCGGCGACTGTTTGAGCTGGTAGTTGAATACACTGGTATCCGGTCGCAATTCGGCCAGACCATTAACCGTTACCAGGCAATTCAACACAAACTTGCGGACTGCCTGACAACCCTCGATGGCACCGCTGCCGCCCTTGCAGACGCAGCCGCCAAGCTCGACAGAAATGATTTGGGCTGGCGTTATGCAGCACGAGCCGCACACGCGTTTGCCACTACCGAGCTGCGAAAAACACTGCTGGAAATTCAGCATACTTTTGGTGCCATAGGCTATTCAGAAGAACACGAGGCGCCCAGACACTTTCGGCGCATCCATGCTGACCTTGTACGCTTTGGTGGTGCCAATTTATCAAGGGCGGAGCTAGCTAGAGATCTCATTGACGAGCAGCAAGGGCTCCCTGAATTAAGTGTCGGCCCAGCTGACATTGCGTTTCGGCAGGAAGTCCGAGAATGGCTTAACCAACACTGGACTGACCAACGGCGCGCGGAATTTTCAGTGCCGCCAATTCCTGCACGCAAAGCCGATAAAGACTTTTCAAATGCGCTGGGTGAAACCGGCTGGCTAGCCATGAGCTGGCCAGAAGCCTTTGGCGGGCAGGCACGATCCGCTGCGGAACAATTGGCTTTCATTGAAGAATTTCAAATGGTCGAGGCGCCGCGACCCGCAGGCATGGAGATTCAAGCAATCGCACTTATGCAATATGGCAGTCAATCTCAACAAGAGACTTATCTACCATTGATCAAACAGGGCAAAGTGAAATTTTGTCTTGGCTATAGCGAGCCTCAGTCGGGTTCTGACCTAGCTTCAATGCAAACGCGTGCCGTGCTTGAGGGTGATGAATGGGTCATCAACGGGCAAAAACTTTGGACCACCTTTGGTGATGAGGCCGACTACATGTGGCTGGCGGCAAAAACCGACCCGAAAGCCAGTCCGCCGCACGCAGGTGTAAGCGTCTTTATCATTCCGATGGACACAGCAGGCTTGCATATTAGGCCCTCGCTGGCGCTGTACGGACACACCTTCTCCACGGAAACCTTTGACAACGTCAGAGTGCCCAAGGACGCGATTGTCGGGGAGATCAACCAGGGCTGGAAGGTCATCACGTCGGCACTTGCTACCGAGCGCGTTGTGATGGGCGCTTCGGTTGCCATGATTAGGGCAAATTTCATGTCGCTCCTGCAGGCCGTCGTGGCCGTGGGATTAGATCAAGATCCTATGGTCAGAAATCGCATCGGCGAAATGGCAGCCCGCACTGAAATCGCACGCCAACTACTGGTGCGCTGCGTCAAGCTAACAGACGCCGGCGAAGTGCCAGTTTACGAGGCCGCCATGAGCAAAGTTTTTAGCACGGAGCTCATGGAGCAATTTGCAGAGCAGGCACTCGACATTCTGGGCACGGCATCGACATTGGAAGCTGGTCAGACAGCCGCGCTTACTGATGGAAGAATAGAGTATTTATTACGTCGCTCCATCATGATGGTCATTGGTGGTGGCACATCAGAAATACAACGCAATATCATCGCGCAACGCGGTCTAAAACTACCGCGGTAACGCCTCTAGCAGACGAGTACTCGATATGATTACAACCCCCAATTTTGACCTCGGACCGGCAGCACCAGACATAAACCGAGCTCGACAGAAGTTTATTGGCGAAATACTCCGAAAACGTGCCGCATTATCTCCCCATAAAGCCGCTCTTCAGTGGCGAGAGCAAATCTGGACCTATGAAGAGCTAAATTGCGAAGTCAACCGACTCGCGAACAGCTTAATGGCGTCTGGGGTAAAAAGAGGCGATCGCATTGGCATCTTGACCGCTAATCGAGGGGAATGCGCTCACTTCATTTATGCGTCCAGCCGAATTGGTTCGATTTTTTCCTTTCTCAATTGGCGGTACACGCAACAAGAGCTTGAGGAAGCGCTCGATGTCATCACGCCCGAAACCTTAGTTGTGAGCGCCGAATATGCTCCAGCCATTTTCGCGGCCGCCAACGCCCTCCCCTATGTAAAGCGCATTGTATTGCTAGACCCCGTGTCCCAAATAGATAGCAAACTACAAGCTGAGGTGATTGAGTTCTCAAGCTTAATCAAACTCGGCGAGGATACTGAACCAGCAGTCGAGATGCATGAAGACGATGCCGCTTACATCGTTTATACCTCCGGAACCACGGGAAAGCCCAAGGGTGCCGTCATCTCCCAACGCTCGGAAATCCAACGCACTATTGCCTATATGGCCACCTTCCCACTCTTAATGGGGACCGAGGCTGACGATTCCTGTATCGCTCGCGGGCCTTTTTTTCACGTGACCTCCGTTCATGAAGTTTTATCCACGCACGCACTTGGAGGCAAAGCCATTATTGTGGCTGGCTACGATCCCAAAGAACTGGTGGATTTGCTCGAGCAAGAGCAGATTAGCTGGCTATCGCTATCCCCCGGGATGTACGACAAACTCGTTGAAGAAATTAAGGCGCGGGACGCCAGAATCAAAGGAATACGCTCCATAGGCTCCATCCCCGACGTGACACCGCTGGAACAAATATCCGAGCTCACCGTCACGGTTGGCGCGCCATTCCTAAATACGTACGGCCTTACTGAAATTGGCATGGAAAATTTTTCGACCAACGTACTGCCGATTGGTGGCTCACCCGAAGACTATGACGATATGGGCAAGGATGAGGGGTTTTTTTGCGAAATGAAGCTCTGCGATGCCAACGGCAACACTGTACCTGATGGGGAGCCGGGGGAGCTGGTGATGCGCTCAACCATGATGTTCAGCGGATATTGGAACAACCACGAAGAAAACCAAAAAGTCTTTCGCGACGGCTGGTTTTACACCGGCGACGTCATGCAGAGGCGTGCGGACGGCAAGCTAGACTTCATCTCTCGAACGAAATATCTGATAAAAAGTGGTGGTGAAAATATCTATCCGGCTGAAATCGAACGTGTCCTACTCATGCACCCGAATGTTACTGAAGCCTGTGTTGTCTCAGCGCCGCACCCAAAGTGGGGCGAAACGCCGGTTGCATTTGTATCAGTAAACGAAACACTGGACCTTGAGAAACTTATGCAGTTCTGCAAGGAACACCTAGCGCGCTACCGCGTCCCCAACGTCATTGAGACGGTGGAGCTAGAGGCATTTCCGCGCAATTTAACGGGCAAGATCTTGCGTGAGCGAGTCGAAGAATGGCTAGAGCGCGTCACGCATCGCATCCAATAAACCCTCCCCTACTGCGATTCCTGTAACACTCCGGCTGCAATCAATTCTTCAATACGTTCAGGCGCAAGATTTAGTACCGATACCGCGATATCGCGAGTGTGCTCGGCAAAGCGCGGGGCTGGCTTGATAGCCGGGGGGCATAATATTTCACTAAAGACAGCCCATGCCTCAGTCGGCATCGGCGCGTCGAGACCCGGTTGACTCAATGGCTTAAAGAACCCTCTGGCCGCAAAATGCGCGTTGGACATATATTCATCAAGCCTCTGCATTCGACCAGCAATCACTCCCACATTCTGGCAGCCTTGCATTACCGATTCGGCGGAATGCTGCAACGCCCACTCTGCAACAGCTCTCTCAAGTTCCTCCGCAAAATTTACTCGGCCAGCTGCATCTGCAAATCTTTGATCGCTAGCCAGGTCATACCTACCCATCAATTCACACAGAGCCAGCCAGCTCTGGTCACTATCGACTGATACCACACACCACTCGTCATCGCCTGCACAGGCGAACACATTATCAGGCGAATCAAAGTGACCGCGATTACCCCTTGGCTGCATTGCCCCGGGCTGAAGTGACTCATGCAAGAAGTCCTCGGCGAATGCTGTCAATATCACCTCAGCCTGAGAGAGCGCCACGTGACCACCTTGCCCCGATTCAGATCGCCGGATCAGTAGGGCCGCAATTGCGGTAGCGGACACCCTAGCCGCCAAATGATCGGGCAAGATTGTGGTCGCGTCGCTGAAGCTGTCGTCAGCTGTAGGATAACGCCATAGCCAACTGAGACCCGTGGAAGCACGAACTAGAGGACCGTATCCCATGGATCGACTGCGAGGGCCCGTATTACCCAATGCACTACTCTCTGCAACGATTATTCCCGGGTTGATTGCTTTAAGTGCTTCATAGCCCAGACCCAATGACTCCATGGTGCCTGGCTTAAAGTTGGACAATACAATGTCAGCCCGGGCGACCAGATCGCGGAAAATTGCCAGTCCCTCTTCGCTACGCAAATTTAAGCCCAGAGATCGCTTACCTCTAGACCCTTGCGTAAAAGATACTGAGATCGCCTCACCCTTGAGCGTCTGTCGTAAGCCGTCAGGATATTCACGGCTCTCAATCTTAATCACCTCTGCGCCTTGATCAGCCATTAGGCGGCCGAGCTCAGCACCCGCAACGATGACCCCCAAATCCAGAACCCGGATGCCATCAAAAGCGTGCCCACTAAATGTGCTGCAGAGCTCGGCGTGATCTTTTTGGCGGACCGAAGGTAAATTCAAGTTGCCAGAAATCACTGGGGCGGATGAGCGCATAGAAACGCGCTCACCATCGATGGAAAAACTTGAAGTTGCCAGAAGTCCTTGCGACTGCTCGCCCACCGCAAGCGCCTGAAAAGCACCACGCGCCAGAAACTGTTCGTCGGAAAACACCTCTTTCGGCTCGGCAACAGATGCGATAGGTATACCGCGTTCTTGCCCCTCCACCATGAGTTCATCCCGAGTCCGCTCAACGAATAACTCAGCAATCAATCCATTAATCTCTTTGGCGGCGCCAAATCGGGTCGCCAAATCCCCGAATTTAGGGTCGGTAAACGCGTGATCGGGGCCGAGCCAAGCAGACATCGCGGACCACTGCCGTGGATTGAGCACACAGACCCGGACAAAGCCATCGCGACAGCGAAAAAATGGGTACCCCGTGCCGACGGGAGGCCGCCCCCTCGGCGCCAACTCCAGTGCACTGCGGCCGCCCGCGGCACTGCCTGTCACGCCCATACCCGGATCAATAACCTGAACCGTGGCTTCAAACGCAGAAAAATCTAACATCCCGGCAGGTCCGCCCCGGAGCCTCTGGTAATAAGCGACGAGCACAACCCATGCCGCTTGCGCACCCGTTGCAGCCAAGGAGAGTTTGCCCGGGGGCATCAAGGGTTCGTTACCGGCGATTCCAGAGCGGGCCAGCACCCCCCCCAGCGCCATCATGGCGGCATTATTGGCACGATAGTCACTGTATGGCCCGGTTAATCCAAAGGGGGTGATGGAGAGCACAATAGCCTCAGGCGCAGTCGCGGCAAGCGTTTGAGGATCAGTCGCAATCGACCCTTGTGCAACGATCACAATATCAGCACTTTCCAGCAAACTACCTAGCTCAGCTTGGCCTTTCGGGGTCGCCGTCTCAATCGTGACACTGTGCTTGTCGCTGTGGCTGGCAAGAAAAGGGAGACTCTGCCCATCCACTATCGGCGGCTCCGCACGACCAGATAACCCGCCCGGCGGCTCTACCAGTATTACTTCTGCGCCAAGACGTGCTAATGCCTGCCCGCAGTGGCCATAACTGCCGTCACCAAGTTCAACAACGCGTAATGAGCCCAATGGTAACGACGGCATGGCTCTCTCCTACCTACTTATTCTTGTCTTTGATTAGTGACAGTGACGGTCGCCACGTATTGATATCGCATTGCAACATCTTCGAATTACAGCAAACCGCCGTCCACAGGAATCACGGCACCCGTAGTAAAACTCGAGGCTGATGAGGCAAAATACAATGCCGTTGACACTATCTCATGGGGCCTTCCGATCCTGCCCATGGCCGAAGGCGAATTACTGTCGAGCTCCTCGCGCCAGCTCGCCGACATATCTGTCCAAAAAGGCCCCGCCATGATGGCATTAACTCGCACCTCGGGACCAAATTCCTGCGCTTGAGAGCGGGTGATGATATTGAGGCCGCCTTTGGCCGCCGCATAGACATTAAATGGAGGTTCAGGCCTCAGCGAACCCGTACTACTGATATTGATAATGGCGCCGGAGCCCTGAGCTTTCATATGTTGCGCTACTAGCGCAGACAATCGGAAAGGCCCTTTTAAATTGACATCCAAGATCTTGTTGAACAACGCCTCGCTCATGTCTAGCGATGATTCCGTTGCCGGTCCTAGGCCCGCGTTATTGATCAGAACGTCAATTTTGCCGCATTGATCGAGCACTGCCTGAACCAAGTTCGGCAGAGCCTCCCAATCACCCACGTGACAGGCAATCCCAATCGCTCGTCCACCTTTAGCTTGAATCTCTTCGACCGCCAGGTCACAGGCATCCTGCTTACGACTACTCACAATAACCGTAGCGCCATTCTCCGCGAAGGCGTGTGCCATGGACAATCCCAGACCTCGACTACCGCCGGTGATCAATACGACCTTACCGCTCATATCCACGTAACTGCTGTTCATTCTGCTGTTCCTCAACGGCCTCAATAACTGGCTTTATGGACAAGAAATTTCCATAGAATCAATCTATGCGCATATTAAGCTGCACACAAGCCTACTGATTAGATTAATTACCTGTCACTCAATCCAATTGAGCGCACGATTGAGCAACCAAATGGTTCGACGATGTAAATCTTCTCCGACCGCCTGCGGCGCCTTGCCAGCACAGGCGCGGGCATAAGTCCCCTCGAGAATGATGCCCAGCTTGTAGCAGGCTAGAACGGCATACCAGTGGATAGCCGTTAGGTCTCGCTCGCTCTGTTGCGCATAGTGCGCGACCAACTGTTTAGTTGTGGGGAACCCCGCCCACGGCTCCACGAGCAGCGCACCGGCGTTGTCGCTTCGATCAACGTCTGGCCAAGTGGCCATCAGCCAACCCAGATCAACTAAGGGATCGCCGATAGTGGTGAGCTCCCAGTCAATGATCGCCGCCAATTGGGGCGCGTCAAAACGGTACATCACATTCGCCAAATGGTAATCACCATGGATGATCCCCGGCTGGAAAGACGCCGGCCTATGGCGTTCCAGCCAATCTACGATTTGAGTTACATCGGGAAGGCTGTCAAGGCCATCCCATTCGGCAATATCGGCGTAACCCTCAAGTTGCGAGCGCCACCGGCCGACTTGGCGCTCAAGATAATTTTCGGGCTTACCTAAATCAGCTAGCCCCACAGCCCGATAGTCAACGCGTCCGAGCGCTGCAATACCATCCACCAGAGACAGACCCATCTGAAACCGAGACTCGGCTGATTCAGAGAATGGCTTCGGTAAGCCCTGCGTGGGGTTGTAACCGTTAATTGCCTCCATCAGATAAAAGGTAGCACCCAAGACTGATTCATCATCACAGCTCGCGATCAGTCTCGGATGTGGCACCGAAGAGTGCTTGAGCGCTGACAAGACACGGGCTTCCCTACGCATGGTTTCATTGGAATTGGCACGCAAAACCGGCGGGGGTCTTCGCAACACAAACTGCCGCCCACCGCGGCTAAAGCGGAGCAGGATATTTTGCGTACCCCCCTCCAGAGGCGCGGGGTCAGTTATGGGCCCCTCACTCAAGCCTTGAGTATCCATCCAGTCGGCGAGTATCGCCAAATCCACGCCGCGGTTTGCACTTTGATCGTCTTTCAACGTCGGACCTCAACATCTCTTATTACCACAAAGGTTGAGTCTACGACTGATTGCCCGCGATCCAAAATATCAATCTACATCGGTATGGCTTAATGCTGTCGGCGTATCACGACCTTTATAGGGTTATCGACAGCAGTAACGTGTCCCGCGAGAAACAATCGCCACTTGCCTTTTTCAAGTCCGCTTTGCATCGCTAAATTTTGCTGGAATGCTCGACTTGCTAGCGAATCAGATGCTAACCCTACCACCGAAACGCCTGACTCACCGTTTGCGGATCTGCGACCATATGGTCGGTGGCATCGCGATTCAACTTCTGGCGCAAATCACGGCTCATGCTCAAAAATAGTGCAGTAGCACGATCAATATTAGCGACACAGCCTTGCCCCCAATGAGGAATCGCGTAGAAGGCGTATAAATCACTGTGACTGTCGACTGCCAACTGTACATAGCGCCAACGGCTGTGAACCTGGTTAACCCATGCCACGGATGCCGTCGTTTTAGGTTGCAGTAATATCGACCACAGTAAATCACCGCTAGTTGAGTCCAACTGCAGCGTTACGTCATCCGCACCCACTCGAATACCCCAGGTATCGGTTCCAATAGGTTCAGCGAGGAAGCCCCCATTAGTAAGCTGGGCTTCGACAACCGAGGAATCGCAGGTGGCCAATACCGATCTGGATAGCGTTGCAAGTAAGATCATTGCTATGAAAATTCTGCCTGACATTTCTGACCTCCAATCGGATAGTCCCCTTATTACGCCAGCCGGAACTGCCAAAAGCGTGGATAGATTGGGTCAAAGTGAGGAGCAATTGTGCGCAAATATGGCGCTTGCGATCACAGCTTTGGCGACGTTCAACTGGTTACCAGCGAGTTGAACGATTGCGGCTCAACCTCATTGGTTTAGGAGTATTAGCACCGTCTTCTGCCCGCCCTTACCGCCGGATTAGGCAACTTCAAAAAGGCTCGAACTCAGCACTTGGTGCACCATGAATCCTCACCATGCCCAGCCGTGGAGACCGCGGTTCGCGAGGGAACGCGGTACAAATAAAAAACGCCCCGATTGGGGCGCTCTCGTTTACAGGTCGAAATCACTTCGGCGGCATACGGATACCGCCATCCAGCCGGATGACCTCGGCATTGAGATAGGGGTTGGTCACACATTCCATCACAGCAAATGCCAACTCCTCTCCACTGCCCAAGCGTTTCGGGAACAAAACAGATTTACCTAAGTGCGCCTTGAATTCCTCAGCATGAGGACCCTCACCGTAAATTGGTGTGTCGATCAAACCGGGCGCAATGGTATTCACGCGAATACCCACGGCGCTGAGATCTCGTGCAATTGGCAAGGTCATACCGACGACCGCACCTTTTGAGGCCGAGTATGACGCCTGCCCTATCTGGCCATCAAACGCCGCGCAGGATGCCATGTTCACAATCGCACCCCGGGCGCCGTCGGCATCCATGGGCTCGCACTTGGCCATAGCCGCCGCGGCTTGGCTTAGCATGTTAAACGTACCCACCAAGTTCACCTGGATGACGAAATTAAATTTGTCTAGCGCCAGTGGGTTATTTTCACGGTCAATGGTGCGCCCCGGACTACCAATCCCCGCCGAATTAATGCAAACCCGCAGAGGCGCCAGCGCCATAGCCGCGTCTACCACAGCCTGCGCATCTTCTACCTTCGTGACATCACACTTGACGAATTGTCCGCCCAGTTCCGTAGCAATTTCCTTGCCCCGATCTTCGTTTAGATCAGCAATGACCACCTGACTACCTGCGGCTGCCAGTTGCCGAGCACAGGCCTCGCCAATACCTGAAGCACCTCCAGTTACAATGGCTGAACTTCCCTCTAAGTTAACTCTTGGCATGCGTTTGTCTCCTGTATGCATCCATTACTGATTTCACTTCTGATGATTCGCCCTCATCGGAACGACTCTGTGTTTGCTCAACCAGGGTCGGCAAGACGGATGGTACACCCCCAATTTTACGGTGAGACCCTATGTCTAGATCTAGGCCCGCGCTGATCTGCTAGCCGATAAAAGCCGGGTAGTCCGCAGCCACATCATTATGCACATATACCCAATGCTTGCCCCGAAGAATAGCTCGATGTTGTGCTCCGGGAAGCTCACCGTTGCCAGTCGCGTAGCCTGCGTCACCCTCGAACAACACGACCACTTCGCCATCGCTCTCAGCAAACACCGGCAGCACCCGAGGCCTGTGCATATGGGCCGCGCTGGCTAACATCTGCTCAATGGAGTCGTAGCGCAATAAACTGCGCAACGTGACGTAGGTTGGCGGCATCATGCCAAGGTCGCCGGCCTCATGACCCGCGACAGCATCCGCGACACCTATCCATTGCGCCGCATGAATTTCACTGCCATCGATAGTCACCTGTTCCTCGGCCTGCAATGGCGCCGCATAGATCCAGGTTTCATAACGCCGCGGCTCTACAACCGGAGTCGTCCAGTGGCTCAACTCAATCATTCTGTCCAGATCGGGTTGCAGTCCACACTCCTCCAACGCCTCACGCGCCGCTGCCAAACGTGCCGCCTGCTCCACATCGCCATCTGCAGCTTCCATATCGGCTGGATCTAAGGCACCACCCGGGAACACCCAAAGACCGCCTGCGAACATCAGCGCCTTATTGCGTTTGAGCATCAGGGTTTCCATACCGCTTTTGGTGTCGCGCAAAAGCACCACGGTGCTAGCGGGTCGGGCATCTGGAATATCAGTCATCGAAAATCTCTTACAGGTAGATCTGTGTGGGCAGGGTCGCCGGGCAAGACTTTTCAACTCGCTCAGCCTCGACTCCAGCACCCAACGTAATCATTTTATGAGGACAGCGCATCAATCTTGTCCTGCACAGCCAGTAAGCGTTGCGCTTGCTGCAAATGCAATATTTCGACCATCTTGCCATTGAGTGAAATGACCCCCTTACCGTCGTTTTCGGGCAAATCGAACGCCGCTACGACGGCTTTGGCCAAATCGACGTCTGCCGCACTCGGCGAAAATGCCGCATTAGCGGCCTCGAGCTGTGACGGGTGGATGAGGGTTTTACCGTCAAAGCCATACTTCACACCCTGCCGGCACTCTTCTAGCAGCCCCTGCTCATTGGCAATGTCATTAAAGACACCATCAATGGGGGCAATACCATAAGCCCTTGCCGCGGTGACAACGGCAGACAAAGCATAGCTAAAACACTCTCTATCTGCCGTGGGAACCACGTGCATCTCTTTGGCCAAATCATTAGTACCCACAATGAAGGCCTGCAGGTTGAACTCCTGCCCTCGCTCAGCCAACTCGGCACACTTAAGCACACCTAGAGGCGTCTCGATCATGGCCCAAATGGCAACCTTGTCGGCAACCCCGGCCCTCTCAATAACATTGTGAACTTCGGCGATTGCCCCAACCGATTCGATTTTTGGCACCAATACGGCATCGGGCCGCAAAGCCAACACCGCGCCCAGATCATCGTTCCCCCAGGGACCGGAAAGGCTGTTAATACGAATGACCAGCTCGCGCTCCCCATAGTCGGCCGTCTGTAAAAATTCGCAGAGCTTGGCGCGTGCCTCGGCTTTTGCTGCCGGTGAAACCGCGTCCTCTAAATCGACAATCACACAGTCAGCGGGCAAACCCTGCGCCTTTTCTAACGCGCGCGGTTTATCGGCTGGCATATACAAGCAGGAGCGACGCGGCCGCGCCACGGAGAGATCGGTCATGGAGTTTTCCTTAACGTAGTTACTGTGCTCACCTTTTTGGTGAAGTCGTTAAAAGAGCCATCAGCTGTTGGCTTAAAGTATAAACCAGCCACGTCTACATACTCGCGATCGTTTTGTTACAGCGGCTATGTATGTAGTCAGATCTAGTAGCTTTTGATCGACAGCGGAGGCGAAACACGAGCCTGTCAATTCAGCATGTAGAGAGCAATCGACGCATCAAGCACCGGACACGAAGTCATTGGAATGACGGCAAGCGGCAGCTGCTGCAGTAGGCAGTAATTCGTTAGACTCCTACACAGGCACAGCTCCAGAATGAAATGCGGAAAACTTGTTATGCCCTCCACGCAATGCGACACGACCGAGTTATGCCCTTGCGGCAGTAAAAGGCCATGGTCGGCATGTTGTGAACCCGTCATTAGCGGTACACAGCCCGCCACAACAGCTGAGCAGCTGATGCGCTCACGTTATTGCGGCTTCGTTGTTCAAGACGAGACCTATTTATTGACTAGCTGGCACCCAAGTACCCGTCCCAGTCGGGTTCGCTTCGATGACAAACAACGTTGGCTGGGGCTTAAAATTGTCGAAACCCAAGCGGGCCTTTGCACAGACAGTCAGGGATTCGTTGAATTCGTTGCTCGCTATAAAATCGACGGTAAAGGCTACCGACTACAGGAACGCAGTCGGTTCCAGAAGGAAGACAATCAATGGCTCTACCTAGACGGAGAACATTTGTAGAGCAATAACCCTATAATTCAGTTGCTTATTCCGCTATATCAACAAAGCGCCTGAAGGGAAAGTCGGGCGCTCACAACCGCGAACGCCCATTACACGGCGCCTAGTCGACAATCGACGCAATGAGATCGGTGTCAAAATAAAACGGCCGTATCTCGGTGACTTTTTCCCCCTCGAAAGAGAAAACCTCGATCATTGGCGTGTGAATGGTTTTACCGCTTTTAGCACCGGTCAAAGTCATATCCACCCATACCATGACGCGGTTATCACTAACCGCCATGTCGCGTACCTCGGGGATGAATTCCGAAAACATCCCAAATACCACCCCCACCAACTCCTGAAAGCCCTCTAAGCCGGCAAAGGTGCCCGCCATAGGAAGTGTATCTGCCTCAACTACACAGAAATCAGGGTGCATATGGGACTGAAACGTTTCCCAGTCGGTAGCCGGCAATGCCGCATACATTTCATTAACGATTTCAATGAGTCGGTTGCTCATAAGGGGCCCCTGCATAAAGTTGAGAGATGACGATTCGTTGGCTGATGCTATAGATGTCTACGCAAGAATCAAGAGCGGCTGCCGAAGCCGACAACAGGAGAGCTTGTCGAACCAGAGGGGTCGTCCACACCGCCCTCTCCCATAAACCCTAAAGCCCGCTCAAGGCGGGCTCTAGGGTTTATGGCGGAGAGGGAGGGATTACTCAAAACAGCTTACGGGCCTGTTTTGACCCTGCGGGCTTCGCGCCTATGGCACTCGGTGCCAAATGCTCCGACGGTCGCATTTGCTCGAACCAAAAGGGTTCTCATACAATCGCCCGCTCACGATCAATAAAAAAAGGGACCCAATAGGCCCCTATTTTATTGATGGCGGAGAGGGAGGGATTCGAACCCTCGATACGTTGCCGTATACACACTTTCCAGGCGTGCGCCTTCGACCACTCGGCCACCTCTCCGTGCGGCGCGCAGACTACCACAGGCCAGACTTTGGTTCTACGACTCCCGAACTACTGCCGATCCAAGCGATCTAGCGGCGGCATAAAAACCTCGGTTGAGCGCCAAGGGGTGATATCGATACCGCCTCGGCGCTGGTAAAACGCCCCTATCGACAGGTATTCAGCACCGCTCGCCTTCAATATCTCGGTGAACTGCCGCTCAACACATTGCTCATGGTATTCCTGGTGCTCACGGAAGGATTCGATATACGCCAACAACACCTCACACTTAATAGCGGGACCTCGATAATCCATCACCCACGTGGCCCAATCCGGTTGCCCGGTAACCGGACAGAGGGAGCGCAAATGGTGACTACCAAGACGAAGCTGAACCGTTCCAGAGGCCGAATCGATTAACTCAGATAAATCACTTGGCCCTGATAAAGGCGCACTGACAGTATGCTCTAGCAGTTCTATGGGGCCTTTAACCGTAATCGCTGACAGCTCATTCGCCCCCATCAGGACCAGTGACACGGCTGAACCCACAACGGCTTCAAGATCAGCGCAAATACGATGCTCTGCGTGCTCATCGGAGACAAATTCATGGAAATTGAGCGAGTTTAAATAGAGCTTTAGCGATTTGGACTCGACCGTATTGGGGCTACTTGCTGGAATGGTCAGCACCCCTACTCGGTGCTGGGGACGCTCTTGGCTGTTGAGCCATGACAATTCATAGAGATGCCAGGAATCGCCACCGTGGAAGATAGCGTTGGACTCCAACCCCAAAGATGCTCGACCTAAACGCCGCGGAATGGCCTCCAGAATATCTGGACTATAGGCCTGTGGAGCTGCTACCTGTTCGCCAAGAACGCCCATAATTTAAGTGCGTAAGCGAGTGCCCGATCTCAGCAAATGCATGCTGTAGCTATAAGCCAACACCAGAAATACGCCAATCATGGCAAACGCAAAGCCCACACTGACGTCACTGACCCCCAACATGCCATAACGAAAGGCGTTGACCACGTACACCAGCGGATTAACTTGGGAAACCTTGGCCCAGAATTCGGGCAACAGGTCCAAGGAATAAAACACGCCACCGAGATACGTGAGGGGTGTAAGCACAAAAGTTGGAACAATGCTGATGTCGTCGAAGGTGTTGGCGTACACGGCATTTATGAAGCCACACAATGCAAACAGTACCGAGGTCAGAATGACAACAGCAACCACCACACCAAAGTGCGCAATGTGGAAACTTGTGAAAAACAGCGAGACCAACGTAACGATGAATGCCACCAAAAGGCCACGACTGACACCACCGGCCACATAACCCCAAAGGATGACGTAATTGGGTATGGGTGAAACCAATAACTCTTCGACACTGTGGTTGAATTTAGCACCAAAAAACGAGGACACCACATTGGAATACGAATTGGTCACAATGGCCATCATAATGAGGCCCGGCACCACGAACTCCATGTATGTACGCCCACCCATTTCGCCAATACGCGAGCCAATCAGCGTGCCAAAGATTAGGTAGTACAAAGACATGGTGATGGCGCTGGGCAATAGGGTCTGGGTCCAAATACGCAGGAACCGCTTTATCTCCTTGCGCAGGATCGTCATAAAGGCCACATACTGCTCAAACAGGCTCACTGTGGTGCCTCCAATAAATTCATGAATTTTTGCTCGAGACGGTTGGCCTGATTACGCATACTCACCACCGAAATACCCTGATTGCGCAAACCTTCAAAAGCCTGAGCAAGGTCTTGGCCTTTTTCGATGGCGATTTCTAAGCAGTGGTCATCCACGCGTGACACCTGAAAACCCGGTACAGCCAGTGCTTGGGGTAAGCTATCGGCACAATCTAGTAAAAAGCTTTCTTTGTTGAGATCGCGCACAAGCTCCCTGATCGAGCTATTTGTCACCAACTGGCCGTGATTGATAATCGCAATATTTCGGCACAATGACTCGGCTTCTTCTAAATAATGGGTGGTCAAAATAATAGTCGTGCCCGCGGCATTAATCTCACGCAAAAAGGCATACATCGAACGTCGCATCTCGATGTCGACACCGGCCGTAGGCTCGTCAAGTATTAGGAGCTTTGGCGCGTGAATCAGTGCACGAGCAATCATTAACCGACGCTTCATACCACCCGATAACATGCGCGAAGGGGTGTGACGCTTATCCGCGATCCCCAGCTTGGTCAAATAATGCTCGGTACGTTCCCGGGCGACCTCAAGGGGAATACCGTAGTAGCCTGCCTGGTTAATCAGGATATCTTCAACCTTCTCGAACATATTGAAGTTGAACTCTTGCGGCACGATGCCCAAGAACTTCTTTGCCGCCGGAAAGTTCTCATCGATATCGACACCGTGAACCTGAACGGTGCCAGATGACTTAGTGACCAGCGAGCAAATAATGCCTATCGTTGTCGACTTGCCGGCGCCATTCGGCCCCAAAAGCGCGAAAAAATCGCCCTGGGCGACCTCCAAATCGATGCCTTTTAGCGCTTCAAGGCCGTTGTCATAGGTCTTGGTCAGCCCCTGGATTTTCAGTGCCGGCGTCATGAGCGGTGTCCAAAAGAAAAGTCGCGATTCTACCGAATCTGGAGGCTGGCAGCGAGGAACAAAATCACGGGTTGACGAACGTCTGGCAGGCCACTAAGATTCGCGCCTCTGCTTTGGCAGAGTCCTTGCGTCCCCTTCGTCTAGTGGCCTAGGACACCGCCCTTTCACGGCGGGAACAGGGGTTCGAACCCCCTAGGGGACGCCATTATTTAGCTGTTTCAGTTGGTAGTTGTGATTCTAGGCCAGCGCGATTACAGTAACGGACAAGCGGGTGTAGCTCAGTTGGTAGAGCGCAACCTTGCCAAGGTTGAGGTCACGAGTTCGAACCTCGTTACCCGCTCCAATACAAAAAAGGTCGCCATCGGGCGACCTTTTTTGTTTAAGCTCTCTAAACAATACCACCCAAAGGTACAAAGAGCGTTATATGGCCGGGACCAATAAAATCGATACGGGTGCGCTCATTCACGCCAGCGCCGGCATAATCGCCTTAGTGTTGGGCGGGCTCATGTTTAACCACACCTGGGCGCAGCCATTATTCGCCGGCCTGATGTTGCTCTCAGCGGTAAGCGCTGTATGGATATCATGGCGTCAAAATGCGTGGGTAACCGGGCACTGGCTCGCCATGCTACCCGTGGTCGGCGTGTTTATAGGTGGGATCGGTCCGGCGTGGGGCTATACCGTTGCCTACACCTGCCTGTGGTTGGCGTTCGTGCATTTTCTCTATCGTGGCTATCAGAGCTCGCGCGCACAATGACACCAACCCCTTCTTCGCGCAGTGCTTACGCGTCAGGTTTACCCTCATGTTTAATCGATAGGCTGTTGATGCAATAACGCAGCCCTGTCTCGGTCGGGCCATCTGGGAATACATGGCCCAAGTGGCCACCGCAGTTTTTACACATAACCTCGGTACGAATCATGCCATGACTGGTATCGCGGGCTTCTTCGATAGCTCCCTGAGCTGCCGGTCGGTCAAAGCTGGGCCACCCACAACCAGCATCGAACTTGGTGTCAGCCTCAAACAACAGCTCGCCACAACCGCGGCAGCGGTAACTACCCGCCTCCTCAAAATTCCAGTACTCGCCGGTAAATGCACGCTCGGTGCCTTTTTCACGCAAAACGTAGTACTCATCAGCCTCGAGCTTATCCTTCCAATAATCGTTGCCCTTGATGTCATCAGTCATAATTAATCCCTATTGTCTTGGCGTCCAGTTATGTTCGTTTGAAGCGGCCAGTAAGATCCCAAATCAAGACCGAACGTGCGAGGCAAGTCTACCTAATACCTTGTCGATAGATTGCTCTATCAAATCGTCGACCGATAGCTGTGCGGCGAGTTCGTTTCGAGGACCAAAATTACGCCGTAACTGATCGAATGCCGATGCGGCCACATCGGGACAGGCCTGAGCTCGCACTTGCTTATCTACCACACGTGGATCGAAAGCATTTAATAGCGCTTCTGTCAGGCTTGTGACCGACAGCTCTTCCATGCCCATAGCCGCACTGAAATCACCTTCTACTTTCCATGGCTCGGGCGCAGGCAAATCGAAGTAATCACAAAAAGGGCTCAGCAATAAGCCAGGTCCCCGATCTCGAGTCTGCTCGCTATAACCCGCAATGTGCGGGCTCGCTAGCAGTACGTCTTCCAGAAGAGCTCCCGCCACAGCGGGTTCATCAGGCCAGGTATCCAAGACTAAATCAACATCGTTACTGATCAGGGACGCCAGAGCATCGACTGTTACCAAACCACCTCGGCCCGCGTTTATCAGTAATCCACCCGCTGGCAGCAAGTCGGCTGCGGCCTCATCGATCATACCCAGACTTGGGAACTGGGAGTCGCTATGAAGCGCCGCATGCAGCGTCACAATGGGCGAACCCAGGACATCCGGCAGATCGGCCCGCAGGACCCCATCGGGACAGTTTGTCACAAACGGATCATATGCCTTAACACTGGCGCCCAGTGCGAGCATTGCGCGCGCCAAGCGCGAGCCAACCTGGCCCAAACCGACAATGCCTACTTCTGCCCCCGCCATGACAGCCTCAAGCCTTCCGGTGACCGTAAGAACAGAGAGCACATATTCCACCACGGCATTGGCGTTACAGCCCGGCGCACTGGCATAACAAATTCCCGCTGACGCCAACCAAGCCGTATCAAGATGGTCAGTTCCCGCTGTCGCGGTCCCGACAAAACGTACCGCACTGTCCGTAAGCAGTTCTCGGTTAATTGGAGTGACAGAGCGTACCCAGAGAGCATCGATCCCAGATAAATGCGTCGATGAGATCTCGCGACCCGGCACCGCAATGATGTCATCACAACACGCTTGCAGTGCAGCCGGTATACGAAGGTCACTATCGACCAGCAGTGTTGGGCGTTTCATGCGTTCCCTGATGCCAGTTTCTCAAGAGCATCAATAAAGCGCCGTGCTCTGACAGGCATGCCCTCACTCAGATACTGCTGGCTGTGTCGTGCGACACGACTCTCAAATCGTTGGCGCTCATCAGGGGTTAATTCCAGCGATAGATTATCGACACTGATACTAAAAGGCAGCGAGAGCGCTTCACAAAACAGCTTTTCAATGGCCTGCGGCTTTGCCTCTACAGCAAAAAAGGCCGCTTGCTGAATAGCACAGCGATCGTCCTCAGAGTACCAATAGCCGTAGTCCACCAACTCCCGGCGGGCGGCACCTGCAAGGCACCAGTGGGCGGTCTCATGGAGAGCGCTCCTGAGGTAATCATGGCGAAACCAGACGATAGCGGGGTCACCGGGTTGATAAAGGGGCTCTAGCGCTCCGCCACGCAGCCGGGTGTTGTCGCTGTCACTAAAACACTGATCAAAACAAGCTGCGATCTGTTTGCTGTCCAGCACCTCAGATGTCGCACTCAAGTTAGGCCTCTGCTTTTCGGATCCAATACTCAAATTCACCGGCATTTTCGGTTGAACGCTCAAGCTCATGCCCCAAAAACTGACAAAACTTCACCACATCCCGCTGTGTCGAGGGGTCAGTAGCGAGCAAGTGAACGACCTCTCCCGTCAAAGCGCGCCGAATAGCCGCATGCAGCAGCATCACCGGCTCGGGGCATTTCAGCCCTCGCGCATCCACTTCCAACGGCTCGTCACTCAAGATTGCCTCACTCGGTAGGCTTAACAAACCGCAAGGTCATGCGATCACTCTCCCCGATCGCCAAATAACGCTCACGATCTTTTTCTCCCTCCCGAAGTACCGGTGGTAAGGTCCAGACACCGTTGGGGTAATCCTTAGTATCTCGGTCGTTGGCGTTAATTTCCGACTTGCTATCTAGCTCGAAACCAGCCAGTTCTGCAAATTCGATCACCTGTTGCTCCGATACATAGGCGGTGTCTTTCATGCTTTCGACCGATGCGCCAGGCAGGCCGCGATGTTGCACTATGCCAAAGACACCACCGGGCTTCAGGGCATCATAGATCGCACCAAAGAAGGCCTCAGCCTGGTTCATGCGCATCCATGAATGTACGTTCCTGAATGCCACGGCCAAATCAACTGATCCAGCAGCCGCCGGCGCCATGGCCATCGGGGGCTGCAGCGCGGAGACAACCACACCGGAATACACCTCTGCGTCGGCACCTAGCTTACTTAGAAAGCCGCCCAATGAACGGCGGGAATAAGCGCCACCATTGGGGTCGTAATGTGCAGCTATAAGCGTCCCCTGCCCTTTTAACAGCGGCGCTAGAACCTCGGTATACCATCCACCTCCCGGTGACACTTCCATGACGGTCATGCCCGGCACTAAACCAAAAAACTCCAGGGTCTCGCGTGGATGACGAGCCTCGTTGCGACTCGCGTTGCCCTCAGAACGGTGCGCCCCGGTTAATGCCGTCTCCCAGTCAAACGCCGCCTGCACCGTAATGGGCACTAATAACAAAACCATTAACAACGAGCGAAAAATCATCATGACAGATCTCCCTGAGTAGTCGTGGCCAAGTTTGGAAAGAAGGCGCTACTATAGCGTTTTACTTAACTATAGGTGAACCCAATGTCGCACCAGCACGTGGTCACGTTTATTGGCGATGACCGAACCGGTTTGGTCGAGCAAGTCGCCAGCGTGATTGAACAGCACGAGGGTAACTGGTTAGAGAGCCAGCTGAGTCATCTGGGCGGCAAATTTGCCGGCATTATCTTGGTGAGCCTACCGGAGGAACGGGCCGAAGACTTGGCGGAAGCTCTCACCCACCTGCCCGAGGGAAAATGGAGCGTTCGGGTCACGCCGACGCTGGATAACACGGCCTATGCGGCTGCCAATTTAAGCATTGACATCATAGGACCTGACCGACCGGGGATCGTCCGTGAAGTCTCAGCCGCTCTGCGAGATGCCCGCATCAATATCCTTGAACTGGAAAGCCTAGTCGAGAGTGCCGCTTTCACCGGCGAACCGGTCTTCAAAGCCTCGGTGGTCGCGGCCATGCCAAGCGATATAGATCGATTGCAACTTGAAGTCACCCTCGATCAGATAGCCGAGAATATGACCCTAGAGATTGACATCAAATCCTAGCGTCTACGCCAGCGAGCCAGAAGCCATCCTGTAAACACTGCTGACAGCAGCACCAAGACTAAGGCAAAAACCACACCCAGCAGATCCTGAAGCAATACCTGGGGTGACACGCCAACAAGATCAACGGCGCCCCAGAACAGCGCGGCACAGGCCATCACGCCCAAGACCGCGGTGCGCATCAGCCGGCGTCGCTTAGCCACCATAATTAATCCGCTGTGGATCCCGGGATAGCCGGAGTGGGTGAGCACACATCGGCATTTTGGGCGCGGTGGCGCAAGGCATGATCCATTAACACTAACGCCAGCATTGCTTCAGCAATAGGTACAGCCCGAATACCCACACAAGGATCGTGTCGCCCCGTGGTAATGACCTCAGTGGCCTTGCCATCAACATCAACGCTGGCACCGGGGAGTCGGATGCTCGAAGTTGGCTTAAGCGCAATGCTGGCCGAAATCACTTGGCCAGAGGAGATGCCGCCGAGCACACCCCCGGCATTGTTGCTCAAAAAGCCCTCAGGGGTTATTTCGTCTCGATGTTCTGAACCGCGCTGCTCAATCGATTGAAATCCCGCTCCGATCTCAACGCCCTTGACAGCGTTAATACCCATTAAAGCCGAGGCAATATCGGCGTCTAGACGATCAAAAACCGGCTCACCCCAACCGGCGGGCACGCCACTGGCCTCTACGTTGATACGGGCACCAATCGAGTCGCCATCCTTGTTTAAGGCCTGCATATACTGCTCTAGCACGGGTATGAGGGCCGCATCGCCACAGAAGAACGGGTTGTCCTCCACCATCGACCAATCATGTTGACTGGCTTTGTGCGGACCTAGCTGCGCCAGGTAACCGCGCACCTCAACGCCGTAGGCTTGCTGTAGCCATTTTTTCGCAATCGCGCCCGCTGCCACACGCATAGCGGTCTCACGGGCAGAGGAACGGCCACCCCCACGATAATCACGCGCACCGTATTTTTGCTGATAGGTATAGTCAGCATGGGCTGGGCGAAACCGATCTTTGATGGTGCTGTAGTCCTTGGAGCGCTGGTCGGTATTGCGTATCAGTAAACCGATCGAGGTCCCCGTCGTGAGCCCCTCGAATACGCCCGAGAGAATTTCTACGGCGTCGTCTTCGCGCCGCTGGGTGGTATAGCGAGACTGCCCCGGCTTTCGCCGATTGAGGTCGTGCTGTAAATCTTCAGCGGATAGTGGCAAGCCCGGCGGGCAGCCATCGATCACCGCACCCAAGGCGGGACCATGACTCTCACCAAAGGTGGTCACGGTAAACAGTTTGCCAAAGGTATTTCCAGACATAACAAAGCCTCCAAAGACTAAGTATACCTGCTATGTGTTGCTGTCGGCGGGCCTGATCAAGTTAGAAAGTTCACCTTTATTGATGACACAGACACCATGACCGCCACACGGCAAGTCCAACCAGTAAAAAGGTACTTGCGGGTAACTCGCCTCCAAGGCAGGCCAGCTGTTGCCTACTTCGAGGAACAATACGCCCTCTGGGCGCAACACTCGGCAAGCTTCGGCCAGCAAGCGATGGACCAAATCCAACCCATCAGCACCGGCCTCCAGGGCGAGTGACGGCTCATGCCGATACTCAGGTGGCAAATCGGCCATATCCTGCGCATCGACGTATGGCGGATTGGCGAGGACCACATCGCAGCAAGCATCAGGTAAGACGGCGAGCAAATCAGACTGCTTTATTTGGACCGTGTCTAAACCCGTAAGCTGACGATTCTCTCGCGCCAAGGACAACGCATCATCGTCGATATCGAGCAGGGTGACTTTAGTTCCAGGCAAACCTGCCGCGGCCAACAAACCCAAACTTCCGCCTCCGCAGCAGACATCGACAACGTGATCCAGCGACCCCTGATACCAGGGTTCAAATCCATCCATGACCACCGACATTAAGGGTGAGCGCGGTACCAGCGCGCGGGAATCAGATCGAAATTTTAGCGGCCCAAGCCACGCCCATCCGGTCAGATAAGCTACAGGTATGCGCTCTTCTGTGCGCTTGCTCACCCAACCAGCCAATTGCAGTAAGGCGGCCTCCGGTATGGGTTCATCCAGTATCTCGGCGCCCGTGTTGTCGGGTAACTCGGCGGCAGCCAAAACCAGCGCCACAGCCTCGTCGTGTTCTGATTCATAACCGTGGCCACAAAAAACCCCAGCGTTTATCAGTGTTTGTTCTGTTTCGATCAGAACCTGGCGATATGTCTTCATGGACTAACTCACTCTTGATGCACGCATGCTAACATTCGCGCTCAGTTTCGGAGAGTCATCATGCAAGAACAGTGGAAGCAAATCATCGAGGCTATTGGTGAAGACACCACCCGTCCTGGGCTGGTCGATACGCCAGAACGTGCTGCCAAAGCCTTCGCCTTTCTGAATCGTGGCTACAACCAAGATTTAGAGACTGTAGTCAACGATGCACTGTTTCCATCCGACTCCAGTGAAATGGTTTTAGTGCAGGACATAGAGATGTACTCGCTGTGTGAGCATCACCTACTGCCCTTCGTTGGGCGCTGTCATGTCGCTTACCTTCCGCAGGGTAAAGTGCTGGGCTTATCCAAGGTAGCCCGCGTTGTGGATATGTTTGCGCGGCGCCTACAAATCCAGGAGCAACTTACTTTACAGATTGCCCAGAGCATCGAGCAGGTCACCGGCGCCCTGGGTGTAGGTGTCATCATTGAAGCTGAGCACATGTGCATGATGATGCGGGGTGTAGAAAAACAAAACTCGGTTACCAAGACTTCGGCCATGCTGGGCAGCTTTAGGGACGACTCAAAGACCCGCGAGGAATTCTTGTCACTACTTCAAATGCGAAGCTTACGGGGCTGAGCGTATCGATCAGCTCAAAGAACTGAGGAATTCGCCCACCGCGTCCGCCACCGCTTGCCAGGTATCAGCCTCCATGTGCAAGTGGTGACCACCCGGCAGCGTTTGCTCCCGAAAGTTTCTGACGGACTCGCGCGCCTGCGCCAATGCACTGGCAGCACGCGGATGGTGCTTCAACATACCCTCCTCCGCCTTAATCAACAGCATCGGTGCCACAAGCGCACCATACAGGTCAGGACGCATGGCACCAGAAAGTGTTACGGCGGAAGCGCCGTATAAGCGTACGTCATTGCGCAAGCGCCAGCCTTTGGGACTTTCCTCCAAAGCCCTTGATGCCAATAAACGCCCACTCTCCCGACTAAAACCGTAACTGCCGCGTCGCTCTGCGTAGTCATCGATCGATTCAAAGAAACGCTCGCCGCGCCCTCGATAGCGCCCCAGCTCATTGACGAAGCGAGTCAGTTGATCTGAGACGCTGCGATCATCGGTGTAATCGGGTAAGGCGCCATCTATCATGATCAAGCCCGCACAACGCTCGGCCAACACCATCGCCAGTAGCATAGCTATGCTAGCGCCTCGACTATGACCAACGAGATACACCGGCCGATCGGGTGAAAGCTGATCCACGATCTGCTGCAACTGAGGTAAGTCGTCCCAAATGTTATAGGTCGCATCCGCCGAACGATGGTCGCTCAAGCCATGGCCCGACATATCCACCGATACAAATCGAAATGACCGAAGCGCAGGTCCCAAGCGCGTAAAAGACAAGGCATTATCGAGCCAACCGTGACATGCCAGTACTACCGGAGCATCTAATGGACCCCAGGCCAGCGCGTGGTAACACAGGCCGTCGGCCTTGAACACGAGTTCTTCCGGCATTGAATCGATCATCGTATTCGCGCTTCCATAGACTCCAGTTTGGCACCACCGCGTGAAGGCACCAATAGCTCCAAAGTGGCCCAGCCACCAGGCTCGAGAAAATCGAGACTATCGCTATCCAGCCAATAGCCGAGTAGATCCGATACAAACGGCTGATGGGTCACCAAGATCACGTGCGCCTCATAGCCCTCAATAAGCGCCTGACTTTCAGCAACCTGCGCACCGGGTGCTAACGCCGACAACACTTGCGCGGGAATTGCCAAATCAGTCGCTAACAACTCTGCTGTTTGCGTTGTTCTTACCAGCGGACTGTGCAAACACACGTTTGGGGGCTCAACACCCAGTCGCGATAACTCGCGCTTATACCGGGGCAGCGCTGCCACGAGCGCAGCCCGCCCTCTTTCGGTCAACGCTCTGTCGGCGTCGCGCGAGGCTGCTCCCGCCTCGCCATGGCGCCAGAGAGTAACGTACACCTCAGTCGTTACTCAGATCCAGCAAGAGACGATTCAGGCGTGTGACGTAACTCGCAGGATCCTCCAGTGGCGAACCTTCAGCCAGCGTCGCTTGGTCCATTAGAATCTGCGCCAGATCCGCAAAACGATCTTCATCGGGCTCGCTGTCCAAGCGCTTCATCAGCGGGTGTTCGGCATTAATTTCCAAAATGGGCTGTGAATCGGGTAATGCCTGACCGGCGGCCTCTAGAATACGGCGCATTTGCGCTCCCATTTCGTGCTCACCCACCACCAAACAAGCGGGCGACTCAGTCAGTCGTAACGTGGGACGAATTTCAGAAACCTGCCCCTCTAGCGCACTATTCATGCGCTCAATCAATGATTCGCTACTTTTCTTGGCTTCTTCCAGCGCCTTTTTATCTTCATCAGAATCCTCGCCTAACGACAAGTCACCTCGGGCGACATCTTTTAGAGCCTTGCCGTCATATTCCATGAGATGGCTCATCAACCACTCGTCAATGCGGTCGGATAGCAAAAGAACCTCGATACCTTTTTTGCGGAACACTTCAAGGTGAGGACTGTTTTTAGCGGTTTTGTGGTTTTCGGCAACCACATACCAGATTGTGTCTTGGCCCTCGCCCATTCGGGACACATAGTCCTCGAGGCTCACGTTTTGCACCGCATCATCGGATTGCGTGGTAGCGAAGCGCAGCAGCTTGGCGATCTTCTCCTTGTTAGCGAAGTCTTCGGCGGGGCCTTCTTTAATAACCTGACCGAAGGTATCCCAGAAAATCTGATACTGCTCGGCGTCGCTCTTTGCCATTTTCTGCAACATGTCCAGCACACGTTTGGTCATGGCGCTTTTCATTGATTCAACACTGGCGTCTTGCTGAAGAATTTCTCGCGAAACGTTTAGCGGCAGGTCATTGGAGTCTAATACGCCCTTAACGAAGCGCAGATACAGCGGCAAAAACTGCTCCGCATCATCCATGATAAACGTGCGTTGCACATACAACTTGAGGCCACGAGCGCCCTCGCGGTTCCACAGATCAAACGGCGCTTGCGTAGGAATGTAGAGTAACGATGTGTATTCGAGTTTGCCCTCTACCCGATTGTGGCTCCAGGTCATTGGATCTTGAAAATCGTGGGAGATGTGTTGGTAAAACGCCTTGTATTCATCGTCACCAATCTCACTACGACTGCGAGTCCAAAGGGCCTTTGCTTCGTTAACCGCTTCCCACTTCGGATCGGCAGACGCGTCTTCATCAGCTTCTTCTGTATCGTCGTCCGCGGGCACCTCGGCGACCGCCATCATCACAGGTACTGAAATATGATCGGAGTACTTTTTGATTACACTGCGCACCCGCCAGTCAGACGCGAACTCCTGGGCATCTGATTTCAGGTGCAATATGACCGTGGTGCCGGTCTCGGCTCGCTCCGCAGGCTCAATGCTAAATTCCGCCTCACCTTCGGACTCCCAATGGATAGCTTCATTGGTGGCCGTGCCCGCTTTACGCGTGATCACCTCAACCCGGTCCGCCACGATAAATGCCGAGTAGAACCCTACTCCAAACTGTCCAATTAACTGACTATCTTTCTTGTCATCACCGCTAAGCTGTTCCATGAAGGCAGCCGTACCGGATTTAGCGATGGTTCCCAAATTCTCAATGACCTCATCGCGGGTCATGCCGATGCCATTGTCATCGATACTCACGGTCTTCGCTTCAGCGTCAACGGCCACCCTCACCCGGTACTCAGCCACACCCTCGCTCAAGGTCCCATCCTTCACACTGGCAAAACGGTGTTTATCAATGGCATCAGACGCGTTAGAAATCAGTTCGCGCAGGAAGATTTCGCGGTTTGAATAGAGCGAGTGGATCATCAGGTGCAGAAGCCGCTTGGCTTCAGTCTGAAAGCCCATGGTTTCTCGATTTACGCTTGCAGTCATGGTGGTGAATCCTTAATCACTTACTTTCCGTCGATATGGGTCTGCCATGACAATTTTCAAGGTCTAAAGCCTTCCCCAGGGCAAAAAAAAGCCCGCAAGATGCGGGCTTTTGAAGGTGAGGTCGGCTACTTACCAGCCGGTTATCTCGGCCAGGCCTGCACCAATATCTGCCAAGGAGCGAACCGTTTTCACGCCGGCATCCTCAAGCGCGGCAAACTTCTCGTCTGCTGTGCCCTTGCCGCCCGAGATAATGGCACCAGCATGACCCATACGTTTACCTTTAGGTGCGGTTACGCCGGCAATGTAAGATACAACAGGCTTAGAGACATTGGCCTTGATGTAAGCCGCCGCTTCTTCCTCAGCGGTCCCGCCGATTTCACCGATCATGACAATCGCTTCAGTCTGGGGGTCGGCCTCAAACTGACCCAAGATATCGATGAAGTTTGAACCGGGAATGGGGTCGCCGCCGATACCGACGCACGTAGACTGACCAAAGCCGGCATCGGTAGTCTGCTTAACTGCCTCATAGGTCAAGGTGCCAGATCGAGAGACAATACCCACCTTGCCGGGTAAGTGAATGTGACCGGGCATAATGCCGATTTTGCACTCACCGGGCGTGATCACGCCAGGACAGTTAGGACCGATCAGCCGCACACCCAACTCGTCGCATTTTACTTTGCAATCGAGCATGTCGAGAGTGGGAATGCCTTCGGTGATGCAGACAATCAGCTTCACACCGGCGTTAGCCGCTTCTAGGATGGAATCCTTACAAAAGGCCGCCGGTACGTAGATAACAGAGGCATCAGCACCTGTGGTCGAGACCGCATCAGCAACAGTATCAAATACCGGTAAACCTAGATGCTCTTGGCCACCTTTACCCGGGGTAACGCCACCGACCATTTGCGTGCCGTAAGCAATCGCCTGCTCTGAATGGAACGTACCTTGAGAGCCGGTAAAGCCCTGGCAGATAACCTTGGTTGATTTGTCGATGAGAATACTCATTGGGCACCTCCGGCTGCAGCAACGACTTGTTGCGCCGCATCAGTCAGGCTGGTGGCGGCAATAATATTCAATCCAGAATCGGCCAATACCTGACGGCCTAGCTCGGCGTTGTTACCCTCGAGGCGAACAACCACGGGAACGGTCACACCAACCTCTTCCACCGCGCCAATCACGCCTTCGGCAATCAAATCACAGCGTACGATGCCGCCAAAGATATTGATCAGTACCGCTTGAACGTTGCTATCTGACAAGATGATCTTAAAGGCTTCGGTCACGCGCTCCTTGGTGGCGCCGCCACCGACGTCAAGGAAGTTAGCTGGCGCACCACCGTGAAGTTTCACGATGTCCATAGTGCCCATGGCCAAACCGGCTCCGTTAACCATACAGCCGATGTTGCCATCCAGTGCCACGTAGTTCAGTTCCCACTCGGCCGCGTGCGCCTCACGCTCATCTTCTTGCGAAGGATCGCGCATGGCTTGCAGGTCGGGGTGACGATACAGTGCGTTTGAGTCAACAACGACCTTGGCATCAAGGCAATGCAGGTTACCTGCATCAGTGATCACCAGGGGGTTCACCTCGATGAGTGCCAAATCTTTGTCTTGGAACAGATTAGCTAAGCCGACAAAGATCTTCACGAACTGTTTAATTTGATCACCTTTAAGGCCTAGCTTGAACGCCAGCTCACGACCTTGATAGGGCTGCGGGCCCACCAATGGGTCGACTATCGCGCGCAGGATTTTCTCTGGCGTTTCCTCGGCAACCTTCTCAATTTCCACACCACCCTCGGTCGACGCCATGAAGACAATGCGTCGTGTGGCGCGGTCTAAGACTGCACCCAAGTAGAGTTCCTCAGCAATGTCGGTGCAAGACTCTACCAAAATCTTGGACACCGGCTGACCGTTCTCGTCAGTCTGATAAGTGACGAGGTTCTTACCTAACCAGTTTTCAGCAAAAGCTCGCACGTCATCGGTAGAACTCACCAACTTCACACCACCCGCCTTACCACGGCCCCCAGCGTGCACCTGGGCTTTGACCACCCACATGTCGCCACCAATGGTCTCAGCAGCCTTAACGGCCTCATCCGCCGTGTCAACGGCATGACCTGAAGATACGGGCAAGCCGTATTGGGCAAACAGTGCTTTGCCCTGATATTCGTGCAGATTCATATCCTTTCCCTATTGAGTTTCGATCAGCAAGGGCTGTCAGGCCCCTGCCGCTTTAGGATGGCGCTGCCGCGCCGCGCTCTTGTGTCTAGCGCTTCTTTCGATTCGCCATATGAATGGCGTGTCCATCTACCGCTAGCGCGGCCTCATGCACCGCCTCCGACAGGGTCGGATGGCCAAATACCATGAGTTGGATGTCTTCTGTGCTGGAGCCAAATTCGATAGCGATCACCATCTGCTGAACCAGATCTGCCGCCGACGGCCCAACACAATGGGCGCCGAGTATACGATCATTTTCGGCGTCTGACAGGATTTTTACCATGCCATCGGTATCCCCAGCAGCCAAAGCGCGTCCAATTGCCGCAAAGGGAAAAGTACCGCTCTTGTAGTTAACCCCCTCTGCCTTCAGCTGCTGCTCCGTTTTACCCACCGCGGCCACTTCAGGGTGGGTATAAATAACCGAGGGGATGCAGTCATAGTTCAACTGCGTTGGCTTGCCGTCGATACGCTCGGCAACCATGACGCCCTCTTCCGAACCTTTATGCGCCAGCATGGGACCGCGCACGATATCGCCAATCGCCCACACACCCGGCGCCTCTGTCGCGCAATAATCATTGACGAACACAAAACCACGCTCGTCAGTGGTGACCCCCGAATCCGAGCTAAACAGGTCGTGTGTGCGCGGTCGGCGCCCGACTGACACTATTAAACGATCAAAGATTTCAACCTGAGTGTCATCGCCCGTTTGGTAAGTGACGTGAACCTTGCCGTCTTTGACCTCGGTGCCGGTTACGCGCGCGCCAAGACGAATATCAAGCCCCTGCTTTTTGAAAATTTTTGCCGTTTCCTTGGCGATCTGCTCATCCATGGTAGGCAAGAAGGTATCGAGAGCTTCCAACAACACCACGTCAGCACCTAAGCGGCCCCAAACACTGCCCAACTCCAGACCAATAACGCCCGCGCCAATGACACCTAAGCGTTCGGGTACAGCACTGAATTCAAGTGCGCCGGTGGAATCCACAATAAATTCGCCATCGACGGGGGCCGGCGGAATATTTACCGGCTCTGAACCCGCGGCCAGTACCACGTTGCGGGCATCGAACTGGCTGACGTCGCCCACCGCGTTCGTCACCTCAACTTGCCGCCCCGCCAATACCTTGGCGCGCCCTTCAATAACGGTCACGCCATTGTGCTTGAGGAGGCCCGCAATGCCACCAGTCAACTGACTCACAATTTGCTGTTTGCGTTTCATCATGGCCTGCACGTCGATACCAGGAACGTCAACGTGGATGCCGTGCTCAGCAAAGTGAGACTTGGCTTCTACGTATTTGTGTGAACTATCAAGCAGCGCCTTAGAGGGGATGCAACCGACATTCAGGCAGGTACCACCAAAAACCGATTTTTGCTTGTCATCTACCCAGGCCTCGACGATAGCGACCTGCTGTCCTAGCTGCGCCGCGCGAATGGCGCATACATAGCCCGCGGGACCCGCTCCAATAACGATGACATCGAATGTGTTTGACATGAAGTTCTCCGAAACCTGAAATCAAAGCTGTAGCAATATGCGAGCGGGATCTTCTATCAATCCCTTCACAGCCACGAGAAATTGCACCGCTGTCTTACCATCGATAAGGCGGTGATCATATGACAGCGCCAAATACATCATGGGCTGAATGACCACCTCGCCATTCAAAGCCACCGGCCGCTCCTGAATCGTGTGCATGCCTAAAATAGCCGTCTGTGGAGGATTTAGAATGGGAGTAGACAACAGTGAGCCAAAGACACCACCATTGGATACGGTAAATGTGCCGCCAGTCATTTCCTCGATGGTTAGCTTCTTATCTCGCGCCTTCAGTCCCAGATCGCGAATGGCGGCCTCAACGTCGGCAACGCTCATAAAATCAGCATCCCGCAGCACAGGTACCACCAGGCCATCATCGGTAGAAACCGCGACACCAATATCTTGATAGCCGTGATAAACCACATCATTGCCATCTATGGACGCGTTAACCTCGGGAAAGCGCTTGAGCGCCTCGCAACACGCCCTCACGAAAAAGCCCATGAATCCCAAGCGGGTACCGTTGTGGGTTTTCTCAAACTCATCCTTGTAGCGCGAGCGCAACTGCATCAACGGTGCCATGTTGACTTCATTGAAGGTCGTCAGCATAGCCGTCTGCTGGGTGGCATCAAGTAATCGCTCCGCAATTCGGGCTCGCATACGTGTCATGGGCACACGCTTCTCAATGCGTTCGCTGGTCACTCCTTGAAGCTCATCAGGTAATACCTGTGCTTGGCTCACGGTGGTCACCGCGGGTGAGGTGGTCACTGCCCTCTCTGCCTTGCTTTCCTTGGCGCTCAGATAGGCCAAAACATCTTCTTTGACAATTCGACCGCCTTTACCCGAACCGCTCAACTTACTAGGGTCGATCTTATGTTCATCAATGAGCTTCCGCACCGCGGGACCCATCGGCAAGATGCCGCTATCTGGGCTCTCTGCTTGAACCTGAGGAACAGCCGAAACTTCACCCGGCTCCAATTCAGCCAGCAACGCCTCACTCAAGATCGTCGACCCTGCCGGCACCACAATCTTGGTAAGGACGCCAGACTCTGGGGCCACTACTTCCATCACCACCTTGTCGGTTTCAATTTCAACCAGCAGTTCATCACGCTGCACCGAGTCGCCTTCGGCCTTGTGCCAAACTGCCAACTCGCCATCGGCGACCGATTCAGGAAAGGCTGGCGCCTTAATTTCAATAACCATGTTTACGTCCTCTAAACTGCGGTCTAGTAACCCCAGGGCATTGGCCCCAGCGCTTCTTCAATAAATTTTTCCTGTTCTCTAAGGTGCAACGCCGTATATCCCGCCGACACCGATGCCGAGGCCTCGCGGCCGGCGTAGCGCAAATACACATCAACTTTGGATCGCTGAATGACCCGGCGCATATGGTGTTGACTGGCGTACCAAGCACCTTGATTCATGGGCTCCTCTTGGCACCAAACAGCGTCTTCCAGATTGGGGTAACGACCCACTATGTCACCCAGATCAGCCTCCGGGAACGGATAGAGCTGCTCAATCCGAATAATGGCTACGTCTTCAATGCCCCGCTCCCGGCGGGCTGCGCGCAGATCATAGAAAACCTTACCCGAGCAGAGCACCAATCGCTTAACAGCCTGGGCGTCGATTGTGTCGGTCTCATCTAGCACCGTGTGGAAGTGCCCCTCCGAGAGATCCTCCAACGAAGACACTGCTTCTTTATGACGCAGCAAGCTCTTGGGTGACATGACCACCAGCGGTTTGCGCAAAGGCCGAATCGCCTGCCGCCGCAACATGTGGAATACCTGCGAGGGGGTTGTTGGTACACACACTTGAATATTGTGTTCAGCACATAACTGAAGATAACGCTCGAGCCTAGCCGAAGAGTGCTCAGGCCCCTGGCCCTCATAACCGTGGGGTAACAGCATTGTCAGGCCACATAACCTCGACCATTTGTGCTCGCCACTGGTAATGAACTGATCAATAACTACCTGTGCCCCATTCGCAAAATCGCCAAACTGCGCCTCCCAAATGACCAAACCAGTGGGTGATGTGGTGGAGTAGCCGTATTCAAATGCCAACACCGCCTCCTCAGAGAGCAGTGAGTCAAAGATACGAAACGGTGCCTGTTCTGGTGAGAGGTGTTGCAGGGGTATGTAGGCTTCGTCGGTCTTTTGGTTATGCAGCACGGCATGCCGGTGAGAGAAAGTACCGCGGCCGATATCCTGGCCCGTCATGCGAACTGGATAGCCCTCCTCCAACAATGAGGCATAGGCTAGGGTCTCGGCAAACCCCCAATTAATATCAGCCGCGCCAGCCGCCATCTGCTGTCGGTCTTCCAGAATCTTGCCAACCTGACGCTGGATGACAAAACCCTCCGGGGGCGTACACATACGATCAGAAAGCGCTTTTATACGCGCTGTTGTCACCGCAGTCTCGGCTTCAACGGTCCACTCATGGCCCAGATAAGGCCTCCAGTCTACGAATAGCTCGGTATTGGGTTCTCGAACCAGGGAGCTTACCAGTGGCTCACCCCTATCCAAGGCCTCGCGATACTGCTCGGTCCACTCCCTATCTTGCTCCTCGGTTAATAGCCCCTCCGAAATCAGACGATGGGCATACAAGTCCCGGGTAGAGGGATGCGAGCGAATTTTTTGGTACATCAATGGCTGCGTTACCGCCGGCTCATCCGCCTCGTTGTGGCCTCGACGGCGGTAGCAAACCAAATCGATAACCACGTCACGCTTGAAGGTATTACGAAAATCCACTGCCAATTGAGTGGCGAAAACCACAGCCTCCGGATCGTCGGCATTGACGTGAAAGATAGGCGCCTGAACCATCTTGGCGACATCAGTGCAGTACTCGGTAGAACGAGCGTCCTCACGCTTGCTGGTGGTAAAGCCCACCTGATTATTGAGTACGATATGCAGCGTTCCACCGGTTCGATAACCGCGTGTTTGGGACATCTGCAGAGTCTCCATAACCACGCCCTGCCCCGCAAAAGCCGCATCACCGTGAATGACAATAGGCACAACGGTGTCACCATAGGGGTCTTTGCGCCGGTCTTGCCTAGCTCGAACGGAGCCCTCCACCACCGGAGCCACGATCTCCAGATGCGAGGGGTTAAAGGCAAGGGCCAAGTGCAATTCTCCGCCCGGGGTCATGACATTAGAGGAGAAACCCTGATGGTATTTAACGTCGCCCGAGTGCTCAAAACTGACGCGCCCCTCAAACTCATCGAACAGCTCGCTGGGATTCTTGCCCAAGATATTAACCAAGACATTCAGCCGACCTCGGTGGGCCATACCGATACAAATTTCCTTGGCACCATAACCACCGATGCGCTGGATAGCTTCGCTCATCATGGGAATGAGACTCTCGCCACCCTCGAGGCCAAAGCGTTTGGTACCCGGATACTTCGACCCAAGGGATTTCTCTAAGCCTTCAGCGGCGTTTAACTGACTCAAAATACCCAAGCGCTGTTCTGGCGACATTTCTGGAGCGGAGCGCACCGACTCCATACGGTTCATGATCCAGTGCCGCTGCTCGGTGTCCACGATGTGCATGAATTCCGCGCCCAAGGTGTGGCAGTAGGTACGATCCATGGCTTCAACAATCTGACCCAACGTGGCGTCACTGGTACCCAGATAAAGCGTACCTATTTGAAACACAGTGTCTAAATCGGCCTCGCTCAATTCATGGAAACCAAGCTCCAAATCGGGAACGTTTGGCCTTGGGGAGAGATTCAATGGGTCTAGCAGGGCCTTCTGATGGCCGCGCTGCCGGTACGCCGAAATCATCTGAATACAGCGCACTTGCTTACGTTCATACTCCGTCGCTTGGGAGTCATGGGCCACCGTGGCCTCAGTGCGAACGCGCATTTTACCGATCCGCGCAAAACGCTCGCGAAGAACCGAGTGGGGAACATCGGTCAATTGCGCCACTGATGACTCAACCCGCGGCAGTCGATCAAAGTAATCTCGCCATTGTGGCGGCACGGCGTTGGGGTCCACCAAGTAAGTCTCGTAAAGCCCCTCAACATAACTGGCATTGGATCCCGTTATGTGTGAGCTCGCCCACTGCTCGAGCATGCCCTTTACATTAGGTGCTTGGGTCATATTTCCCACTCCAGAGAATCACAAAGGAACATCACGGCGTGTGCTTGGTGATGATGGCGGTTGTCCTGCGATCGCGAGTGCAAGTCTAAGTAAGCCCAAGCGCCATAAACACCGCTCAGATGAGAAATCCGCTGTTTAAATGGCAGATTTTTCGGCAATTTACCTTAATATGAATTTAATTTATAGATATAATAGTTAAAAGGAATGTTATGGTGTGGACCGCAATTTTGGGGCATAAAAAAGGGGCCGACGGCCCCTTTTCTGCTCATTCCATCGCCTCAGGTCGCGCGGTCTAATAGCATAGTGCGAATATGGCCAATGGCCTTGGTCGGATTGAGCCCCTTGGGGCAAACATTGACGCAATTCTGAATACCGTGACAACGGAACACGCTGAAGGGATCGTCCAGACGGCTCAGGCGCTCTTCTCGAGCGGTATCTCGACTATCCGCCAAGAATCGATAAGCTTGGAGCAATCCAGCGGGACCTACAAAACGATCGGGGTTCCACCAAAAAGACGGACAGCTTGTGGAGCAGCACGCACACAAAATGCACTCGTAGAGGCCATCCAGCTTCGCCCGATCTTCTGGGGATTGCAGGCGCTCAATCGCAGGAGCCGGTGTATTGTTTTGGAGATATGGCTGGATACTCTCGTATTGAGCATAAAACAGCGACATATCCACAATAAGGTCGCGAATCACCGGCAAGCCTGGTAATGGTCGAATCACCAACTTGTTGTTCTTAACGGAATCCGATAGTGGCGTGATACAGGCTAGCCCGTTCTTGCCGTTAATATTGAGTCCATCTGAACCACAGACACCTTCGCGACAACTACGACGGTAGGTCACCGAAGTGTCTTGCTGCGCCTTAATCAATTCGAGGACGTCGAGCACCATAAGGTCCCTGCCCCCAGTATCGACCTGAAAGTCCTGCATAAAAGGCGCATTGTCGACTTCAGGGTTGTAACGATAAATACTGACCTGTAACACGGCATTCTCTCCTAAGTATCAGTACGTACGAATTTTGGGCTGGAAGGTGTCCACGGTTTTCGGTTCGAAATTCACTGACCGTTTGGAGACCTGTTTACCCTCGCGGAAATAGAGCGAGTGGCAGAGCCAGTTCTCGTCGTCTCGATCGGTAAAGTCCTCACGGGCGTGTGCGCCGCGACTCTCCTTCCTTGCCTCTGCAACGATAGCGGTTGCTTCAGCAACTTCAAACAAGTTCTGTAATTCAAGGCACTCGATGCGCGCGGTGTTGAACGCCTGCGACTTGTCGTCCAGTACGACGTTTTCCACACGACCGCGCAATTCCTCGAGTTTGCGAATACCTTCCTGCATGAACTCACCTTTACGGAAAACCCCAAAGTGGTTCTGCATAATGGTCTGGAGATCTGTTCGGACCTCCGCCACGTTCTCACCCGAACTGCGGCTGTTGAGCGCGTTCAGATTGGCCATAGCGGCTTCCACATCGGATTCCGAAGGATCGCGCATTTCAATGCCCTCGCGCAGCGCCTTCTCGATGAAAATGCCCGATGCGCGACCAAATACAACCAAATCCAGTAGTGAATTGCCGCCCAGGCGATTGGCGCCGTGGACCGAAACGCACGCGACCTCACCACAAGCATACAGCCCAGGAATAACCTGCTCATTGCCCTGAGCGTCTACTGTCAGTGCCTGTCCATTCACATTGGTGGGAATCCCGCCCATCATATAGTGACAAGTCGGCACAACAGGAATGGGTTCTTTTACGGGGTCGGCATGGGCGAAGGTGCGGCTAAGCTCACAAATACCAGGTAGACGCGACTCCAAAACCTCTTCACCGAGGTGATCAAGCTTGAGCATGACGTGGTCGCCATTGGGGCCGCAACCGCGCCCTTCCAAAATCTCCAACACCATTGAGCGGGCGACCACATCGCGCCCCGCCAAGTCTTTAGCATTGGGGGCGTATCGCTCCATAAAACGCTCGCCGTCTTTGTTGATCAAGTAACCGCCTTCACCCCGACAGCCCTCGGTAACCAAAACGCCAGCGCCCGCGATGCCCGTGGGGTGGAACTGCCACATTTCCATATCCTGCACTGGCGCACCGGCGCGTAGCGCCATACCGACACCGTCACCGGTATTGATATGGGCATTCGTGGTCGACGCGTAGATTCGGCCCGCGCCGCCAGTGGCAAAGACCGTTGCTTTAGATTTAACAAAAACCGTTTCACCGGTTTCCATGCAGATAGCGATGACGCCCACAACGGCACCGTCAGCGTTTTTCACCAAATCAACGGCGAACCACTCATTGAAGAATACCGTCTCGTTCTTGACGTTATTTTGATAGAGCGTGTGCAAGAGGGCGTGCCCGGTTCGGTCAGCGGCAGCACAGGTTCTGGCCGCTTGACCGCCTTCGCCAAAATTTTTCGACTGACCGCCGAAGGGGCGTTGATAAATCCGGCCCTCCTCGGTTCGCGAAAAAGGCAGGCCCATGTGCTCAAGCTCAAAAATTGCCTCGGGGCCTACCGAACACATATATTCGATTGCGTCCTGGTCACCGATATAGTCAGAGCCCTTAACCGTGTCATACATATGCCAACGCCAATCGTCATTGGGATCAGCACTGGCAATCGCACAAGTAATACCGCCTTGCGCCGACACAGTGTGCGAGCGGGTCGGGAAGACCTTTGAAATAACAGCTGTTTTGTAGCCAGACTGCGCTAACTGCAACGCGGCGCGCATACCAGCACCACCGCCACCTACAATCACGCCGTCAAAAGAAATGGTTCTCATTGTTTCCTTGCCTCCAGAAGAGTCCCCCGCGTGGGTGGGGTTATAGCCCATTCACGCAGCGATACAAATTCGTAAGTGGGTTTAGCGCCAAAGGATCTGAACGACCCACAAAACATAGATAATCAGGGCCAAGAAACTGCCCAATTGGCACAGACGACGCAGCACATTCCCCACAGGCCCCATCAGGCGCTCAGTGAGGTAATCCGTGAACACCGCCCACATACCAATCCAAGCATGCGCTGCTAACGATAGCATCGCTAACAAGGTAAAAATGCGCATGGCCGTTGTCTGGTGCATCGCATGCCACTCAGCGTAATTCACGCCAGAAACCAGCGTCGCGCCTACACACAAAAAATAGGCCAATAAAATCAAGCTGGTAACGCGCTGAACCAACCAATCTGACAATCCGGAACGTCCGAAACTCGTGACCTGCGTTACCATAGATACATCCCCCACGCCGCTGCCGCCACCAGGGCCAGGGCAATCACAATTCGCGCGCCCATGACGCCGCCCGCCATAGTTTCTCCCACGCCCATATCCATAATCAGATGTTTAATACCCGCAAAAGCGTGATAACTGATCGCGGTAGCGGTAGCCCAAAGCATCAGCTTGGCAATCGGCGTCGCTAATAACGACGCCAGTTGGGCAAAACCTGCCTCGGAGCTCAAGCTCATATCCAGCGCCCACACCATGAGGCCGGACATTACGAACAAAAATACCCCAGAGAGTCGATGGGTAATGGAAACATAAGCGGTGACGGGCAACTTCATGGTGCCAATATCAAGGTTGACCGGTCGCTTGTCTTTACTGACAAGTGGCTTCACAGGCATATTCCAAGGTTGTGAGAAGGAGGGGCTGCAAGCAGCCGGCGGGGATTATACGTGCCTGATGGCGAGAATTACAA
Source organism: uncultured Alteromonadaceae bacterium (assembly GCA_964412695.1). Taxonomy (GTDB): domain Bacteria; phylum Pseudomonadota; class Gammaproteobacteria; order Pseudomonadales; family Halieaceae; genus Luminiphilus. Next base: position 69,034 of record CAYPPU010000002.1, on the reverse strand, counting down.
TTTAGATCAGGCTCCAAACAGCACAGCCTCCGCTCTAGGAGCATGAAGAGATGATGCGACTCAACTTTGAGGCTAGCAGCCCCTGAATATCGGCTACATTGCAGCGCCTAGAAAATTGACATTTTCTGTCGCACGACTATAGTCACCGCTCCGTGAATTGGCGTCTAGGAAACCCGTATGTCTGACAAGAAAGCCACGCTGACCATTGACCGTGGAACCGGCGATACCAGCATCATTGAACTCCCCGTTCGCACTGGCTCTGTGGGTCCTGATGTCGTCGACGTGGGGTCACTGACCAGCAACGGCCTATTCACCTACGACCCTGGCTTCACGTCAACGGCTTCTTGCGAATCCAAAATCACCTACATCGATGGTGAAAAAGGCATTCTTTTGCATCGCGGCTACCCCATTGAGCAGCTAGCCGAGCACTCTGACTATCTGGAGACCTGCTATTTACTGCTTTACGGGGAACTGCCCAGCGCGGCCCAAAAAACCGAATTCGTGGAGACCGTGCGCGTCCACACTATGGTGCACGAACAAATCCGCACCTTTTATAACGGTTTCCGCCGCGACGCTCACCCCATGGCCATCATGTGTGGTGTGGTGGGTGCACTGTCTGCCTTCTACCACGACTCAACAGACATCTCCGATGCCCATCACCGCACCGTTGCGGCCTACCGCTTGATCGCGAAGATGCCCACCATTGCGGCCATGAGCTATAAGTTCTCGATTGGTCAGCCATTCATGTATCCCGATAACAGTCTGGATTACTCAGCCAACTTCCTACACATGATGTTTGGCAATCCTTGTGAGCCCAGCAATATCTCACCCACCCTCGCCCGCGCCATGGATCGCATCTTTTTGCTACACGCCGACCACGAGCAAAATGCCTCCACTTCGACTGTACGCTTGGCCGGCTCCTCACAAGCCAACCCGTTTGCCTGTATTGCCGCCGGCATCGCCGCGCTATGGGGTCCCTCGCATGGTGGCGCCAACGAAGCGGTGGTCAAAATGCTCGAGGAAATTGGTGACGTCTCACAAATCGACAAATTTGTGGCTAAAGCAAAAGATAAAGATGACCCCTTCCGCCTCATGGGTTTTGGCCATCGCGTCTACAAGAATTTTGATCCTCGCGCCAAGGTTATGAAACAGGCTGCTGATGAGGTCTTGGCTGAGTTGGGTATTCAAGATGAGATGCTGGAAATCGCCAAACGCCTAGAAGAAATCGCACTAAAAGACGAGTATTTCGTTGAGAAGAAACTCTATCCCAACGTCGACTTCTACTCTGGCATTATCCTGAAAGCCCTGGGCATCCCCACCTCGATGTTCACGGTTATTTTTGCCATCGGCCGAACCGTGGGTTGGGTCGCACACTGGAATGAAATGATCTCAAATCCCTACCGGATCGGTCGTCCACGACAGCTCTATACGGGCTACGACTCACGGGATTTCGTTCCCATGGACAAGCGTTAAACCGGAGACTTCCTCAATGACACTGCAGAGGGTGGCGATATCCGGAACCGGTTTATTTACCCCGGCAGAGTCCATTAGCAACGCCGAGCTGGTCGAAGCCTTCAATGCCTGGGCCGACCTCCACAACAGCGAGAATGCCGACGCCATTGCCGCTGAGGAACTCGCTCCAGCGGGGCATTCCTCAGTGGAGTTCATTGAGAAAGCCTCAGGGATAAAGGCGCGCTACGTTTTAAACAAAGCGGGCATCCTAGACCCCAACCGGATGGTGCCACTCTTGCCCGAGCGCTCAAATGACGAGCTCTCGATCATGGCAGAAATCGGTGTTCATGCGGCCCGAGACGCTCTGGTCAACGCAAAATTAACACCAGCTGACATTGATGCGGTCATAGTGGCTGCCTCAAATATGCAACGTGCTTACCCCGCAATGGCCATCGAAATTCAACATGCGCTGGGCATTGAGGGTTTTGCATTCGATATGAATGTGGCCTGCTCGTCGGCCACATTTGGTATTCAACAGGCGCGGGATGCCATCCTGTCGGGCAGTGCTCGTCGGGTCCTCGTGATCAATCCAGAAATCTGCACCGGCCACCTCAACTTCAGGGACCGCGATTCCCACTTTATCTTTGGCGATGTCGCGACTGCGACTGTCATTGAGCGTGCCGAAACCGTCCAGAGCCCCGCTTTCGAAATTCTAGATACCTGCCTGCAGACCATATTCTCCAACAACATTCGCAATAATTTCGGCTTTCTGAACCGAGGTGACGAATCCGGCGTTGGTAACCGCGATAAACTGTTTGTTCAAGAAGGCCGAAAGGTCTTCAAGGAAGTCTGTCCGGCTGTGGCCAAGCAGATCTCGGAGCAGCTTGAACGGTTATCTATACCCACCTCTGAACTGCGTCGCCTGTGGCTGCATCAAGCCAATCAAAGTATGAATGACTTGATTGCGCGCAAAGTGCTAGGCCGGGACCCTGAGCCTTTAGAATCGCCGACCATTCTCGATGAATACGCCAATACTTCATCAGCGGGCTCTGTGATCGCCTTTCATAAACACCGTGATGACTTTAGCACTGGGGATCTTGGCGTTCTGTGCTCATTTGGTGCCGGCTACAGCATTGGTAGCGTCGTTTTGCGCAAATGCTAAATCTCGATCAATCTGTTGTTTGAGGCTCTCGAACGAGCCCCTGCATACGCGCCACGAGCCGCTCGCACTCCTGCTCAGTGCCGATCGAAATCCGCAAAAACTCTTCAATGCGCACCGCATCCCAGCGACGGACGAGGATATTGTCAGCGCGTAACCCGTCAAAAAGTGCCACTCCGCTGTGTTGGGGATGACGCACAAATAAAAAGTTGCCTCTGGAGGGCAGCACCTCAAAACCTAGCGCCTTGAGCGCCTCAGTCAGATGATCTCGGCTCGCGATAACACGCCGCGCATTATCCTCTTGCCATGGTGCATCTTGAAGCGCCGCCACCGCCACCGCCTGCGCGACCGCGTCGACTGGATAGCTATTGAATGAATCTTTCACGCGCTCAAGCCCAGCGATAAGCTCCGCCGAGGCAATAGCGTAACCCAGTCGCAAGCCAGCCAATGAGTGGGACTTTGATAAGGTTCGCGTCACCAGCAGATTGCGATACTTAGCTACCAATGGCGCACAAGTTTCCGATCCAAAACCAAAATACGCCTCATCAACGACCACTAGACGATCAGGTCGCGCTTTGATGATCGCCTCCACCTGTGCTTTGGTTATCGCAATGCCTGTGGGCGCATTGGGGTTAGCCAATAACAAGGGCCCGTCGAATCCTTTCAAGGCGTCTATGTCCAATTCGAAGTTGTCACTCAAAGGAATGCGAGATACTTCAATTTGATACAGCTGCGCCCAGACTGGATAGAAACTGTAGGTGATATCGGGAAATGCGATTCGCGGCTTGGCAGCCAGGAGCGCATGGTAAACATGCGCCAATACTTCATCGGAACCATTACCTACAAAAATCTGCTCAACTTCGAGACCCTCGCGTTGTGCAATAACCTCACGCAAACCGATGCAAGTCGGATCGGGATAGCGACGCAGCTGGTCAGGTGAGACTGAGGCGAGCGCGCCTGTCGCCGCTGCCGACGGCGGATAAGGGTTTTCGTTGGTATTTAACTTCACCAAACCCGGCACGCGCGGCTGCTCACCTGGCGTATACGGTTTTAATTGGCGAGTGATATCACTCCAAAACTCACTCATTATCTGGGGCCCATGCTCGTTAGGAATTAGCGCACTTAGGTTTCGGGGCGCTATGGGAGCATAGCGCAACGTCTACGCCACCGGTAGCTTGCGCAATGCCTCCAATTCACTACCTTCAAGGTGACGCACATCGATTCCCCGATCGAGGTATATGACTTGCTCTGCAATATTGCTGGCGTGATCGGCAACTCGCTCGAGGCTTCTGAGCACCCATAACCAGTTCAAATACACCTCAATATTTTCGCCATCCTGCCGCATTGCCTGCACCAGCTTACCGGTCTCTAACTTGTAATCCCGGTCAAAACTTTCATCCGATAAAATGATGTCGACCGCCTTGCCAGCGTCGTGGCGCGCAAAAGAATCTAACGACTGTCGCAATGTGTCCGACACCCTCTTTGCGAAAGATGCCAACTGAATCGAAACGGCTTTAGATGTGTCAGCCCGCGACGCAAAGTCCATGGCAATGCGAGCAATTTTATTCGTCTCATCACCCATTCTTTCTAGGTCTGTGGTCAATTTTACAATGGCCATAATCAGGCGCAGATCGCGGGCGGCTGGTTGTCGCAAGACCAAGATACGCACGCACTGTTCATCGATGGCAACCTCCATGCGATTAACCTCATGTTCGAGATCCATCGCTTCTTGAGCAGCCCCCCCCTCCTGCAGGTTCAGTGCCTCTGAGACTAGACCCAGTTGACGCTCTACAGTGCCACCCATCTCCAGCATATCGGCGCGAATTTTTTCAAGCTCGGCCGAGTACTGCGCCGAAATGCGGCGCGACAGCTGCAATTCTTCAGTCATGTATTCAAAATCCTAGAATTCACTGTACATAGCGGCCAGTAATGTAGTCTTCGGTCACTTGCTCTTTCGGATTGGTAAACAATTGCTCTGTGGCCGCATATTCAACGATACGACCAGCACGCATAAAGGCTGTGGCATCGGAAACCCGTGCTGCCTGCTGCATATTATGCGTCACGATAATTATGGTATATCGCCTTTTTAATTCATAAATGAGCTCTTCTATCCTAAGTGTGGAGATAGGATCGAGTGCTGACGCGGGCTCGTCTAACAACAGCACTCGAGGCCTCACAGCGATGGCCCTCGCAATGACTAGACGCTGCTGCTGCCCTAGGGATAACTTCAGTGCACTAGTATCCAATCTGTCCACTACCTCATCCCAGAGCGCCGCCAGTCTAAGGGCATTTTCAACAATCTCATCCAAATCGCGTTTCCGCTTGACGCCAGATAGGCGAGCACCATAGGCGACATTATCGTATATAGTTTTGGGGAATGGATTCGGGCGCTGGAAAACCATGCCCACCTCACGTCGAAGCGTGGTCACATCTATCGTATCGTCTAAAATATTGACACCATCCAGCATGATGGTGCCCTCGTACTGACAGCCCTCAATCGTGTCATTCATGCGGTTAAAGCATCTAAGTAAGGTCGACTTACCGCAGCCGCTAGGTCCTATGATCGCCGTCACTGAGCCCTTATTAATATTCAGGTTTATGCGGTCCAATGCTCGAGTACCCGAGGCATATATCAGGCTGACATCATTAACCTGCAATTCCGGGGGCGGTAGCGGCTCCGGTTGACGCGAGGCATGAATGAGGGCGTCACGCGTATCCATTAATCGATACCATCGAGCTGATAGCGTCGGCGCAACTGGCCGCGCAGGATGATAGCTGTAACATTCAAAGTCATGACAAGACCCACTAGAAGCGCTGAGACGGCAGCAATAAGAGCCAACTTCTGATCGCCACCCTGTTGATGGGTTGTCAGATCATAAATGTAGTATCCCAAATGCATGAACTTACTTTCCAGGTGTAAAAAGGGTGCCTCGGATGTAAGCGGTAGCGTTGGCGCATATTTTACCGCGCCAACCAACATCAACGGCGCAACCTCACCCACAGCTCGAGCAACCGCCAAAATCATACCCGTGAATATGCTCGGCAATGCCGCTGGCAACAGGACTCGGGTGACTGTCTCCAGCCGCGTTGCTCCAAGCGCATAGCTGCCCTCACGCATAGAGGCAGGAATCCGCGTCAGGCCCTCTTCAGTGGCGACAATGACGACGGGCAGTGTTAGCAAAGCCATCGTTAAACTGGACCACAATAAACCCGGCGTGCCAAACGTGGGACGAGGCAAGGTCTCCGCGTATAGCCATTGATCAATACTGCCGCCGATCCCGTAGACAAAAAACGCCAGCCCAAAAACGCCGAAGATAATTGACGGTACCGCCGCCAAATTCTGCACAACAATTCGAATTAGCTGGGCATAAAATCCATCCCGGGCATATTCGCGAAGATAAATGGCCACCAAAATACCAGCAGGCGCCACCAAAACGGTCATCAAAAGCACTAACAGTGCCGTACCCGCTATGGCAGGTAGAAGCGGAGATGTGGTTACCAGATTTTCTGCACCCCACAACAAAGCTCCAAAATTATTTAAAAAAACTGAAAAATAACCGTCAGTCCCTGGCGTATGCGGTGAAAAAAACCAGCCGCCCGCCGCCCATAATAAAAAAATCACAAGCGCGCACACCCACAACAGCGACAAACTTACGCACCCTGCCGTTAACCAGAGCATGCCACTACCATCGTCAGCCCAGGCCCGGTTCTCTCCGCTTAGGTATTGGCGCTGTTGGGACACGGGGTTACTCATAATGATCCACTCTGTATCGTCGCCACATCCTAAGCCGGATAAACTCCGCAACACTGTTGAGCAGGAAGGTCAGCACAAAGAGCAGCAATGCCCCCAAAAATAGCACTCGATAATGTGCGCCCCCCACTGAAGCCTCTGAGAGTTCAATGGCCAGCGTAGCCGTGATAGTTCGAGCGGCGTCCAACAACGTCCAATCAGCGCTGGGCGCGTTACCCGCAACCATCAGTAGTAACATGGTTTCGCCAAACGCCCGGCCCAATGTCAGCATGACGGCCGCTATCAAACCTGGCATGGCAATCGGCAGCACAATATCGCGAAAACTTTGCCATTGACTAGCACCCAACGCAGTCGCGCCCAAGGAGGCAGCGCGTGGCACGCCAGATACGGCATCTTCTGACAATGAAAATACCGTTGGAACACAAGCAAAAGCCAGCACCCATGAAACCAAGAGCGTGCTGTTATGATGCAGTCGAATACCGAAACTTTGCATCAGCCAGCCCTGCATGCTCCCACCCATGAGCTCCACCTCCACCTGGCCTCCAAACTCTACGCCAAGAAAAATCAGAACCAACACCCACGGCATGATCGCCAGTGGTAACGGCAACGAGACTTTGGTTACGAACAAACCCAATGGCCAATGACGGCGAACAATACCCAGCATATACAAACCCGGAAACAACATCAGGATTACGCCGATTAATTCAGGTATCCATTGAACGAAACGCGGCAACAACCACACCGCAGCGAAGGCACCCAATACCACAGTCGGAAAGGCTGCCATAAGCTCCACCACCGGCTTGATTCGTTCGCGCACAGAAGGGCGCATAAAGAAGCCAACGTAAATGGCCGAGCCAACACCCAAGGGAATTGCAATTAAAAGCGCAAGAAATGCCGTTTTTAGTGTGCCGATGATCAATGGCACCAAACTCAACTTGGGCACATACCCTTTCACAGGCGACTTCGGCTGCCAGATATAGTCGGGCTCGGCGTATCCTTCATACTGCTGCTTGCCAAACAACTCGGTCAGCCTCACGCTACCCGTGTCCGCTGAAAATGCCGCAATGAGCTTAACGTCTTCGGAATAGCTGATTACAAGACCTTCTGGACTCCAGGTAATGCCCCGCGCCCCTTTTGGCAGTTGATGCCGAATCAGCGCAGCGGAAACCGGGGGTTTCCACACTATGAGATTGTCCCCTCGGGTAAGTCCGGCAATGTAAGGCTGATCTGGTGATGGCGATACGGCAATCAATGTATCAACTACTTCGAGTCGCTGCACGGCTACCAGCGAAGGCACTGCTGTTGCATGATCAATCTGCGCCAACGATAACCAATCTTGGCCAGCCACTAAAATCGACCGTCCTCCAGCCATTAAATGAAACGATCTGGCTTCTGGCCACTGTGAGACCTGCAGTACCGTGCTGTGCAGGTTGATGGCTGCGTAATCTCCATCTGAGGCAAAAGCAAAAACACTGGCCATGTCGGGGGTGAGCCATAACCATTGCGGTGAAAATGGCAATACAGGAAGTTCCAAACGAAGTACGACGTCCGGTCCACCCAAGGAGCCTGGATACAAAACCTCGCCTGCAAGGTTGCCGCCGGCATCGCCCGCAATCCAGAGACGCTGATCCCGCGACTCTCGCCAGGTAGTCAATGGCGACTGCGCAGTAACCCACGGTGGTAAGGGATCCACAATCGGGCCAGTACCTCCCGGCGCGTTTTCAACAGACTGGATGATGGCGTCTTGAAATACAGGCGCTGCCGTCCTGAACAGCTCGAAAAAAAAGGCCAGAATAATGCAAAGCACAATCCCGCTTACCAAGCGGATAATCCATGCCGCCAGAAGATCTAGCCGGCGTCGGCGATCATCGACAGTCATCAAGAACTCGCGCACCTTCGCTCGTGATCAGCGAGTCTCCCCTGGTGAATGGAGTAAACCCAAGGGCATCGAGAGTGGATCGTCCCGACTCGGAAAATGCGGATCGTAGAAATTCGCACTCTATTCCACTAAGCGGCTTTTCTGGCTCCTTATTAAAATACAACCACAGATATCGCTGCAGTCGGTAAGCGCCCCTTGAATCCAGCAACGATACAGCGCCGAGACGCTCGCGCTGGAGGCCGATGCGCTTAACACGATCTGTAACGAAGCGCGCACCCACATAGGCAATGGCGCCGGGAACGGAAGCGACGCGATCTACGATGGCAGAAAACCCCAGCTCCTCAACGACACGAGGCGCAAAGTCGCCCTCGCACAACGCCTCAGCCCTGAAAAAACCATAGCTCCCACTAATCGCGGTTCTACTGAGAGGCTCGACGGGTAATGAGGATACCGTTGTTCCAGCCAAACGATTGATTTGCAGCCAGGAGGTTATGGCTTCAGCCGCTCCACAGTTACGTGTTTCGGAAAAAATGGCATCTAGCTCCTTGAGAGTCAGGTAATCGAGCGGATTGTCTGGGTGAACAATAACCACCAGCTCATCCTCTCCCACAGGCACTCCGGTGGGTAAATAGCCCCTGCGCTGCCTGTAATAACCACGCTCTTCCGCACTCATCGCCCGGCTCATGGCGCCTATCGTGGCGGCACCCTCCGCTAAAGCGATGGGCGCTGCAGCTGAACCCAGGGCTTGAATCTCAACACTCACCTGTTGATGCTCAGTTTGGAAATGTTCGGCCCAGACCGTCACTAATCCAGCCATGGTATCGGACCCGATGATCACCAAATTCCCTCGAAGCTCCGGCGATGACGTTGACTCGGGCCTTAAGCGGGTGGCGTCCTTATTCGCGTCGGCCACTACCAATGCCGCCTGAGCCCACGACAGCATTACGAAGGCAGCCAGCCAATAACTCTGCGAAGTGACACCCATCTTAATCATGGGGTTCGTTAAAGCTCAGTGAGAAAGTACTGCCCTCTCCTACCTGACTATGAATCACCAGATCCGCTCTGTGGGCGGTAGCCACGTGCTTCACAATAGCCAAACCCAGTCCGGTACCTGGTATTCGCTGACTGCGACTGGCATCAGTGCGGTAAAATCTCTCGGTCAGGCGAGCCACTTGATTAGCCGCGATCCCCGGTCCGAAATCCGTAACACTAAATACTAAACGACTTTGGACCCTGCTCAACCTCACCTCTATAGGTTTGCCTCCACCATATTTCAGCGCATTATCAACTAAGTTGACGACCGCACTTTTCAGCTCTCCAGCGTCACCCAAGACCGACCCCGAATCATCAAAAGTGATATCAATGTCGCTGTCCGGGTAAGCATGGCGCAGATCGTCAACTACGGCTTGAATGATGGGACGGAGCTCTACTAGATCCGTTTTAGGTCGCGTCTCTACGCTTTCAATTTGGCTAAGTAGCAAAAGGTCCTTAAGCAACACCTCCATACGATCTGTCTGCGCGTTCATTTGTCGCAACGGCTTTTGTACCTGATCACTTTGGAGTGCATCTAACTCTTGCAGGGTATCCAAATACCCTCGCATCACCGTCAGGGGTGTACGCAGCTCGTGGGAGACATTTGCTACAAAATCCCTGCGCATCAACTCCAACCGATGGGTATCTGTGATGTCTCGAACAAAGATTAAACGATCACCATTACCGAACGCAGAAACTTCATACTGCAAACAACGTTCTTCACCTTCTCCAGCCATCTCTCTCAAGGGTGCGCCGTGGTCTACCTCCATAAAATAGCGATGAAAAGAGGGCGAACGTACTAGGCTGAGCAACTGCTGCCCCCTGTCTCGGGGGAATTCTATACCGAGAAGATCTGAGGCTGAGGCATTGGCCCAAGCGATATCCCCATGGGCATCGATAATGATGGCGCCATCGCGCATAGACGCCAGAGAGTCCTGCAAATAATCCAGTGCCGAAGCCAACTGCGACTGCGCCTCGCGATTGCGACGCTGCACTGAGTACATCTGGTCAAATACGCGACCCCATAATCCCCACGATTCTGGCGGCTCACGATCGGGATTATCTAGCCATTTCTGTAGAGTCCATAGATGGACGCCCCAATAGAGAACCAGTAACCAGGCAGTGACGATTGCGGCCAGGTAAAAGTAGTCGGTTAACCAACCTAGGATCAGGCAGACAACGATAAAAAGGGCGGCCCTAACCAGCTCTCGCAACCAAAGCCTAAAGCCTGACACTACTAACTTACACCGCGCTCGGAGAATCGGTACCCCGTACCCCTGACAGTTTGGATCAAATGACTGACATCGCCACTGGCGGTCTGCAGTGCCTTACGAAGCCGACGAATATGCACATCAACCGTGCGTTCCTCGACATAGACATTGGCTCCCCAGACATGGTCTAAAAGTTGACTACGAGAATAGGCCCGCTCAGGGTGTGTCATGAAAAAAAGAAGTAAATTGAATTCAGTGGGGCCAATATCGATAGGCTGCTCATTAATGAACACTCGCCGCCCTTCTTGATCCAGCGCCAATCCCTGCACTTCCAGGGCCGCTGGCTGATCGCTGCCCTTTTGTCTTCGCAAGTGCGCTTTAATTCGGGCAATCAGCTCCCTTGGCTTAAACGGCTTGGTCATGTAATCGTTCGCGCCGAGCTCGAGCCCCTGTATCACATTGTCCTCGGCTGCCTTGGCGGTCAACATGATCACGGGGACATCCTGAGTTAACTCTTCGCGCTTAAGGCGTCGCAAAAGTTCGATACCGTTACCGCCGGGCAGCATCCAGTCCAACAACACCATGTCCGGATTCTCGTCCACGACTAGACGATATGCATCGGTGATATTTTCGGCTTCGATACAGTCAAAATCAGCTATTTCAAGTGCCATGCGCAGCATATCGCGGATGGCGAACTCGTCCTCGACGATTAGTATCTTACCCAGAGACATATTCATTACTCCGTGGTCTCGAATCAGGGACCATAGTTAATGACACTTTAATTGCAATCATGTGACAAACACTCTTAGAACCAATCCAACCACCCTTTACTTTCCAAGTCGTTGACGCAAGTTCTTAGCTGCTGATTGTATACCTGAGCCCGTTTTTCCACCTGGCGGGCAGCGCCTGTTAACCAAGCCTTTGTTCGATAGCTCTGCGCAGCATAACCGCCATGACCTTCATGGTAGGCCAAATACAAGCGATAGGCGTCATCCTTTGCTATACCGTTTTGCTTGTTACTCTGATCGTTGTACCAGCCAACAAAGTCAACGGCATCACCGAAATCGTCGCGGTCGGCGCCGTAATTGCCCGATTCACGTTGATAGCGTGTCCAGGTCTCTTCCAATGCCTGGGAATAACCATAGGAGTTAGAGGGACGCGGGCCCGGTATAAAGCCAAAGATTTTCTTACGCGGCGGCTTAGCCGTGGCCACAAAACTCGATTCTTGATAAATGATAGCCATATTGATGGATATCGGCACGTCCCAGCGCGCTCGCGAGCTCTTGGCCTCTTCGTACCAGCCGCGCTTCTCGCTGAAAATGGCACAGATATCATCAATGTCTGACGGCGGACTGGTCACACAGCCCGTCAAAAGCAGCGATAAACCAAGAAATCCTAACCAGCGCACTCCAATCGCCCTAAGCCCGCTCATCCATTAGCCTCCTGTATCAAACGCAACAATTCAGCCTCATCGATAATCGTGATACCCAATTGCTCCGCTTTCTTCAACTTACTTCCCGCTCCGGGTCCTGCCACCAACGTATCGGTTTTAGCACTCACACTAGAGGCCACTTTGGCACCTAATCGTTGCAACTGGGCCGCCGCGGCTTCGCGCGTGAGGCTCTCCAGCTTTCCGGTCACTACCCATGTTTGACCACTGAGCATGGCGTCGGCATAGGCGCGCTCAACCGCTGGCCAGCTAACCCCAGCGGCTAACAGCCTGTTAACAGTTTCTAGATTGTCAGCCCGATCAAAAAACTGACGGATATAGTCAGCGACCACAGGTCCCACGTCGTCCACCTCGATTAACGTGGCCTCCGATGCTGCCTGCAAGTCCCCCAATTTCTCAAAATGTTGCGCCAGCGCACGCGCTGTTGACTCGCCAACCTCGCGAATTCCCAGAGCGTAGATAAATCGAGGCAACGTGGTGGCCTTGCTTTTCTCTATGGCCGTTATCAAGTTTTCGGCAGATTTTTGACCCATGCGATCAAGTGCCGCCACTCTGTCGAACTCAAGCTCATACAGATCCGCCACGCCATGTATTAAATTTGCCGCCAGCAGCTGTTCAACAATCTTTTCCCCCAGCCCATCAATATCCATGGCCTTGCGCGAGACGAAATGCAAAATGGCAGCCTTGATTTGGGCCGGACAAGACAAGCCCGCAACGCAGCGATAGACAGCCTCCCCCGAATCTCGCTCTACCTGAGAACCGCAGGCGGGACAGTGACTGGGAAAGGTAACCTCGGCGGCGTTCGGGGGCCGACGCTCGGTCACCACACTCACCACTTGGGGGATAACATCACCGGCGCGGCGGATAATTACTGTATCGCCAATACGCACAGACAGGCGCGCAATTTCATCGGCGTTGTGGAGCGTGGCGTTAGAGACCGTGACGCCACCAACAAACACGGGTTCAAGTCGAGCCACTGGTGTAATAGCTCCGGTTCGCCCTACTTGGAATTCAACATCCAGCAGGGTTGTCATCTCCTCCTGGGCGGGAAATTTGCGCGCTATAGCCCACCGCGGTGCTCGCGAGACATAACCTAACAGCTCTTGTTGTGAGAGATCATCCACTTTGTAGACAATGCCATCGATTTCAAAGGGCAAGTCTGGGCGCAATGCCGACATCCGGTCGTAGTAACTGGCGCAACCATCAGCACCAACTACCACATCCATGTAATCAGAAATGGGCAGGCCCCACTCTTTCAGCTTACTCAACATCAAACTTTGCCTGCGCGGCAACTGGGCTCCCGGGGAAACATAGCCCACCGAGTAACTGCAAAATGCCAGTGGACGTTGCGCCGTCACCCGAGAGTCCAATTGCCTCAAGCTACCGGCCGCCGCATTGCGGGGATTAACAAACACTTTTTCTCCACGCTCAACGGCCCGTTCATTCATTTTGGCGAACCCAGCCAGGGGCATAAATATCTCACCGCGCACTTCTAGAATCTCGGGCATGTCGGAACCATTCAGTGCCAGCGGCACACTGGCAATTGTGCGCACATTCTGGGTAATGTCTTCACCGGTCTGACCGTCGCCCCGCGTTGCGGCCTGCACTAACTTGCCCTGCTCGTAAATCAGGCTAACCGCCGCACCATCGAGCTTGGGTTCGCAGCAAAATTCCAGCCGCTCGACGCCCAATCGACCGCAATTACGCCGCTCAAAGTCAACGAGATCCTCAGTCGAGAATGCATTATCCAGAGATAACATCGCCATGCGATGCGTCACAGTGCTGAACGCCTCAAGTGGTGGCGCACCTACACGTTGAGAGGGTGAATCCGGGGTGAGTAGCTCGGGGTTATCGCGCTCGAGCCGAATGAGCTCCTGCAAGCAGCGGTCAAATTCACTGTCAGGCACTGAAGGCTGATCTAGTCGGTAATACTCATCGCTCCAACGCCTGAGTAATGCTTTTAATTCATCGATGCGAGCAATCGCGGACACCTCGATCAGCCCTCGATCATGTGCAAGCGGCGCTCGAGCTCCCGAATCTGCTGGCGCATGTGGTCAAGACTTTGTCGTGTGACGGCGCTGCGCCTCTCATCAAGTACGTCGCCATCGAGATTTTTGGCTACCGCCTTTGCTGTCTCGTACATGAAGTCAAAAGCCTTGAGCATGTCCTCCGGGCCCGGCAGCGTGAGAAAAAACATGAGTCCACGGGTACTCATCTGCTCCATGGTATCGATATTAAACACGCCTGGATTCATCATATTGGCGACACTGAACTGTATGGCACCGCGACCCGCGGCATGTTCATGGCGGTGAAAGAAGTCCATGTCGCCAAATCGCAGGTCACAGGCCAACAAAATATGCAGCACGTCGGTACCGTTGAAACCCGCCTCCTGGCGCGCCACCACATTAAGCACAAACACATGCGGATCCACATCCCGTGGAAGCCGCGCTTCTGGTTCGGGTTCAGGATCAGGTTTATCGAGCTGTTCCAGCCAATCCAGCGTCTCGACAGCATCCGAGTCCTTGGCTTCGGCTTTCTTGCCCTTCCGCTTCCTGGGCTTGGCTTCGCTAACCACCTCGGGCTCATCCAGTTGATCGTCTAACGCCTGACTGTCTAACGCTGAAAACGAGGGAATCTCTGCGGCATCCTCAACGATAGCTTGTGATACGTCCATCGCCAGAGACTCATCTGGGTTTTCAGGCGGACGAAGATCGTCACGTCGCACGATTCGCGCGCCTCCATTGGGAAGTTCAGATAGCAGATTGAACTCCTCGCCACTGTCTTCGGGCGCACTGCGAACAATCTTTGCGTTAAGACGCACCTCACCGCGCCGTTCACGCACAACCCGCCGCACGGCATCTAAGAACACCGCCAGTATGACGATGCCACCCAACACAATGATCGAGTTCAAAAACGTAAACTCCATCGCCCCCCCTACGAAGCGTTGTCAGCTCGCCGCCAGTTGCGCAGCTTCCTCGATATCTACCGTGACCAATCTGGACACACCGGGCTCCTGCATGGTGACGCCCATCAAGTGATCGGCCGCCTCCATGGTGATCTTGTTGTGGGTGATAAAGATGAACTGCACCTTGTCGGACATTTCCTTAACCATGCGGGCGTACCGCCCCACGTTGGCGTCATCAAGAGGAGCGTCAACCTCATCTAGCATGCAGAAGGGTGCCGGATTCAATCGGAAAATCGAGAACACCAATGCGATGGCCGTCATCGCCTTCTCACCACCCGACAGCAGGTGGATGGTGCTGTTTTTCTTCCCAGGTGGCCGCGCCATGATTGAAACACCGGTATCGAGGAGATCATCTCCCGTGAGCTCAAGACTGGCCGTGCCGCCACCGAATACTTTAGGGAACAACTCTGAAAAATCGGCGTTGACCTGCTCGAAGGTTTCTTGAAATCGAGTACGGGTCTCTTTATCGATTTTGCGAATGGCGTTTTCCAATGTCGACAGTGCCGATTCGAGATCGGCATTCTGAGCATCCAAATACTCTTTGCGCTCAGATGCCCTGGCACACTCGTCAATCGCCGCCAAATTAATAGGTCCTAGACGGGTTATTCGCGAGGCAATGCGCTCCACCTTCACCTGCCACTCAGCCTCGCTCGCCTCTGCCGGCAACGTGGCAGCGACAGCGCTGGGATCAGCTTCCAGTTCCTGCAACTGGCGCTCAACCGTCTCAATTCGAACCTGGCGCTCAGCCTGTTTTAGACGCTCAGCCTGCATATCCGATTGCAATTGCTGCAAGCGGTGCTCAACCCCCACTTTGCGCTGTTCTAGCTCTCGCAGCGCATGTTCCTTATCGGCGACCAACTGACGAGCGCTGGACAAAGCAGCCTCGGCCTCTAGGCGCTGGGCTAACAGCCTTTCTAGCTCAGCTTTTAGCGCTGCGTCAGGATCATCCGCCATTGGCATCTGGGAATCGAGTTCATTGGCGCGGGTCTGCAGCTGCTGCACCTGAGATTGCAGACGCTCAATAGTGCTCTCTACAGCGGCTACCTGCGTCTTAAGGTTCTCTGCTTTAACCTCAGTGGCATGCGCAGAATCCCGAGCTTGACGCGCCTGCTCTCGCGCCGCATTCAACGCTTCCCGAAGCTGATCGCGCTCCCTCGACAACCGCTCCTGCTCCGCCCGATCGCTCTCCATTTGATCCAACGCCGCGGATAATTCCACGCGAGCTGCACTCAACGCCTCCTGCTCTGAGATGAACTGTCGGCGCGCCTCATCCAGATCGGCACTGAGTTGCGCATGACGCTGCCGCACTTGCTCCTCGGCGGCCAGTCGTGTTTTCAATCCCGCTTCAAGCTCTGCATGCTCACGCACTGCGCGCTTTAGCTCGCGTTGACCTTCATTGAGTGCCTGTTCACAGAGATGGCGTCGCTCGCGAACGGCAGCCAATTCTGCCTCAAGGGACTCGAGGCTATTCTTGGCAGTGGACATAGCATCGACCAACTCTGCCAAGAGGCGCTCGCGTTCAATAACACCGGCAGTATCGTCGCCACTGGACTGCGTACGCGCCCAGCCTTGACCCAACCAACTGCCGTCAGGCGTCACCACCGATGCCCCTTGGGGCAAATTCGACAAGCGGTCTATCGCCTCGCCGAGCGAATCCGCCAGGTATACGCCATTTAACAGGCCCACAGCGGCGGGTGATCCAGTCACCACCGCCGCCAGTGTGCCTGCCGCCGCTTCAACTGCACCTGAAGTCGAGACAAGATGCACGCCCTGCGGCAACTGCCCTGAGCGGGTCTGATCTAGCACTGCACTCAAATCGTCGATACAGGTCGCCGTCAGAGCACCACCTAGCACCAACTCAACAGCACGACTCCAGCGCTCTTCCACCGTCAAGGCTTCAAATAGCGATCCACGAGGCGCGACTGCCAACCCGGACAGTAGTGTTGCCGTGGGGTCGCTACCGTCACGCGCTCTGGCCGCCTCTTGCAATGCCGTCAGTGATGCATGCTGGCCGCGCATTTCCTGCAGCTCAGCACGCCCGGTGTCCTGAGACTGACGCAGCACTTCAATTTCAGTGCGGAAGCCGGCAAGCTCTGACGCTCGGCGCTCGTTGTCGGATTCTTGACTAGCTAACGCTGAGGCCGATAACTCAATTTGTTCGCGTAACGCCTCGATGCTGGCGTCTGCCTCGGATGTCGCTGAGACATTGGAAAGCTCTTGTTGCAAACGCGCGATGCGCTCGTTGAGCTTGGTCAAAACTTGTTCGAGATAGGCTATACGACTCTGAGCCACCTCCGAGGTCTGCCTTGGCAAGGCGGCCCGCTCATTGAACGCGTCCCAACCGGTTTGCCAGGTGGCCATTTGCTGCTCAGCGCCCGCCAGCGCCTGAGTGCCACGCTCCGCATCTGCCAGCAATCGTTCCAGCTCTGGCGTGATCTGTGCCAACTCCTCGCGCCAGCCACTCAATCTGCTGCCATCTGCATCAAGGTGACCCTGTGCTTCGGACAAGGCGGTGCGGGTTTGATCGAGATCCTGGGTTAACGAGTCGCGTTTTTCCTGCTCATACCGAATCGCCTGCTCGACGCGCGTTACCTCGCCGCCCACAGTGTAGTAATCGGCCTGAACCTTATTGAAAGCATCCGTGGCGTCGGTCATTTCTACACGCAGTTGCTCGATCTGGGCGGAGGTGTGGCCCAATTCGGTCCGCTCGCCTTCCATGCGCAATTCGAGATCACCTAATCGGCCCCGGCCGCCTGCACTGTCCTGCTGGTGCTCCCGCCACTGAAGTGTGAACAGCTCGGCTTTCAAGCCCCGCTCCTCAGCGCGGTATTCCGCGTATTTCTCCGCGGCTTGCGCCTGGCGCTGCAAGTGCGAAAGCTGACGCTCAAGCTCCTCGCGCAAATCGGTCAAGCGCTCGAGGTTCTCGACAGTTCGACGCATGCGATTTTCCGTCTCGCGGCGTCGCTCTTTATATTTGGAAATACCTGCAGCTTCCTCGATGAAAACCCGAAGATCCTCAGGTTTGGACTCCACCAGCCGCGAGATCATGCCCTGCTCAATAATGGCGTAGCTACGCGGCCCCAGACCCGTACCCAGAAACAGGTCGGTGATGTCCCGTCGCCGACACTTGGCGCCATTTAGGAAATAATCAGAGGTACCCTCTCGGCCAACCACCCGACGCACGGAAATTTCGCTGTAGGCAGCATATTCGCCAACTATTTTGCCTTCACTATTATCGAACAGCAGCTCAATGGAAGCCTGACCCACGGGCTGCCTATTGGTGGTGCCGTTGAATATGACGTCGGTCATGGATTCGCCGCGCAAGGTTTTGGCAGAGCTTTCGCCCATAACCCAGCGCACGGCATCAATAATATTGGACTTACCGCAGCCGTTAGGACCCACCACTGAGCACATGTTGCTGGGAAAATTGACCGTTGTGGGGTCTACAAATGACTTAAAACCCGCAAGTTTTATCGACTTTAGCCGCATAATCTTCCTAAAACCGGGGGGCGCAGAATACGGCCCCAAAACACAACATGTAGTGTATATGCTCCGGCGCTACAACACTATAGGCGACGGCGGCTTAATCGCATTATCTGCCGCTTGCGGGGGCTAAAAGCATCGTTATGGGGCTGTCGTTGGGTACGGAGACGGCTTTGGCCGCGGCTATCCAACTCGCGTTAGTCAAGCCCGGCTGGCCCGAAGGAGAAACCTGCACTTCGAGGTCGACCTGAGGATGATCCGACAGTACCTGTCCCGCCATGCCAGCACTGTCGTCTAAGGTCACTTGCAAAGGCCAACTCATCGCTCGACGCTTTACCACCGCCAAGGGCATACGCTGCTCACTACCCGCTGGTCGCGCGAGAACAAATACGGTCACGCCCTCGGGAAGACTGACACCCTCAGGCAAAGCCACTTCGACCTGTAACAGTACGGGCAGCGCAGTTTGCACAGCCGAATCATCAGCTAGGCTTTGGCTACCGCGCCGGCGAGCCTCCTCGATAACACTAGATAGCAGTTGATAGCCGGGGCTATCGGGTACCTCAAAGGCGATGAGCCGCTCCCAATACCTGAGGGCCTGATCGTAGGCCTCAGCTTCGAATGCAGCAATCCCCAGCGTACCAAGCGCGGTTCGCTGCGCAGGATCAATCGCGAGGGCTTGCTCCGCCCTAGCGGTAACCTGAGGCGTCAGTGTGCGATTCCCCGCCAAGAACTCTGCCTGAGCAGCTCTCGCCAACATTTCAGCATTATCGGGAAAGAGCGTTAACAATTGCTCATAGGCCGCCAGGGCATCAGCGTGACGCTCAGTTCCCGTGTAATACTGCCCTAGCAACACCAAGTAATCGGCATTGGTAGGACGCTCAGCGGATCGCTTGGCAATCTTTCCAATAAGTTCATCAATCTGTTCGGGACTGGCGCCCTCCAAATTTTCCATTTGCGCACTGAGGAGGACATCGTCCCTAGCGCCGAGCTGGCCGTAGAGCAGCGCCGACATCGCCAATACCAGCAGCAGCAACAAGCTTCGGGCCACCACTCCCAGACTTGGCTGGCCTGAATTCACGCGGTTTTGATTCAGCTCTGAAAGGTCAGGCTGGCTGGCAAGCCCTTCCTCCAGCACACGCAACTCCGCATCCGCATACAAACCCTCGCTTTCAGCGGTCAGTTCAGAACGACGCAGACGCAACCAGTCAAACGCGGTATCACCCTCCTCGCCGCGTCGTAATACTGACGGCAATAGCAAGGTAACGACGCCAAGAGGCAACCCCACAATCAGCAATCCGAAGGCGATGTCAGCCACCGAGCGCGTCCTTGTCTTGCTCAGCCACACGGGCTCGCAGCGAAGCCAGTGCCGCGGCATCGGGCTCGGCGTCGCTGGCGTCACGCGAACGCCCACGAACAACCCAAATAATGGCCAATACCCCCCCAATCAGCAGCGCCAAAGGCCCGTACCAGAGTAGCGCCGTGGTGGTATCTAACGCGGGCCGGTAACGCACAAATTCACCATAGCGCGCGACCATGTAATCCAGAATTTCTTCGTCAGTGGCGCCAGCCTCTAGCTGGGCGTATAGGATGGCTCTGAGATCCCGACTGATCGGCGCGTTGGAATCAGCGATGTTTTGATTTTGACACTTGGGACAGCGTAGCTCCTGACTCAAATTGGCGTAGCGACTCTGCAACGCCGGATCACTGAATTCGTAGGTTTCGATGACGGCGCGGGCAGATAGGGTCGTAAAAACCAATACCATGACAAGGAAAATCCGCATTTACTCAGCACCTCCGGAGAATAATGGCTCCAGCGTAGTGCTCCAGACCGCCTCATTGAGCACACCGACGTGACGATACTGCACCGTGCCATCGGCTGCGATCACATAGGTTTCCGGGGCTCCGTAGACACCCAAGTCCAAGCCTAAACGCCCCTCTCTATCCTCAATGACCCGCCGATAGGGGTTGCCAAGTTGACTGAGCCATTGCTGGGCGGGGCCGGACTCGTCCTTGTAGTTGAGGCCAAAAATAGGCACGCCTTGCTCAGCGAGCTTTAGCAAAAACGGGTGCTCCACGCGGCAGGAGTAACACCAGGTCGCCCAGACATTTAACAGGGCGGTCTCACCAACGACATCCATGCGGGTAAGCGACGCCTGTGCCCCCAGCTCGGGCAAATCGAACTCTGGTAGCGGACGTCCCAACAGCGCTGACGGCAGCGCCGAAGGATCCAGGGCCAACCCACGCCAAAGCAGGCCGCCCAAAGCCAGAAAGGCCACTAATGGCAAGAACAGCTTAAGTCGCGACACGCAGTGCTTCCTGACTTAGTGCCGAGTTGGCTCGCGCCTTGCGCGCACGATAGCGACGATCAGTCACCGTCAACAAACCACCGGCTGCCATAAAAATAGCGCCGGCCCAGATCCATCGAATGAGCGGCTTCTGTTGCAAGCGGACACTCCAAGCGCCATCCTCCAGCGGCTCACCCAATGCCACAAAAAGGTCGCGCAGTAAGCCGCCATCAATCCCCGCCTCCGTCATAATTTGGTTACTGGCAAAATAACGGCGCTTCTCAGCAAACAAAGTGGTTACACCCCCTTGCGCGTCGCTCACCACGAATACGCCGCGGTCACCGTCGTAATTACTACCCTTAGCCTGCTCTAGCCTCTCAAAGCGAAAGCTGTAGTCGCCCAAAGTGGCGCTCTCCCCGACCGACATGCGAACGTCTTGCTCTTCACCAAACTGGGTGAGCACAGTCGCACCCAGAATCGCCAATGCGAATCCGGTGTGGGCGAGACACATTCCCCAATAACTCGGCGTCAGTTGACCTAGACCTCGACGGAGACTGTCTCGACCACGGGTACGCAAGTGCACATCCCAGATTAGCCCGACCAATAGCCAACCTGACAGGAGTGCCGCCAGCGCCACCCAAAGATTGCCCCTGCTCAGATACATGGCTGCCACACAAAGCCCCAGCGCTACCGCGCCGGAAAATCGGACTTCTCGCCAAATTCGAAATCCCGTATCACGCTTCCAACGGGCCGCCGGACCTAGCACCATAAACGGTGCGACCAGTGCCATTAGCGGCACAAATACGGCGTTGAAATACGGCGGACCGACTGAGTATTTGCCGGCCCCCGCGGCATCCATGATCAAGGGAAACAGCGTGCCCAATAGCACCGTCAATGCAGAGACCGCAAAGATGACATTGTTAACCAACAGCAAGGTTTCTCGGGACACCGGTTCATGGGACACCGAACTCGCGACCTGAGGAGCTCGCAATGCAAACAACAACAGTGATCCACCTACAACGATGGCCAGGAAAATCAAAATAAACACGCCGCGCTCAGGGTCAGCAGCAAAGGCGTGTACCGAGGTCAGCACGCCGGAGCGGACCAAAAAAGTGCCCAATAGTGACAGCGAAAAGGCCGCTATCGCCAGCAACACGGTCCAGGCTCTAAACACGCCCCGCTTCTCGGTAACGGCAAGGGAATGAATTAACGCCGTGGCCACCAGCCAAGGCATAAATGACGCATTTTCAACGGGGTCCCAGAACCACCACCCGCCCCAGCCAAGCTCATAATAGGCCCACCAGCTACCCAACATAATGCCGAGGCTCAAAAATGCCCAAGCCACATTGGTCCAAGGCCGAGACCAACGCGCCCAGGACACGTCCAACTGCCCCCCAAGCAAGGCAGCAATAGCAAAGGCAAAAGGCACGACCAAACCCACGTAGCCCATGTACAAAATCGGTGGATGAATGACCAAACCCGGATCCTGCAGCAGCGGATTCAAGTCACTGCCCTCCAGCGGAGTACCCGGCAATAAGCGCTCAAAGGGGCTCGAGGTGAATAATGAAAACGCCAGAAAGCCCGCTGCAATGCAGCCCATAACTGACAATACCCGCGCCACCACCGACAGAGGTAGGCCACGGCTGAAGGCCACGACAGCAACCATCCAACCCGACAAGATGAGGGCCCACAGCAACAGCGAGCCCTCATGGTTGCCCCAGACCGCGGCAAACTTAAAGGCATCAGGCAACAGCGAATTAGAATTTGCCGCCACAATGCGAACTGAAAAATCATCAGCTAAAAATGCTTTGGCAAGCACCCCGAAGGCCAAGAGCGTGAACACGAAAACCCCCGTTGCAAGACTGCCGGACAGATTCATGAGCGAGATATCTCGACGCCATGCTCCCACCAAAGGGAGAACCCCGAGGGCACAGGCCAACACGAAGGCCAAAATCAGCGAGAGATGACCGAGCTCAGGTAACATCAGAAGCCGCTGCCTCCCTGGGCACTCAAAGCCGGCGTTTTGCCCTCTAGCGCTGCCGCCACCTCTGGCGGCATGTAGTTTTCATCGTGCTTAGCTAATACTTCGGTGGCCACGAAGCTGCCATCAGCCTGCAATTGTCCGGAAGCAACCACGCCTTCGCCCTCAGCGAAAAGATCGGGCAATATGCCGGTGTAACTCACCTCTACCACGGCCGTGTAATCGGTGACCTGAAACCGCGTGGTCAACGAGCCCTGATCCCGCATGACACTACCCTCGACCACCATACCCCCCACCCGAATCGCGCGATCCATGGGAGCTGCTCCCGCCGCTACTTCGGCTGGCGGATAAAATAAGTTGATGTTGCCGCGCAAGGCATAGGCCACCAAACCCACGGCCGCACTGGAAAGCACGACCACCAAAGCGGCAACGGTTAATCGACGTTTACGAATAGGATGCACGGTTTGCCTCCTGCGACTCGGTGGCCGCTGATGCCGCACTCAAGCGCTGTATCTCTGCCCGAATCTGCGCGCGAGACCGTCGAGTGCGTCGCGAAGGCGCAATGACCAAAGCCACCACCACCAAGGCAGTCAGCGTGTAGGCAGACCAAACGTAGGGACCATGTCCGGCCATGGCCAACGCCTCTGCCAATGAAGAAAACGCCATCAGCCCTGCTCTCCCAAGCGCTCCCGCAACCAGCTAGCCGAGTGGTAGTCCGATAACAGCTCTGCACGCATATTCATCATCACAACCACTGCAAAGAGCAGATAAAAAGCACCAATATTCAGCAGCAGCGGATACAACATTGAGGTATCAATCGCCGATTCACCCGTGAACTTGATCGATGCTGGCTGATGCAAGCTGTACCACCAATCCACGGACTTGTAGATGATCGGAATATTGACGGTACCAACCAGTGAGAGAACCGCGCAGGCTTTGGCTGCCGTTGCGCGATTCTCGTAAGCTTCGAATAGGGCCATAACACCCAAATACAGGAAAAGCAGTAACAGCATCGATGTTATGCGTGCATCCCACACCCACCAAGCACCCCATGTCGGCTTACCCCAGATGGAGCCCGTCGCCAGAGCAATGAAGGTCAAGGCGGCACCTACGGGAGCGATGGCGCGCATCGCGGTATCGGCCATTTTGATTTTCCAGACGAGACTGACCAGACCAGCGAAGGCCAGCGCATAATACCCCGCCAGAGCGACTACAGCCGAAGGCACGTGGATAAAAATTATGCGGTAGCTATTGCCCTGCCTAAAATCAGGCGGCGCAAATAGCAATCCCCAGATCGAACCTGCGAGCAACAGCAACACCGTGATTGGCAGTAGCCACCGCAGCCAACGATTAGTGAAATCATAAAACCAAGGGGGGGAACCGAACTTGTGAATGATGGACCACATAAACGACATTATATCCTTTGGTTGGCCAGAAAAAATGCCAACTCAGTTATCCACCGAAATACGCAAACCCGCCGCAATGGCCACGGGGGCTAAGATTGAGGCTGCCGACGCGTAGGCGCCCAGCAGAGCCAACCAGCTCGCGGGATCATAACCCTGCGCGGCCTCTCGTACAGCACTGGCACCAAAAATCAGTACGGGCACCATAAACGGTAAAATTATCAACGACAGCAAGGCGCCTCCTCGCCGCAAACCCACTGTTAAGGCAGCTCCAATACCGGCGATCAGCGACAGCGACCAAGTTCCCAGCAACAGACTGATCACAAGTGTCGCAATAGCGTCACTGGGCAACTTCAACATCACTGCAAACAAGGGCGAGGCAAGGGCCAGCGTCAATCCCGCCATGAGCCAGTGCACCACGATTTCGGCCATGGCCGACAAATAGAGGGGATGCGGCGCCAACAGCAACTGCTCGAGACTGCCATCGGCATAGTCAGAGGCGAATAATTTACCCGCCACCGTCAAGGTGGCGAGCAAAGCGACCACCCAAAGTAAACCGGGTGCAAGCATGGCCAGCACATTGGGATCCGGACCCAATCCTAACGGGAACAAGGTGACCACCATCAAGTAGAAAAGCAGCGGATTAAAAGTGTCGCCAGGCTTTCGCAAAGCGCTGTGACAATGTCGCTGTAACTGGCGCCAAAGAAATGCGCCGGTGGGCACAGACCCGGAATCAGACCGCATGATCATCCAGCTCGAGCACAGTTACAGGTCGGCTCAAGGCCATGGGCTGGTGGCTGCTAAAAACCACCGCTCCACCCTGCTCAAGGTGCTGCTCAAGTCGCGAAGAAAGCATCGCGATACCCTGTTTATCCAGCGCCGTGAAGGGTTCGTCGAGCAACCAGAGTGCACTGGAAGCCAACCACAGTCGCGCCAGGCCCACCCGCCGCTGCTGCCCCGCCGACAAATTGCCCACGGGCAATGACTCCAGGCCAGCCAAACCAACCTCGATCAACGCCATCTGGATGTCAGCGTCGGAGTCCCCAACGGCACCACTGGGGTGCCAAGACAGGTTTTCGGTGGCGCTTAATAATGGCTTAAGGCCGTTGGCATGACCTTGAAACAAACAGGAATTACTCCGCTCGATAGTGCCGCTCACCCCGGCCTGTGCAAGACCGGCCACCGCCCGTAACAATGACGTTTTACCGCTTCCGTTGGGCCCCGATAGCTGCCAGATTTCCCCGGGGCTGACATCAAACGTCACGCCAGCCAATAACCGACGATACCCGCGCTCGATACTCACATCGACCGCACGAAGTAACGTCTGAGCTGCCATCAGAGCTGAACCACCCGTAACTCAGGTAGGTTCAACTCTCTATCAATTTCGATCCTTAAATCATTGAAATTAAATAACTCTCTATCGGCTAGTTGCGAAGGAGAGACATCGGAAATTGCCTTGAATATCGTTTCCGTGCGCCCCGGGTACTGACGCTCCCAGTCGCGCAACATCTGCTTAACTTGTACCCGCTGCAAGTTGTCCTGTGAGCCACACAAGTTGCACGGAATGATGGGAAAAGCCATGGCCTGGGCATAGCGCTCCAAATCGGCCTCCTTGCAGTAAGCCATGGGCCTAATCACCACATTTTGTTTGTCATCGCTCAACAGCTTTGGCGGCATAGCCTTGAGCTTGCCCGAAAAGAACATGTTGAGAAATAAGGTCTCCACGATGTCATCTCGATGGTGCCCCAGCGCAATCTTGCTAGCCCCAATTTGCTGAGCAAACCCGTAGAGCGTACCCCGGCGTAACCGTGAGCAAAGGCCACAGGTGGTTTTACCCTCGGGGATAACCGACTTCACCACACTGTAAGTATCGCGCTCTAAAATGTAGAACGGGACACCACGCTGCTCGAGGTACTCGGGCAATACGTGCTCGGGGAAACCTGGCTGTTTTTGATCGAGATTGACGGCGATGACTTCAAAGTTGATCGGCGCACTGTCGCGAAGGTGCAGCAAAATATCCAACATGGCGTAGGAGTCCTTGCCACCGGACACACAGGCCATTACGCGATCGCCCTCCTCGATCATGGAAAAATCGACGATGGCATGGCCCACTTGGCGGCGAAGCCGCTTGCGCAATTTGTTGAACTCAAGCTTTTGCCGTCGATCATCACCACGGCGTTCGGTGTCAGGCGCCTGCATGCTGCACAGTCCGTTAGAAACAGCGGACGATAATATAGAATCCGGGGCACTTCAGGCAAAACTGACGCCCAGCAATAATGCCGTTTGCCGCCATAGACTTGTCTTTTGGCACCAAGCAGCCGAAAATCGCGCTCCTATCGCCCTAGGGCGTTGTCCGCGTTGTCATCAACACGTTGTTATCAAGCTACATTAGCAAGGAAGTTACTATGAAGAATCCCGTTCGGGTTGCGGTCACTGGCGCCGCCGGTCAAATCGGTTATGCCCTACTGTTTCGCATCGCCTCTGGCGCCATGCTCGGCGATGACCAGCCTGTCATCCTGCAACTACTCGACATCACCCCTGCTATGGAGGCTCTCGAAGGCGTCCGCATGGAGCTGGATGATTGCGCGTTTCCGCTACTGGCTGACATCGTTTGTACTGACGACCCCAACGTTGCTTTCAAAGACGCTGACTACGCCTTGCTCGTCGGCGCGAGACCTCGCGGTCCGGGCATGGAGCGTAAGGACTTGCTGGAAGCCAATGCTGCGATCTTCTCAGTGCAAGGCAAAGCGATTAACGATCATGCTTCGCGCGACATTAAAGTGCTGGTTGTCGGCAACCCCGCCAACACCAATGCGCTCATCACCCAGCGCAATGCCCCTGACATTGACCCGCGCAACTTCACTGCCATGATGCGGCTGGACCACAATCGGGCGAAAACCCAGTTGGCACAGAAAACGGGCACTACGGTCAACGACATCACTCAAATGACCATCTGGGGCAACCACTCGGCGACCCAGTATCCTGACATTTTTAATGCCCTTGTTAACGGCAAGCCCGGTATCGATCTGGTTGACCAGTCCTGGCTAGAGGAAACCTTCATTCCGGTAGTCCAGCAGCGTGGTGCCGCCATCATCAAAGCACGCGGTGCGTCATCCGCCGCTTCCGCAGCCAATGCAGCCATCGACCATATGCGCAGCTGGGCACTGGGAACCGCCGAGGGCGACTGGGTGTCGATGGGCGTTTATTCCGATGGTTCATACGGCATAGAAGCTGGGCTGATTTACTCCTTCCCCTGTCGCTGCAGCGGCGGTGATTGGGAAATTGTCCAAGGTGTCGAGGTTAGCGAATTCAGTCGTGCCAGAATGGATGCTACGGCGGCCGAACTCACTGAAGAGCGCGACGCGGTTGCCCATTTGCTGGGCTAAGTTGTAGCGGTAATTGATAAAGCCCGGTAACGCCGGGCTTTTTTTGTCCAGCGCCGCACCGTGTTTAAGCCTGGGTTCCTGGGTTAGATTTCGCGTAAGACTCGTAGTGGTGGTACCGCCACGGTATGCCGGCAACTCCATACACCGACCGCACCGATAAAGACCGCCCCCACTGCAACCGCTGGCAACCACAACCAAAAACTGGGACCGTAGCGCAAATCCAGTGCTTGGGTTTGAAGGCCCCATGCAGCCACCTCAGCGCCCAATAGCGCCAGCAGTGCGGCTAGGCCGCCCAGTACGGCAAACTCCACCCATAGCCCGCCCAACAGCAGGCCCTGTTTTGCACCGAGCGCCCGCAGCAAGGCACCTTCATGCAAACGTGCATCGACGCTGGCCTGAATGCCTGCCACCAACACCAACAAACCCGCCATCACAATCACCGCCAAAACCAACTCAATCGCTACCGATACTCGCGCAATGATGCTTTGCATTTCTTTCAGCACAATATCCAGCTCAATAATGGAGACGGTGGGGTACGCCTTTACCAATGCCGTGAGGACATCGCGCTGTGACTCTCCCAGATGAAAGCTGGTCATGTAAGTCTTGGGAAACGGCGCCAGCACTGCCTCTGGGAAAATCACAAAAAAATTGGGCTTCATACTTTGCCAGTCAGCCTCGCGAATACTGGCGACCTCGGCAGTGAAACTCTCAGAGCCGATTTGCAGCCGCAGTTCATCACCCACATCCGCCGATACGCTTTCAGCAAATTCACGCTCCAATGACACCAGTGGTTCAGCGGTTCCAGGCGTCCACCAGCTACCCGATATCAGGGTGTTGGCTTCAGGCAAAACCGCCGCGTGGGTAAAATTGGCCTCTCGCTGTCGTCCTGGCCGCCGATCATCTGCCGAATCCATGAGCTCAACACCGTTAACCGCCATGACCCGTCCTCGGCTCATTGGAAATAGCGGCTCTGCGGCAATGTTGTTTTCATCTAAGAAAGTGACCAACGCATCAGTTTGGGCAGGTTCAATATTTAATAGAAAGTGATTTGGGGTGTCGGCAGGAAGCTGGGCCTGCCACTGCGCAAGAAGTGACGTTCTTATAATGACAAGCGACAGCGCCAGCATCATGGCTAACGCGAACACCACCATCTGCAGGGCATTTTCATTTTTGCGACGCGCCAACCCTGCCAACGAAAAGCGCCAGACACTGCCGGCACGACTACCCGCGCCTTTTGCTAGCCGGAGAAGTAGCCTAGCGACCATCACGCCCAAGGACACCGTAACCAACAACCCTAAGACCAACGCGCCGGTGGTCACTGGGTCGCCTGAATACCATAGCATCAGCAATACCATCGCCACGCCAGCCAAGACCAACTCAAGTGGCCGGTACCCAGTATCAACACCCTGTTCGCGACGCAGCACCCGCAACGGCGACACAGCCGCCAAGCGTCGCAGCGGCGGCCAAGCAAAAAACCCCAAACACACCAGCGCCGTAACCGCGCCCACCACAAAGGGACGCCAACCGATTGAGCCGGGTAATAGACCGAATTCATCCGCGAAACTTTGAAGAAACAGGTACTGGAATGAGGCGCCGAGCAACCATCCCAACACCACGGACCCGAGACCCAATAGCAGCAAGCTGCCGCCATAAAGCCGGCTCACCTGGCCTGCCTGCGCACCCAAGCTTTTCATTACGGCCACCGCCTGGGTATGACGCTCACTGAACCGCCGTGCCGCCAACGCGATCGCTGCAGCAGATAACATCACCGCCAGACTGCCCGCCAACAATAAAAAGCCCTGGGCCCTATCGAGCGTCGAACCCACGCGGCTTTGCGCGTCATCGCTTCCCAACAGGCGCTGCCCCTGGACCAAGGATGGCTTTATCCATTCACTAAATACGGCCAAGGCCCCCGACTCCCCGCGCAATAACAAGCGATAGGCGACACGACTGCCCGGCTGCACCACGTTGGTCGAGGGCAAATCGGCGTGATTCATCATTAGCCGGGGCCCGTAACCAAACATCCCCGTGGTTGCATCGGGCTCGGCCCTGATGGACCCCGCGACGCGCAAGTCCTTATCACCCACCCAAATGCGGTCGCCAATGGCCACCGCCAGCAGAGAGAATAGACGAGGTGCAAGGTAGGCCTCCCCGGGCTTGGGACTGGCCATAGCTGAATTGATCGAGCCAAAGGGTTCAAGGCTAACGCCAAGCTCACCACGCAAGGGGTAGTCGTTGTCTACTGCCTTAACAGAGACCAAATGCATGGCATCGTCGTCGGTCACCGCCATAGAGCTAAAGGTGGTGACATTAGCAGTTTCAAGGCCAAGCTCGTGGGCCTGTTGTTGCCAAGTGGGATCAAGGGGCTGTGCACTGCTCACAACCTGATCTGCTGCAAGAAATCGTAGACTTTCCTCGGCCAACGTATTCTGTAACGACGAGACAAAGGCGCTAATGGCCACCACGACAGCGACTGCCAGTGTGAGTGCGCATAGCAGCATTCCCAGCTCCCCACCCCGCCAATCACGAAGTAGCAGCGTTACGGGTGACAGTGTCGAGCCCTGAGTCACTACCGCACCGACTCCAAACGACCGCTATCCATTTCAAATACGCGCTCGCAGCGCTCCGCCAGACGACTGTCGTGGGTCACCAACACCAGCGTGGTGCCCTCGGCGCGGTTTAAATCGAACAGCAGGTCGATGACCTGCTCGCCGGTCTTGGTATCGAGATTGCCAGTGGGCTCGTCGGCAAACAACAACGCCGGCTGCGACGCAAAAGCCCTCGCAATAGCGACTCGCTGCTGCTCCCCTCCGGACAGCGTGTTTGGGTAATGATCCAATCGGTGTGACAGCCCCACTGCCCCGAGATACCGCTCAGCCTGCTCGCACGCATTAGGCTTCCCTGAGAGCTCAAGGGGTAGCATGACGTTTTCTAGCGCACTCAAGGCGGGTAACAATTGAAAAGACTGGAATACAAAACCCACTTTATCGGCGCGCAATCGCGCCCGAGCTTCCTCGTCGAGTCCCGATAGCGATTGCCCATCTATCCACACATCGCCGCCCGACGCCGTGTCGAGCCCCGCCAGCAGGCCCAGCAAAGTCGACTTACCCGATCCCGAGGCGCCTACAATGGCTGCACTTTCGCCGCCCTTGATTTCGAGGTCTATACCTCGCAGGATCTCAAGCTGCTCTTCGCCCATGGCCACACGCTTTTGGAGATTTCTTGATTTGATCATTACGCCCTTCCTTACCGCTCTCTTACGCGGGCTCTTGCCACCCAGATTGGCCATAGCCATCCTGAGTGGCGTACTTCTGACGCAGCCATTGGCCGCTTCGGAGCGCACTATACTCGTTATGGGTGACAGTATCAGTGCCGCCTATGGCATGAATCTCGAGCAAGGCTGGGTAGCGTTACTCGGTCAACGGCTGGCAGACCAGGGTCAGCAAACCACCGTTATCAATGCCAGCATCAGCGGCGAAACGTCGGGCGGCGGACTTAACCGACTACCGGCACTGCTTGAGCAATACCAACCCGACGCTTTGATTATAGAGCTTGGCGGTAACGACGGCTTGCGTGGCTATCCCATCGCGCAGTTACGTGGCAACTTACAACGCATGACCGAACTCGCCCAAAAACAGGGAGCCCGCGTGCTGTTGTTGGGCATGGAGATACCGCCCAATATGGGGCGTCGTTATACGCAATTATTCCGGGAAAGCTTTGAAGTGGTCGCTGACAACACCGGCGCGCTGCGCTCTCCGTTTTTACTCTCTGGCATTGGCACCGAACCGGCATTAATGCAACAAGACGGCATTCATCCAACGGCTGCGGCTCAGCCGCAAATCGTCGATAATGTCTGGCCAAGTATCCGCCAACTGCTCGATCGAGTCAGCGAGAATTAAAGCGATGAACACCCGGGTTCAAAGCCCCCTACAAAAGCACGTAGAGACGGTTATTTTTGGCACTACCACACCTGCCGGTAAAACATTCGATCTGCTGTTGCTTCTACTGATTGTGCTGAGCGTTGGCGTGGTGATGTTGGACTCCATTGCCAGCATTCACAACCAATGGGGTACGTGGGCTTACACGCTCGAACTAGGCTTTACTGCCCTCTTTACCCTCGAATACTTTACGCGGATTTGGTGTTCTCACCGGCGCTTGGCCTATATCAGTAGCTTCTGGGGAATTATCGATCTAGTTGCCATCCTACCCACCTATATCGCGTTATTTTTTCCCGACGCCGCGCCGTTGATGGTCATACGATTAATTAGGGTAATGCGCGTATTCCGAGTCTTGCGCCTGCTCGAGTTGTTTTCTGAACTTAATGAAATACTCGCCGTACTTCGCAACACAGCTCGCTCCATTTTCGTGTTCTTTGTCCTGATTTCTGTGGTTGTGGTCGTCTTTGGTTGTCTCCTCTACGTTATCGAGGGTCCCGAACACGGTTTCAGCAGCATCCCCCTCAGTATCTATTGGGCAATTGTCACCATAACGACCGTCGGCTATGGCGACCTTACCCCTGCAACGCCCATTGGCCGCGCGGTCGCCTCTATGGGCATGCTCATCGGGTACGCTATCTTGGCCGTACCAACCGCCATAATCACGACTAAACTGTGGGAACGCTTGAATCAACGTCAGGTTAAAAAATTAAACTGGAATTGTCCGGTATGTGCGCGCGGTGGACACAACGTAGAAGCCGTATTCTGTCAGCATTGCGGCGCCGAGCTGGACGTCCCTGACGAACTGCGCGCTGCCAATCGGTTGTTGGACCACTAAGGCCATGCGAGCGCCCGCCGTCGCCAAGACGGCCATCTATGATTACCGAAAACACTGGGCCGAGTGTTTTGGTCCTGCGCCCTATTTACCCATGTCGCGACCGGAGATGGACGCTCTGGGCTGGGATAGCTGCGACATTATCCTCGTTACCGGGGACGCTTATGTTGATCACCCCAGCTTCGGCATGGCCGTCATTGGTCGAACTCTCGAAGGACAGGGCTTCCGTGTAGGCATCATCGCCCAGCCCGACTGGCGCGATACCGAGGCGTTCATGGCACTGGGAGCACCCAACCTGTATTTCGGGGTGACCGCCGGCAACATGGACTCCATGATCAATCACTACACGGCGGACAGAAAGCGACGCAATGATGATGCTTACACCGCGGGCGATCACTCTGGAGCTCGCCCCGATCGCGCCGTGACCGTCTATGCGCAACGCCTGCGCCAAGCCTTCAAGAGTACACCGATCGTGATAGGAGGCATTGAAGCCTCGCTTCGTCGAATTGCCCACTATGACTACTGGAGCGAGACAGTTCGTCGCTCAGTACTGTTGGACAGCCGCGCCGATATGTTGCTGTTTGGCAATGCCGAGCGGGCCATCATTGACCTAAGTCACCGACTCGCCAACGGCGAGCCTATTGACGCCATCCGAGACCTACGCGGCACCGCTTTTGTAACCCGCGGACCAGAGCCTGGCTACCAAGTGCTGGCGTCAAGTAGTGTCGATACGCCGGGGAAAATCGATCCGCACAGCAACCCCTACGAGGGCATGTCTGAGGAAGGCTGCGATCAAAGCGACACCGAGTCCGGTGACGCACAAGCCATAACGTTGCTGGCAAGCTCGCATCCGGACCGCCATGTTATTCGTCTGCCTGATTACGAAGCGGTGGTCGAAGATCCCGTGCTTTATGCCCACGCATCGCGGGTATTGCACAAGGAGACCAACCCGCACAACGCGCTACCACTGATACAGCGCCACGGTGACCGCGAGGTTTGGCTTAACCCGCCGCCCATTCCGCTGAGTACCGAGGAACTCGATTGGGTATTTGAACAACCTTATCAGCGCCTACCCCACCCGCAATACGGTGACGCTCGTATCCCGGCATTTGAGATGATTCAACACTCGGTCAACATCATGCGCGGGTGCTTTGGCGGCTGCACATTCTGCTCTATCACTGAACATGAAGGTCGGATCATTCAAAATCGTTCAGAGGAATCAATCCTTAGAGAGATTGGTCGCATTCGTGATACCAGCCCGAATTTCACCGGCGTCATCTCAGATCTTGGTGGACCCACTGCCAACATGTGGCGCCTCGCTTGTAAAAGCCCCGTAATTGAAGCCAATTGCCGCAAGCTAAGCTGCGTTTACCCAGGAATTTGTAAAAACTTAAACACCGACCAAACCCCACTGATAGACCTGTATCGAAGCGCCCGAGAGGTTAAAGGGGTCAAGAAGGTGCTCATTGCCTCGGGGCTACGCTATGACATAGCGGTTGAGACTCCCGAGTATGTCCGGGAGCTAGTGCACCATCATGTCGGGGGTTACCTGAAAATTGCCCCGGAACACACAGAGCAGGGACCGCTCAGTTACATGATGAAACCGGGCATCGGCAGCTATGACAAATTTAAAGCGCTGTTTGAAAAGTATTCGAAAGAGGTGGGAAAGAAGCAGTACCTCATCCCCTATTTTATCGCCGCACACCCCGGCACCACCGATGAGGACATGGTGAATTTAGCCTTGTGGTTAAAGCGTAATAAGTTCCGCGCCGACCAGGTACAGACCTTCTACCCCTCACCCATGGCCACGGCGACTGCCATGTATCACAGTGGTCGAAACCCTCTAAAACGCATTAGTCGCAACGGGCCCAAGGTTCCGGTGGTGAACAAACTCAAGCAGCGCAAGCTGCACAAAGCGTTTTTGCGTTATCACGATCCCGACAACTGGCCCCTGCTGAGGGAGACTCTCGCCAAAATGGGGCGGAGAGATTTGATCGGTAACGGCCCCGAACAACTTATCCCGCTCAGACAGCCACCGAAACGCCATCGCAAGGTGGATTCTGGTAGTCGCGCATTCGCCACTCAACACACTCGCCCTGCTCGCGGACGCCCAAAGGGCCGACGCTGAGACTCATGCTTGCACGCAAACTTGAGGACCGCCCTATGCTGAGTTTACGTTTCACAACACTCGCGGCCTTGTGGGCCAGCCTTTGCTTTGGCATATCAACATCAGTGCAGGCTGATTCAGCGCTGCCTGAGCTGACCATCGAACAAGGGGGTGCGATCATCCTGAGCGGTGATGACCATAGGCTGGAGCCCTGGTCTTGGCAGCCGCAACCCGGCACAGTCCAAGTCGTGCAGTACATCCCCGGCACTCCGAGTGGCAACAAACTGTTTAAGTCGCTCAATGACCGCATGCAACAAGAGCTGGACTACACGCGCTACCAATTAACCGTCTTGGTCAATCTAGATGCCGCCAGCTGGGCAACTCGGGGCATCGTCAAGTCGCGTCTGGTCGATAACAAGCGCAGCTTTCCGGGCACGATCATAGTGCGAGACGACGACGGGCTGGGGGTAGACCAATGGCAATTACCCGAGGGCCTGCTGTTTGCTATTTTTGATGGCTCAGGTGGTGTTGTCGCGAAACAAACCCAAAAACCCTCAGAAGAAGATCTCGCACATCTTTTTGAGAAACTGCAAGCAGTACTGCCAGAAGCCAGTGACTTTTAGGCGCGCGCTGTTAGTTGGGCAATAAACTCACCGAGCAACCGAAATTCGGTCTGCCTCGGGGTTTTCTTCCGCCACATCAGTCCGATAGATCGAGCGATTCCTTGCTGTGCAAACGGCTGAACCACCAAGTCAGTCCCGCTGGTGATCCCTGACTCCACGGCCATTTTCGGCAATAAGGTAATACCTATACCGTTTGCGACCATTTGCACTATCGTAGATAAACTGGTCGCTTGGTAGGGAATAGAAATGTGTGAATCGCGGAGTTTACAGGCCTCCAACGCATGGTCCCTTAAGCAATGGCCATCCTCCAAAAGCAACACGCCCTCCCCCTTCAAGTCGGACGTCAGAATTTTCTTGCGCTTAGCCAAAGGATGAGCAGCCGGACAGGCGATCAGAAAGTCATCCTCTAGGAGTGACAAGGTGTCGACATTCTCCGCAGGGAACGGCAACGCCAACAGCAGCACATCCAGTTCACCCGCGTGCAGCGCATCGACTAGGTGTTGGCTAAGATCCTCGCGGATGTACAAGGTGAATTCGGGGTGTTGAGCGCGCAAGTCTCCTAGTAGCTTTGGCAATAGAAATGGTGCGATGGTGGGAATAACCCCCAGCCGCATTTTACCTTTAAAGGGCTCACCCGCTGCTGCGCACAAGGCCATGAGATCGTCGATATCGACCAACACCTCGAGAGCCCGCGATACCACGTCTTGTCCCAGCGTCGTCAACAAGACGTTGCGATTATTACGCTCCACCAGTGACACTCCCAAGGTGTCCTCCAACTCCTGTATGCCCGCACTCAAGGTGCTCTGGCTTACGAAGCACGCTTTTGCGGCCTGTCCAAAGTGCTGGTGCTCAGCAACGGCACAGAGGTACTTAAGCTGTTTCAACGTCGGCTGGCGTGCCATGGAGACCTCCCTTTCTTGACTGGCTTCACTGGCAATCAAGCATAATCGAATTTTTCGATCGAATTTACTGGAAAATTCGTGTGAGCCAAAATGCTCCGAGGGCTGTATATTGTTCATCCCCGTGGCAAGCGGGGCCATGTTTTTTTAACTATTGATCCAGGAGAGCACAAATGGGACTCAAAGGCAGCCAAACCGAACAGAACCTGAAGGACGCTTTTGCCGGCGAATCACAGGCCAACCGCCGCTACCTCTACTTCGCATCCAAGGCTGATGTTGAGGGCTATAACGACGTTGCCGCGGTATTTCGGTCTACCGCTGAAGGCGAAACCGGCCACGCCCACGGCCACCTCGAATACCTCGAGGAAACGGGTGACCCCGCGACCGGCCTGCCTATGGGCGATACTCGTAAGAATCTAGAAGCCTCTATCGCTGGCGAAACCCACGAGTACACTGATATGTACCCGGGTATGGCCAAGACCGCCCGTGATGAAGGTTTTGATGAAATCGCTGATTGGTTTGAAACCTTGGCCAAGGCTGAGCGTAGCCACGCCAACCGTTTCCAAAAAGCGCTCGATAACCTCGACGCCTAAGTACGACCCCAGGGGGCGTCACACGCCCCCTCTTCTAATTGTTCCGTGATATCGCTCTATGCCAATGTAGGTAGGAGTGCGTTGTGTTTGGAGTTATGAGGTTCTGAAATGCGAGAAGGCAGCCTAGAAGCCCCCACAAGACATCCGCTTGATTGGAAGTCTGATGACTTCTGGGATAAAGATTCGCTCAATGCCGAATTAGAGCGAGTTTACGATGTTTGTCACGGCTGTCGCCGCTGCGTCAGTTTGTGCGACGCCTTTCCAACACTCTTTGACCTTATCGACGAGTCTGACACCTTCGAAGTGGATGGCGTAGCCAAAGAGGATTACACCAAGGTCGTCGACCAATGTTACCTGTGCGACCTGTGCTATCTGACCAAATGCCCATACGTACCGCCACACGACTTTAACGTCGACTTCCCGCATCTCATGTTGCGGGCAAAAGCCGTAAAGTTCCGCGAGCAAGGTGCCAGCGTGCGAGACAAGATGCTGACCAGCACTGACACCACCTTTGGTCTGGGTTCCATTCCTCTGGTCGATATCACGGTCAATGCGGTCACTGGCAACGGCGCCATGCGCAAGGCGCTTGAGAAAACCCTCGACATCCATCACGAGGCGCCCATCCCCAAGTTCCATGCCAAGACCCTGCGCAAACGAGTCGCCAATTCCATTCGCCAAATTGAAGCTACCGCAATCGGTGAGACTACCGGCAAAGTGGCGCTGTATGCGACATGCTACGGCAACTACAACAGCCCAGAAATCGGTGAGGATTTCGTCAAAGTCTTTCAGCATAACGACATTCATATTGACGTCGTGCCAAAAGAAAAATGCTGCGGCATGCCAAAATTGGAGCTGGGCGATTTAGACGCTGTAGACAAACTTAAACAGGCGAACATCCCTGTACTCGCCGAACTCGTGGACCAGGGGTACGACCTGATCGCCCCGATTCCTTCATGCGTGTTGATGTACAAGCAGGAACTGCCGTTGATGTATCCCGACGACCCGGACGTGCAAAAAGTGAAAGCGGCTTTTTTTGATCCGTTTGAATATCTTTGGCTGCGTCACAAAGGCGAAGCGCTCAAGACTGACTTCCCGAATGCGCTTGGCAATGTCGCTTACCAGGTCGCCTGCCACCAGCGCGTGCAGAATATTGGTCTTAAAACCCGCGACGTGCTCGCTCTGGTTGCCGGCAGTGATATCACCGCCCATGAGCGTTGCTCAGGCCATGACGGCACCTATGCCATCAAAAAAGAAACCCGTGACAAGTCCGTCAAGATCGCGCGCCCTACTGTGCGCAAAGTTGATGAGCAGAAACCCGACCATTTCATTAGCGATTGTCCGATGGCGGGAACCCAAATTGCTCACCTAGCAGAATCGGTAGACAAAGCCGAGCACCCGATGACCCTTCTTCGCATGGCCTATGGCCTTTGACACCACCAGGAGCATTACCATGACCCAACTCACTCGAGAAGATTTATGGTCGCTGGAGGAATACGCCCAGCGTCGCCAAGATTTCCGTGCCGAAGTGATGGCACACAAAAAAAATCGCCAGCTGCCGCTGGGTGAGAACGCTCGACTTTATTTCGAAGATGCCACCACCATCCGATACCAAATCCAAGAAATGTTGCGGATCGAGCGCGTGTTTGAAGCAGCGGGTATCCAAGAGGAGCTGGACGCCTACAACCCCTTGATTCCAGATGGACACAATTGGAAAGCCACGTTCATGATCGAATTTGGTGATCCTGTCGAGCGGGCCCAGCGGCTTGCCGAAATGATTGGCGTGGAGGGTCAGGTGTGGCTGCAAGTCGGTGACCACAGCCGTATCGTACCTATTGCTGATGAAGATTTGGAGCGCGAAACCGAGGAAAAAACGTCATCGGTTCACTTTATGCGCTTTGAGCTCAGCAGCGAGCAGATCGCCGCGCTCAAGGCGGGAGAGCCGCTCTACGCTGGGATTGACCATCCGGCGTACACCATCGCTAAATTTCAAGTGCCTGCTGGTATCAGCGCCTCCCTTACCAGCGATCTGGAACTTACAGCGCATTAATGCCTTAACCGTCCTGCAGCTGCGCAGCTGCCTAGGACGGGCTACACTGCCCACGCGGGCGACTAGGAGGCAGGCGTGGAATTAGTGGTTT
Source organism: uncultured Alteromonadaceae bacterium (assembly GCA_964412695.1). Lineage (GTDB taxonomy): Bacteria > Pseudomonadota > Gammaproteobacteria > Pseudomonadales > Halieaceae > Luminiphilus. The sequence goes on along the minus strand of CAYPPU010000002.1, from coordinate 30,467 downwards.
TTGATATGGATGGCACCTTGCTTGACGGTACCTCCAGGGTTTCACCCTTCACCGCCGAAACACTAGAGCTGATGCGCTTGGCGGGGATCCCCTATACGGTAGCCACGGGCCGCACACTACAGGCAGCGCAAGGGCCCCTTGAGGGGCACCCTTTTGAGCTGCCGCTCATCCTCAAAAACGGCGCCATCATTTGGTGTCCAAAACGTGGGGATTACAGTCACAGCCACTTGCTCACCCAAGCCGAAGTTAACCACGTCATTAATGCCTTCGTTGATAAGGCGCTGACACCCTTCGTTTTCACGCTGTCTGCCACTGGCGATCATGCGGTGTATCACGGCACATTGAAAAACACGACGGAGCAGAAGTTGGCAGAGCTCTTCGAGGACGAGCGAGCGCTTCCCCTCGAACCGCTCGCGAACATGCCCGAAGATGAATCAGTGATAAACGTCAGCACCATGGGCAGGGCCGCGAGTGTCGAGGCCATCATTGAGGGCATCGCGAACGAACCGCATCTGGTCGCCTACACTGGCACTGCCATCCAAGATAAAGATCTGCGTTGGCTAGATATTCACCACAGCCAAGGCAGTAAAGCCAATGGCATTTCGGCGCTCAAGCGTGACCTGAATATCGATAAAGTCATTGTCTTTGGGGACGGCGAGAACGACCTCAGTATGTTCGCCATGGCTGATGAAGCCTACGCACCCGAGAACGCCGATCCTGAGGTAAAAGCGGCGGCCCATCGGGTCATTGGCCACCACAACGAAGATGGCATTGCGCACTTTTTGCGCGAGCGTTTCCAGTTGTAACTCAGCGCCATACCGCTAATCCTCCCGCGGCTTAATCAACCATACACCGAGCAAAATGAGCAGTAATGCCAACCATTGCGGCCAGGCGCTAGCCTCTGCCATAAAACCGATACCCGCAATAAATGCGATGCCGGGTATCAAGTAGTTAATCGTTGACAAGAAACCCGGGCCCACCTCGCTAATAATGGTGAAGTAAACCCAAGTGGCAAATCCGGTGGCCAAAATACCGAGCAGGGTCACGGCTATCCAAGCCTCAGATTGCTGTGCCGGCGCTGACCAATCTTGCAACCACAAGACTGGCCCTGTTAAACACAATGCGCCAAGCGTCAGGGAGCCTGCCGCAATTGTGACCACGTCGTAGGGGGGTAAGCGACGAGCATAGATAGCATTACTGGCATAGCTAAACGTGGCCAGAATGGCCGCTGCCTGCCCCGCGATCCTATCTTGGGCACCCAGCATCAAGTCCCCGCCTACCAATAGCAAAACCCCGGCGAAACCCAGAATCACGCCGCCCAAGCGCAGACGCGTAAACCGTTCGTTCTCTAAAAAATAATGGCCCGCGAGCAAAATTGTCATCGGCATGAGAGCCATCAACAAGCCCGCCTCGCTGCTACTGATAGATTGCTCGGACCAAGAGATAAGAAAAAAGGGCAGCATGTTTCCGGTGGTGGCTAGCACCAACATTCGCCACCACCAGATTCCAAGTGCAGGCAGTCGTTTACCCATCAGAAACATGACTGCCAACATCACTATGGCACCCAAACTCAAACGTGCCCAAACAATGGTTACCGGCAGGAAAGCCTCTAAGCCGAGCGCGATTGCCATAAACGCTAGCCCCCAGGCCAAAGACAGGTACAACAGCAATGCCCAATGGCGCCATGTCGGGGTGACCATACTCTCCTCACTCACTAGCAATGGGCATAATTACCCGGGGCGTTTGGGGCTGATTCTGCTACCCTTCGCGCTGTCTTGGCTTACCTCACCTTTATTATGGCAGACAAACCCGCTATTGATCCCGAACTGCAGGCGCATATCGAACGCGTGCTGGCTGTGCAGGTGCCTGCGGGACCGGGCATTGCCCTGGGTGCCGCCATGATGCGACGGTGGTTTAAACCACATTTTCTCGGCTTGGATAAATTGCCCGAGCAACCTGCGTTATTCGTGGGTAATCACTCCTTCCTCGCGGCAGACGCGTTCCCTTTCCACTGGCTACTGCACTACGACCATGGGCGATTTCTTCGACCCTTGGGCGATCGCACGCTGTTCGCCAATGAGTATTACGCCAACTTGGTGATTCCCCTAGGTGCAGCGGTAGGCCAACCGGCCGTAGTTGAGGCCCTGATGGCAGCGGGAAAAGATATTTTGTTATACCCGGGCGGTACCTATGAGGCCGTGAAATCACCCCAGAATGCCTATCGTCTCATGTGGCAGGAACGCTACGGCTTTATTCGCCTTGCAGCCGCCGCGGGCTATACCATCGTCCCGTTCGCAGCCGTCGGTCCCGATGAGTATTTTGATCAGCTGCAAACTCAGGAGCAGCTTTACGCTAGCCCTTTGCTTCAAGGGTTGATCCAACTGGGCATTGTTCCGCCCGATGTGCGCAAAGATCTGATTCCCCCGATCGCCGCCGGTGTTCTCGGTAGCCCGATCCCCAAACCCAAAACCACTTACTACGGATTTTGTGACCCCATCGACCTCAGCGAATACAAAGGCAAGCGCCTCTCGCTGCGAAAGCTGGTGAATTTGCGTCAACAAGCAGCCGATGCCATCGACGAAGAGATAAAGTCCCTTCTGCTACACCGAGAACGCAACCGCCATCGCGATGGATTATTGCGTCGCCTGCTTTCACTCTAGGAGGGTCTGAGACCCATGCTCTGGGCGAAGCGTCTGTCACTGACCGCATTGATACTCAGCTTACTGTGGTGTGCGCTGTCGTTGGTGTATTTACCCAGATTAGTCACGGCGCTGTCGCCAAACCCAGTGACCGAAACTCCCGCCCGAGTTGAACTCCCATTTGAGGCAATATCGATTAAGAGTGGCGACGTTGAACTCGCGGGCTGGTGGATACCCCATGATAATCCCAGCGCCACGCTGATTTGGATCCATGGTGCTGGCTCGAATCGCACCTCGAGTTTTGTTCCGTCTTTGGAGCTATACAAGGCACTCCATGATCGGCGCTTCGCCATCCTCACTGCGGACCTTCGCAACCACGGCAACTCCGGGAAAACCACGAACAAGCTGGGTATGGGTGCACAGGAATGGCCTGACGTTATGGCCATGCGGGACTGGCTGGAACGCCACCAACCCACACCGCAACCGATCTATGCCATGGGCGTTTCTATGGGGGGCGCCACGCTCATTCACGCCCTGAACCAGGGGTTGAAGGTTGATAAAGCCGTGCTACTCGACCCAGAATTAGATACTGCTGACGCCATTAAACAAGGCAGCTGGATTGCCACGGGATTGCCGCCCGCTTGGTTTACCCTAATGGCCTGGTCCGCTACACACTGGTTTGATTTGCCCCGGGGTGAAACCGACGCCTTAGCGATAAGCCAAAAGATCGAGGTGCCTACGTTACTCATTCAAGATCCCGAAGACCCCATTACGCGCCGGCAATACGCCGAACAAGCGGCAGCAAATCCAACCATCGTGCTCGCATTGGCGCCGCCTGTCCCTGACCCGAAAAATCCCTGCATTGCTTTCAAGGGACGCTGGGGAACGCATGCGGCCGCCTTTTTCTGCCATCCCGAATGGACGCTCGATACGCTGGATCACTTTTTTGCAGCGCCGGAAAAAATGAGCACTTTTTGATTCACGTCCGATCATCCAGCCGTCTGATTATCCCGTAAACAGAATAGCTTTTACTCGACGAGGATCGATTTATGCGTAGTTTGATTCAACGGCTTGGCCTGTCTTTAACCTTTGCTGGCTTGTCTGCCTCGGCTTTCGCCGCCTGCCCCGAGTACCTCAACCAAGAAATGCGCAAGCTGAGCTCAAAGGAGACGCTCAACTTCTGCGAAAGCTTTGCGGGGAGGCCTATGCTTATCGTTAATACGGCAAGCAATTGTGGCTATACCAAACAGTTCAGCGGGCTCGAACAACTGCATCAGGACTATAGAGAACAAGGGCTCGTGGTCATTGGTTTTTCCAGCGATGACTTTTGGCAGGAAGAAAACGACGAAGCTGATGCCGCTGAGGTGTGCTTCGAAAAGTATGATGTAACCTTCCCCGTTATGGCCACCAGTGCCGTGCGTGGCAGCGACGCCAACCCCGTCTTCCGAGGTCTCGGCGATGCCAAAGGTTACCCGACCTGGAACTTCAACAAGTATTTAGTAGATCGAGAAGGTAATGTTGTTGAACACTTCAGCAGTAACGTGGCGCCCGATAATGTTCGACTGCGCGGGATGATTGACGATTTGCTATGAAGCAACGCCCCAGTCAGTGCGCCTGCTGTAGCCGGCAGGTTGCACTGACCTTCCACCACCTTATCCCTAAAAAGCTCCATCGCCGCGCGCACTTCAAAAACAACTTCACTCGCAACGAACTCAACGCAGGCATTTATATCTGTCGTCGCTGCCATACCGGCATCCACCGACGACACGATGAAATGACGCTAGCCAAACAATTCAGCAGCCTAGACGCGCTCTTGGCAGACAACGATTTGCAGCAGCATTTCAACTGGGTTGCCAAACAACGTGAGCACAGCACCTAAGCCACGACCAGTATCTGGGCTACTCGCCCAGCGCCTCAAGCACCAAGGCAAGCGCCGAAGCAATATCAACATCGCCCCGCACAACAAGATCAGCCATGTCTTGCCCTCGCGCGCCCCAAGCGTGATACATGGGCTCTGCGCGTTCTGACCAAAATTGCCGCACCGACGCCTCCGAGCGGCCGCGACTTTTTCCGTCTCGCTCAATACGTCGAGCCAGACACAACTCCAACGGAGTATCGACATGGACCCACAGATCTACCAATTTTCGCAAAGTAGGCCATGCCGGCAATAACACCCCCTCAGTAATCAAACGGGGTGATGCCTCGACCCAAACACGCTCCTGGGTGCGACTGTGTTGAGTGAAATCGTAAACCGGTATGTAGACGCCCTTGCCAGATTTCAGCGCCTCAAGATCAGCAGAGAACCGGTCGCTTTCGATCGCGTCAGGATGATCAAAGTTGGTGCTATCGCGTTCAGCGAAACTCAAATGGGAAAGGTCTCGATAATATGAATCCAGTGGCACTAGCTGTGCATTATTGGGAGCCAAAGCGTTACAGGCGTCGACCAGGGCCGCCGCCAGGGTCGACTTGCCCGACCCCGAGGCACCTGAAAATGCTATGACTTGGCAGCGGTCATTCACTTAACGTAATTCCGCGGAACCAAATTCGCGCTCGTAGGCCGCTTTGATCGTCGCTTTCTCAGCGATAGCGTCGATAGCTGCGCATTCCCCGTTGTGCCATTCGTTATATAGCTCGTAACGCGGTCGACCGATGTTAACCACCGTATCCCACACCATTAAGCAGCGCTGCAAAGGCGCCAACATCGATGGCGCTTGCACTTCCGCCAGCAGCGCTTCGAGTGTCTCGCGTCCCGAGATTGGGTGCGATCGCCCCAGACTATCCAGCACCATGGTAACGGGGGCTTCTGTACTGTAGCGAGACCACGGTTGACCTTGCACTGCGCCAGGCCGCCCTTCGCGCGCAAATTGACCCCATGCAGACATCATGATCTCGGTCATATCTTGTGCCGATTCGCTATTGGGGTACATGAAACGTCCAATCGAGCCGTACATCGGTGCACCCATGACAAAGGCAATTTCTGCACCGTGGGCGGCACCTAACTGCTTCGAAAAATCTACCAACCAAATATCAGATTGCTCATCCCAATCAAAACGATACGCGTAAAGATCGTCATTACCCGCTGCTGCAAGCGCATCCAGCGGTGCGTCCACTCCGCGCGCCTTCCAGGCCCTTGAACGTACCGAAACCCAGTGCTCATAGAGGGCGGGATCCTTGACAGAAAGCCTAGGCGGTAGCCAGCCAAACAACAGCTCTTCTCCTGACGCAAAATAGCGGTTGAGGCCCAACCAGAGTGACACTTCATCCCGATTAGACCCAGCCATCACCGGCACCGATCTGGCCTGCTCGGAGTGAATCAGGGCCGAGGGCAGCCCTTCCGTTGGAATCACAATACCGTCCGCCGTCAACAGCGGCGAAAAATGCCGCTTTTCAATGGCCTCATAACGATTGATGATCTCCAGAGCGGACAGCCCACGAAGCTCTTCGGCATTGACCTCCACGGGGTTCAAACCCAGGGCAGCTACCACCTCCCAACTGGCTCTATCAACGAGCCGATCAGCTTTATCGACATTGACCGCTTCAGCCAATGTTGCTGTGGTGCTATAGCCCGACTGAGAGATCGCTTTTTGAAATAGGCCTTCGGCTAGGGGCGAAGCCAGCAGACTGTAGACATTGTGCCCGCCCGCACTTTCACCAAAGATGGTGATGTTATTCGGATCGCCGCCAAAGGCGGCAATGTTGCGACGGGTCCAGGACAAGGCCTCAATGATATCTAAAGTCCCAAAATTGGAGCTGGCATCTAGCCCCTCAGCCGCTCCCTGCAGGGCAGGATGGGTAAACCAACCCAGCGGGCCCAATCGGTAATTGAAACTCACCACAACCACCGACTCTCGTACGGCGAGTGCACTGAAATCATACGTCCCCTTTCGCCCAGTGGTATTACCGCCACCATGTATCCAAAACATTACCGGCAGTGCCCGTTGGGCGTAATCGGCCGGCGCGACGACATCGAGGTAGAGACAGTCCTCATCACCCACGGCGCCTTCACCACTGACACCGGAAGTCTCACTCGGCATTTGCGGGCACATTACGCCCTCTTCTCGTCGAAAAAGTTGCACGTCAGGCTGCACTAGTCGTCGGGGTGCCCGCCAGCGAAGATCACCGACCGGCGCCTGGGCATAGGGAATATCCAACCAGCGAATCGCCCCCTCGGTGCCCGCATAGGCGGCCACCTTCCCGCTAGAGGTGGGCTGATTATGCTCAGCTAAAGGCGCGGGCTCTGTTGAACACGCGAGCAATACAGTGGCAATGAACAGTGAAAACAGCGCCTTCATGGTTACAACTCCGCGATAGATGGGGAAAGCGATTATTGTTACGCGCGCAGCGACCGTAGCGATCAGCGCCGGTGGGATTCCGCCATTGTCCTTAGGCCGTCTTGCACAATGGCAGCAATGGCACCGGTGTTGACGCCCACCATCAAGACACCATTAAGGGCCTCTATGGGTCCCAGCAAACGCCACTCGGGTGACATTACGATATCGCCGTAGCCCAGGGTCGCAAAGTTAACTAGGGAGTGATAGAACGCCTCGCTAAAGACCGTAAACTCGCCAAGACCGTAAAACAACAATGCCCAACAGGCCGCTTGGGCGAGGTTACCCAAAACCAGCATGATAAGTACTTGCGCTGGCACCAGCGCACCGCGTAGCGAATGGGGAGCCTCGATCCAAGATTGATGACCAAAATAAAAGGTGGAGGTTCTAAGCAACAGCATGATCTGCACTGCCAGGCAAACCAGCATCAGCACCACACCTAACAAAATATTCATGGCCATGTTGCTATCCATTTACATCCCCATACGCTGACATTGGTGCAGCACACGCCTCGGCTTACGATTGAGCTCTGCCAGCTCCCGGCGTGACTAGTTTATGCTCGCTGCCCCAAGCTTCAGGTGTTGACAGACTGGCTCTCACGATCAACCCAGGCCATAAATAGCCGAAAACCCACAGCTAAGATGACGGCACCTAAAAAGAGCCCGACAAACCCCATAGAAACGAAACCGCCCAGGGCGCCAATGAGAATAACGGGCATAGGGACGATCAAGCCTCGACCCAATAACAACGGTTTCAAGATGCTGTCTGAAATACTGGCGAGAACTATCCAGAACGTTAGTAGCGCATTCACCAAGGTGGTGTGATCACTAACCCCCCAAAGCCAAAACAACACTGGCACGGTGATGATCAGAATGGGTAGTTGCAAAACACCCAAAACCAAAACGATGAGCGAGAGAATACCCGCCGCAGGAATACCCGCGAACAGAAAGCCAAGACCCAGCAATAACGCCTGAATAAAAGCCACGCCGATCACACCCACTGCCACAGACCGAATGGTCGCTGTAGCGAGCTCCAACAAAACAACGCCTTGCTCAGATCCCGCGAGAGCCCGACTGATGCGCCGCATTTGTAACTCACCCGCCTCGCTGTACGCTAAAAAAACGCCGGCTAGAACCAGAGATAACAACAAGACGATCAAGGTAGCAAAGGTGCTACCAATGGCCCCCGCCACCTGACGCAAAGCGGTTTTGAAAAACTCTTCGTACTGCCTAACCAAGTCAGCCACACTGTCAGCCGCCTGTGTCCACGCGGCAAATAATGGCTCGCCAATGATCGGCCAGTTGGCTACGGACGCGGGTGGCGCGGTAATCACCGTGTCACCAAGGCGATAGCTACCGAGAAAATCCCGCCCGAACTCAACAAAGGATGACGCCAACAGTGCGACTGGGCCGCCCAGAAGCAGCAGGCCCATAAACACAATCACCAGCGGTGCCGTGCGCTGACCCAAACCTGGCTGACGACAGAGCCACTGATTAGTCGGGTGCAAGGTTACGGCTAATATAAGCGCCCATAGCACAATAGACGCAAACGGCATCACAATCTGCAGACAGGCCAGCCCCAACACCGCGAGCAAACCAAAGCGCAAGAAACTGTGCAGTAGATCGGGGGGCCCGAACTGTTGTGGGGCGCCCCCTGAGGACGACGTTAACGAATTATGCTCATTGTCTGCCATAGGCTAACCCGTTTCCCTATCGTCGCTTCGTGGAGGCCCGCATGCCCTTCAGCAAGGCCGGCGAGCACTCCAGCGAGGATAGTAGCAAGACATCAGGAAGTGAACCCTTTTGAACAAACTGTAGGGATCTGAAAACTATCGACCATCCTGCAGTAATGTCTACACAGTCAACACTGCGCTACCGCTTTGATTGGCCGACAGACATAAACGCATGAAGCCCTCAACAGCCGCAGATCGATGGTGCCTGCGATGCAAACACAAATAAAATGTTCTTTGCATTCCAAAACGGCTAGCCAACGGCAGTCTAATAAGGCTGCCATTCTCGAAGTGAGGCTGCAGCACACGATCGGACAAACAGCCGATACCCAGACCCTGCTCCACCGCCCGACGTATGGGTTCATTAGCACCGAATTCCAAATAGATCTGCAGCTGCGTCAACTGGTCCGCAAATACCTGATCAAATTTTTGACGGGCGCCCGAGCCCGGCTCTCGGAGTATCCAACGCGCACTGTGCAAATCCGACTTCGATAAACTTCGCTTGTTCGCCAAAGGGTGATCGGGGGCGCAGAACACCACCAATTCATCCTTTAGCCAGGGAATGCATTCGATATCTGCGTGTACCACCTCATTTTCGATCAAGCCCAACTCTACTTGCCGATTAATCACCTGAGCGACAATGTCGGGGGAATTGCCCGAGGTAATATCAACCCGAGCCTGAGGAAAACTGTCTAGCCACTGGGTGAGATAGTCCACCACCAAATGGTTTGCAATGGTAAAGCTGGCGCCCAAATCCAGGTCGCCTCGATGATTCTCGCCGGATAACAACCCCTCGACCTCGCGGGCATGTTGCAACAAACCTTCGACCTGATCGAGTAAACGTCGTCCCACCGCGTTGAGTACCAGACCTTTTCCCACCCGGTCGAAAAGTGCGACCCCATAGGACGACTCCAGGGTATTTAGTGCGGCCGATACCGCCGACTGTGACATGGCTAAGCGACTCGCCGCAGCCGAGGTGGTCAGTTCAGCAGCAATGGCCAAAAAGACCTCTAGCTGACGCAATGAGAATCGAATCGGTTCTGCCCTCGGCATTGCCGTCTCCTTTTAACCTAAATTTACGGTTAATTTAATTTATAAAACCCGCTTTTTAAATACAATGGCGAACCGTAGAATGCCGACCTCTATAAGCAGGGGGAAGTTCAAAATGGCAGAACAAAAAGCAACCAACGTGCATTGGCATGACGGCGAAATCTCGCGCGACGACCGCAACCGTATGATGAAGCAACGAGGAGCCACCTTATGGTTCACGGGTCTTTCAGGCAGCGGCAAGAGCACGATCGCCGTGGCCTTAGAAGAAGCGCTATTCGAGCGTGGCCACCTAAGCTACCGTCTTGATGGCGACAACATTCGCTTGGGCATCAATAAAAACTTGGGATTTTCAGCGGAAGACCGCACCGAAAATATTCGCCGTATTGGCGAGATAGCTAAGCTGTTCGTTGACTCTAGCGTTATTGCACTCACCAGCTTCATCAGCCCGTATCGCGAAGATCGCGATCAAGTGCGTGCACTTCATGAGGAAGCGGGTATGCCCTTCATTGAAGTTTTTGTCGATTGCGAACTGGCTGAAGCCGAGAAACGCGATCCCAAAGGGCTGTATAAAAAAGCCCGAGCGGGTGAAATTAAAAACTTCACCGGCATCGACGACCCCTACGAAGCACCGACTAATGCTGAGCTACACCTGCATACCGACCAAATGACCTTGCAAGAAGAAGTCGATATTTTGCTCAAGTACCTGGAAGACCAGGGAATCTTGAGCGCCCAATAAGGAGTTTCACGTGATCAATCCACACGGTTCCACCGAACTAAACCCTCGCTACGTGCGAGACGACGCGCGTCGCGCCAAGCTTCTTGAGGAAGCCGCCACCCTACCGGCATTGACGTTGAATTCAGCTGCAGCAGCCAATGCCGTCATGCTGGGCGCAGGTTACTTCAACCCCCTTACCGGCTACATGAATCTCGCCGACGCCCTATCGGTGGCGGCCACGATGAAAACCGTAGACGGGCTGTTCTGGCCGGTGCCTGTCCTAAACATCACCAGCAACAGCGACCTAACCGCCGGCAGTCGCGTCGCACTAAAGGATCCCAATGTTGAGGGTGAACCGGTCATTGCCATCATGGATGTGGCCGCCGTTGAAAGTGTGTCCCATGACCAACTAAGCGCCATGGCTGAGCAAATCTTTGGCACCTTAGACCCAGAACATCCGGGGGTAGCAACATTCCTTGACTTGGGTGACACCGTGGTGTCCGGCGACATCGAGGTTCTTAACTTCAGCTATTTCGCCAGCGAGTTCCCCGAAACATTCCAAACCGCTTATGAAATTCGCAGCGAGATTGCTGAACGCGGCTGGAACAAGGTCGTTGCATTTCAAACCCGCAACCCCATGCACCTAGCCCATGAAGAGCTGTGCCGTATGGCCATGGAACGACTCGATGCCGATGGCTGCATCGTGCACATGCTGCTAGGCAAGCTCAAGGCCGGGGATATTCCCGCCGACGTTCGCGATGCCTGCATCCGAAAAATGGTCGACGTCTATTTCCCACCCAACAGTGTAATGGTCAGCGGTTATGGCTTTGACATGTTGTACGCCGGTCCCCGCGAGGCCGTGTTGCATGCGGTATTTCGCCAAAACATGGGCGCGACCCACCTCATCGTCGGTCGCGACCATGCGGGCGTGGGAAGTTACTACGGCCCGTTTGATGCACAGACCATCTTTGATGAGCAGGTACCCGCGGGCGCACTTGAAATTGATATCTTCCGCGCCGACCACACCGCATGGTCTAAGAAGCTTGATAAAGTCGTCATGATGAATGAGGCACCCGACCACAGCCCGGAAGACTTTGTGTTGCTATCAGGCACGAAAGTTCGGGAGCTGTTAAGTGCCGGAATTGCTCCGCCGCCGGAATTCTCTCGTCCCGAGGTGGCACAAATCTTGATGGATTATTATCAGTCTACGCTGACCTAAACGCCGAGTGATGTCATAAAAAAGCCCAGCCACTGCTGGGCTTTTTTGCTGTAAAACCTGCCCAAAACGCCGCAATGTCACTTACTATCTACCGGCTTATAACAATATCCATAACATCGGAGCCAGAATGACTAATGCAATGCTCACCTTTGGTGAGGCCATGGATCACTGGGCGGCTATTACGCCCGCTGAGACTGTGTTGGCGTGCGCCCTTGAGACGGGAGAAGTCGATGAGCTGAGTCGCGACCAACTGCGCGTTTGGTCCAACCGGCTCGCTCACAAGCTCATTGAATCTGGCATCGGCATTGGCGACTTGGTGCCGATTATTTTACCGACCTCCGTCGATTTTCTTGTCGCGGCCACGGCCATTTATAAAGCCGGTGGCAGTCCGATGCCAGTTAGCCACAAACTGCCCGGACCTGAACTCGAGAGCCTGTTAGACCTCGCCCAACCTAAATGCCTGATCGCGAACGATAGCGCCCACCCCCAGGGCATAAACCCCGGCGAGTATCGAGAAGGCGCTGATCCGGGTGCGCCCGAGCGACGCATAAGTAATCCCGTGAAGGCATTAGCGTCGGGGGGATCAACAGGGCGCAGCAAGCTCATCATTACTGAGGGCGAATTCCTCTATCCCGAGGGTGGCCACCCTACCGGGGCAGCACTGCGTCTGAATCGCGGCGAACTAAAATACTCCCCGGGACCGCTCTACCATAACGGCCCCTTCTTTTTTTCGCTGATAGCCCTGTTCCAAGGGGGCAGTGTGTTACTCAACCAACGCTTTAACGCCGAGCACGCACTGCGCCTCATCGCACACTATCGGCCCCGCACATTGAACCTAGTACCCACGATGATGCAGCGCATGCTGCAGTGTCCGGACTGGCAAAGCGCCGACTTAAGCTCCGTCAAGACCGTCTGGCATCTGGCGGCACCCTGCCCGCATTGGGCCAAAGAGGGGTTCATCGAGCGTCTGGGCGGAGACGTGGTATTAGAGTTATGGGCCGCTACTGAAAATACCGGCCTCACTATTATCGACGGTAACGAATGGCTTGTGCACCGCGGCAGCGTAGGCAAACCAGTGGGGACTGAAATCGTGATTCTCGACGAGGATCGCAACCCGGTGTCCACCGGCGAGGTAGGTGAAATCTTCACCCGCTTTGCCGGCGCACCCGCTAACTACCGATATCTTGGTTCAAAATCACTCGAAACCTGGGGAGAGGGCTTTGCCAGCGTCGGCGACTTGGGCTGGCTAGATGCGGACGGCTACTTGTATCTCGCCGATCGACGCACCGACCTCATTATCTCGGGTGGCGCGAATATCTTTCCGGCCGAAATCGAGTCCGTGATTAGCCAGCACCCCGCCGTCCAAGATGTCGCTGTGGTGGGTCTGAGCGATCCAGACTTAGGCCGACGTGTCCACGCCATCGTTGAACGCAACCCCCTAGAACCCGAGGTTGAAGCTGGCGAACTGCTGAGCCTTTGTCGAGATCAGTTGGCGCTGTATAAAGTGCCTAGGAGCCTAGAATTTGTAGATCAATTGCCCCGTAACGATGCCGGGAAGATCCGTCGACTGGCGCTCCGAGAGGCGCGCGAGTCGAGCGCCTGAGACTGGTACACTTTGCCCAATAACATCCATCCAACAAGTGAGATAAACGATGACCGATAACGCGCCATTACTGCTAGTAGACGTACATGACAGTGTCGCTCTGGTAACCCTTAACAGACCTGACGCCTACAACGCGCTAAACCCCGAAATCACCTTGGCCATCGTAAAAACCTTTGAAGAGATTGCCATTCAGGACAGTATTAAGGCCGTTGTTCTAACCGGCGCCGGCAAGGCCTTCTGCGCCGGAGTCGACCTCAAGGCGCTAACCGGAAACGGTGGCATGCTGTCCGATGATGGCGGCCTGGGACCCGAAAACCCTATGGTAGTTGCCATGAAATCATGCAACAAACCCATCGTTGGCGCCGTCAACGGTGCAGCCGTCACAGGCGGATTTGAACTGGCACTCGCTTGCGACTTCTTGTACGCCTCACCCAAAGCCCGCTTTGCAGACACCCACGCGCGTGTCGGTATTTTGCCCGGTTGGGGACTGTCGCAAAAACTTTCCCGCATCATTGGCATTAACCGTGCCCGCGAGTACAGCTTGAGTGGTAATTTCATTAATGTCGAACAAGCCCTCGATTGGGGTCTGGTCAATAAAATCTGCAGCGAAGAGACCCTAATTGAGGAAGCGATGGGCATTGCACAGCAAATGGCCGAAGCCAATCCTGATGCCGTACCAGCCCTCAAATCGTTAATCAATGATGGCTGGGAACTGGATCTGAGCGAGGCCTTGGCACTTGAGGGAGAGCGGGCCAACGAATTTATTAAGACCGTAGACTTCAGCAAAATGGAAGAGACCCTCAACAAACTCCGCGCGCGCGCGGCCAAGCAGTAAAGGAACAATACGTGCACTACCCCACACTCAACCACGGCCTGGGTGAAGAGCTCGACCTGCTGCGCGACACCTTGGTGCAATTCACCCAGCGTGAAATTACCCCTCGCGCCCAGCAAATCGATCAAGACAACGATTTCCCGCATGACCTGTGGCGCAAATTCGGCGACATGGGCATCCTCGGTATGACGGTCGACGAGCAATACGGTGGCAGCAACATGGGCTACCTTGCCCACTGCGTTGCCATGGAAGAAATTTCTCGCGGGTCGGCAGCGGTGGGACTGTCTTACGGTGCACACTCGCAGTTGTGCATGAACCAGCTACAAAAAAATGGCAATGACGCCCAGCGCGCGCGCTATTTGCCCAAGCTTTGTAGTGGCGAGCATGTTGGCGCACTGGCCATGTCGGAACCCGGCTCGGGCTCGGATGTGGTCAGTATGCGACTGCGGGCTGACAAGCAAGGCGACCACTATGTGCTCAACGGCAATAAAATGTGGATCACCAACGGTCCCGATGCCGATGTCTATGTGATCTACGCCAAAACGGAGCCAGATGCGGGCAGTCGTGGCATCACCGCCTTTATAGTAGAGCGCGATTTCCCCGGTTTCTCTCGCGCCCAAAAGCTCGACAAACTCGGCATGCGCGGCTCCAACACCTGTGAGTTGGTATTCGAGAATTGCGAAGTTCCCGCGGAGAATGTGTTGGGCCGCCCCAATGGCGGTGTGGCTGTTCTAATGTCAGGCCTCGATTATGAACGCGCCGTACTCTCTGGCGGCCCAGTGGGCATCATGCAGGCCTGTCTTGATACGGTCATCCCCTACGTCCATCAGCGGAAGCAGTTTGGGCAAGCAATCGGCGAATTCCAATTAGTACAGGGCAAGCTCGCTGACATGTATACGCTGACCGCCGCGAGTCGCGCTTTCCTCTATGCCGTGGGACGAGCCCTAGACCGCGGAGAAGATAGCCGCAAAGATGCCGCCGCCGTAATTCTGTACACCGCCGAGATGGCGACACGTTGCGCCCTCGATGCTATCCAACTACTGGGTGGTAATGGCTATATCAACGACTACCCAACGGGTCGCCTGCTGCGTGATGCCAAGCTGTACGAAATTGGTGCGGGCACCTCCGAGATCCGCCGAATGCTGATCGGTCGAGAATTATTTAAAGAGACACTGTAAACCCATCGCTAGTGAGCACCCCGACCAAGACAGTCGGGTCCATATATAAGGAGAACAAAGTGAGTCGATTAAGTTTTGTCCCCACTGATCAATGGCCGCAAGATCTGCGGGAGTTTACCCAAGTGGGTGTCTCCACCGAGCTGGAGTTGGGTGTAACGCGAATGATGGCCCATGCTCCAGAAGCGGCCATGGCGGCTTGCCAATTTGTAGGCGGCCTAACCACCACGAGAACATTACCCGAGCGCCTAATCGAGTTGCTGCGACTGCGGGTCGCTTTTCACAACCAATGCCGAAGTTGCATGGCCATTCGATACAACGTCGCGAGACCGGATTTAAGCGAAGACGAGGTCTGTAGCCTTGAAACTCCCGAACAAGTCGCGAACCTATCAGATCGCGAGCGGCTAGCCGTCGAGTTGGGAGATCGTTTCGCCTGCAATCACCTATCCATTGACGAGGCATTCTTCGACGAACTTAAGGCGCTATTCAGCGAAGCCGAAATTGTTGAGCTGCTACTGCACTGTGCGCTGTATGTCGGGATGGGTCGTATGGCTGCGGTGCTGGACATGACCGAGGACTTGCCTCAGGGCTTCAACGTGCCCTTCTCTTCTGAGAATGTGGTTACGCCGTCGGCAGGACAAGCCGTCGCTGTCGGCTAATCCTCAAGCTAGCAATAAAACGGGCATCAATGCGGTCGCCCCCAAGCAGGGCGACCGCTATGACATCACACCAAACAGAAACCACCATCCATAACCAGCTCGCTGCCCGTCATGAAACGGGAGTCATCACTGGCAAGAAATACGATACCCGCACCGATATCAGCCGGATCACCCAGGTAACCAATGGGGTGTTGGGCAACCAACCCAGCCATCATTGCATCAGGATCTTCTTGCCCTGCTACCCAATCCTTCATCTGTGTGGTCAAAATATAACCTGGGTGGATCGAGTTACTGCGAATGCCGTAACCGTGCTGAGCGCAGTGCAACGCAATAGACTTTGTTAGCAACCGCACTGCGCCCTTGGCTGCCGTGTAAGAGGCGGCGTGGGCCGCCGCACGTATGCCGTGAATCGAAGACACATTGATGATGTTGCCACCCCGCCCCTTCATGAGTTCGATGGCAAGTTTGGAGCCAATGAAGACACTATCCAGGTTTAAGCGGATGGCATTGCGAAAGTCATCAAAGGAAATTTCCTCCACGTTTCCCGCCCCGTTTCCGCCAGCATTGTTGACCAAAATATCGAGCTGGCCAGCGCGACTCACGATCTTATCCAACGCCGACCGCCAAGCTGATTCCTCACAGACGTTGAGCTCGCACGCCCAGGCGCCATTGCCGATCTCACCGGCCACTTTTTCGGCGCCTGCCGTATTGATATCACTAACAACTACGGTGGCGCCCTCGGCTGCCAAAGCGCGGCATGCCGCCTCACCGATGCCGTCGGCACCGCCTGTCACTAACGCCACTTTACCTTTTAGTTTTGGCATCATTTAATCCTTATTTATCAATATGTTAAAAGCAAAACGAAATTTATTCGTAAAGATTTAAATTGTGGTAACGAAGGCTGGCCGCGCTACCTCACCGCCTCCAGAAAAATTAAAAATACGAGCTAGCGACAACACCCCTGGGTGGATCATCTGAACACAAGCCACCGCGCAATAGCGGTGCCATTAGACCCTGGCAAAGGCACTCAAACGCGCGGATTGACCTAGCAAAGACGCCTTTTAAACGCCCTTCCGGCCCTCGATGTAGTCATTCAACACTTCGTGCCAATAGCGCACTCGGGTTTCCTGATCTGCCAGATAATAATCCTCGAAGCCCATCGACTCCCAGCCATTTTGCTGGGCCTCAGCGAGCATCATGTCCTGCCAGACAATGCCTCCCATGATTTCGGGTACACCGTCGCCGCCACCGAAATCCACGGTCTGCTCTTCGCATTCCTCAAGCGGCAGTAGGTCATTGGTCATAATGCCATGCACCATCTCCTGTCCTTCTACGGGGAAGGCCATACACCACAGATCAAAGGTGCACTTGGTGGGGTCTTTGGGATCGGGCTCGGTGCGGAAAAAAATCAAGTTATCGGGTAGAAACGAAATGGTGACATTGGGGAAGAACACCGTGTGGGGACTGTCGGTCAGCTCCTCATCGTTCATATGTTCATAGTGCACGTAGCCGCGCTCTTTCCATAACCTTCGTTTAGCGGCTTTAAGGTCGTGCCAGCCCTGAATCGCCTTGGTCTCAAAGTCTGAATAACTGTCGGGATCGATATCCCACATCTTCAATAACTCATCAAAGGGATTCACCTCGCCCTCGGGTAGACGATCGCGAAGGCTTGGGCGCATGGGCTGAACGGTTCGACCGTGACCATTGGGCCAGGCCTCTGAGCGTGCGCTCCAGTAATCCTGGTCAATCAATGGCGGCACCTGCGGATGAGCTGTGCGCGTATGGTACGACTCACTGAAATTAACTGAGGCAAACTTCCAATTAGTGTTTAAGCGGATCTTCCGTGCAAAAACGCGAACCGCGGTATCCATCGGGTAATTTTTGTACACCTCGGGTAGCGGATCTAAGTAACTCATTAGATCGGGACTGTCATCGCTAAAGCTGTACCAAGCGAAGCCACCCCAGGTATCGCAACGCAGCTCCTTTAACTTCAACTTGCCGCAGGGGTTACCCTGAGAGAAATTTTCAGGATCGTGCACACTTTTTAAATCACCGTCTAAGCCCCAGACCCAACCGTGATAGGGGCAATGAAACTCCGAAACAGAAGAGGTGTCGTCAACCAGCCGCAGGCCCCGGTGCTGGCAAACGTTGTAAAACGCCTTTATCGTGCCGTCTTCCTGACGTACGCACATGACCGACTGCCCCATAAAGTCATGAACTACGTAGTCTCCTGCCTCTTGCAGGTCAACCAAGCGACCCGCCACATGCCAGATCTTGGTCCACATGTGATCCCATTCTTTCTTGGCAAATTCTTTGGAGTAATAACGGTCACCCGTGATCTTGTCGCCACGAAGCAGACTGGGATCTCTGCCGTCACGTGTGTCGGGGTGAACAGGAATCTGATACTGGGGGTATTCGGGTTTATTCACAAAGACTACCTGCTAGATAAGCTCAGAGAAAAGAAGATGAACATGTTAGACCCACGCCAGCGATAGCTCAAGGTGCTGGCCGCGAACCCCGCATGCCGTACCAGGCAATATAGATGTAGCACACCACGGGAACGACAAAGCCCATGCGTAAGCCGGCAGTATCGGCGATAACGCCTTGCAACAGCGGCACCAGTGCGCCACCCACAATGGCCAAACACAGCGCTGCCGAGCCCGCGCTGGTTAATCGACCCAATCCCTGAAGCGCTAGAGAGAAAATGGTGGGGAACATAATCGAGTTACACAAACCCACTGCTAAAATCGCATACATGGCTAACACGCCACTGGCCGACGCCGCGGTCGCCACCAACAACACCGCCAAAATGGCATGAATGCCCAACAAAAATCCCGGGGAGACACGCGTCATCAGCGCAGAGCCAATAAAACGCCCCACCATAGCGCCACCCCAATACAGAGCTACATAGTTTGCTGCCGTCGCCTCGGTAAGTCCCGCAACATTGGGCTCACTTAAAAAATTGACCAAGAAACTGCCAATGGAAACTTCACCGCCGACGTAAAGGAATATGGCCAAGACACCAAAAAACAGGTGTCGATGGGAAAGCGCCTCGGACAGACTGGCGGGCTCAGCCTGGTCCTCGGCATCACGCATTTCCGGCATTTTGATAAAACTTAAAATGACAGCTATCGCCACCAGCGCTATAGCCAAGCCTACATAGGGCAGCTTCACCGAAGCCGCATCAGCGGCACCCGAAGCGGCCTCCATGCCACCCAGTATCAGGGCACCGCCAAGCACCGGCGCCACCGTGGTACCCAGTGAGTTGAACGCTTGTGCCAGGTTGAGCCGACTCGAGGAGGTACTGGCAGGACCTAGCGCCACAACGTAAGGGTTGGCGGCAACTTGTAACAGCGTTATCCCCGACGCCAACACAAACAGCGCACCCAAGAACAGACCGTAGGTTTGGTATTCCGCTGCCGGATAAAACAGCAGTGCACCCGCCCCAGCTATACACAGGCCAATAATAACGCCTCGCTTGTAGCCAACACGGTGCAGTATCTTCCCAGCCGGTATCGAGAAAATAAAGTAGGCACCGAAAAAGCAAAACTGAATCAGCATTGCTTGGGTGTAATTGAGCTCAAAAGCTCCCTTGAGATGCGGGATTAAAATGTCATTCAAGCAGGTAATAAAGCCCCACATAAAAAAGACAGTAGTCATAACGCTAAACGCCACGGGATGACGCTGTTGATCAGCACCCATGTTGCCCGGGGCTGCTGACATGTTGGCACCTGCCATAATGTTACTTCCTGTTCATTAATAAAAAATGCGAGCTCGTCTTCACGCTATCACTTCACAGACTGGAATGGCTGGGTGACGCTGGAGCTCTCTTTGTAGCCGTAGCGTATCGCCTTGGCTGTTACTACTTGACCCTCAGCCACCTCCACTGGACGGCTGTATAACTGCCATTCGCCATCATCCAAGCGATAGCCAAGTGAACTGCCCTCGGTCACAGGTTCGAGCTTGAGCGTTGCTAGAGACGTTTCCCTGGATACACTCCCCCCCTGATTCGATGTCAATGTGAGCCGCGGCACAGCCGTCTGAGGCTGCTCATCGCCTTGCCACATGGCCGTAACCATATCAGCCTCGGCAATATCACCCAAATCACCAACGCGCTGATACCACTCTTCAAGTGCCGCACGCAGTCGCGCCTGTACAGCGGCCAACTCAGGTCGCCCCGCTAGGTTTGTTACCTCGTCGGGATCAGTTAGCAGATCATACAACTCGTACTCAGGTCTCGGCGCCATAAAGTACTGTTGCTGCGTCGCATTCAACGTTTTAGCTTCTGCCCCTCGCCAAAGGGCTTTCATGATGGGAAACATATCGCGGAACAATAGCGGTCGAAAGTAGGCTAACTCGACCCTAAAGTTTTGCACCAAGCGATAACGTTCATCGCGCACCGCCCTCACGCGATCCACCGTTTGATCCATTCGATCACGGCCAGCAAAAACATAGCCACGACCACCCTCTGCAAACAGATCTATCCCCTGAATAAAGTCGGGAATCGGCGCCCCAGCTAATGAAAGAATCGTTGGTGCTAAATCAACAAAGGACACCAAGCCGTCATACACCAATCCGGTTCCCCGCCCATCAGGGAAACGTATGATCAGCGGCACGTGTGTGCCCGATTCATAGACTGCTCGCTTGGAGCGCGGAAAAGCATCGCCGTGATCTGTGGTCCAGATCACCACTGTATTGTCATCTAAACCATCGCGCTTCAACGCGTCGAGAATCGCCCCGACCTGGCTGTCCATAAAATGGATATTGTCGTAATGCTGCGCTATCGATGCCCTCACTTCGGGAACGTCGGGAAAGTAAGCGGGGACTGTTACAGCCGCGGGGTCAGTAACAGGTGTTACCGTAGCACGGCGCTCTTTTCGAATTGCCCCAATCATCGGTGCCCACTGTGGCGGATAGCTGTCATGATCGTCGACCAAGCGCGACTCATGGGTCGACATGAGGTTCATCATGACGAACCAAGGTTTGCCCTCGGGGAGCTGCCGCCACAGGGCAGGCTCTATCGGGCCAATGAAGTTACCCGCATGCAAATCCCATACAGTAAAAGGGTCGCCAAACTGGTAATCCTTCTTGGCGAAATTGGCGGTGGCATAACCTTGGGCGCGCAGCAACTCCGGGAACGCTTTGACAGCAGCGGGTGGAACTGCCTCGTAGGAGCCGATCTCGGTACCGGGTACGCCTTGAGAGGTCCGCATTTGGTGCGTACCCATCGACGTAGCATACACACCCGTAATCAGCGATGACCTACTGGGCGCACAGACACCCGAAACGGTGTAGGCCCTATCAAAGCGCATACCCTGGCTTGCCAGCTGATCAATATGCGGCGTCTTGGCTACCACATCGCCGTAGGCACCCACGCGAGGGCTCATGTCCTCAGCGACAATGAGCAGAATATTAGGTGGCGACCCGCTTTGCCCCGGGAGACCCGCCGACGTATTGAGAGACGCCAGCCCAATAAAAGCAACAGTTACCACCACCCCCCAGCGGCCCATAAGCGTTATTCCTTTTCGGTTTTGGCTTCCTGAGTGTTAAGCCAAGGGTTATACAACACACCGGCCTCAATCGCCTTTTTTTTGGCGGGCGTATCGGGCATCAGGCCCATGTATTTATCCTTTCGGTTGGGCTCCACTTTCCATTGCGTCGGAAAGGGAGCAGCCGTTGGCCCAAACTCATCGCGTAAGTTCATACCCTCAGCCAAGCGCGGTGTGTAGGGCACCGCATTTTTCCCGGCGGGATTCGCGGTCTGTTCATAGAGCGCCACGCGCAACGCCTGTCGTTGATGGTAGTAGGCGGGATCGTTGATTAGATTGACCTTCTCAAGGGGATCCTTCTTCAGGTCATAGAGCTCTTCGATGTCCCAAATACCGTGGTACTGAATATATTTTAAGTCGTCACGCACGATAGCGAAGGTTGTCGGTGTCATCGGGAAAGACCACTCCCAGTAATACTGATACACAAAATCAGGCTCTTGCCACTGCTCGCGATTGACCTCGCCGGTGATGACGGGCCACGCACTCTGGCCCTCAAATTGTTGCGGTGCGGTGACACCGGCTACCTCTAGGAATGTCGGCGCTAAATCCAAGTTACGAACTCGAGCCTCATTCACCACACCCTGAGGCACAATACCCGGCCCCGCGACCACCATAGGTACCCGGACCGAGCCTTCATAAGCGTTGCGCTTATCGATCAGTCCGTGATCACCTATCAGGTATCCGTTGTCACTGTAGAAAAACACCACGGTGTTTTCAGTGAGCCCATTGTCATCGAGGTATTGCATGATACGGCCAAGGCTTTCGTCAACCGAAGATAACGCGCCGTAGTAGTCCCGCAGGTAGTCGGTCATTTTGCGGTCACTTGCGTAAAAGAAATCAATACCGTGCCAGCTGTTGCGCTGATTTTTTACCCACATGGGTTTGTTCGCTTCATACTGGGCATCGACCGCAACCGTCTCCGGCAGCCGAAACTCGGTGTCATCATACTGATGGGCGTGACGTTCGGCGGGTGTCGCATCGGAATGCACCGCCTTGTGACTCAAATAGAGGAAGAACGGTTTACTGGGGTCGCGCTGCTGCTCAAGCCAGGTCATGGCGTAATCGGTGAGCTCGTCAGTGATGTATCCCTTTTGATCAACTCGCTCTCCATCAACATTGATCTTGTTGTGTGATCCGTCGGGTGTGGTCACAGGAAAGTAATGTCCCTGCCCGGCAAAACTCACCCAACGATCAAAACCGTCCCTCGGCGCGTCGGTCTCATCACCCATGTGCCACTTGCCAAAAAATCCTGTCTGATAGCCCGCTTGCTGCAAATACTTGGGGAAAAACACCAAGCCTTCTTCAGAGCTATTGTTGTTATCAACAATGCCATGATTCTGGGTGGTTTGACCGGTCAAAATGGTAGCCCTGCTGGGTGAGCAGAGTGATGTTGTGACAACCGCATTAGGAAAATAGCTGCCGCGATTAGCGAGCTGGTCGATATTCGGGGTTTGCACCTCAGGGGTTAAAAACCCCATACCGTCAAAACGCAGATCGTCGAGAATGACAAACACCATATTGGTCGGCGCCGTGTCGGCCGCTGCTGCGGGCACGACATTCAAACACAACGTGGCGATAGAACAGCCCAGCATGATGAGCGCCTGCTTCATGGCGCGCCCCATTCTATTCATTTCGTGATCCAATCTGATGCCCCTCATTCATTACAAAGTACTTTGTCACCGAACCACCCAGCTCGCTGCCCGTGTGCAGCCAACCCTAGCTACTAGCCCACTGGTGCACCGAGGAAAAGCGCCGGCAATCTGCTGAATCCAGTCTCGCCACTTTGGCTAACGGGCGGTAAATCTCGAGCGCTAATTGCCGGCGGTTATCCCTTCCAAGCGGGCATCGAATATGGGTGCCTTTACCGGTGTACGTGCCCGGTGATCCGCAATGGCCGCCTGAATAGTCGCGAGCAGCTCCGGCTTCTCGGCTGCTAGGTCCTCACGCTCAGAAATATCCTGACGCAAATCATAAAGTTCTGGAATTGCCAACGGCTCACCATCTTGGGCCGTACCAAACAGGTGCACTTTGTAATCACCGTAACGATAGGCTCGCAGTACACCTTTGCGGTAAAACGCCAATTCAGTGCGCGCCCCGGGCTTACCCTCAAATAACACCGGCGAAAGATCTACACCGTCTATCTCGTCTGGCAGCGCGACACCAGCCAAAGTCAGGACAGTGGCGAATACATCCATCACGCTGCCAATATCGGCCGTCACTTGCGGCTTCACGTGATCCGGCCACCAAAAAACGCCTGGAACACGCACGCCACCCTCATACACTTCCTGCTTCGAGCCCCTCAAGGGCCCTGCACTTCCCGCGTAACGGGTGCTCGCAGACTGCCATGGGCCATTATCACTACTGAAGATTACCAAGGTGTTTTTATCCAATCCCATGGATTCAAGCGCAGCGCGAATCTGCCCCACGCTCCAATCAATCTCTTCGATGGTATCGCCGTAGGGTCCTGCCAAGGATCGACCGGTAAAGGCCTCGCTGGCAAAGATCGGCAGGTGGGGCATGGAGTACGGCAAGTAGACAAAAAATGGCTGCTCCCGATGGCGCTCGATGAAGGCGATAGCTTCCTCGGTTAAGCGACGCGTAAAGGTCGGCTGAACAACCGGCTGCTCGATAACCGATTCTTCACAGCGATCTGCCACACATTCACTGCGCCATAACGGCACGTCGTAGTCGTGATAGTCGGGGTCTTTAAAACCGTCGAGCAATGACTTGTAGACCGCTTGTAATTCAGCAAATCGTCCTTGCAGCTGCATTTGATACAGCTCTTCCAGCGGAGCTCGCCCGTGAAAGCGCATATCGTTGGAATACGGCACCCCGTACCAATAATCAAAGCCGTGGCGCGTTGGCATAAACTCAGCCGCATCGCCCA
>CAYPPU010000002.1:3677-5982 GCA_964412695.1 uncultured Alteromonadaceae bacterium | reverse complement strand
CCGTACCAATAATCAAAGCCGTGGCGCGTTGGCATAAACTCAGCCGCATCGCCCAAGTGCCACTTGCCAAAAATACCTGTTGCATAACCGGCAGTCTTGAGGCCTTCAGCAAGGGTCAGCTCTGATGCGGGCATGCCGTGCTTGGCATCCCCGGGAAACATAACGGGGAACTTGGTGCCGTAGAGGCCCGTGCGCACCGATTGTTTGCCGGTTAGTAAGGCACCACGACTAGGGGAGCACACCGGTGAGGGCACATAGAAATCGGTCCATCGCTGGCCCTCCTGTGCGAGTCGATCCAATGACGGCGTACGGATGTACGCGTTGCCATAGGACGCCATATCGCCCCAACCCATATCATCGGTGTACAACAAGACAATATTGGGTGGCGAGTCGGCTGAGCTAGTTCCCAGGTGATCGGCCGCGAGAACTGCAGTGGCATTCATTACTGCCCAGAGCGCCGCGACCAAAGTCACCCATGCCGCGACAGCAAATGATGCGTTAGATTTCACAGCCATAGACTCACCTTTCCTACAGGACTCGCCCCTACATGCAGGGCTGCTTTATATTCTCAGTGAATGACTTCCTGAAGCGGTTTTTTCGGCGTCAAATCGGCGATGACCGCTTCAACCACCACATCCTCTGCCAGTGCAAATTTCGCTTCACCGCGGACATCTCGAGACGAGGCGGCCACTAGCGCCGTGTATTCACCCGCCGCCGCGACCCATGCACGCTGACTATCATCAAAGGACGCCAGATCCTTGGCTCCCAGCGTAAAGCGCACGACTTCTGATGCCCCAGGTGCCAGCTCCGCCGTTTTCGCAAACTGCCGAAGTTCTTTTGCCGGTTTGTGCAGATCCCCCTCGGGGGCGGCCACGTACAGTTGCACAACTTCACGACCTGCCACATCACCTGCATTGGTCACAGTGACACTGACCGTCAAACTGTCCTCTTCCTGCTCGCTTTGGATATCGCTGTACTCAAACTGCGTATAACTGAGTCCGAATCCAAAGGGGTAAGCTACATCCTTTTCCGCGCTGTCGTAATAGCGATAACCCACGTAAATCCCCTCCTCATAGTCGACCTGCGATTCCCAAACTTCGAAGATATCCATGACCTTAAAGCTCTCCTCGGACAATCGCTTGCCCGGGAAGTTGCTGTGGGTTGGCGTCTCCTCGTAACTCACGGGGAAGGTTGTGGGCAGTTTTCCTGAGGGGTTTACCTTGCCGATCAAGACATCAGCAACGGCATTACCCGCCTCCTGACCACCTTGCCAGGGCACGACGATCGCATCGGGCTGATCACGCCAGCTCGCCGTCTCTACCACGTTACCAATATTGAGAATCACAATGGCTTTCTTGCCCTGGGCATGAAATGCCTCGGAGACCTGGGCGATAAGACGCTTCTCATCCTCGACCAGATAAAAATCGCCGTCCACCGGGCGGTCCTGGAATTCACCGGAGTTCCTACCGATGGTGATTAGCGCCACATCCGCGTTCTTCGCCTGCGCTGCAATGACTTCATCGTCTAATACCAACTCTGGAGGCGGAGGCGTGTATTCCCAGAAACGCTCTTTTTCTGGCTGCGCCTTTTTGTAGTCAGTCAGGTAGCTCTGATATTGCTCACGTAGACCTTGATCAACATCGATACCCGCGGCTTCTAAGCCCTGGACCAAGGACACGGTATAGGCCTCGTTAACATCACCGGAACCGGTACCACCAGAAATGAAGTCGTAGGATTGATTGCCAAACACGGCGGCACGCTCAATGGCTTCAGTTAAGGGCAATGCTGCTTGCGTATTCTTTAACAACACAGTTCCTGCCGCGGCAGCCTTGCGCGCAATTAGCGCGTTGGCTTCGAGGTCAGGCTTATCCGAGTAAGCGTAGTTCTGCCACGCCAATGAGCGCATGACCACATCGAGAATAATGCTGA
The DNA here is from genome assembly GCA_964412695.1 of uncultured Alteromonadaceae bacterium. GTDB lineage: Bacteria > Pseudomonadota > Gammaproteobacteria > Pseudomonadales > Halieaceae > Luminiphilus. The sequence goes on along the minus strand of CAYPPU010000002.1, from coordinate 4,053 downwards.
CATTTCGGTCCAGACGCGCCTCGGTGAGCTCACCTGACGCTAAGCCCGCGCGCATTTGCTCGGGCCCCTCTGCCATGCCAGGCATTAACAATTCATTGCCGGCATTCATCTGGGCTACCGTGTCATCCATCCCAGCGAACCAGTCGGTCATCACCACGCCTTGAAAACCCCACTCATCGCGCAAAACCGTTTCAATCAGTGGCTTGTCTTGCGACGCCGGTATCCCATTGACCCGGTTATAGGCGCTCATGATGGCCCAGGGGTTGGATTCCTCAACGGCAATTTGAAAGCCGCGTAAATAGATTTCCCGCAGTGCGCGCTCACTGACCACGGTATCCACGTTGTAGCGGTTGGTCTCTTGGTTGTTAGCCACATA
>CAYPPU010000002.1:0-3577 GCA_964412695.1 uncultured Alteromonadaceae bacterium | reverse complement strand
GTTTGGCCACCTAATAAGGCACTGTAACCGGGACGGTCGGTGTAGAACTTATCGGTCGCGTTTTTGACAAACACCTCGACCTGCCAGCTACCATCGGCCGCCTCTACACCGGCGTTCAAGTCCAGAATACCGTAGGACTCACGGAGGGTTTTAGGGTCAACCGTATAATCCGCAGGCGAGTCTGACTGGTAACGGTAGGCACCGCCAATAAACGGCACAAACGCCCCCCCCATATCGAAGTCGTAGCGGGTCTGCATGGTGAACTTGTTCTTAGGCGCGTTTGCAATTTGGGCACCAGACAAATCTTGCACCCCGCCGACACAGCCTTGCTCTGCCGTCTGCCCGGGATAGCACTGACCACCCACGTAGCTCTCGTAGTAAGCATCGGTATAGGCGTAGCCCATATTGATCAACCAATTTGCAGTGGGCTTGAGGGTTAAGTCCATCTCAAACCCTTCGGTGATGGCTTCACCAGCACTGATCAACAAAAATGCCAGCTTCTCCTGATCAAAACCCTGACCCTGCAAATTGTCATAGGAGGTGTGGAACAATGTCGCACCCAGGCGCGCGCGACCATCCCAGAACTCACCCTTAATGCCCAACTCGTAAGCGGTCACATCCTCAGGCGCGATCGCGTTGGCCAAACGGGCCTCGTCTGACGCAAAAATTAGATCGTAGGCCGGGCCTTTATAACCCGTTGCAAAGCTTGTGTAGACCATCCAGTCATCATTTAGGTTGTATTGCAAACCGATCTTGCCCGATACGTCGGTTTCGGTGGTGCTGTTGCTCGCGGTGGCGCCCGCGGGGACAGCCACGCCGGGCGAGGGCGTAGTCCGCACGATACCCGCCGATACCTCATCGTCGGTGTAACGCAAGCCACCAAATACGGTGAGGTCTTCGCTCAACTGGTACTCGGCGTTGGCAAAGAGCGCCCAGCTGGTGGTGTCCGCTTCGGCATCCATCCAACCAAAAGCGGGACCGTTACCCAGGAAGTAACTGATGCGCTGAAAATACCGATCAACTTGCTGATCCCAGTAAAAGGCACCCAAGGTCACCTGTGCGCGATCCCAGTTGTTGCTCTCCAAACGGAATTCTTGCGAGAACTGCTTTTGCTCTTGATCACCACCGGGCATAGGTGCGCCTGCAAAATCGCCCCCCGCAGCACCGTTGGTATCCAGTGCCAGCAACGGCGTCCCTTGCATCTTGTCAGGCGCCAAATTAACCCCTGCCAAGTAGGGCAAACCGTCGACACCCTGATCGGTCTCTAAGTTGAATCCTCGATAGCCGGTCACTGAAACAAAATTCCAGTCATCGAACTCAACATTAAACTCTGCCGACAGGCCCCATGTTTTGGTGTCAGAGAATGTCTCAGTGGCATCGAGCCAGACATTATTTTCTTCATTCACCTCGGCACCAAACGCCGCATAGGTATTGCTAATCAGCGCAGCCTGAGCGCCGGCAGGACCGCTGAAGAAGCTATCGCAGCAATTACGATCCTGCTTCGAGTAGTCTGCAATCAGCATCAACTCGGCATTGTCTGACAAATCAATCGCCAACTTGCCGCGCATGCCATAACTCTCGTCGCCGTTAACATCAACGCCTAGGAACGGGTTGGTACCAAAACCGTCGAATTCCTTACTGAACACGGCCAAGCGTCCGCGGACGCCGTCCGATAAACCACCGGAAACCACACCACTAACAGCGTAGCCATCATCATCGGTGATCGAGGCCTTGAACTTGGCTTCGAATTCTTCGGTGGGATCGTTGGTCTTGATCAAAAGCAAACCACCGGTAGCATTCTTGCCAAACAGCGTACCCTGCGGACCACGAAGAACCTCGACGCGCTCAATGTCATCCAAATCCATAACCGACTGAGCGGTTCGACCCAAAGTAATGCCGTCCACAACTGTTGCCACCGTAGGCTCTACCGCGATCTGAAATGCCGTGGTACCAATACCGCGAATCAATACACCCACACCGCGCTGGTCACCTGTTTGGGTAAAGGTGACAGAGGGTGATACCTGCACGATATCTTTGAACTCGGTCACTTTAGCCACATCGAGCAACTCGCCGGTAAACGTACTCACCGAAACCGGTACATCCAGATAATTTTGCTCGCGCTTCTGCGACGTTACGATGATCTCTTCCAAAGCCCCCGCTGCCCGTTCTTGGGCGCCTGCGGTCACAGACAGACTGGCTGCCGCCACAGCAATGGCGACTGCACTTTTGGAATTGAGTTTCATGGTATTCATAGAGAAAACCCTCTTTGGGATGAGTGTGGGCGCAGCGAACTGCGTTTTGTGCTGTGTTCTGAATATTTAGTTTTGTTTTCAGACTGCCCGGCACTTTACCGACCCGCATCAATACAGCGAACGGCATTTCCTGCTAAAAACTTGTCAATTCCTGCTACAAGGCATACCATCAAGCCATCATGGTGGTGACCGCTCTATCGTTACACGCCCGGAGATATGGCATGGCAACAAAGCCTAATGAATAACCTTAATCCGCGAGTATTGACCATCAGTGCGGCAGAGAACCTGCTTAACTGGTACGAGACTCCGAGCGATGACGAAACCGTTCTTGCGCAGTTACTGCCTCAGCCACTTATGGAGGACGTTTTCCACGTTCGCGGTGGCATTAATTGGGTCAGCTTTTTTAAGCGTTACCGCGTCTCAGATAATTTCCAGACAGCGCGACAATCGATGCTGGCAGCGTGGAATCCCCATCGCGGCAGCTTGACCCATGAACACGCGCATGCCGTATTTCTTCAACACGCGGAATACACCGACCACGCTCTACTGTATCGCAACGAAATTGCGGCTGGGCTAACGCAGGCATTACAAGATATCCCGGCGTCAGATTTCACCACGGCCTATCATGCCGGGCGCGTGCCTTGGACCTTACATATGACGGTAACCGGCGCCGTTGATTACGTGGCCGGGAGTATTTATAAGTCACGACCTGGCGAACTGGTGTTGTTTTCTCCGCAGGCCAGTCTGCATTATAAGCGCAGCCCCGAGGCTACCGAATGGCGACATTATTGGGCCCTGTTTGAACCGCCCGCCCACTGGCTAGAACTTATGGACTGGCCCATGGTTACCTATGGCATCTATCGACTGACACTGGGTAGCGACGCGGATCAACGCGCTCTGCAGGATCTATTTGAGAATATGGTGGCGCTGTATGACACGCCGGCACCGTTAATTCAGCGCTTGCTTGAAAATTTACTCGAGCAGTTTTTCATCCGCGCCCACGCCACACAGGTCGAAATGGGCAACCCTCGCACCGATGCGCGGGTATTAAAAGCCTGCACTTTTATTGAGCAGAACCTCGCGCAGCCTCTCGCGATCAGTGATATCGCCAGGCACTGCAGCCTGTCTGAATCGCGGCTAGCGCATTTGTTCAAGGACAATCTCAATCTGAGCGTCAAAGGCTTTCATGATGCGTTGAGAATGCAGCGGGCTAAACGATTGTTGGTCACCACGAGCGACCCAGTCGCCCTTGTGGGAAATCAGATAGGGTATGAGGACGCGGCCCAATTCAGTAAATTTTTTCGACGGCATATGCAGTGCAGTCC
>CAYPPU010000001.1:190397-209740 GCA_964412695.1 uncultured Alteromonadaceae bacterium | reverse complement strand
TACACAACATGACCAACACGCCACAGATTTTGTCGCTGGCTGCGCTCAACTTAATAACCACGGATAGTTGGTACGATTTGATCAGTGAGGAGTCTATTTCGACAGACCAAGCACAGCTTGGCTTCCAACCCTACCAGAGTTATTGGCTGACCAACGTCTAGTCTCGCGAGGTATGACTAACCCTTATTCTATGGAAGACTGGGGTGAACGACCCAAGCTCCGCTAGCGTATACTCCCGAAAAGATTCCCTGTGAGGGCGAGCTATGAGCGAACCAACCCCTGCGGCCAAGACATCCAACACCGAAAAACTTGACCGCTCAGTCCTGAGCATATTCAGCGCCGGTGAGCGGCTGGTACTGATCATCATTGCACTGTTAACCGTATTTGCTGTAGGCAACGAGTTATTGCATTTCGCCGAGTCAGGTCGCGTACGTCTGGCGGATCTACTGCTCCTGTTTATTTACCTAGAAGTCATTGGCATGACCTACGCGTATTACGAAACCCACAGTGTGCCCATTACGCTCCCCGTGTTAATTGCCATTACAGGCATCACACGATTAATTATTTTGCAGGGCAAAGAAACGGAACCTACCCAATTATTATTTGAGGCCGGCGCGGTCCTGCTACTGGCAGTCGGCTTTGCGGTACTTAGTTGGGCCTCGGCAAAGTTTCCACAAACCGACCAAAGCAGCAATCACGGATCTAACCACTGAGGCCTAGGCTTTTGATGGACAGTCCTTCCCGAACTCTGCCTGTTGAGATTACAGGTTGCACTGCGCTTTCCAGCGGACGTATCCATGCACGATGAAGCCACCTTATTTAGAGCGGGTATAGCGGCGCTGCAGGCCGGTAACACAGTCGAGGCCCGAACCACGTTTCAGTCGGCTATTGATGCAGGCGTTGCCTCCGGCACTACATGGATGGGCCTGGCTCTGGCCTGTGTAATGGCTGGCGAAAATGATGAAGCCAGCGCCGCTCTGGATCGCGTTCTCGAGTTTGAGCCACATAATATTCGAGCGCTTATTATGAAGGGTGACATCCTGATGGGGCGTGGCGAAGTTCAAGCCGCACCGGCCTATTACGGTCTGGCCCTTCGAGTAGCCGCACCGCTTACCTCGATCCCGGCACAAATTGAGGCTGACCTTGAGCGGGTTGCGGGCATCCAAGCCCAGCTGATGCAGCAATTCGAGGTGCACTTATTACAACAACTCGACAAGGCCGGTTATCAGCGATCCAGTGCGAGTGATCGCTTCAATGCGTCATTGGACATGCTGCTGGGAAAGGTAGAAAGACCCGACTTGCAACAGGCGTTTCCGCAGGCACCGCATGCCTACTACATGCCCGATATGCCACATTACACCTTTGCACCAGAGGGCCACTTGCCTTGGCTTAGTGAGCTCGAGGCACACACCGATCTCATCGAGGCGGAATTGAGGGCCTTATTGGCTAATCATGGTGACAGTTTTTCACCGTATATTCACAGCGGTCTGGACCGACCCCAGCATGCGCAGACGACGCTGGCGAACAGTGATACCTGGACATCCTCTTATCTCTGGAAAGATGGTACCGCCATATCCGATGTCATGGCCGCATGCCCCGGAACCACTGAACTCATGCAAGCTCTGCCTCTAACGGGTATCAACGGCTTTTCGCCATCGGTGTTGTTTTCTAAGTTAAGCGCAGGTGGGCATATCGAGCCGCACAGCGGCATGATTAATACGCGCCTGATTTGTCACCTTCCCCTATCCGTACCAGCGGACTGTTCACTGCGGGTAGGTGCAGACACCCGCAGTGTGGAACGTGGCCAAGCTTGGGCATTCGATGACAGCATTAATCACGAGGCTTGGAACCGTAGCGATAGCGACCGAATTATCTTGCTGTTTGACGTCTGGCGTCCCGAACTCAGTGAAGAAGAGCAGCACTGTGTGAAAGCGCTGCTTGAAGCGGTCCATAACCACCGATCACAAACCACAAACTAGCCTGTTCTCGTGGCTAGGCCTGTAACGATTTAAGGGCAGATGCCAACGTTATCAATGACGACTACCTATAACGCCAGCCTGCTTAAAATTGCCGACGGTTACTGCCAACTAAGTCACTTGTGCCGTTAAGCACAGGGCGGAAAATACCGTTCTCTCTTCCACCCCACCGGCATGAACCATGGCCAGTCTGCGCTCCGTCTTCTCTCTGTTACTGACGACTGGCTTTCTGTTAGCAGGCCACGGCTTGCACATGACGTTCCTGCCCCTACGTGCCAGCGAGCTCGGTCTATCGGCTGACCTGGTGGGCCTAAGCGGTTCGGCGTATTTCGCGGGCTTCATTTGCGGTGCCTTACTGATACCGCCAGTCATCGCTCGAGTGGGTCACATTCGAAGTTTTACGGCGCTAATGGCAGGTTTTCTGTGTAGCTTTCTAGTCCTGAGCGTTACCGGCAGCGGCCTTGTGTGGATTGCGGTGCGTTTCATGCTGGGCGCGACCATGTGTGGTGCGTATACCGTGGTCGAGAGCTGGCTGGCTGATCAAAGCGAGCCCAGCCAACATGGCAGAGTACTATCGGTGTATACCGTCGTAGTGCTGGGCGCCATGGCGGTAGGCCAATACTTGCTCGGACTCACTAGCAATAACCCACTGCATCCGTTCATTGCCGTGGCATTTCTCATCGGCTGTGCAATCATTCCCGTGAGCCTGACGCGCTCGCTAGCGCCGGCCCCAGTGCCAGCAACACGATTTAGCTTCAAGCGCTTGTATCACAGATCGCATACTGCTTTTGCGGGTGCCTTGGGCTCTGGCATGATTATGGGTAGCTTCTGGTCTCTGGGTGCGCTGTATGCGCTGCGAACAAGTGGCAACCCCAGTTTTGTTCCCGACTTTGTGGCCGCCATGATCTTAGGCGGTGCGTTAGCGCAGTACCCTATCGGTGTGGCATCAGATCGAATTGACCGGCGCTTTGTATTAGCGGCGTTGTGTCTGCTGTGCAGCGCAACGGCGGGTCTCGTGATCAGCAGCACAACCGAAGCAGGCATGCTTTGGAGTGTAGCGGCCTTCGGCGCTGGTGGACACTCACTGTATGCAGTGTCACTCGCAAAAGCTGCTGATAATGCACCGCGGGGGGAATTTGTGACCCTAGGGTCTACGGTACTACTGCTTAATGCCTTGGGCGCATCGACCGGTTCGCTGTTATTCGGTGGGGCCATGCGGCTGTTTGGGCCCGACGCACTGCTCTATAGCGTTGCCGCGATCGGCCTTCTAATCTCGGGATTCATCTTGGTACAGCCTAAGGGCAAAACCGCGGTTGAGGTAAACGAGCAGAGTCCCTTTGTCGTCGCCACCTCCGCGGTCGCACCGGCGTCTTTCGAGCAAGATCCGCGCGCCGAAGTTACCGACTGCGATTCCGGTGCCGTACTTGCTAGGTCAAGTCACGAGGACCCCTAGTCGTGCACTTCTGCACTCAGAGGCAGCCTCAGCTACCGGTGGTGGGATGCACCCAAATAGGCGAACTCCAAACGCGCTCTTGCAGTGTTTTGTGCAAATCAGCACGGGGCTCTACGCCCTCACGGATGGCATCCCAGGTGGACCAACGACAGGTGGGATTCTCCAACGCTCTGACGTAATAAAACGCATTGGCTTGGGGATCAAAATTGGGGTCGCGCCACAGCGTCATGAGCTCTGCATCCCCCACGTCGGGTGTAATACTGCAATCACTGAGATTAACCCGCGCGCCGTTGTCAGGGCAGCGGTGGGTCTTCGGGTCGGGCGTGCCGCCATCAGAACAGGCCACGTCATAAACCTCTTCAAAGGTCTCGCCGCCCTTGCTCCAGCCTTTTATCACTTGCATCCGTTGCAGCGGTGTGCCTATGGGATCAGCGCTGGCCCAAACCAAAAACGTCGGCACACCTGTATCGGCTGACAACTCTCCCCCCATGGGCACACCCTTGGCATAGGCTTCAGCCACCACGTCCTCGGCTTGCAACAGGGTATCGTCATAATCAGTGCTGGCAAAAAAACGTACCTTCAAACGGGGCCCCGTCGTGGCAAACGTTTCTTTGCGTCGGAATGCCTCATAAATGGATTCCCGGGTGTTTTCTTCAGCCCACACACCTGTTACCCCTGAGGCACTCCAAGTCTCAAAACCGAAACCACCTTGGTAATCCCGACCGTCAACCTCCACCACGGTCTCAGGCGCCATGAACTTTAGTAACGCCCCATAGGTCAGCGTCACCGGTACAGAGCCGCGACGCATTGGCGTGGCGTCTAATAGACCCACTTTGGAAAAGTACGTTTCTTCGTCATCCGAGGTACCAGCGACATGAGTATCACTGGCGGCGACAAGGCCGAATTGGTAGGGGTTAGATACACCCTGCTGCTCAAGTAACAGCCCATTACGCAGCGCTTGGCGGACATAACTGCCGTTGGGCTCACTGGGTAGGGTGGTACCGACCCGTAAGGGGTAAATCTCAAAGTCGGCCCACTCGTCATTGGGTGATAGCAGCGGGTGTGTATCCGACGTACCTTTCACTTGAGTGACTTCCACTAGGGGTTCGTTGCGCAGTCGCTGGGTGACGTAATCGTCATCTAGCGGGTTGCCCGCCCAGTCGACTAATTTGAACATCTGCCCATTAGAACCGTTGGAGTTGTGGGGGATAGCCAAGCTCTCAATACCCTGAGCACGTAAAGTATCCATCCAGTCCCAAAGCCCCTCAGGATTTTGGGAATTGAGGCGCGAAAATGGCACCGCCGGGAGCTTGTCGGCGCCGCGGAAAATGACATTGCGATGTAGGTTGCCCCGGTCATCGGTGGCTGTGGTGTATTCGTAGGCAACAAACGTAGTGAACCTACCGGGATCATTGAACTGCTCAGCCGCATCAATCATATCCAGCCAAGCACGACGCGTAACATCAATCACCAGATCTTCAGGCACAACACCTGCTAATACCGCTTCCAATGTATTGGGTATAAAGCTGCCGAAGTTATTTAAGCGATCAACAAAGCTGCCGGTACCCATATTATCGGGGGCATTGATGTTATGAAGCGATTTTGCGACGTCGTAGGCAGAGAACGCCGTATTGGTGTTCGCCGCCTCTCTGGCCAACCCCATAAACATGGCGTGATCAGTCACGGCATAAAAATCGAGGGGTGTCTGCAGCTGAATCTGATATCCGTTGGGGTGGGTTATAGCTGCACCTTTGGCATAGCGGTAAGCATCAAAAGGTGAGGCCGTGGTACCAAAATTGTAGGCGTCAAAAGAATATTCGGTATGCACATGCAAATCGCCGAAGTAAGCATTTCGGGTTTCGCTGCGAGCGGGCACAGACCTATCTAACATATCCATTACCGGCTGCAGCTGAGTGTTTGGGTTGTTCTCCCCGCGGCCACCAAACTCCGACGTGCGTTCTGCCAGCGAGTCACCGCGGGAACAGCCGCTAAGTACCATCACCGCCACGATACCACCCAATACGACTTTAAACATTTATTCTTTCTCGTAGTTACATGATCGACGCAGTGTAGTCTCAGCAGAGACCAATTGCCACGACATGGAGGGCGCGGCCCACGTACACAACGCCCAATTTTGAAACGTCAGGAACAGGGGTCAGCGGCGCCATTAAAATAGCGATTGAGAAACATCTTTGACCGGCGGCGCTTCCTGTCCACGGGCGATTCGCTGATAAAAATCGGCTAGCGTGTCGCTACCTGCCTCGGGCGTTTGTGCCGCGTCATAGCACTGCCGCCTGGCATCCCATAGCAGCATTGACTCGGTTGCGTAGTAGTTGCCAATGCGCAAAAACTCGCGGCGGGCGCGTCCCCATTCGCTAACCCATGCTAACGGTGTTATCAACAACGCGAGGACATCGAAAAGCTTGGGAGATACTGAGCGCCATTTCGGGGGCTTATTGAATGCCTGAAACAATAAATGGCCCTGCTCTCGTGGGGTTAGAGCTGGACCGGGACCGCCAATGGGTAAAATACGATTGACACAATTATTTGCAGCCATGGACTCCACAATAAACGCTGCCAGATCACGATCCGAAATGGGCTTACACGCCGTTAGGTCACCGTTACCAAAAATCAGGAAGGGCTTACCCGCATTCACACGCTCGATTTGACCCGATAACGATTTAAAAAATGCTGTAGGGCGAACTATGGTGTAGTCGAGACCAGAGACCCGTAACGCCTGCTCAAAAGCTAGCTTTTGGTGCTGAAAGGCCAACCGGGGCTTTTGCACACAAATAGCTGAAAGCAACACAAAGCGTTTTACAGAGAGCGCCTTTGCCACCGATAACAGCTGTTCATTAAGTCCGTAATCAACTCGTTGCGCATCTTTGGGGCTGCCAGAGCGACTTGCTAAACACGAGATCACAAGGTCAATCTCGGTATGCGCCACAGAATCTACCGAGAGACCCTCTTCCGGCCAGACTACTACAGTGCAGGCACCCGACGATGGCAGACGTGATTGCGCGTTGGGTCTAATCGGCGCGATAACTTGATGTCCCGCTTCCAGTAGGGCATGTAATACAGCACTACCCAGAGTGCCACTGGCACCGGCCAAGAGCACGTTCATCGATTCGCTACCGCTCGCACTAAAGCACCGACACGGGCGCGAAAACCCCGTCTGATAGATCTTAACAGCGACTTAAGGTCTATCATGATGATAAGTAACAACGTCCACACAGCGCTTCATAGCGAACGTCATCGGCGTCAATTTTGATTTGGTCGCCATCACGATCAATACCATTAGGCCCCATACGGGCGGTGAATATCGCTTTGCTGCCGCAGCGACAGATGGTTTTCATTTCTTCTAACGAATGGGCCACTTCCAGTAACCGCTGACTACCTGGAAATGACTGGGTACGAAAATCGGTACGTATGCCATAGGCCAAAACTGGCACGTTGTCGAATACCGCAATAGCCAGTGCCTGATCCACCTGCTCTGGACTCAGGAACTGCGCTTCATCAATTAATAGGCATGCCACCACGGGTCCTATTTGATTGCGCTCAGCGCGTAAGGCATTGAATGTCTGACGAAGATCATCTTGGCTATCAATCATCAGATCGACAACGCGCCTCACTCCAAGGCGTGATACCACCTGATCCTGCCCTTTTGTATCAACCCGCGGTTTGGCCAGCAAAACTGCCTGCTCCCGTTCCTCATAGTTATGCGCCACTTGCAGTAATGCTGTGCTTTTACCGCTATTCATGGCGCCGTATCGAAAAAATAGCTTACTCATGACATCCCGTTATCTCATTGTCCGCCCGGGGAGAAACGGGCTTATAAACGCCAGTCTACTTCAGTTTTTTATAATGGGTGCACCTGGCTGAGTTATACAAGTTTGATCAGAGCCACCTAGCCGGGATTAGCAAGCCGGAACACCCATACCTGCGTATATATCCAACAAACTACTCAATCCCTTAGGGGTATGCTTCGCCCTGCAGGCCGGCATTGAGTACCTAACAGCCCGTTTTTAAACCGCTTGGAGCCGCCTTATGTCCCACCCCTCAGCGCACCCAGTGTCCTACTCCAGAAGTACCATCACAGAGCTCATGGTACCGGCCTATACGAATTTCGGTGGCAAGGTCCATGGCGGCACCCTGTTATCGCTAATGGATAAGCTGGCCTATGTCTGCGCCAGCAAGCACGCAGGCAATTACTGCGTTACGGTCTCGGTCGATGCCGTTGAGTTCTTAAGCCCCGTTGAAGTGGGCGAAGTAGTATCCCTTATGGGATCAGTAAACTACGTCGGCAACAAATCGTTAGTAGTCGGCATCAAAGTGGTCGCCGAAAATATTCAAGCGGGCGTTCAGCGTCATACCAACACCTGCTATTTCAATATGGTAGCCAAAGGCCCCAATGGTCAAACGGCTGAAGTGCCCAGACTGATATTAGAGTCCGAAGAAGACGTACGTCGATTTTGTTCGGCGCTGCAACGAAAACGGCTACGCCAACACGCCAGTAACCACATGGAAGATTATCGCAAAGCGTTTGTTTACGATGACAACGTCTCTGAATTTCTGGCCGAGCAACGCTGCGATATCGTGCTAGAAAAACCTCCGACACCCGCTTAAAAATCGAAATAAAAAAACCGCGCAAAGCGCGGTTTCTAGTTTATAGATCGATAGGTCGCGTAAATCGTTAAACCGTAACCGCATTACCCCTAAAGATCTTCGACAGATAGCGACTCTCCTTGGGCGATGGCGCCGCAACCGAGCACTGCATAACCGCTGCGACCAGGCGCTCCATTTCCTCAGAAAGCTCCTGATCATTAGAGGGCTCTTCAGTATGGGCACGACGAGTGAGCTGCACCTGGTTGATCGCTGGCACCGTGGGCAAGCGCTCGCCTTCTACGCCCAAGGTCACTGTAAAGGCATGCAACGAGTTCTTCACAAATAACGCCAGTGCAAACTCCTCCCGTGTCGACGCCAAAGAGGTATCGGGGGTCAACAACACAATCTGACACCGGGGTACCAGCGCAGCAATTCGCGCTACACGGAAGTGATGCGTCAGTTGATCGCGAACTAATCGCCGGAAATCATCATCAGATAGCACTCGATCCCACGACTCGCCTCGGCTTGCCGCTAGGGCATTCAACGGCAGGCGCGGGAATGGACTGCTAACCACCACGTCAAAGCCGCCCTCATGACGCAGAATGTGATCAAGACCACCTTCTATATCATCGTCAATGCAGCGAACCTCGAAGCCCACACCATCACTCGCGTTTATGCTGTGGCGAAGCTCCGTTGCCGCTTCCTCGCTTTTTGTCAGCACACAAAGCCTAGAAACCCCTTGAGCCACAAAGCCATTGGCAATGGCAGTGAGCTCCTTGCGCATACTGTCACCAACCAATACCACGCGTTTGCCTTTGAGGTTCTCGAGTGCGCCCTCGCTGGGTGGTAGTAACAATTCACCTTCGGTTACCGACCGATCAAACTTCAAACCGCCTGAGGGGTGGAAGGTTTCACCGCTTACAATTTCATCGGCTAAATGAAACACCGTCGACAAACCCACCTGCTCATCGGTGGGCATTTTGTGCAAATGAAGACGATTCAAAATGCCTGACTCAATTTGTTGTGCCGATTTCTTACACGCCTCGGTATCAAAGAACGGCGAGGGTGCATCAACAAACGTGCCTAGGAACTCGTCACGCTGCGCATCATCGAAGATACCGGCATTGACCAATCGCTCCATCAGCTTCACTGCCATGCCCATGTGCATCAGGCATTGGTTGGCCGAGCCGGTACCGCCTGACTCTTGTACCTGCTTGTACAAGCGAGAAAGCGCTTTGGGTAGGTCGCGATCCGGTAAAACACTCAGCGCATTCGCTGAAAGTTTCACCAGTGAATCCACCGGATAGCCCTGCTCAACCGCGGCAATCATCGCCGCGTGTACCTGATTAAGCCGCTTGTTCTCGAGTACTAACCGACCGCGGCGATCGAACAACCCGGGTGCATCACCGAGGCCGCGTAATCGCGCGCCGTCAACCGGTCCCGGTGCTAACGCGTTGATCTGGATCTCAGGGCCTAAGTGGCGCGATAAGATCTCCGCTAATACGCGCTGACCCGCCTTAGAGACGGCGTAGTCTGCACGGTTAGGGTAGGCCACCGCCACGTATTTCTCACCACCGAAATAGCTTGATACGTTAAGCACTGAACCTCGCCCTTTCTCTTTCATTAATGGTCCGAATTTACGGATTAATGAATAGTTGGAGATTAAGTTAGCTTCCATGGTTCGGTCCCAATCTTTCAGGCCCATGTCCACTACCATCTCCTCTGCCCCCGAGATGCCCGCGTTATTGATGAGAAAATCAACCTTGCCGAACAGTGCTACAGCCCGTTCATACAATGTCTCTAGCGCAGCCGGATCACCGACATCGATATCGGGCAGAATGTGCACCCGATTCTCCGCGTTGGGGTATCCCACTGTCTTGAGCTCTTCGACGATTTCGGCGTGAGCCTCACGCAACTTACTTTCACTTCGGGCGCTCAGCAGTACCCGCGCGCCGGCAACGGCCAAAAAGCGCCCTAGCTGCAAACCTATACCCAGGCTGCCACCGGTTATGACCGCCGTCTTGCCTTTGTGAAGACCTGGAAGTACGCGCATGATAGAGCTGGGTGATGCGCTCTTGCCGGTTGTGCGTTTAATGTCTCTGGGCACCCACAGATTAATCGGCGCCATTTGACGAACACGGTTGGTGAGTGTCGCCGCCCAGTCAGCCGAAAACGCTAAAGCATCGCTATCTTCAGTGTCAAAACGCACTAACTGGTTTGGATGCACCGACCAAGTGAGCTCACCAGCGTTCTTAAGGGTTTCGTCCTCATGCCGCCAGCCCCGAATCAAGGCCTCGGTTGAAGCTCGAATCACCTCATTGAGGTAATTACCGTGACCATCATTGGGGTTAGTGACATAGGTAATAGCCGGCGGATCGCACTTACCAAACCAGCGACTCAAATTGGTTGCTAGATAAGAGGCGAATGCCACCGGCGCAACAACCTCTTCACGAACGAAGTTTTCAACGTCTTCATCGGTAGCTGTGCAAAGCGAGTATCCGTGTTGGCCGTTGCGTTTTTGCGGCAACACAACCACGCCATCGAGACGCCCGAAATGATCGTCGATAAATTGCATTGTTCGATCAACTGACTCGCGGCGTAAGGGATCTAAGTGTGACAGCTGAACCCCTTCGAGGCCGCGCGCTTGCAGGGCGGCACGAGCATGACCTACGGACTCGAGATTACGAAACGCCAACAATACGCGTGCGCCGCTTTCGGTATGACGCTGCGCAAAGGTCAGAGCCTCGTCGTAATCTGAGCCGCCAAGTACCAACACGATAGCGTCGGTGAGGTCTTCAAGTCGCTTATCTGGCCAGGAGACCAAATGCGCTCGGCTCTGAGCGGGCACCTGCATGCCGTTGGTCACCTCAACGTGGTGCCCCGATACGGCGGCGGACTCGGGTGTCGCCAACCACATAATCGACGAAGCCACATCATCTGGGGTTGGATATCGATACTGTAAACCCTCTCCGGTATCGCGGGTAGTGATCATCAAATCGATAAACTCTTGGCTGGTGCTACCCGGCTCTAAACCTTGGAGCTCATCCATACGCGCAAACACCGTGTCGATACGTTCGGATTCAATAGGACCCGGAAACAGTGTATTCACGCGAATGCCGCGCTCTTCACCTAACTCTAGGGCCAAACCTTTCGACAGTGCGTTCAACCCCGACTTGGGTACCACATAGGGGATGCGTCCGTAATAGTGGGTGCGCGAGAAGATAGTGGAGACATTAATAATGGATGCGCCCATGGCCATATGACTTGCCGCTGCTCGAGCCATATTCCAGGGCGCTCCCAACAGGTTCATGGCCGAATCAAACATGGTTTGATCAGAGCCCGCGGAGCGCATCTCTACATCAGAAAATGGAATATCCCTGAGTGTATATTTTGGACCCGCGGCGCCAGCGTTATTCACCAGCACATCAATAGGACCAAAAGCGTCAACCGTAGCGGCGATAATATCGCGGCAGACTTGAGGGTCAGCACAATCGCCAGTGGCAGTTGTCATAGTGTCGGCAGCAAAGCCTTCGTGCACCAATTCGTCGACAAAGGCATCCAGCTTGGATTGATCGCGACCCGTCATCATGACATTGGCGCCTTCTCGAAGCAGCTGCCGCGTGACGTAGCGACCAATGGAACCGGCGGCACCTGTCAGCACCACGCATTTATTCTCCAGTCGCTTGCCCGTAACGCCCTCCCCCATCATATCGGGGGAAATTTTGACCATCTCATTCATCTCAGCGCTCCTGCTGATCCAGTTTCAATCTGTTCAATCGCCTCACCGCGTTGCTCTGCGTCTCGCAGTGCCCATGCGCGATAAAGCTCGTCTTTCGATTTAAGGCCGGCTCGTGGCAGTGCATGCATGGCCACGTAATTGGCGCCCTGATGGCGGTTCTCCCACATAGCCTGGTGTGCCTCAGGCACCTCGTCGAGTCCGATTGCCACAGGTGCGAGTACGTCGATGTGCCCAGAGGCAATGCGCTCCTGCATCTCGGCGAATTCCCGCGCCGTGTTTAAGTGCGTGCCCCGAATTTCTGCCGTAGGCATGAGGATTCTGCGCTGTCGCGTCCACACTTGAGGTGCGTAGAAACTGAAACGCTGACCCGACAGGTCCTCGCAATACACCACCTTACCCACATTCGGCTTCACCAGCGATGTTGCCAAAGCCAGACCATCGCGGCCGCGACGCTCAAATACCACATCCGGCAATCCGCGCTTGTCCATGGTGTTGCGAAGCGCTGGGGCAATAGCCGAACCAATGGGTTTCAAGGTGCGCTCACTGAATAAACGGACGGCTTCTTTGAAGGCCGCCGACTCGGTGAAGGGATCGGGCATGGCCGGGAACGCTTGCGGGGGTACAAACTCGTCACCCAAACGCTTGGCGATTTCTTCCAGACTGACCACGCCCCGAACAAGCGGGCCAAAGCCGAGAGAGGACACAAACTCACGTTGGGCAATGGTGTCCACCAGTACCGCGGTTTGAACACCGCGTTGACACGCCACCTCGATAGCTTGGATAGCAATGTCGTCGACAATGCCGTCTTCAGCACCGGGGCCATAAACTACCAGCAGCGTCATGCCTGCTCGCATACCCGCTCGCTGCAGCATATCTCTGGGTGTTGACGCACCTGGCTTGCCCATGAAGGTAAAACGGTAACCTGAGGAGGCGCCGAAGAACGCCATAACGCCGCCGTCACCCAGTAATTGGAAGCTCCGGGGGAAAGCGTTCTCGCCCGCATGCGAAACCGCGTAATCAATGTCACCGCCCGCTAGTTCGCGTGAAGCTGCAACAAAGTCATCTCCCGCGCGCTCCCAGGCCGCCCACTCGGCAGGGTCATCGGGGATGGCCGTAAAAATGTCAGACCATCGACTGTCTTTTCGATTCACCGCGGCACCGCCTGCTGCCATCACACGCTCTGCTCGGCTATCGCTGGACACCATGCCCACCACATCTAAACCGGAAGCACGGGCGCTACGCAGACAGTCGTAGCCAGTGCCGGTGGAAGCACCTTCCACGAACAAACGCTTGCCCGGCTCAATACCCAATGTGGTGTAAAGGGCGCGATGAATCGTACCCATGGTTAAACCATAAGAACCCGCTTCTTCGATACTGAGCTTGCCCAGCTTGGGATGCAGCTGCGGACCTTGCAGGGTTAAGAATTGCGCGTGGCTGCCGTCGTTGCGCTCGTAGCCCTGAATGCGGAAATCGGCCGCCATTGGATCGAGACCTTGATCGGGAGACAACAGTTCACTTTGACCTGAGTAAAGGGTGACCAAATCACCGACGGCCAGACGCCCCTCTTCAGTAAGCGCGCTACCCAGCTGGGCAATCAATCCTACGCCGCCCGAACCGGTGACCTGCACATCGGACTCTCGAGCATCAAACGGTGATACCGGGATGCCGGTGATCGCCCAAATGTCGTTGAAGTTCATTTCAGAGGCCAACACATAAACCAAAGCCTCATTTGCACCGGGCTCAGGTGTCTTGAATACCAAGTTGCGCTCTGCCTCTATCGGATCGCCATGCATGGGAGAGCCATCGAGGTCTGAACGCGGGACACCCAGTCCATACTGATATTCTGGGATGGGCGTGACGCCGGGGTAAAAACTTGCACCCCAGGGTAACAACCGCCCGTCGGCTAATAACTGTTGCTGAAGTTCGTCATCGGCTAGAGCCGGCACCTCGCTCGGCTGCAAAGGCAGTGGCGCACTGCGCTTCTCCAAAAAGGCTGTAATGCCCTCAGGTCCTCCGGCAGGATCACAAACAGCTTCGGCAAATAGCTCGGCCTCGCGCGCTAAACCGGCTGCCTGACCATGGGCCGCACCGTGCAAAAACGCATCGATAATGCGCTCATACGGTCCCTGGCGACCGCTGGCGAGTAACTGCTGAATTGCCGGGGCCACGCGCTCATGCTCGGTAATACCGGCATCAATCGGTAGCGGTTGATCTAGCCCTGATAGGTAAACCCAGCGCGCCGCCATAGCGTCAACCAAGGGTCCTTGGTCATCAAAAAACTCTCGCAACCGACTAAATGCGCGCTCAACAGGCGATTCCGCGCCCGTGGGTAAGACCTCATCTACCAAGCCTAATCGGAGCGCGCTGACCGCATCGCTAGGCCGGCCACGAACCATCATGGCCAGCGCATCGGCCGCACCATCAACGCCTCGAGCAGCATACAGTTTGCGCACCAAGCGCTGGGTTCCGCCGTACCCGGGCAGCAAGTTGAGGTTAATTTCGGGTTGTCCAAACGTCGCACGATCGGCCGCGATAGCATAACTGCACGCCAATAACAGCTCGTTACCGCCACCCAAGGCCGGGCCATTCACCGCCGCGATAACCGGTTTCCCAAAACGCTCAATAGATGCGAAGGCCGTTTGCGCGGCATTTGGTGGGGTTCGCGCCGACTCCAAATCGCCGGCCTCGCCAATCTTCAACAGCTCTTTCACGTCTGCACCGGCAACGAAGGTACCGCGCGCACCGGTGATCACCAGCGCATCAATATCATTTTGTTTGCTGAGCTGCTGCACCACGGTGTGTAATTCATCCAAGGTGCGTTCATTCAATGCGTTAACCGGCGGATTATTGATCACTACCAGAGCGACCCGGTGATGCTCGGTAATACGATGGGTTTCAACACGAAGATAGCGCCAGGTCTGCACAATCTGCCGCGCCGCCGCCAAGGCACCGTGATCGCGCCACTGCGCCACTGCAGCGCGAATCTCTTCCACCACCTCGGGGTTTCGCAACGTTGACAGATCGCCCAGGGGTTCATCCAGTAGTATCGCGCGCAGAGTGCGTCGCATATATTTCCCGGAGCGCGTTTCTGGGAACCCTGAAACCACCAAGAAGTCCCCGGGTACCGCGGTCGCACCTTTCTCCGTGCGTACTAAGTTTTGCAGGCGACCAAAATCGTCATCGGATAGCTTCCTGCCCGCCGCTGCAACAATGAAGGCAACCGGTGTCTCGCCCTTCTCGTCGTGGGGTGCACCGACAACCACCACGTTGCCAACCGGTGAATCCTCGCGCAGGGTTTTATCGCGCAGGATCGCGCCTTCCACTTCCTCGGTGCCGATCCGATGTCCAGATACATTAATCACATCATCGGAGCGGCCATGAAGTGTGAATCCTTCATCGCCATGACCGCGGGCGTAATCTCCCTGGGTGTATACCGTTTCACCCTCCCAGCGATCGAAATACACTTCTCTAAAACGCTCGAGATCACCGCACCACTCCGGCGCGCCCAAAGCGTCCCCGTCACCCCACAAGGTGTGGGCTAGGTAGGGATAAGGTTGGGTAATGACCAATTCACCCTTCTCGCCCGGTTCGGCACGGCGCCAAGCGCTGACTTTGCCATTATCGGCGGTAGCCTCGGCGACTCGGACTTCTGCCTGTACCCAGGGTAAGGCCCAGGTCTTAGCGTCGGGCTGTAGGTCTTTGTAACCGCCCATGGGACAAGAAAACACGATACCGCCATGCTCCGTTGCCCAATATGAATTGATGTAGTGGGAGCAAATATTATCCATTGCAAACTTTTGTACTGCCGGCGATACCGGCTCTGCACAAAAGGTGGCGGCACGCAAACTTGATACATCGTAAGCCGCCATCTCGCTCTTGGCGGCCGGGTCGGTCATGACGGCTTTCAAAAACGTCGATCCAGCTTTGAATAACGTCACCCGATTTCGCTCAATGATGGAAGCAAAACGCCCCGCATGAGGAAACAAAGGTGAGCCCTCTGACACTACCGTTGTCATACCCAAAGACAGCGGTGCGGCGATCATGTAGGACTGACCCGTGATCCAGCCGGGATCGCCAATCACGTACAGCACATCCTCCGGCGTTGCCGCGAAAACCGTGTGCATAGAATGGCTAACACCGGCTAACCAGCCGCCGTGGGTATGCACCACACCCTTGGGTTTACCGGTAGAACCCGACGTGTAGATAATGAAAAGCGGCCAGTTACTTTCCACGACTTCAATGGGTTGAAAACGCTGAAGCAAAGCCCACAAGGCCTGATCGGATAGGCTATCTAAATCTTGAATCTGAGCGACACCGGCCTCGGCAAGCAAGCTCGCCTGAGCGCGCGCCACACACTCTGACGACCAGAGATCGCGATCGTACTCAATAATTTCCTGACCCGTGTGGTTCACCACTAGAACGTGATTAATATCGTGACCCGTTGCTGCCAAAGCCGACGCCACTCGCGTTCGCAGCCGCGCCGCCTCCTCAGCAGGTATATCCGAGCGTTCGCTCAATACGAGTCCCAACTCTCGCATGAGATCGGCTCGCTCCAAGGTGATTTCGCCGGCAAGCGCTGTAGCCACTCGTTGCCCAATGGTTTTGGTATCTGCAAGCGCGGCGAACTCCTCAAGCGTTGCATTTAAGGCCGCTAATGCGCGCTCGCGGGGCACGTAATTGTCCAGCGCCGGATCGGCATATTGCCCTTTGTAGGGAACCGTCTCGGCGTTGCGGTAACCGCCATCAGCCGTGATCACCAATTTGGCACCGGCGTCATGGATGCGGTCGGACAAGGTCTTCGCCGAAAATCCACCGAATACGGGGGTGTAAAGAATGCCCAATCGCTGTGCGGCGAGAATGTAGAAAATTTGCTCAGGCACATTCGGAAGATTGAGTGCGATTCGATCTCCCTTCTTCAGGCCCAAGTCGACTAGAACGCGAGCCCGCAGCGCCACCGCCAGCAGGAGATCTCGGTAAGAAAAAGTGGACTCACTAACAGGGCCACCCCGACCTTTGTTCTTGGAGGGGTCCCAGCGGTCGCCCTCAAAAACCATGGCTTTGTTGGCACCGCGACCCGCCAGCACATGGCGGTCTAGTAGATTAAAGCTGGCATTAGTCTGGCCCTCCACGAACCAGCGGCGATAAGGCGCTCGAGAACCATCATGCACCTCCGTCCAAGGTGTCCAGTCCGCCGAGCATCCTGCCTCTGCCACAGCATCTCCTGAGAGACCATTGACGCCCGTCCACACACCAGCCTGAGTATCGAAAGTCACCCAATTAACTGCCGAAGGGTCAAACCAATGCAAATGCGCTTTGGCTAGGTCACCAAAAAATGACTCGGGCTGATCTACAATGAAGTCACGCAAGCTGTTTTCTTGCGCCTGAGAATTAATGTTTTCCCAAGCAAACGGGACCGTCATAACCACTCCTTAACTGTTGAATTTTCGGCGCCGACCAGAACGCCCGCGGACCTGCCGCGTTAACAAACGTAGAAAATTCGGGGATTGAGACCGATTGTCGTGGATTGAGTACTGCCACCGATTGCGTCTGCTGCCAGCCTGGACAGAGCCCGGACAACAGTGGTTTCGCTTAGTGGTTACGCCCTTGAGAGCCGGGTGGATTAAAAAAGTGTGGAATTTTTACTTGTTGCCCGCTTGGATTTTGGTTTTAGCAGCAAAATTTCGTGCATAACCTTTGCAAATTAAGCCCCGTCGCGCCTAAGACCGCTCGGTCAAGGCGCGAAGATTGGCTTCGTGGCTCGCGCGATCTATTTGGTAACGACTGACAGACCACAGCATCACGCTCCACAAACACCACAGCGTGGGAATCAGTGTGACTGCTAGCGTACTAAGGGTTTGAGGGCTCACTTCACCTGGTACGGCGCCGTCCGGGAAGGCAACCCACTGCAGCAACAAGCCGGCAAGTAAAGCGCCAATACCCTGATTGGTTTTTCGGATAAAGGTCAAGGCGGCATAAAACACACCCTCGCTGCGACGCCCCGTGCGCGCCTCACTGTGATCAACCAAGTCTGCCAGCATCGATGCCAGCAAAGCCTGTAAAGCGATGATAAAACCCAAATCTAGGGTGTTGATCCCGGCGACCAGGGGAAACAGCAGTGGATCGCCATTTTCCGGCAGTAGGCCTAACAACCGTCCCACCAGGGGTAAAGGCTGCACCGTAAAAGCGATCGCTCCCAATGCCAATACGGCACGCTTCTTACCTAGCCGCCGGCCCACCTTGGGCGCTATGAATAGTCCCATCCCGGCGGATAAAGGCACTAAACACAGCCAATAAAATATTTGGTCAGAAGAAAACTCCCAAAAATAGGTTAGCAACAGGAATACCAGCGCCGTGTATAGCCCAGTGGCGACTGCACCGGCGATACTCGCGACAAAAAGTGCTCCGAAACTCCTATCGAAAAGGGTTTCATGCACGTCGCGATAAATTAGAACGAGGCCTCTTCGCCGCTCAACGGGTACGTGTAAATAGGGTATGCGGTGATGGGTACCCACGGCAGATATCACAATAGCGATGAATATCAGCACGCCGGCAATGACACCGTACGTTTCGTAACCGTCGCGATTCAGTGTGCCGACAGGAAATTCCTCAGTGGGTACGAGCAGGAAACCAAACATAAAGATCGCGAGGCCTGATCCACCTAGCCAACCAAAAAATGACCGCCATGCTTGTATGCGCGTTCGCTCGTCGTAATCGCGGGTTAACTCGGGCATCAATGCCGAGCTTGGGGTCTCAAAGAAAGTAATCAGAGTGCGGATAAGCGCTGCCAATATCACCAAATACAAAAACAATCCCTGCTCACCCCAATCTGGCGGTCGCCATAAAAGGAAATAACACAGGGCGACTGGCAAGGCTGAGGCGTACATGAAAGGATGGCGCCGTCCCCAGCGAGATCGTGTGTTATCCGACCAATACCCCACCAAGGGGTCACTGATGGCATCAAGCACCAAAGCGATAAAGACGGCGATGCCAGCCAGCGCCGGCTCGAGCCCCACCACCGTGCCGTAAAACAACAGCAAGAAGTAAGCAAATCCGTTGTCTTTTATGCCATAGGCAATGGCGCCAACACCGTAGGCCAATTGGGTTGCCTTGCCTACAGGCATAGGGTCCGTCATAGGAAGCGACCCAACGAAAACTCAGTAGACCGAAAAACGAGCGGATCTTTGCAGTCGAAATACAGCATTTGTCCCTCACGTAACGTTTTTATATTGAGGTTGGCAGTGCACAGTTACACGATTTAAGTTTAAGCACCAGTGCCGTCTGACTTTACTCACTGCTAAGCAACGCCATGCTAAAAATTTCAGTGAATGCGCGATAACTTTCACCTAAGAATTTTTGATGAAGGGATGTATATTTAGATGTTTCCACATCTGAGAGGCGAAGCTCACAATGCGCGCGATTTTCCAGGTACGAAAAACTCCTGCCAACCTCATGCTAAGTGGCCTCGTGCTAAGCGGCCTAATGCTGACAAGCCAGTCGGCGACGGCTACCAACGACGCTCTACAGGGTTTGTTCTTTGCGGCCTGTAATAACCCCTCGGGTGCACTGGCTG
>CAYPPU010000001.1:144271-190297 GCA_964412695.1 uncultured Alteromonadaceae bacterium | reverse complement strand
GCTCTACAGGGTTTGTTCTTTGCGGCCTGTAATAACCCCTCGGGTGCACTGGCTGAGCGCTGTGCCCAAACCACCGACGGCCTTGGCAACCTATCCGGTGACAGCGAAACATCACTGAACCCATCGCAGGTCTTGTCCGGCCATCAACAGGGCACTCGCGAATTACTATCGCGTAATCAGCAAGGCCCCAGCGAAGAGCACAATGAAGAAACGCCCGCCACCACAATCGAGATTGGCGACTGGGCGCTCGGGGTAAGCGCGGGGCGAAGCTGGGAATCGTTTGATCGCGAACAAGATGTTGATAACGAGCGCAGTTATGACGCCGACGGCAGTTGGGCGGCGCTTACCCTAGACTATAGTTTCTCAGCTGATACGCAGATGGGCTTTATGCTATCTGTGGAGCGCGATGATCTCACCTATGGCGGCAATAATGTAGGCCGTAACTTCGCACCCCCCAAAAGTGCGGGGCGGGTAGAGTCAGATGCCATGGGGGGTGGCCTGTTCTTGACTTCTTGGCTCACAGACCACGTCTACGTAGACGCCAAGGTCGGCATGAGCCAAGGCGATCGAAAATACCGCCGAAACAGCGTCTTTCAAGAATCAAATCGTGTCGTTGCCCAGACCAACTCGGTGACTGAGGGCGAAACAGATATCGAATCAACCTGGGCGAGTATTGCTGTCGGTGCGGACTGGCAGCGTGGTGCCTGGACCCTGGGTGCGTCTGCCGAGCTTTCCTATGTCAGCACTGAAATCGATGCTTTTGATGAAAAAGACCTTTCCAATACTGGGTTAGCAATGCATTTTGATGCCGCAAAACAAAGCTCTGATGAGCTGCGCATCAATCTCAGTGCTCAGCGCGCGATCTCCACTGACTTTGGTGTCGTGGTGCCTTTTGCTCGAGTGGGTTTTATAGGTGGGTTCAACGGTGATGAAGTTAAAGTTTCATCCCGCTACCTGCTTGACGGCGGTAATAACGAGCTCGAAGTTGTCACTGACGATGCCGACGAGAGCTACTACGTCGGTAATCTGGGTGTGACGCTGGTTATGCCCAACGGCTGGATGGGATTTATCGAAGGAGAATACTGGGGCGGTTATGAAGACCTAGACCGCGGTTCTATCTCGATCGGTATTCGCGCGGAACTCTGAGATCGCTTGCGCAGCCCTGCCAAGCTCGGGGCTTACTTAGCGGCTGGCGAGCGCTGACTCAACGATGACTGACTCTGAAATGAAAAGGGCGGCAGAGGCCGCCCTGGTAAAACTATCGTACCACTCAGCTTTTATCGGTAACCTCTCCCGAGACTTGCTCCAGATTCATGTCATAAATCTGCCAACCAATGCCTTGGGTATAGCGAACCTTGTCGTAGTAGGTCCCAATAAAGATATCTAGGACACGGTCAGGATCGGAGTGCCATGCCTGAATATAGCTGCTCATACGGCCCTCTCCGCCCTCACCCGCTGCATTTGGCAGGCTCTGCACCTCGGCAAGCTGCGTTCCGATTAAATGCTGGGTCGCATCAAATACCTTTAATGCACCCGCAACCACAGTTACCCAGGCCTCGGGACCAACGGCCTCGAAACCGATCTCACCGCCACTGGTGGTCTGGATGTGCGCATCGGGAGTAAAAATGCGGTGATAAATTTCCCGACCCCGAGCAATGTTACTTTCATCGTTAGTGCCAATGAGATCCGTCGCTAACGCGTATTGCCGCCTGAGATATTCGATCTCTTGCTTGGCTACCATCGTGGCCACCGCATCATTTTCGGCTTGGACACCGCTCGCAGACAGTGTCACCAATACGGCCAAAATAGCCCCCAACAAACCCGCTTTACTTCGCATCATTTTCTCCTTATTTGCGATAAATCCAGCCCGTATTAGAGCACAGATTGTTAAGCAAAAACCCTCCGGCCCGGGTGGGTCGAACCGGCCTCTGGCAAAAAAAACCTGCTTGTCTGTTTTGCCATGCACTGGTAGCGTGTGCCTATAAAAAAATAAGCACAGAATTTAGGGGGATATTATGTTTGCACCGCATAGCTACAGCGACGTAGAGCGCTGGGACTACGACGTCGACGTTATTGTTATTGGTCAAGGTATTGCCGGTACATGTGCCGCCTTGGAAGCGCATCGCGCCGGCGCCAACGTGTTAGTCATGGACCGGGCCAGTGGTGGCGGTGGCGCCAGCGCACTCAGCTCGGGCATCTTCTACATCGGCGGTGGCACCGATGTCCAAAAGGCCTGCGGGTATGAAGACACACCCGAGGACATGTACAAATTCATCAGCGCCTCCATGAACCCGTTGGATCCCAGCGCCGCCCAAGACTATGCCTTTAATAGTGTTGAGCATTTCAATTGGCTCGAGGCCCAAGGAGTGCCTTTCGAGCGCACCTGTTTCAAAGGTAAAGCCGTGTTCCTGACCAACACCACCTGCTTATTGTCCACAGGTAATGAGAAGGTTTGGCCCTACAACTTGGCGGCCAAACCTGCTCCCCGGGGGCACAAGACAGCGGGCTCCGGGGATCACGCTGGCGCTGCCGCAATGCAAGCCCTTCTCGCGCGCTGCGAGGACGAGCAAGTGCCTGCACTCTATGACTGCAAAGTAGATGCGCTGGTACAAGATGAAACCGGTCGTATTCGTGGCGTTCATGCCATCCGCGATGGTGTGGCGTTTTATGCCCATGCAGCCAAGGGCGTCATCGTCTCCACGGGTGGTTTCAACTACAACCCTGACATGGTTAAGAAATATTTCCCGCAGCTAAGCCCCTCAGCGACTCCTCTTGGAACCCCGCACAATACCGGTGAGGGCGTCATGATGGCGGAGGCCGCGGGTGCCGTGACCGAGGGTATGGAAGGCTTAATTGCCACAGCCTCCATCTACCCGCCGGGACAGCTCATTAAAGGTATTGTCGTGAACAACCGCGGTGAGCGCTTTGTTGCTGAAGATTCATACCACGGCCGAACCGCGTCTTTCATCATGGAACAACCCGATCAAGAAGCCTTCTTGATTGTCGATAGCGAAGTCTTTGCCTACCCCGAAATCGAAACCGCACGCCACGAACTGATCGATGGCTGGGATTCCATTGCAGAGATGGAGAAGGGATTGAACTTCCCTGAGGGTGCCCTCCAAGCCACTATGGAGCGTTATAACCGCGACGCTGCCGCCGGCGCGGATACCTTTCTGAACAAACACGCTGACTGGTTAAAACCGCTGGATAAAGGTCCGTGGGCAGCGTTCAATATTTCCTTTAGAAAATCGATTTACTTGTACATAACGCTGGGTGGCCTACAGACCAACCGTCATGCTCAAGCCCTAGATAGTGACGGGCATCCCGTTCCTGGTCTTTACGCCGCCGGTGCTTGCAGCGCGCACATTCCCCGTGACGGCAAAAGTTATGCCAGTGGCATGAGCTTAGGCCCAGGTTCGTATTTTGGACGCCAAGCGGGTCTACATGCGGCGCAAGCTGACAGCATGAGTGTTCCCGAGGTACGCAAAGCGGGCTAAACGGCCCGCTCTTGAAGGCCCGCCGCCACCGTGATTAGTAAAGGCGGCGGCGCTAAGCGGCTCATTGGCATGAATAAAAAGCCCAAGTAAATACAAGTCTTCCTATGGAGAGTCGCTATGGATTACCAAGCTGTAAGCCTGCAAGACCGTGTCGATATCGATAACCTATTCTCTGCCTACGTGTATGCCATTGATGATGGCGATGCCGGCACCTGGATTAGTCTGTTTACGGCTGAAGGTGCTTTCATAGTGCCCGGCTTGGATGACTTCGTTGGGCAAGAAGGCCTTCGCAGCATGGCAGAGATGGTGATCAACGGCAGCCAAGGGCACTGGCGTCATATGGCCACTAACATCTTGGTCACGCCCACCGACAGCGCTGATGCCGTAAACGTGCGGTTACGGACCCTGGTTACCGACTGGAGTACTGAGCCAGCGGGTCTGCAATTTAACGACTACACAGGCGAATTAGTTAAA
Organism: uncultured Alteromonadaceae bacterium; assembly: GCA_964412695.1. Classification (GTDB taxonomy): domain Bacteria; phylum Pseudomonadota; class Gammaproteobacteria; order Pseudomonadales; family Halieaceae; genus Luminiphilus. Next base: position 186,326 of record CAYPPU010000001.1, on the reverse strand, counting down.
CAAAACGGTGCTTGGAAAATTAACACCCTGACCGTGATTCCCAGCAAAGTCATTGTTTGACTGCTATAGCGCTGCCCACTAGGGCTTCCTGCCACCTTCGAAACCCGCTAATTTCGTGAAGGTTCAGGCTTGTTCTGATACCGCCGTTACCTATACTGGGCAAAAAGCACGGGACAAGTCGCATGTCTTACGTCGAGCCGATGAAAAACCACGGTTATGTGGTGCTCAATCAGTACCTGCAAGCTCAACAACTCGCCGAACTTCAAATCGAGGCCGAGCGCCTCATTGCGCGACACTACACCCAAGAAAATCTGCTCAATCATAGCGTTTATCCCTCGGATAAAAGTGAGGCTAGAGTAAGTCATGCCATGATGATCGCTGAGGGGCGAAGTGAATTTCCACAGGTCGATCACAGTGATTGTCCCCAGATTAATCAGTTGCTTAGAGACCATAACGCCCTGCTGTCTGACTTTACACAAGCGCCCGTCCCGGATGGGGCGCGCTGCATGGTGAATTACCAATGCTACGAATCGGGCAGCAAACCCGTTGGCGAGCATTTTGATGGCGAGTATCTGCGAACCCAGCGCAGCGAAAATGGCATCGACTTTGAACTGCTAGAAGGCATTCTGCCCCGCTACGTGTCTCTGCTCGTGGTGAGTAATGACAATGACGGTCGCGGTATCGAGCTCATCAATGCCGATACCGTGATAAAGCCAACTCTGCATGCGGGCGATATGATCGTTTTTGACAATGTGCGCTGGCGACACCGAGTACCAAAACTCGAACAGGGGCGAATATCGATGGGCATGCGCAACTTTGATCACATGCCCTGGCACTATGCGGCAACACCCGAAGCCTTCCTCGGCGAGGACTCAGACTACATGCCGATTCATAGTGGCTGGGGGTCCACTTCTGTCGACAGCGCAGCTCGGCTGAAAGTATTTTTTAGCGACGAGTGGCCCGAACTCAAAAAATCCTATTCACATTATTTTTAAACCCCAGAGCACCCATGACACCCAAATCCTGCCAAAGTGCCTGGGAAAGTATGCAGGCGGCCTGTAAGCACGGCCCCGTTCACAACTATGTCCAGCGCCTCGACATGGCGGACTATTGCGTAGAGACACCGTTGTTCCCAGCCCCAGTATTGAAAGCCTACAGCGCATGGAATCTGGGCAGACCAGTCGATGACATCGATCAAAGTCTGTTTAACGCAGAACGCGGTGGCGGACAGGGTGACTATCGCAAGGGCATGCCCGAAAAAATTGCTAATGTCGTTGACTGCTTATCGCGGTTCCCGCAGTCGAAACGCGCCGTGATTACCATTAGTAACAACCCCAGCGCCCACCATGGCAGTGACGATGATGCTAAATGCTTGCGCGAAATCCATTTCTACCTCAACGACAATCGCTTGTCGGCCACTGTATTGTTTCGCGCGCAGGCGGTGAGCATCTTCCCCAAAAACATCCATTTCATCGGTACGCTGATGGACGAAGTAGCACAATCTTTACCCAATCAGCCGGGTTTGGGCGACGTGTTTTATCTGGCCACAGTGCTGGTCTCGGAGCGAGATCAGTAGCTTAAGTTACCGCCACATCGCCACGCTCGCCCTTGGGAAGTCATGCCTGCAAGTGCTTGGCGTGAAACGCCACATGCTCACCAATGAACGTCGATATGAAAAAGTAGCTGTGGTCGTAACCCGGTTGCAGACGAAGCTCCACAGGCAAATTCCTTCCCGCCACGGCCTCCTGTAACAGTTCCGGTTTTAACTGCTCTTCCAGGAAATTATCTGCACCACCCTGATCCACCAGAATCGGTGGCGTGGTCTCAACAGCACTCAGTAGAAGGGCCGCGTCGTGGCGCTCCCAGCTCGCCTTGTTGTTACCCAAATATGACCCCAAGGCTTTTTCACCCCAGGGACAGCGGGTCGGAGAGCTAATCGGCGCAAACGCAGAGATCGATCGATAGCGTGCGGGCTGATTGAGCGCTAGCGTTAGAGCACCGTGTCCGCCCATGGAGTGCCCGGAGATGGATTCTCGAGACAGGTCTAATGCTGTGATCGACGCAAGTGCCGCCGGCAGTTCCTCTGCCACGTAGTCGTACATGTGGTAATGGCGGCTCCAGGGAGCCTCAGTGGCGTTAACATAAAATCCGGCGCCCAAGCCAAAATCCCAAGCACCGTCGGCATCATCGGGAACGCCCTCACCGCGGGGGCTGGTGTCAGGTGCCACAATGGCAATACCATGCTCTGCCGCATATCGCTGTGCCCCCGCTTTGGTCACAAAATTTTCATCGGTACAGGTAAGCCCCGATAGCCAGTACAGAACTGGCACGGCCTGTGCCTCCGCCTGAGGCGGCAGGAACAGCGAAAACACCATGTCGCAACTGACACTTTCTGCGACGTGACGAAAGCGAAGCTGGCGACCCTCAAAAATCTTTTGCTCGCCTATCAGCTCGACTGTCATCGTCAATACACCACAACCGAACGAATGCTTTCTCCTGAGTGCATTAAATCAAATGCTTTGTTGATATCGTTGAGTGGCATGGTGTGGGTAATCAAATCGTCGATATTGATCTTTCCCTCCATGTACCAGTCAACAATTTTGGGTACATCGGTACGCCCGCGTGCACCGCCAAAGGCCGTACCGCGCCAGGAGCGTCCTGTGACAAGCTGAAACGGTCGGGTAGCAATTTCTTGACCGGCTCCTGCCACACCAATAATGCAGCTTTGCCCCCAACCCTTATGGCAGCACTCAAGCGCCTGGCGCATGACGTTGACATTGCCAATGCATTCGAAGCTGTAGTCGACACCGCCTCCGGTCATTTGAATCAGGGTATCGACCACGTTTTCATGATCGGCCGGATTAACAAAATCGGTCATGCCAAATTGACGCCCCAAGGCCTCTTTATCGCTATTAAGGTCGACACCAATAATGCGCGTGGCACCCACCATGCGAGCACCCTGAATGACATTGAGGCCAATGCCGCCCAAACCGAACACGGCCACCGTTGAGCCCGGTTCAACCTTCATGGTGAAGGCGACTGCACCAATCCCGGTGGTGACACCGCAGCCGATGTAACAAATTTTGTCGAAGGGGGCGTCTTCACGTACCTTGGCCACGGCAATCTCGGGTAACACGGTAAAGTTTGAAAATGTCGAGCAGCCCATGTAATGCAATAACGGCTCACCATCTAATGAAAACCGGCTACTGCGATCGGGCATCAATCCCTGCCCCTGAGTTTCTCGTATGGCCTGACAGAGATTGGTTTTGGGGTGCAAACAAAAATCGCATTCGCGACATTCTGGCGTGTAAAGCGGAATAACGTGATCCCCCGGTTTCACGCTGGTCACCCCCGCACCAACTTCTACCACCACGCCAGCACCTTCGTGGCCCAATATGGCCGGGAAGGCACCTTCGGGGTCATCGCCTGAAAGGGTAAAGGCATCGGTGTGACAAACACCGGTTGCCTTTATCTCAACCATCACCTCTCCGGCTTGGGGTCCTTGCAGATCCACTTCGGCAATTTCTAAGGGTTTACCTGCCTCAAAGGCAACGGCGGCACGTGTTTTCATGGGTGATAATTCCTGTTCGAATGCGAGAACAGCCCACTCACATCCAAACGCGAAACGTCACCTCGCAGGTGGTGTGGGCATTGGTAAACAGTATCCCCTATGGGGGGGCTGATGTCATGGTCTTCGCAGAGTAGCGGAGGCCCTGTGCACTGGTAGTTAACTGCCCCCAGCGGCGGCTTGAGCCCTGAGCGTATTAGACCGTTTGTCCTCGCCGTCATGACTCCAGCCAGGCGCCTTGAATAGATAACGCCATTTGTCCGTAAACAAAGACGCACGGGCAATGTCACGCCCTAGCTTTTGGTATTCACCAAACGCCGCTCGGAACACATTGTAGGTATTGATGTTCTGAGTTAAGCCGTAGCGAACCGGGTCACTATCGGTCTCTTGAGCAAAGGTACCAAACAGCCGGTCCCATAAAATCAGGGTCGCGCCGTGGTTGCGATCCAAATACCGCACGTTAGAGCCATGATGGACCCGGTGATGAGACGGCGTGTTAAAAATAAATTCATACCACGGCGGCATACGATCAATTGCCTGAGTGTGAATCCAGTACTGATAGATCAAACTCAGACTCAGCATAGTGACGATCATAAAGGGATGGAATCCCAGCAACGCCAGCGGACACCAGAACACGTATTTGATAACGCGCTCACCCACACCCTGGCGCAATGCCGTTCCCAGGTTGTAATACTCGGAGTTGTGATGAGATGCGTGTCCGGCCCACATGAAGCGAACCTCATGATTAGCCCGATGAAAGAAGTAATAGGTAATATCGTCAAGAAAGAATAGCAACAGCCACCAACCAGCGCTCTGACCGACAATGCCGTTGAACGGCGATGCCTGGTAGCAGAAGAACATAAGACTGATACCGGCAATTTTCGGCAACAGATCCACCACCACGGTGAGTAACATAATCCCAATGGAGGTCCGGAAATCCTCTTGTTGATAATACGGTCGCAGCTGGCGTCGTGCCCAAAGCCACTCAATCAACAATGCGGCAAGGAAGGCCGGTAGTGCAAAGACCACCCAGTCGTTTTCCATAATGGCTTGAACGTCATTTGGCATTGGCTAGCCCCCCCTCTTTCCTGCGCCGTCGTAAATTTTAGTGCATTTTATCGATGCTGACAGCGGCGATAAGCTGTGGGACAGTTTCACAAAGATTAACGATGGGAGCCAGTAATGGGGTTCTGCCAAACCGTCACGAACAGCAGCGGCCTCACCCGAGGTTTTCACCGGTCGATCTACCAAGGCCTGCTAACGCCGCGCCCACTAGCCCGCCTAAAGGGCTTACTGCTGTTAGCCATAGCGCTAATCACGCTAGCGTCCGCGGCAATACCGTCCGCCCTCGCCGGCAGCTCGGATGCTGAGTTCGATATCGTGATTACGGGCGGCCGCGTCATCGATCCTGAAACTGGCCTCGATGCGATTCGCTATGTGGGCATTCGCAACGGTCAGGTTATAGCCCTCTCCGAGCAGCCCCTCGCGGGACGCGACCACATTGATGCGCGCAATCGCGTAGTTGCGCCGGGATTTATTGACATCCACAGCCACTCACCAACCCTGCTTGGTCAACACCTTAATTTGCTAGATGGGGTCACCACGCAGCTTGATCTCGAAGCTGGCGCGTGGCCTATTTCTGCGTATGGGGATCACTTTACTGGGGGCGCGCAACTGCATTTTGGTTCCTCAGTCTCCCATGCCGCCGTGCGCATGAAAGTGATTGATGACATCGATCAACCCTACTTCTTCACCGGTCGCCGTTTTGGCCGATTCGGCGGCAATGCTTGGATTATCCCGGCCAGTGAAGACCAGATCGCGGAGATGCAAAATTTACTGCGCCAGGGTCTAAACAACGGCGGCCTGGGTATAGGCCTGCTGTTGGACTACATGACTGCCGCGATCACCCCTGAGGAGCTCCGCATGGTGTTCGAAACCGCGGCTGAATTTGATCGCCCGGTGACAGTACACGTGCGACGTGGACTGCCCGGCGACGCTTCCGGTCTAGATCAAGTGATTGCCGAAGCGGAGGCGACCGGAGCGCCAACCCTCATTTGCCACATCACCCACTCTGCGATGTCGGGAGTAGTGGCATGGCTTGAGAAAATTGACGCCGCAAATGCTCGCGGGGCGAATATCAGCACCGAGACACTGTCCTGGCTTGCGGGAGGCACGAGTATTGCCGCCGACGTATTTCAACGCCGTGACTGGCGAGCCATCTTTGATATTGATTACAGCGATGTGCAATGGATTGCCACCGGTGAATGGCTCACTGAATCGAGCTTCAAGCATTATCAAGCGACGCAGCCCGAAGGCATGGTTAATCACCATTATGTTAAAGAAGCTTGGCTGGAAACGGCCCTGAAGTGGCCCGGCATGATGGTGTCCACCGACGCGCTACCGGCCATGGATCTCGATCAACTCACCAACCCCAACATAGCGGGCACGTTCTCTCAATTTCTAGGCCGTTACGTTAGAGAACGACAAGTCCTTGAGTTATCCGATGCCCTCGCACGCATCACGCTCAAACCCGCGCAGTGGTTAGAGTCGGGGGCCCCCGCTTTTGCCCGCAAAGGGCGGATTCAAATTGGCAGTGATGCCGATATCGTGGTGTTTGACCCCGCCATCATTTCCCCGCGGGCGCAGTACGGTGACCCCTACCAACCCAGTCAAGGAATCGACTGGGTCATCGTCGGCGGACAAATTGTGGTGGCCTCGGGGCAGCGCATAGAAGGTCGCTACCCAGGCAAGCACCTGTTGGTGTCCGAGCCATCCACCAGTACTGAGGCCACAAGGCATGGAACCTCGGGAGAGGCAGAGACAGCACCGTGAATGACCCAACCAACGTCACCCAAAGGCCTTTGAACTTGGGCAGCCACAATGCGACCAAGCGACTGCATTGGCAACGGCGACTGCGACGCTGGCATAGAGCCGTTGCCATGGTCACTGCCCTGCAGCTACTGGCCTGGACTATAAGCGGTATTTATTTCGCCTTTGTGGATATCGAGGAGGTGCGCGGCAAGACGCATCGGCTTAGTCAAAATACGCGTGAGTTTGATCTAAGCACACTCACTTGGATAGCCCAGACCGGGGGCGACATCGCGATTAGAGAACGGCTCCCAGGCGAATGGATCGTGGGGACTCAAAGCGGTACCGGCCGGACATGGCACACAGTCGCAGGCGCGCCCGTAAGTCCACTTTCAGCGACGCAAGCGATCAGCTTGACAGCCGCGCGCACGGATCTGTCTGGCGATCGCGCGGAGCTAATAACGGAGGAGCTTGTGGGCGCAGAATATCGGGGTAGGGCCTTGCCGCTATGGCGGGTTTCCGATACCCGCCATACCACAGTCGTTTACATGGATGCGCTCTCGGGTGAAGTCGCTGCTATTCGCAATGATGCGTGGCGCTGGTGGGATTTGTTGTGGTCTCTGCACATCATGGATTACGACGATCGGGACACCATTGGCACACTGCTTCTAAAAATCTTCTCAGTGCTGGCATTGGTCACCGCGTCGGCAGGAATTACCCTCTACCTAGTCATGCCAAAAAAACAGAAATGACGGCTTTAACTCTGTGTGAGTGAACACGGCGTCATCTGTCCAACGCGCGTTCATTATTGAGTGAAGCGCGATCACGGTTTTACTGGATTGCCCGCCGTGGCCGTGGCATATAAGCCGCTCTGGTATTGGAGATACCCATGATTGCTGACTCGTTAACCTTGCCCTGCGGGGCGGTACTCCCCAACCGTTTGTGCAAAGCCGCTATGACCGAAGGCCTTGCAACCCCAGAAGGACGGCCTACACCCGCGCTAAATCAGCTGTACGGATTATGGAGTGACGGCGGCGCGGGGTTATTACTCTCTGGCAATGTGCAAATCGATCCAGACCACTTGGAGCGTCCAGGCAACGTCATAATAGATAGAGAGCCCGACGCCGAGATGTCGGCAGCGCTCGCCCAATGGGCCCGTGAAGGCACCCGGGGCGGTAATCATTTTTGGGCCCAAATCAGCCATGCCGGCCGCCAGTGCCAAAAAATGGTAAACCCACATCCCAAGGCGCCCTCTGACGTTAAATTAGGCTTACCGGGTGGGCAATTTGGCCAGCCAGTACCCATGACGGCAAACGACATTGAGGCAGTAATAGACAGTTTTGCTCGCTGTGCTCGTATTTTAAAGGTTGCTGGCTTTACCGGTGTTCAGCTGCATGCAGCCCATGGTTATTTACTGTCGCAGTTTTTGAGCCCACGGGTTAATACACGCTCGGACCACTACGGCGGTAGTCTAGAAAATCGCGCTCGCATCCTGCTGGAATCGGTTGCCGCGGTGCGAGCCGAGGTTGGGGCAGAATTTCCTATCTCGGTAAAACTCAATAGCGCCGACTTTCAACGCGGCGGTTTTGATTTTAGTGAGAGCTTGCAGGTAGCGCGTTGGTTACAAGATGCGTCGGTTGATCTCATTGAAATCTCCGGTGGCACGTACGAACAACCACGGTTGCTCAATTTGGAGGGTGTTGAACCCGTTGAAGCGCAAACCATTGCACCCTCAACGCGTGCCCGCGAAGCCTACTTCGTCGACTTTGCCCAAGCTATGCGCAAAGAATTGTCCATTCCTCTGATGGTCACTGGTGGACTTCGTCGCCTAGACGCCATGGAAGAAGCACTCACCAGCGGCAGCGCTGATGTCATTGGTATTGGTCGACCCATGTGTGTTGAGACCGATGCACCTCGGCAACTTCTCAATGGCTGCGAGTCGCTGCCACGCTTTGAAGACCAATTATCGCTGCTACCCTCTTGGCTTAAATGGCTCGAGCGTTTCAAGTTGTTTCGCACCGTAGGCGCTTTTGCCACGCAGTACTGGTACTACGAACAAATCGCGCTACTCGGCAAAACGGGACATATTGGAAAAGATCTCTCGGTGTTTAGCGCGACACAAAGCCAAACGGCGGCGGCCAAAGCCTGGATGAAGGCGCGTCCGTAAACGCACAAATCGACATCCCGCGGCTATGGCCGCTACAGCAGGCCTGATTCGGGTGGCTATCAGACGGATCGCCGCGTCGCTGCACACGGGCTCTTAAATTCATTGCATGAGATCCAGATCGTGTCGATATCGCCACGGCGGGGTGCAGCGCCGGCCTACTTGCGGCAGTAATTGCATTGACACCGATAGTTATACCCCCATAGGGTATGCAGATGGATACTGAAACTCGCAAAACAGCCAAGATCCGCCTTGCCCGCATTGAGGGGCAAGTGCGTGCGGTTCAAAAGATGATCGATGAAGGTCGCTATTGCATTGACGTGGTTAGGCAAACGCGTGCCGCTCAGTCAGCACTTGCTAGCCTGGAGCGCCTGATTCTTAAAGATCATATTGACACCTGTGTGCAGCATGCCCTGGAGGGTGACGACCTCGATGCCCGTCGTGACAAAGTCGAGGAGTTAGTCGCTGTATTAGGCGGTAGCAAAAAATGAAAGCCTTGAAAGTTGCCACATTGCTGTTAGCCCTATTCCCGGCACTTACCCAAGCAAGACCCGTGTCTTATGTCGGTGGCTGGACAGTTTTAGGTGACTCCAACCGGCAAAGCAGTAGCTTACTCACCCACTACACCACCACCCCAAAGCAGTCCTGGGGTATCCGTGTTGAGCGCGATCGGAGTAATGACTTCACCCTCAGTGCCATCCAGCCCACTCTTTTAGTGAAACGGTGGTTTGGCAAAGATTATCAGGCCAATGTGTACGCCACAGCAGGATTGGGTCAAGCAAGACAGACAGGTACCGGGGAAAACAATAATGACCTCGCCGGCTTTGTTGGCGTTATGGCCGATTGGGAAACCCGTCGCCACTTTCTTTCGTATCAAAACCGCTATCTCGACGCCGGTAACATGGGCGGCGGATTTACCCAAGCCGCGCGGGTGGGCTGGGCGCCCTATGAGGGTGACACGGGCGACTTACACACGTGGCTGATGCTTGAGGTGGACCATAGGCCTGTTCACGACCAGCCAGTTGGCGTAACGCCCTTGGTGCGGTTTTTCAAAGGCGCCGCGATGGTGGAGTTAGGCTATACCTTGAACAACCATCAACCCCTAATCAATTTTGCTTACCGGTTTTAACGGGAGAACATCAAAATGACCGCCTTTAAATTCTGGCTACTGCTCGCCGCCCTTGGCCTGACTACCCCGGCGTGGGCCAACGATTTCCAACACGATGGCCACAACAGTCACGATAGTCACGATAGTCACGATCATGCACACCACGAAAGCGCTGACGCCAACGCCGACACAGGTGCGTTAGCACCGGCTGCCGCGCTCACACACACCGATGACATCGATGCCGCGCTGGCCAACGGCGGTGAGCCTATTGTTGCCGATGTGTTGGGTGTGGTTTGTGATTTCTGTGCAACGGCTATGAATAAAATCTTCAGTAAACGAAGCGAGGTAGCGGCGATTTATGTAGACCTGGATACCAAGGCCCTAAATTTGGTGCTTGAACCCGGCGCCCAGCTCAGCGATGCGACCATTGCGGAATTAGCCGAGCAGGCGGGTTATCGTGTCGCAGCGGTGCGACGCGGTGCTGCGGTAATCGGAGGCTAACTCTATGCGCGGTGATTGGCGCGACGTTGTCGGCCCAATATTGTCACTGTTTGCCAGCTCATCGACTTTGGTCTGCTGTGCCCTGCCGGCCCTACTAATTTCTATAGGCGCGGGGGCGGTCATGGCCGGACTGACCGCCGCTATCCCTGGTATCATCTGGCTATCGACCTACAAGCTGCCCTTGTTTATTGCATCGGGTGTGTTGTTGTCACTCGCCGTCATTGTCCAATGGCGACAACGCAATGCCCCCTGCCCTCTTGATCCTGTAAAAGCCGCTGCCTGTATGCGGCTGCGGCGTCTAAATGTAAGGCTATTAAGTGTTTCCGTTTTGATTTATGCCACCGGCGTATTCTTCGCCTACCTCTGGCCGGTATTGTTTCTCGATTAGCCAGTAACGAACCCCAATAGCACGCTTGAGGAAATTTCGTCGTCCGGCTCTCGCCCCCTCCGGATGATTCTGTTGCGCGGAAGCGAAAAACCCTGTCCTAAGCGCCGAGATATCGGCTCAGTCCCACCCAAATACCGCTCACTTCCAGTGAGACAGTCAGCGTGGACCTAGCGCGTAAATTTTGTCACGATGAAACCATAACAAGAGCTGTCGGAGCGGGCCGCCATGCGCCTATTTTCGAGTAAAAATCGTGCCGTGCATTTGGGTAACTATCCGCTAGAGCGCTTACCGCGTCAAAACCGTGCTATCGATCTTAGCTTGATAGCACCACCGCCATCTCTGGCATCGCCTGCCGCTGAAAATCGCGCTTCGCTGATCAATGCGATGTCGCCCTACCTCAACATTATGGATCGCATGCGGCTGGGCGATGCCGCTCCACAGCAGGCACCACTACCCGACTCACTTGAAGCGCGTAGCGAGCACCTCAAGGCCGCCTGTTACTACTTAGACGCCAGTATGGTGGGCGTCTGCCCCATTTCAGAGGGACTGTGGTTAGAGCAACCCCGAGTCAATACCTCGCTTGCAGCGGAGTCTGCTCAGGCCTACGGCGTTGGTGCCGCCGATAATCCCATGGCGGCTGCCAGTGTTGCCGAAGGCCAGGCCGCATGGGGGCGCTCGGAAGCAGAAATAGTACGCCCGGTGAACCATCGTTTCGCGCTGGTCATTGCCTGTGCATTTCCGCGAGAACCGGGTGATGCCGAGCCCGGATGCGATTGGTTGCAGAACAGTCAAGCAGAACGTGCTGCCTTACGTGCCGGTGAAGTGGGCGCGGTGATGGTTAATTATCTGCGCATGCTGGGATTCGAAGCGCGACTCCATACCGTCACGGCAGCAGAGCTCAATATCAATGGCGCACTTGTCGCTGCTGGCTTAGCCGAAGCAACCGCAGGAGGTGTCGCGATGCCCTTCATCGGTGACCAATTTGGTGCGGTTGCCGTTTCGACCACGTTGGAGTTATCGCCAGATTTGCCGCTAGCAGACGGTGCCGTCAGTGCAGCTCAGGGTCTGGGCTGGTGGCTGGGTTGGGGTGGCACGCGTGCAGGTCGGCAGGGACCCGATTTTGCCAAGCGTCAATTTCATCAGGGTCTGTTTCCGACCGAGCGTTTAAAACGTGTGGAAGACCCCACCACATTCATTGATGCCGCTAGGGTACCGCGGGTCCCCAAGCGGCACGACATGTTTATTCGCGGCAGTATTGGCGACCTTGGAGAAAAAGCCCAGCGCGAGCTTGAGGGCTTTCGCATGATCACTAAGTCACCCTTTGGCCATGCCATGATTCCGGTACTCGGTGGTATGGTCCCCCTGCAATATGGCGAGGCCGCCACCGATCCCGCCGAAGGCTACGACGACCCCGAAGAAAACAGTCGACGAATTAAGGCCGCCATGCATTATCTCGGGGCCGACATGGTCGGCATCTGTGAAATTCCTGACTATGCCTGGTACTCCCACGACGTCGACGGTTCAGAAATTACGCCTTATCACAAATACGCCATTTGCATATTGATTGATCAGGGCTATGACACCATGGAAGGCGCGAGTGGTGATGATTGGATAAGCGGTGCCCAGAGCATGCGCGCCTATATGCGAGCGCAGTTGATCGGCGGCGTCGTGGGGTCGCACTTACGCGACCTGGGATTTTCTGCACGCGGCCACAGTGTTATGGATCAAGATGTGCTGCATATCCCACTCAATCTACTGGCGGGGCTAGGCGAACTACCACGCATTGGAGAGATGGTCCTAAATCCCTTTGTGGGTCCGCGTTTTAAATCCGGGATACTCACCACCAACTTACCGCTGGCCGTGGATAAACCCATTGATTTTGGCATGCAGGACTTTTGCAACAAATGCCAAAAGTGCGCCCGCGAGTGCCCCTGCCTGGCGATTCCGTTTGGCGACAAGATCATGTTTAACGGCTATGAAATTTGGAAGCCCGATGTAGAAAAATGCTCTCGTTATCGTATTACCAACGCCGCGGGCTCGATGTGTGGTCGCTGCATGAAAACCTGCCCTTATAACCTCGAAGGTGTCATGAAAGAACGGCCCTTCTTGTGGAGTGCTATGCACCTCCCATTCACGCGTAAATGGCTGGCTAAACTCGATGATGTTGTCGGCAACGGTCGTATTAACCCCATTAAAAAATGGTGGTGGGATCATGACACCGACGAAACCGGCCGGGTCATCGAGGCCGCTCGCGTCAATCGCCGACAACTTAACTTTCGCAATGATGCGCCAAGTCAGGATCGCATTGCCTGCTACCCCATCGACACCGTACCCGACCCTATCAACGTCATACCGACCAGTCCCGACAGAAAACAAGGTATGTTGGCTTACCAAAACGCTGAAAGACCGGATCAATATAAACAGCGATTGCGCCACGGCATGGTTAAGGCTCCAGTGATGCCTGCCTGGTACAACGCCGCCAAGAGAGACAACCATGATTGAGCTGTACACCCACCCCATGTCCCCCTGTGCGCAAAAAGTGCGCATGCTATTGGCAACAAAGGGCCTAGACTGGGAAGCTCGACACGTTGACCTACCCAATAAAGCGAACTTGGATCCGGCTTACTTGGCCTTAAATCCCTTAGGCGTTGTTCCCACTCTGGTCCACGATGGCCAAGTGGTAATCGAATCCAGCATCATCTGTGAGTATCTGGAAGATAGCTTTCCAGAACCGTCGCGACGACCGGTCGATCCTCACGCGCGCGCGCAAATGCGCTTTTGGATGAAGCACGTGGATAACAAATTGCACCCGGCTTGCGGCACGCTGCAATGGCCTATGGTAATGCGCCCGGGTTTAATGGCAAAAAGCGAACAGGAAAGGCAAGCGCTGTTAGATAAAATTCCCGAAAAGCCCCGACGCGAACGTCAAAAACGTCTCGTGGCTCAGGGGTTAGATGCACCGGATGTGGCAGATGCTGTTAAGGTCTATCGAAATACCATAGAGGATATGGAGACCGCCTTAAACAATACGACATGGCTCGTCAGTGACGATTTGAGTTTGGCCGACTTGTGCGTCGCGCCCTACTTCCAAACGCTCTATCAATTTAGTTGGCAGGCGCTATTTTCCGACTGCCCTCGGGTGACAGCTTGGTACAGCGCCATGCGCGAACAACCCGAGTACCAAGCTGGCGTAAGCGCGGATTTTTCCGCCGAGACGCTTGACACCTTGCAAGCCGCGGGCAGTGCCGTTTGGCACAAACTGGCGGCGCACTTATAAATACCGAGAGTGCGGTTATCGTGTGTAGTTATCCATGAGCATTAAACGACGGGACTTTGTCGCGGGGCTTAGCGTCACAGCGGGCTTATCAAGCATGGCAACGCCGCTATTTGGGGGTACATCACCAAAGTCTCCGTATTATCCGCCGGCGCTGACAGGGCTGCGCGGCAGTCATGCGGGTAGCTTCGAGCTAGCCCACGCTTTGGCGTTAGGCGGAAAAGACATTGCCAAGCCATCAGCCAGTGATGAGGCTCCCTACGACCTCGTCGTAGTCGGTGCAGGTATATCAGGGTTGGCAAGTGCCTATTACGCGCGCCAACAATTGGGGCCCGCTGCACGAATATTGATTCTGGATAACCATGACGATTTTGGCGGTCATGCCAAGCGCAATGAATTCACTGTCGGCGGTAAAACCCTCATTGGCTATGGCGGTAGCCAGTCTATCGATACGCCTTCCAGTTACAGCCCCGAAGCTCGGCAACTACTGCGCGATTTAGGCATCAACGTAGAACGTTTCTACCAGTATTACGACCGAGATTTTGTGCAACGCAATCAGTTGGGCAGTCAGTGGTTTTTTGATGCCAAGCATTACGGTACCAATCGAATGACCGCTAATCCTTTGGGTAGTGGCTGGCTCGGTATCCCCGCACCCGAAGATATCAGTCCGGCCGTAACCAACATGCCCATAAGCCCAGAAAGTCAGCAGGCGCTGAGACGGCTGCTCACTGACCGAGAGGACCCGCTACCTCACTTGCCTCGCGATGACAAAATCACTTACCTGCGTAAAAAGTCTTACGAAGACTTTTTACGCGATGACTTATCGATGCCCGATGAGGTCGTACTGCTACTGCGTAATCGCGCGCTGGGACTCTGGGCGGTAGGTTATGATGCACTCTCCGCACTCAGTGCGGCACGCTCGGGGGAACCGGGCACCCGCCACTTGGGCATCGATGACTATTTGTTCGGCGAACATGGCGAGGAACCCTATATCTTTCATTTCCCCGACGGCAATGCCGCTATCGCGCGCTTATTGGTATGCAAACTGATACCGCCCTTCGCCGCTGGCAACGACATGGATAATATCGTGACCGCTGCAGCGGACTACTCGCAACTAGACCGAGAATCCCAAGCAACACGTATTCGACTCAACGCCACCGCCCTCAAGGTTGAGCACACCGCCGAAGATAAGACCCGCGTCGACGTGGTCTATGCCGTGGACGGCGAGCTTAAATTGGTGCGAGCGAAACGGGTGATAATGGCTTGTTATAACGCCATCATTCCCCACCTGTGCCCAGAATTACCCACGGATCAAGCCGAAGCGATGGGCTACCCTGAGAAAGCCCCGCTGGTGTACGCCAATATCGCGCTCAAGAATTGGCGAGCATTTAAGCAAGCACGGCTCTATCACTTTCATGCGGTTCGCGACTTTTGGACCTACGGTAGCCTAGATTTCCCCGTGTCGATGGGCAACTATGCCTTCAGTGATAACCCCGACGAACCGATAGTCCTCCACGCCGTGCATGTGCCCACGGCGCCTGGCCACAATGCACGGGAGCAATATCGCCTGGGACGCCAACAGTTATTGTCAATGCGCTTTGATGACTATGAGGGTCACCTACGCCGGCAATTATCGGCGATGCTAACGGGCACCGATTTTGATTTCGATCGGGATGTGGCGGCCATTACGGTGAACCGGTGGCCTCATGGCTACGCCTATGAATATATTGACTTGATCGATCCACCCGACTGGGGCCCCGAAAATGGCCCACATGTAGTGGCTAGGAAGCGCTTTGGCAATATCGCGATTGCCAACTCGGACAGCTCAGCATACGCCTACGTTAACGGCGCCATTGATGCCGCCTGGCGTGCGGCCAATGAACTCTACTCGGGACAGTGATAAATCACGTATAACTTACGGTAACCCTCACTATCCCAAACACCAGTCCATCCTTTGGGCAACATCACGGTGTCACCGGCCACGACGGTCATAGCGTCACCTTCCGTCGGGGTTAGCGTGACGCCGCCCTCAATAAATTGCATGAGCTCATCATGGGGATAGGGGTCGTTGATGGTGTAGCGATTAGCGCCGGTTTCATAAATGCCCGTCTGTAGGCATCCATCTTCACTTTCATACCAAATACGGTCGAGAGCCTGCGTGCTCCCCGCCTCACTTTCTTCAACGAGCGCTTCCACCGATTCTCCAGCGGTCAATTTTGCTAATAACTCGACATGATTCAAGCGCTGCAAAGCTGGCGCGGCAACCACGCCATGAGCATGCACCAGCATGAATAGGAGTAACAACACATAGCTTCTTACAAACACCTTGAATCTCCTTTCTCAGCACGAATACTCAAGCTCAAAAGCCCAGCCAACAAAACCACTACACCACAAATAACGAAGCCAGGTGTGGCAGTGCACGATACATCTGATCCCATTGGCGCAGTGCCGGACGATCACCCAACAAATCGGTTTCGGTAAAACGCATAAATTGCAGAAACGCCGCCAAGGTACAGTCGGCAGTATTCGATTGGTCGCCCGTTAGGAATTGACGGCCGTCGGCGAACAATGACTCAGCATAATCCAATCCCGGCTGAATCCGCTCAGCCAGCTCTTTAGCCTTTTCATAGTTGGGCTCCCAGCCTAGGGGAGATTTTTGATAGTGCACATACCAGCCCAAATCGAAGGTCACCCGCATTTCAAGCGTCCGCTCAATGTTGCGCGCCAAAGCGCGTTGCTTGGGGTCGATGCCCAATAATCGCCCCTCGGGAAAGCGCTCCTCGAGGTAATCGATGATGCTCAATGACTCGGTGAGATACTCACCCGTCTCCAGCTCCAATACCGGCAAGGTACCAAATCGATTGCGCGCTAAATGCTCGGGTTCGCGTTGCCGACCCTTCAAGGTATTCACAATGATCGACTCAATACCAAATGTAGATCCTCGAGCCTCACGCTCGGCAACGTAAAGCGTCACTCGCATGGGATTGGGTGCTAGCGGTACGGTATACAACTTCATGACATGACAGCCCTACAAAAGAGTTGAGCCTAACAGGGCGTGTCTGGCTTTTACAGAAGGGGAGCACAACCTCATGCACTGGGGAAGAACCTTGCTTACCCTTTATTTAAACCCTTGATAACTGCGAATTACCGCCGAATTGCCATTTTGAACCGTACCGAACAATAAAGACCTTGAGCTATCACTCTACTAACCTCCGCTAACCGATTACACTCTAGCCTCGATGAACCGTGCACGACCACATCGCGAATAACATAAGAGAACGCTATGACATATTTTTCGGGTAAACGCGCCGCCATTTCAGGAGCCGGCGATGGCATTGGTCGCGCATTGGCTATGGCACTCAATGCTCAAGGCTGTGAGCTTTGGCTATGTGATATCAATTCTGCTGCATTAGACGACACTATTGGGGCATTACCCAACGCGCAAACCGCCGTACACACCTCGGTTGTGGATTGTGGTCGGCGTGAGGATATCGAACACTGGGCCAATGAAGTGGCCAGCGAAACCTCCCATTTGGACGCGCTGTTTAATAATGCGGGTGTGGCCTATGGTGCTCGATTCGAAGAATGTGATCTCGACAATTTTGAGTGGCTTATCAATATCAATCTTTGGGGTGTGATTCGCGCCAGCAAAGCGTTCTTGCCGCTTTTGAAGCAAGCCCCTGTTGGTCACTTGGTTAATTTCTCGTCGATCTTCGGCATGGTCGGCATACCCACGCAAACCGCTTACAACACGGCAAAATTCGGAGTGCGCGGCTTCTCAGAAGCCTTGCAAGCAGAATGGCGCGGCTCATCTATTAAAGTCAGTTCGGTGCACCCAGGGGGCATAAAAACCAATATTGCACGCAGGGCTCGCTCAGACGGCGAGAGCGCCAAGGCGACTGCGGATGAGCGCGATGAGCAGTTCCGAAAGATGGCGCTGACCACACCAGAGAAGGCGGCCAACATTATTCTACGAGGCACCGAGAAGGGTAAGAAACGTATTTTCGTCGGCCCCGACGCGATCTTGCTGCAATGGTTAACCCAACTCTTTCCCACGGGCTACCAGATGCTGACCAGCAAGCTGGCTCCCCCCACTGAAAAAAATTGATGTGTGAGGCCGTCGACTAGGCGTAACACCCCCTGTTGTTGACGCCATGCCTGACGTTAAGCGCCACTGTTCCAGCAAACCCCAACTCGATAAACGTGAATCGAGGCGCAGGAACAAGATGACTAACCACCCGATTGCAGACGGCGAGCATAGGGGGTACTGCCACTCCAAAATAACTGAACCCCAATTATCATCGTGGCAAGGCTTGCCACCATAGCGTAGCGAATCGACTCTTCACCCAAATGAGACAGACTGTCACTGAGCATCCCGACAACTAGCGGGCCCAGACCTAAGCCCAACAGGTTAAATACAAACAGTAATAGTGCAGCTGCCTGCGTGCGCCAGTGTTGGGGCACGAGGTTCTGCACTGCCGCATAAGCTGGAGCAATCCAAAAACTTCCGAACACCGAAGACACCAACATAAACGGCAGTGCAAAAGGTATTTGCCGCTCGCCCAAGGTAATGACGTCGCTCTCAGGCCACAATAAAAACAACAGTAAAAACGGCAGCCCTGCCGCCAAGCCCAGAGCGGGCACGCGCAACTGCCACCTAGGATCACGCTGAGATAAGCGATCTACTAGTATGCCGCTTAGGATGGTGCCTAAACTACCGCCAACAACACCGATCATACCCAGATAAAAACCGGCCTCCACCAACGACAAACTGTGAACGCGAACCAGAAAACTGGGTAACCAAGCCCCCAACCCGTAGCCGGCGATACCCGAAAAACCCACGCCCAAGGCGATAAACATGAAAGACGGTAAGCGAGCCATGCCCACAACGGCACGCCACAGCGAACTATCATCCGTTTCCGCCATGGGAGCGACCCGAGCAGGCTCTCTAACGGTTAAGTAGAGCAGTAGCGCCACAGCGATTCCCGGTAAACCAAAAATCACAAACACGCTGCGCCAGCCATAGGCCTGCGCCAGCATGGCACCACCAAAAAGGCCAATCAACACACCAAAGTTGGGTCCGGTGGCAAAGACCCCCTGTGCAAAGGCGCGTCGCTCGGGCGGGAAATAATCCGCGAGTAATGACTGAGCCGGTGGAGTACCGCCCGCTTCCCCAATACCCACGCCAAATCGCAACAACGCCAAATGCCAAAAGCCCGTCGCTGTGGCGCACAGTGCCGTCATACCACTCCAGGTCGTCAACGCCAGAGACAGCACCTTGGTCCGCGACCAGCGATCTGCCAAGCGCGCAACCGGTAGCCCCAAGGTGGCATAAAACAGTGCAAAAGCCAGTCCCGATAAAAACCCCATTTGCGTATCGCTGGCGCCGAACTCATGCTTGATCGGTTCGATCAAGATAGTCATAACCTGGCGATCAACAAAGCTAAAGACGTAGGCAATGGTGATCAACACCAGCACGTAGCTACGGTAGGCGGGCTTGAAGGCCTCGTGGGGTTGGCCGCTGGGCATAGTATTCGGACTGCTTGGCTTCGATGGCATCAACATAACCCAAGGCTGAACGAAAGGCGATTTGATTTGAGTTGCAAACGACTGTTTTTAACACAGCAATTCGCGCCTGCAAGTGAACTGACAAGGCAGGTAAGTCGGCAATCGGAAGGCGGTACTCTCGATGTGCCGCATACGCCACGCTTTCTGGGCAAAGTGTGCGCAGCATTGTTCTGGGTAGCTCCAGTTTGGCTACCGCAGCCCAGCCAAATCGCGGGCTCCAAACGTGCTCGGCCATGGTCTTTGCCGTGGTATATCGATACTTAAGCAGTACAAACTCATCATCTGGATGACCGGGCACTATGCTGCGGCCTTCGGTTTTTTGTAGTGCTGCAACACCCTGGGGGGTAAGTACCTGATACAGGCGACGAGTCTGGTGGTTTGACATGATTGGCGGGCTCCTGTGTTGAGAGCCCTAGTTAACCGCCGCCGTATGGTAATGCTGCGATAACATTGTGCTAGTGCGGTGATCAATTCTGCCGAATTCTAGTTGCCGGTACGGTTGGCTTGAAAACCGCCCAGGGGTTAGCATGACGCGCCCAGTATCTAGACCCAACTCATAATGAAGCCCACCCTGTTTTCTGTTCAGAAACTTGAGCATCCACACCTCAGTATTGATCACTGGAAAATTGAACTCAGCGACTCTTGGTGTGTGCTCGGGCGCAATGGCTCCGGCAAACAGTACATCGACCAGCTACTGCTCAATACGCTGCAAGGCTACGCCTGCGCCAATCTGGAGAGAGGTCTAGCCGAAGACCGCATTCGCCTAGTGTCTTTTGAGGCACAGCAGGCTATTTACGAAAATGAACTTCGACTCGCCGCCACTGATCTTCTACCTGAGGAGGAAACGGCAACGCGCGCTAGAAATTTTCTTCCCGAGACCGAGTGGAACAATCCGCTTATCGAAATACTGGGGCTCAAAGACCGCCTTGATCGCAGTTACCGGCAACTCAGCACCGGGGAAAGCCGCAAGCTATTGGTCGCGCAAGCCATTCTCGAGGGTGCCGAGCTACTGATTTTAGACAACCCCTTCGACAGTTTAGATTTTGAAGCCTGCCAGCACCTAAACAATGCCCTGGAAGCAGCTCTTGCGCTGAATATCACCTTGGTAATGCTGCTGAGTAATCGCCAAGACATTCCTGCCTGGTGTCAGTCCTTCGCCGCCGTCAAAGAGGGTCATTTTTTACTTTTAGGTAATCGCGACCAGGGGCAGATTGACGATGCAGTCGATGCCGTCTTCGCTGCCGATAATCGAGAACAGCCCGATTGGCCCGATTCATTAAGGGGCCTTGATAACTTCGACCATGAACACTTAGTAGAACTCAGGCACTGTAACGTCAGTTTCGGCGGTGTGCCGATTATTAAGGACCTCTCGTTGCAAGTGGCGCCATTGCAGCACACCCTGGTGACCGGCGGTAACGGCAGTGGCAAATCGACACTGTTGGGACTGATCACCGGGGACTGTCCCCAATGCTACAGCAATGACATCAGCGTATTGGGATATACCCGCGGCAGCGGAGAATCGGTTTGGGACATCAAGCGTGAGATCGGCCTGGTAAGCAATGATTTGCATCGACGTTATCGAGTTCAGTGCACAGCACTCACTGCAGTATGCTCAGGTTTCTTTGACTCTATTGGCATCTACGACGCCGTGGGTGAACAACAACGGCATATTGCTAAGCAATGGCTTCGAGCAGCCGGCTTGGATGGCCGCGGCAATGATCGCTTCCAAGCACTGAGCTATGGAGAACAGCGCTTAGTACTGATTGCCCGCGCACTGGTGAAGTCACCGCTACTGTTAATTCTTGATGAGCCCACTCAAGGACTCGATGAAATCAATCGGCTGCGGGTTATGAATTTGTTGGAAACTCTCAATCAGCGCCAACACACCACGGTTATCTACGTCAGTCATCGACGAGACGAACACCTACCACTGTTTAAACAACACTTGCACCTAGACCAAGCCCAAGCCACCTGAAAGTATCAGCGTCTCCACGGACGAGGAAGCAGCGCGGGTATCTCCGCCATCACAGCGTCATACCCGGGGCGACGCTCTAGGCTGCGTTTGTCCATCAGAGGAATGCTGACAAAGACAAACATCACAATCATTGCTAACGCACCCAAACTCACCCAGACAACACCCACGGGGTAAGCGGCAATACCAAACAGCGCTAAACTTACCCAAAGTCCAATCTCACCCAAATAGTTGGGGTGGCGACACCATGACCACAGACCGGTCCGTAAAACCGTTCCCGGTGGGTGATTGGCAGCGAAAGCATGCAATTGAAAATCGGCCGTCATTTGTAGAGACACCGCAGCAATGCCAACCGTCATCGCTATGACATCCAGCATATTGAATGCCGACGTGGGCAAACAGGTCATGGCATAAACCGGCAGCAAGCCCAGAAAAACCTGAATCGTGGGGAACAGGTGAATACCCAGCAAGTCCATCATCCAAGCCAAGCCACCACTGCGTGCCTTCAAGTGGGGATAGCGCCAATCTTCATGCTCCATCCCCGGCCAGTAAAATGCCCAGTGGCAGGTGAGGCGTACCGACCAATAAAGCAAAATGGCCAAGGCGACCAGCTCGCGCAATAACGAGCCACTCTCACCCACCGCCATCCACCACAGCATGAGTAACGGCGGAATCACGCTCCAGTAAGCATCATAAAAACTGCTGTTCCCGTGCCAACGCGAAAACGCGTATATGACCAGCGTCGCCACAACATCGGCCTGCAGGGCCCGCCAGAGAGGGCTTGCATCGCTAACGGCCAACACTACACCGCCGACAAACAGGGCCAGCGCATAAGCGATAACGACCCGCACCAACGCTTCCGCCTTCGACATAACGCCCACACCCATACTTGAATCAGCTGCCATCAACCTTCTCCCTGCTGCAGAGGCTTTAGCCAACACTGGCGTTGCGCCATTTCAATCAAAGCCGGCAAAAGACTAAACGTCACCACCACCATGATAGGAATCGCCACAGCCAACAAAGCGCCTATTGATGCGGTGCCCGGGTGTTCGCTTATCATGAGAGACGCAAAAGTCACCACCGTAGTTAATGCCGATAGTACGATGGCACGCGGAGTACTGGATTGCATGAGAGCCGCCATCGACCCCAATACTCGATATCGGTGGGCAACGTGAATAGCGGTGTCGATGCCTAATCCGAGGATCAAGGGGACGACCAAGATGTTGGCCATGTTCAATGGCACATCTAGTATGGCCATCACCGCAAAGGTAATTAAGGTCGCAACACCTAGTGGCAGCAAAATCAAAATTGGCAAGAATAAGGCCCGGTAATACAGCATTAAAAGCACCGCGATCCCTGCTGCAGCGATGGCCACGGCTTCCTTGAAGGCACGCACAACAACCCGACCCACGCCGTATTCAATCATGGCGCGCCCTGCGGCATTGGGAGCTACGGCGGTGACGTCACCAACGAATTGCGTTAATGCAGTAGTCGAATACAGGGTCTGCTTCGGTAACACCTCCAATCGCCACTGACCGTCCGCCGTTTGAAAATCGGCAATAGTTTCGGGTAACAACGACGCCTTCGTAGGAATATCGGCATCCATGAAACTCGCCAGCTGCTCACGCATCATTAAAAGCTGATTTACCCAGCGTTGCTCGACTCGAATCAACGCTTCGTCTGTAAGTAAGGCCAGCGCTGACAGTTCTTCAGCCAAGGGCGGGAAAAGACCTGGTAACCGCTGTGCTCGCGCTACGGCATCGCGAATGGTGTTCGCGTCCAAGCCCGGGCGCACCTGACTCGCCTGGTAGAGCTTGTCAGCCAACGGTTTAAGTTTTTCCAAACGTGCAAGGGCAGAGACCTCATCGGGCAAGATATCGCCAAGATCCCTCACCGAAGCCACTGAAGCTAGCGCCTCTAACTGTGCTCGCATTGTAGGCGCCGCAGCCACTGGGCTCAGTACGGAAATACTGTAATCGGTTCCAATATTGGCTTCTTGTAGCCGTGTTAGCGCTTGCATTGCCGGGGTGTCGGTATTACGCATGCCAGCAACCGAAAAATCAAAGCGGGTCTGACTGGCTAGCGGCAGTAATATCCCGGCCAATAACAGCCACATCCAGACAATTTTTCCTGATGTGGGCAACACCCAGCTGGCATGTCCATTGGAATGGCGCCGTGTCGGCAGACCGACCCAACCAAACCAAGCTGGCATGAACGTCGCAGTGAGCAGCAAGGCAACGGCCATGCCTAAAGCAGAGATCACGCCCAGCTCCCCAAGTCCACGGTATTCGGTTGGTGAAAAAGATAAGAATGCCCAAGCGGTCGTCAGCGCACAGAGACTCAAGGCTCGCCCCGTCTTCGACATGGCGCGATCAGCCGCTCGCTCGGCCCCGGCCTGCTCCATGACAGCGAGCCCGTAGTGCAAGCCAAAGTCCACACCTAAGCCAAAGAACATAACTAAGAAGGCCAATGATAATGTATTGTATTGGCCAACCACGGCGAGGGCGGCGGCGTTAGTTATGACCCCGCCCGCAAGTACCAATAACAACATGCCCATCGTTACCCGCCACGAGCGCACGCCCCAACTGAGTACGATAACCAAGGCCAACAGTGATATGGCACCCGCCCGTTGCATTCCCCCGAGGGCGTCGTGAAGCTCTTCATCAGCGAGGACCAGATCACCAGTCAGCGCGATATCGACACTGGCATATTCGGAGATAGTCGGTGCAATCCACTGCCTAACATTGGCGACCACTTCCGAGCCCGGCAATTGCTTACCAAACTGCTGTGCCGCCTTGACACGAATGACGCTGTAATAGCGATCGTCCACGCCCTGTAAAACACCGCTGTAATTTGTCACCAGCGATTGAGTCTGATCCAGACGCGCAGCCGACATACTCTCGATCAATGGCTTGAGTCCGCGACGATCACCCAATAAATCCATCCCGAAAGCAATATCGATAACACCCGCCAGAGCGGGTTTATTGGCTAGGCGCTGATCCAAGGTATTCAACTGGGAAGCGCCTCGGGTAAGGGCGCGAAAATCGGTATCGGGCAAGTAGTAAATCAGTGCATCAGTCAATGCCGGGTCAGCGCCGGCAACTTGCACCGAAGTAAAAATATCCTCAGGTAAGCTAGTCATTAGCGCAGCTTGTGCTGCCGCCACGGCATCGGCTTCTGGCCCCGATAGCACCACTATGGCGGTTTGTAGTAGCTGAGGAAAGGCGGACTTAAACGCGAGATCGTCCTGATACCATACGTCACTGGCCCGTGGCGTGAGCACGTCGCCAGTATCGGAATTAAGAGTAAAGCGCTCCTGTCCCCAGACCCCGGCTAGAACGACGATCACTAGTAGTCCCAGTAGCACGGACCTGGGGTAGCGAAAGCTAGCCGCCGTCAGATTGACAAGGAGTTTCAACACCCCAGCATCACTCAACCATCTTCGCTGCCCAAAAGCTCATGATAGATAGCCATAAGCCCCTCAAGTGACTGGTTATGACTGAACTGGGTCATCCGTTCATGATTATCCCGGCTCATACTTTGCGCCCGCTCAGGCTGGTCAATCAAGGTGTCCAGTTGCTGGGCCAAGTGCGCTGCATCGCCGGCACGGAACCGACTGGAGTCATTGCTGGCTAATTCTCTGGCCGCGGATAGGTGCGAGTCACTTACTAGTGTCGGCACACCAGCGGCCATAGCTTGCATGACCGACATACCTTCAAGCTCACTTTCACCGGCGTGTAAGAACACGTCGGCCTTGGCGTACAGGGTATCCAATTCTTCATCGGAAGGCTTAATGAAGGTCGCTTGTAACCCCAAGGCCAGACATTGCTGGCGCAATGAGTTCTCTTGCGGCCCTGAGCCCACAAAAGTGACATCGAAATACTGTCGGTGAGCACTTAAACCCAAAGCAGCCACGATGGTGTCTTGCCGCTTCTCAACAGCTAATCGACCCACACACAGAATCTTAAGCGGCCGGCCGACAGCAGCTCGTAGCCGAAACGCCGCCAATTGTGCCTCAGGCACACCGTTGGATAATACGGTGATGGGAACCGTCACTCCCGCGCGCCTCAATTCATCTCTAGCAAAGGCCGATGGCGCAATCACTCGGTCAGAGCGATCGTAGATCCAGCGCCTGAAGATACCGTAGATGAGCGGGCCGAACAGCCGCGGTGGAAGGTGCAGATTGGCCATAAGGTTTTCCGCTTGCACATGAAAGCTGCACAGCACGGGAATGTTGTGTCGCTTGGCCTCTTTGATAGCAGCGGCACCGGCAAAAAAAGGCCATTGCACGTGCAAGATTGAGACGCCCTCGAGAGCTTCAGCAATCACGTTATGCTTGGGCCGAGACAAGTAGGCCTGCATATGCGCGATCAAGCCGTTTAGCCAAAGCACATTCAGTTTCGGCAGATGGTAGATCTCAACACCGGGCAAATCGGTTTCTGCTCCCTCCATGGCAATCACCCGCACTCGATAGCCACGCTCAACCAACCCTTTGACGAACCGACGAGTGGAGACCACAGTGCCGTTAAACGGGTAATTCCAAGAATCGAGAACGACCGCGACGGTCGTCGGCGATTCCAATGCCGAACAAGCCGCCACGCCGCCTGTCGCTATCTGTTGGGCTTGATTCATACCGTCCAATCTAGAGGAGAACGCTGCCGAGGCAGCCTACCCGCTCTACCTACGGTCGGCTGCGGGATCCATTAACCATTATGGGCCCGTTTAACCCGTAGGTACCTCATTAAATGGCATGCCCTTGTCGGCGCGAGGCTCTTGGGGCAAACCCAGTACGCGCTCGGCTACAATATTGGCCATGATCTCATCGGTACCACCGGCAATACGCAATCCAGGGGCTCCCAGATAGCCCGTGGCGATCTTGTCCTGGTCTTCTGCCCATTTACTGTCCCAGATTGCACCGCTGGCCTCGAGTAAATCCATACAAAAGGAAGAGATCTGCTGCAGCTGTGGGGCGCCAACCAATTTGCCGATAGAATTTTCGGGCCCCGGTAACTCGCCCCGAGACAATGCGGTTAGCGATCGATAGCCGGTGTATTTAAGTCCCGCTTCCTTCACATACCAATCGGCGATCTTGGCGCGTACGGCGCTGTCCTCTATAGCTGGGCGATCGTTGATGGTCACGGCCTTGGCCACATCAATAGCTGTGTTGACGTTGACATGACCGAAACCCGCTCCAATCGCTGCCCGTTCATTCATCAATGTCGTCAGCGCTACTTGCCAGCCCTGACCCACCTCACCCAGACGCTGGCTATCGGGCACCCGGACATCGCGGAAATACACTTCATTGAAATCTGACTCGCCGGTGAGCTGCTTGATCGGTCGCACTTCTATCCCCGGCGACTTCATGTCGATAAAGAAAAACGACAGACCCTTATGCTTGGCCACCGTGGGATCTGTACGCACAACAATAATGCCGTAATCGGAAAAGTGCGCACCCGATGTCCAGATTTTTTGGCCATTCAGAATCCAATCGTCGCCATCGGGCTCGGCCTTCGTCCTAAGCGCCGCTAAATCGGATCCGCCGGCCGGTTCGGAAAACAGCTGACACCAAATCTCCTCACCACTGGCAAGCTTGGGTAAATACCGCGCTTTGTCAGCATCAGTCGCCCACGCCATCAGTGTCGGGGCAATCATGCCCTGGCCAATAACAAAGAATGAAGCGGGCACGTCGTAGCGACCCTCTTCTTGACGCCAAATAACTTGTTCAATGGCGGAGGCGCCGCGACCTCCAAACTCTTTGGCCCAGCCAATACAAGCCCAGCCGGCATCGAACTTGCGTTTCTGCCACAACTTTGCCGTTTCCAGTCGACTCAAACCTGCAATTTCTTCAGCGCTTGGCACATTGGCTGCTAACCATTCTGCGGCCTCCTGACGAAAGGCGGCTTCCTGCGGCGTATCGTTAAAATCCATAACCTTATGCTCCTGCTTGCTGAGATGGGTCGGCAGCACCGTGCTCAAGAGCAGCCACCAAACGATCTTGCCAATGCGACTCACTGCCAATGGCGAGGCTCAATAACTTGGCTCGGCGATAAAAAAATTGGCAATCAAATTCCCAGGTAAAACCCATGCCCCCGTGGGTTTGAATATTTTCTTCGGCGGCAAAGAGTGAGGCCTGAATTGCGGCCACGCGGGCCGTTGCTGCAGCCAGCGGTAGTTGCTCTGGACCGTCCTGTAACGCCCAAGCCCCCATATAGGCATTGCTGCGCGCAATGGTGTTCTTGGTATACATAGCAACGAGCTTGTGCTTTATCGCTTGATAAGAGCCGATTTGTCGACCAAAGGCATAGCGTTCGAGAGCGTACTGGCGAGCTTGCTCCAATGCCGCGTCAGCGATGCCCAGCTGTTCCCAGGCATACAACACGGCGGCGCGATCGAGGAGATGCTGGATCACTAACCAGCCGTTATCCGTCCCGCCTAGCGGTTCCGCCGGCGCGTTGTCGAACTGCACACAACCGTGGCCTCTGGAAAAATCAAAGGTCCGTACCGGCTCAACCGTCACACCTGAGTGCTTAAGTGGGACCAACACCAGCTGTGCGCCGTCGCCGCTTGCACTGCCCGCCACCACCACGGCAACATCTGCAATGCCGACATCGGGTACTGGAATTTTTCGACCTGTTAAGCCCCCGCCGTTCAATTGGGTCTTAAGGCTGTTCACCGTTGTGCGACCGGGCCCCTCTGACAAGGCAAAGGTAGCAATGGCTTCGCCTGAAGCCAACTTGGGCAACCACTCAGTTTTTTGCTGCTCGCTGCCATAGTGCTGTATCGCCTCGGCAGCCAAATAGATTGACGAACCAAACGGTATTGGTGCAACAGCCCGGCCCAGCTCCTCGGCAATGATCACCAACTCGTAGTAACTCAGGCCCAAACCGCCATAGGCTTCGGGAATGACCGTGGCCTGCCAGCCCATCTCGGCCACCTTGTTCCAAAGCGTTTCATCCCAGTCTTGCTCGCCGTCAAGCACATTGCGCACCGCCTTAGGAGGGCAATGCTCGGCAAGAAAGCCGCGCGCTTGGTCACGCAGCAGCAGTTGGTCCTGTGAAAACTCAAAATTCATGGCTTGTCCCAGTTACTTTTTGAATTAGCATTACGTTTTATTGGTCTCATGGCACCTGATAACGCCGCTCTAATGACTGGAGACAGCATGACCACTGACACCGATATTACACTGCAAATCGCTACGGCGGCGGACGCCGTCGGCATTTCGCCCTTGTTTGATGCCTACCGTCAATTCTATGGCTGCTCTTCAGATATCGCCGCCGCGGAAGCTTGGCTAACGCACAATCTTGCCGAAGCGAAGTCAACCATAATGGTGGCCAGAGACGGCAGCGACCTTGTCGCGTTCGCCCAACTTTACCCAGCACTGTGTTCGGTGGACTTGGTGTCCTATCAAATACTGTATGACCTCTACGTGACACCCACGTACCGTTGCAGAGGCGTGGCAGCCTCATTACTCACCGCCACGGCCCAATGGGCAAAAGCGCAGGGAGCCGCGCGCATTGATCTAGAGACCGCTCGAGATAACCGCTACGCCCAACGGCTCTACCGAAAATTCGGTTACACGCGGGATGAGGTATTCGTAAAATTCAGCCTAGACCTGAAATATTGGTCAGACAACAAAACCCTCACGGCTGATCGGTAAGGAGCGCACACGTTCACCACAGGCAGCAAAAATGGCATTACCCACTGCCGGCGCCAACGGTGGCAGCGCGGGCTCGCCAGCACCTGTGGGTGCAAAGCCTGAGTTCATCATGCGAACATGAATGCGCGGGGCCTTCGACATTCGCAGTAGCGAATACTTATCAAAGTTGGTTTCTTGCACCTGCCCGTTCTTGATGTGAATCTCTTGATTGGCAAGGGCACTTAGACCATCAACCACCGATCCTTCAATTTGGTTCTCCACACCACTGAGATTGATAACCTGTCCGACGTCAGCCGCGACCCATACGTCATGCACTTTTACTCGCTTACTGCCATCCACGCTCACTTCGGCCACCTCAGCGACATGACCGGCGTGGCTAAAGAAAAAGGCCAAGCCCAAGCCTCGCCCCGGTGCCAACGTTCGTCCCCAACCGGCGTCATCACATGCCGCGCGAATTACGGCCTTGGCCCGGGCGGTGTTTAGCGCATTGCTATCGCCTTCGGTAATCCATTCATCCTCCCCAAGGGTCTGCAAGAGAAAATCTCTATAATCGACGCCTGCCTTAACGGCTAATTCGTTGAGAAAGGATTGCTCTGCAAAGGCGTAAATATTGGATACGGGGGCACGCCATGGCCCCGTCGGCGTCATGCTAGAAATAACCGTTTGGCTTACTGCCAAGTTGGCCACACGATCCTCTGGAAAATTACGCTGCTGATAATCGCTGCCGTAATTAGGCTTCTCGCCATCAGCAGCGCCCGAGATGACGTGATGCTTCCAGACATCTAACTGTCCAGCTTCATTCAAGCCCGCCTCCAAATCGAGGTATAAAGCAGCGCGGAAGAAATCGAAGGCCATATCGTCTTCGCGCTGCCACTGCAGCTTGACCGGTCGTTTGACGCGCTGAGAAATGAGGGCCGCCTCGTAGACGTACTCATTGGATAAGCGGCGCCCAAAGCCACCGCCGCCTCGAATCGAGTGTACCGTTACCGCCTCAGGCGCCATCCGCAGCAGTCCTGGAAGGGCATCCTGAATCGCTGATGGGGTTTGACTGGTGGTCCAAATCTCAGCTTGGTTCGCCAATACATGAGCAACACAGCTCTGCGGCTCGAGCTGGGCGTGGGAAATTAAGGCGGCGCTATAAAAAGCTTTATGTCTTATTGCCGCCTCTGACAGCGCGGTCTGAGGATCACCCTCGGTACGGATGACCTTATCCCCCACGCCACGTTCAGCAGCAGCTGAGGCTTGGTTGTATATGAGGTCAGTATCGTCACGAGACGCGAGCGTGGTATCCCAATCAACCACCAACTGCTTCCTGGCATTGAAAGCGCTCCAGGTATCGGTAGCGACAATCGCCACCCCGGCGGCTATTCGGGTACCTGCAGGAAATTCAAAAACCAACGGCCCACCCGGGGCCTCCAACATGAAGGCGTCCAAAACGCCGGGCAGCGCTTTGATATCGGCGAGATTGGCCGACTTAGGCACACCACCAATCTGCGGACATTTCACGTAACTGGCGTAAACCATGTCGGGACGCTGAACATCGATGCCGAACAATGATTCACCCCGGGCAATAGCGTCTGCCGATATACTGGTAATTCGCTGCCCCAGCAAGCGGTACTGGTCGGGGGATTTGAGCGCCAGCGATTCTGGATCCGGTAGCGTTAAGGCCGCTGCGGCCACAGCTAAATCAGCGTAAGGCAATTCGCGCTTGGTTTCATCATGGAAGACCTTCGATCCCTCTGTTCGCAGTGATAGCAAGGGAACCTTCCAAGCGTTACTGGCTGCCTGCATCAACAGGGCTCTGGCCATAGCACCCATGCGGCGCAGCTCATCCCAGCGTCTGGGAACTGATAAAGAGCCGCCCGCGAACTGAAAACCATAGCGCTTGGCATCGGTAGCCGCGTTGACCACCACCACATCCCCCCAGTCCGCATCTAGCTCCTCTGCAAGGATCATGGGCAGCGCCGTATTGACGCCCTGACCGACGTCAGGATTGGGAGCAAATAACGTAATAACGCCATCGCTGCCAATGTGGACGTAAGCGTTGAGTGCTTGCGCACCCGCAGTTTGCTCAGCCCGAGCAAAGCCAACCGTACCGGTTGACGTCAGCGCCAACCCCAAACCAGTAAGTTGGATAAATTGACGTCGACTGACCGCTGCGCCGACGGCTTGATTTTGAGGTTTCATGCGCGCACCTCCGCTGCATCGTAAAACAGCTCACCAGCCGTCAACGCTTCAGAGGCGCCTTGAATGGCCTTTTTAATACGCCCATAAGTTCCGCAGCGACAAATATTGCCTTCCATGGCCGCGTGGATATCTTGCTCACTGGGACGCGGATTGCGCGCCAGTAAAGCGGCGGCGGACATAATTTGCCCGGCCTGACAGTAGCCGCACTGGGCTACATCGTTATCAATCCAGGCTTGTTGCACTGGGTGCAAAACGTCCCCCGCCAAGCCCTCGATGGTTGTTATCGCTCGGCCTGCCAGCTGCCCCACGGGCAGCTGGCAGGAGCGGACCGCCAAGCCATCCAGCCAAACCGTGCAAGCGCCGCACTGGCCAACGCCGCAACCGTATTTTGCTCCCACCAATCCTAAGTGATCGCGCAGAGCCCAAAGCAGCGGCGTGTCTGTATCAATGTCGGCAAGATCATGCGTCTGACCATTAATAACAAGCGTGAGTGCCATAGCATGATCCTCTTAAGTCCGATAATTCTTATCAGTGTAGCCGCTAATGAGCCACCTATGAACACCCCTCAATCAGATCTCTGAGGCGAATACCGTAAGGTTCTACAGGCGGTCATTGAAAAACGAGGGCTGGCACAGTGTGGATGAAAATACGATTTCTCCGACTGCCAGGCCTCATAAAAGGGAGTGGACCTGGGCTGGTTAAACTCAGCAAGCTGAAAATGGGAAAAACTGTATGGCAAGGCGCCTAGAAGTCAGAGCAAGACAATGGCCCACACGACAATCACTAGTGTCAACGCCATGAACTGAGCAGCGCTGCCCATGTCCTTGGCATTTTTTGACAGTGGGTGCAGCTCTAGTGATACCCGGTCGACCACAGCCTCGATGGCAGAATTCAGTAACTCAACGATCAAGCACAACAACGGCGGAATAACGAGCAGCACACGCTCGGATCGGGAGACATCAAACCAAAATGCCAGAAGTATCAATACCACGTTCATAATGCAGAGCTGGCGAAAGGCTGACTCATGGCGCCAAGCCGCTCCTAGGCCCGCCAGAGAATAACCCCCGGCGTTAATTACACGTTGCAATCCCCCTACACCTTTCAAAGCCGCTGCATCTGTAGGTTCCTGTGACATACGCGCGCTCCTAGGCATGTGCTTAAACGACATGAGACAACACTACGCCGTCTCCGTTTCAATTATATCCGCTGTCTGGCAGCACTACTTTCAAGTACAGCAGATGGCGAACTACTCCTGGGACCCTCGACTGTGCAATTGGTTCCCAACTGGGGTGCTTTGAATGACTCAGACCAGCGTCACTATAAGGTATAAAAACGCCGAAATTACGGCCCCGAGTACAGCGTAAGGCAGTTGGGTAATAGCATGGTCATAGGTTTTACAACCGGCGCCCTGAGCACTGAGCACCGTTGAATCTGAGTAGAAACAGGCATGACTTCCAAACCCGCTCGCCGATAACAGCGCTCCAACTACCAACGCCAGGTTAACCTCGAAGGCCTGCGCCAACGAGAACGCGATCGGCATCGCGATAGCAATTACACCCCAGTTCGAGCCCGTGGTGTAGGAAACCAGCGACATGGTGACAAAGACCACGACAGGCAACAGCACCGGTGTCATGAAGGGCTGAACGACCGTAATGACGTAATCGGGCATCCCGAGCAGGCGGTTCGCTTCTACAAATACGAATAGCGCCACCAACATGGTAAGCACGGGGATCATCGATTTTAACCCGTCGACGCAGGTGTCCAAGAGCTCGGTCAATGGCATCACGCGCATGAAGGCATATTGGGCAACCGTTACTAGGACTCCCACCAAGACTCCCCGAAGCAAATCGACCTCGGGTACTACAGTGAACAGTAGCAGTGCCGCCATGGGCAAAAAGAAGATCGATAAGCCGCCGCGTTCTGACGATTCCACGGCTAGCGCAGGGTCTTCGTAAATCCCCAAGTCACCTGTGCTCTCGGCGCGAAGCTCGGCGTCGTGCATGCGCCCCAACAAGGGAATCACTCCCATAACCACCAACGGCACCAGTAACAAAGCCACGATGGGGTAAAACATGTAGGGGATGGCCTCTATGAATAACGCAATGCCTTGGCCTGGCTCAGCGGCACCGTTTTTTTCCAACATCCCGGCAAAATAGGCACCCCAACTGGAAATCGGGATCAGCAGGCACATGGGTGCAGCCGTCGAGTCCACCACGTAGGCTAGCATTTCTCTAGAGACCCTAAAGCGATCAGTGACCGATTTCATGGTAGCCCCCACAGTTAAGGAATTTAGGTAATCGTCTAGGAAAATAATCAATCCCAAAAACCAAGTGGCCATCAGGCTACTGCGCTTCCCCGCAAGCCTACGGGTTAATAACTGGCCGAAAGCGTGGGAGCCACCGCCCTTGACTAGCAAGGCAATAAAACTGCCGTAAAGACCGCACACCAGCAACACCCAGGCAGTTACGTCATCGGACATAACCTCCACCGTCACCGCTCCTAGTCGGTCAATGAACAGCCAGCCCTCCATGATAAAAAAGGCCAGTAAGGCGCCCGCAATCACTGACTCCAAGGTGCGGTGACTCCAAATGGCCAACACCAAAACTAACGCCGTCGGGATGAGACTGCTTGCGCCATAATCCATGGTAAATATTGCCTGCTCACTAGAACCACTAGGGCCGAAACGCGGAATGTAACCGAGATATGGTAAAAGCGTGAATAGAATTCAGGTAACAGTGCGCAAAATTTCGATTTATGGCTTAAATACTTGTCTGTAAGGCTGTATCGTCGCGCGCCCCGTGCGGTATCCCGGGTTTATGACTGGCAACAACTCAAACTTGGAGTAACACGTGAATACCGAAGCATTAGTGGCGTCTATTGAAGCTTCTGATAGCGGCCCCCAGGTCACCGCCATGTTCGACTTTGATGGCACCCTGATCTCAGGCTACTCGGCACTGGTATTTTTGCAGGACGCCATGCTCAAGCGTGAAGCTGGCACTGAAGAGCTCACCGCCATTGTGTCGGCCCTCACCCAATTCGGACGGGGTAAAATTAGCTTCTCGGCCCTAATGGATGTCCACGCCCAGCAACTGGCCGGCCAATCTGAAAAAGCATACATGGAGCAAGCAGAGCGGCTATTCCGACAAAAGATTGCCCGCCTGATTTACCCCGAAGCTAGGCGGTTGATTGACGCTCACAAGGCTAAGGGTCACACCGTTGCTATCATCAGCTCAGCAACACGCTATCAAGTTGAGCCGGCGGCGCAAGAACTGGACATCGAGCACGTCTACACTACCGGCTTGGCCATAGAGAATGGTGTATTCACTGGCGAGGTTATCAAGCCAACCTGTTTTGGCCCAGGCAAAGTGTCTGCCGCTAAAAAACTGACTAGGAAAGTCAAAGGTAAGTTATCCAACAGCTTCTTTTACTCTGATTCAACCGACGACCTCGATTTGTTAGAGGCCGTAGGCAATCCAGTGGCACTCAACCCCAACAAAAAGTTGCGTGGCGTGGCGCGTGCGGCAGGCTGGCCCAATATCAGCTTCAGTAGCCGCGGTACGCCGTCTGTGACACGTGTCGCACGCTCGCTTGCCGCCACCGGCTCACTAGTCAGCGCCTTCGCAGCAGGCCTACCCATATACGCCCTCACTGGCTCGAAGCGCGACGCCGTCAATTTTTCTACCGCGTTGTTTGGTGAAACTAGCAGAGCGCTTATTGGCATGGATCTCAATATTCGGGGGGAGGAACATCTTTGGGCGCACCGCCCTTGTGTATTCATGTTCAACCACCAGAGCAAAGCCGATGTTCCAATCATGGCCAGCCTAGTTCGCCGCGATGTCGTCGGTGTAGGCAAAAAAGAGATTGAGCGTATGCCTCTAATCGGCAAGGTCATGGGCTACGCCGGCACAGTATTCATCGACCGGTCCGATCGAAAAAAAGCTATTGATTCCATGCAACCCCTTATCGACGCCATGAAAAATGAAGGCAAATCGCTGGTGATTGCTCCCGAGGGTACACGCACTCCTGGGCGACATCTCGCGCCGTTTAAAAAAGGGGGGTTCCACATGGCGATGGACGTAGGTGTTCCGATCGTTCCCATCGTAATACACAACGCAGGCGATATTGCGCCGAAAGGCGATTTCACCTTCAGACCCGGCACCGTGGATATTGACGTATTGCCAGCCGTTGAGACACGTGACTGGACCCTAGAGAATATGGATCATCAGGTAAATGAGGTGCGCAATTGCTTTCTGCGAGCATTGGGTCAACCCGAACTTACGCTCGAAGAAAGCTTGGCAGCCAAACAACGCACGCCTGACGACATGCGTCCTGAACTTAAGTCGTCGAAACGCCAGAAGATCACCGCGTCTGGCGCCACAAAAACCGTCATTAAAGCCCGTAAAGCTAGGGCTTCAGTAACAGCGGCCTCTAAAACAACTTCGTCGTCCAAAACGGCGCCGAAACAGCCCGCCAAAGCGAAGCGCAATGTGCCAACCAAAGCTAAAACCTCTGGCAGCAATGCTAGAGCCTCGGCGAAACCACCGAAAGCCAAGGCGCCAGCTAAAACAAATGCGGCAAAACCACGTAACGCCAAGGCTGTAACATCTAAATCAACACCGGCGCCCCAAGCAGCGCGCATCCGCTAACCGGCATGGCCCAAGCGGAGCACATCGCCTTCCAAAATTCACCGTGGCCCTCACCCGAGGGGCCAGTGATTTTTATTATCGATGCCCGAAATGCATTTGAGTCGAGACTGCTTCAACAGTGGGTAGCATCCCATCAGTCACATGACCGCCCCCTCTGTACGGTCGAGGTATCACTAGACGACGATTCGAAGGGGCTGAGAGTCAACCGCCTAATGGCCGCGCTCCAGCAGCAGCCCGACAGCATCATCGCGCCGCTGCGATTAAGTTGGCTGTCGACATCGCCAAACCGGCAGCGTCCAAGGGCCGTCGATTTGTTACGTGCGGGTGAGCGACGACCAGGGAGTTTACGCGGTCGACTGCTCCTTAAGGGCCAGCCAGAACGTGTACAAGCACTAGCCGGCGCGCCGGCTCCTGTCTCGGAATTGCAACGGCGCTTTGAGACTAAATACGGTCTCGATCTCGCACAATCGCCGGAGGAGTTTGCGATTTTTGTGGCGCGACAGGCGGCCATTGTACTGGACATGGCGGAACGCAAACTAGTGGGGGGCCGTTACAAAGTGCCGCGCTACGTCGTGCAAAGCCTAAATAACAATCGCGACTTTAAGCAGCGGCTCAATGACATCGCCGCCGAAAGTGAACGCAGTCGTACCGAGGTCCTGCGTGAAGTCGCAGAATATTTTCGCGAAATGATCTCCATACCCACGCGATTTTGGCTCGATGTCTGGGCCATGCTATGCCGGTTTTGTCTGGGCTTGGGTTACGAACCGGAGCTGCACTACAACCAAGCTGACCTAGAACGTGTCAGAACTGCTGTGCGCAACCATCCCTCGGCATTGCTGTGGACTCACAAGACTTATATCGATGGTTTTGTTGTACCCAAGCTATTATTTGATAACGATTTCCCCATGCCGCATTTTTTTGGCGGCGCCAATCTCAATATTCCGGTTCTAGGCTTTTTGGTACGCCGTTCCGGCGGCATCTTCATCAAACGCAGCTTCACCAACAATGAGGTCTACAAAGCCACGCTTCGCCAATACATTGGCTATTTAATGGAAAAACGCTTTCCGCTCACGTGGTCTTTTGAAGGTACCCGCTCGCGTTTGGGAAAACTCATGCCTCCTAAATACGGCATTCTCAAATACGTATTAGAGGGCTGCTACACCGCCGACTCGAGAGACATTCATATTGTGCCCGTCACAGTCAGTTACGATCTGGTCAGAGACGCTGAGGAATACGCCCGCGAGCAAGGCGGCGTTCCTAAGGCGCCGGAGTCTCTAGGCTGGCTACTAGGCTATCTGCGCAGCCTGGCGCGGCCGATGGGAAAGATCTACGTCGACTTCGGCGATCCAGTTGTGCTGCCGAAAGCGCCAGATCCTGAAGACCGATTAGCGATTTCCAAAGTGGCCTTCCAAGTGGCGGTCGAAGCCAACCGGGTGACGCCCATTACCCTACCCGCCGTGGTCAGTATGGCGCTACTGGGTGTCTACCCGCGCGCGCTAACCGAACAAGAAGTGACTGAGGAAAGTAGGCTTATCATTGCCTGGGCTAAAGCACGCGGACTGCGCTTATCGCCCGACTTCGATCAACAATACGCCGAGGGAACCGCGAAACTGCTGGACCTCATGATTGATGAACGCATCATCACCCGCTTTGACGGCGGCCCGAATACCGTCTTTGGAATCGAAAACGGTCGGGCGGCTGTAGCCAGTTATTATCGCAATACCATCGTGCATTATTTTGTAAACAAGGCGATCGCAGAGGTCGCTTTGATTGCCGTATCTGAGGAAGCCTCATCTGACGCTGACCCCATGGATTTATTCTGGTGGCATGTGGACGAACTTCGAGATCTATTTAAGTTTGAGTTCTTTTACCCGACCCGTGAAGAATTTCATAAAGAGATCACCGAAGAACTGGCACGGTCGGTGCCAGATTGGCAGAGTCAACTGGCTACAGGCGCCGCGGGAGCGCGCGAGCTGTTTATGCAAACCGGTCCGCAATGGGCACATGCCGTATTACAGATTTTTGCCGAGTCTTATAGCTTGGGCGCCGATCTACTTGCATCTCTGCCGGAAAATGCCACCATGGACGAATCGGAGTTTGTGGATCGCTGTATGAATTTTGGTCGCCAAGCGCTGCTGCAGCGGCGTATTTCAAGCGAAGCCTCTATGGGTAAGCTGCTTTTCAGTAACGCCTGGAAAACCCTGGCTTCTCGACAGCTCACCGACGCCTCACTACCCGACTTCCATAGCGCTCGTGTCCAGCAGGCCGATGCTCTGAATCAGCTGATTCGGCGCATCGAAATATGTCGCGCGTCCTCGATAGCCAGCCGAGGTACTCCAACGCTGAGAGATGCGGCTCGTGGCGGTATGTAAGCTCGCCGTAATCGGTGGCGGCAGTTGGGGCACCACCGTCGCTTCAATCGCCAGTCGCAAAGCATCCGTAACGCTATGGGCTCGCAGTGGCGATACGGTCGACGAAATCAATCGCGACCACCGCAATTCACGTTATCTAGGCGACGCCAATCTCAACACGGCTCTCACCGCAACAGATGATATTGAAGCGGCGGTGCGCGGTGCCAACGCCGTCATCATGGGCGTACCCTCCGACAGCTATCGACAGGTGCTGACCTCGCTCGCGCCTGCACTCGCGCCGACAGTGCCCGTGATTAGTCTGACTAAGGGATTGGAACGCGGCAGTCAGTTGCGTATGACTGAAGTGACACGCGAGGTCACCCCGGGACGTCCTGTTGGCGTAATGACGGGTCCCAATCTTGCCCGAGAAATCATTGCCGGGCAGGCAGCGGCAAGCGTACTGGCACTCGATGATCCGGCCCCACTGAGTTGGCTTCAGCCAATTCTCAATGTCGGTTTATTTCGGGTCTACACCAACCCCGATGTTGTGGGCTGCGAGCTCGGTGGAGTCTTCAAAAATATTATTGCCATCGCCGTTGGTATGGGCGACGGTCTGGGCGCGGGTGACAACACCCGAGCAGCACTTATTACCCGTGGGCTGGCTGAGATGACACGGCTAGGTACGGCTCTGGGTGGTAAGTCAAAAACCTTTGCGGGCCTCGCCGGTATGGGTGACATGATCGCGACCTGCACTAGTCCGCAAAGTCGTAACCGGCACGTCGGTATTGAACTGGCTAAGGGGCGCAGCATCGACGACATCATCGCCAGCATGCATATGGTCGCCGAAGGGGTTAAAAGTGCGCCGACTGTCATGGAACTCGCCCGAGCCCAGCAACTGGACATGCCGATCTGCGAGGATGTATATAAAGTGCTGACTGGGGAGGCCAATGCCCGAGGTGTGTATCGCGGCTTACTGCGCACCGCTGCGGGAGCGGAATCTGAACCCGGCTAAGTTCAAGGGAAGATAGTTCAGGAGATGTTACCATGGCTCGCCGCTTGTCCACCGCTTTTGGACTCTTCATCGCAAGCACCCTACTGGTTACGGGCTGCGCGACTAGCCCGACTGGGCGCTCACAGTTTCTACTGATATCCCCCGAAGCCGCCATTGTCGAATCGCGGACCGCTTATCTAAATACTGTGGGCGAGCTAAATGAGGAAGGTAAGTTAGTCACCGACCCCAAGATACTGGGACGGATCGCGCGCATTACCGGTCGGCTGGTCACTATAGCCGAGCGTGAGTATCCCAATAGCCGAGGCTGGCAGTGGAGTGTTGCTGTGATCGATGACCCGGAGACGGTCAATGCCTGGTGCATGGCCGGCGGGCGTATGGCGGTATACACCGGGCTACTATCCAAACTGAAGTTGACCGATGACGAATTTGCTCAAATTATGGGACATGAGATCTCCCATGCGCTGGCTAACCACACTGCCGAACAAATGTCTCAAGCGCTGGCCACCAGCGTTGGCGTCGCTGCTATTGGTGCAGCATCGGATAACAACTTAGCCCTGCAGGGTGCCGCGCTTGCGGCACAGGTCGCCATCCAATTACCCAACAGCCGCACCGCCGAATCAGAGGCTGACTACCTTGGACTAAAAGTCGCCACGCAGGCCGGCTATGATCCTGAGGCAGCGGTGACGCTGTGGCAGAAGATGGGCGATTTGGGAGACGACCGACCGCCGGAATTCCTAAGCACGCACCCCGCTCCCGAAAATCGACAGGCGGCCCTCCAGCGGCGAGTACCCGAAATGCTGCGCCTTAACCCGTCAAGAACCAAGGCTCCAATTACAGAAATTGAAATGGTGCGCTGAAAAACTTAGCGTACCGCGTGTAAAAAATGCAGGTGGGTCTCATACTGATTTAGAATGTCCAGTACCACCTGCTCTCGACTCCACCCCATGACGTCATAATCCTGCCCCCCTTCGCGGAGGTGCACTTCGGCACGGTAAAAATACTGAGGTGCGTCACTTTGTCCAGATCCTCCGGTGAGTGATTCATCTGGCAATGGGTGACTGCGACGACGCACTTCGTACACAAAATCAATCTCATCACCATGAGCGACCTCTAAGCGAATCCAACCATTTTCAATAATCTCATTGCTAACAAGCGCCGCGACGTGATGCCGTTCAAGCTCTGCGACAAACTCGGCCATCGCTGGCGCGACCACATCGCGTTGAAAGCGTTGCACATCATTACCTATTGGGTAATCCAATAAATTCGATAGCCGCTCGCGCCAGTCACCAGACTCTGAAGGCGGATGAATCGATACGGTATTGCGCTTAGCCCCCTCTAGGGCTATTGCACGCCAGAAGCCCCAAAGAGCTCCCAATATAGCCAGCGCAAAAGGCAGCGCACTGGCAATTGCGGCAGTTTGCAGCGCACTGAGACCACCCGCCATGAGCAACGCCGAAGCAATGGCAGCAATAATGACGGTCCAAAGAGTTCGCTGTTGCCAGGAGGTCTGCTCATTACCTCGGGCACTGAGCATGTTGAGTACCATGGCGGCGCTGTCGGCCGATGTCACAAAGAAAATAACGATCATGGCCAGACACAGCAATGACAGTATCTGCGTGCCTGGCAGGTAATCGAGAAAGCGAAACAGCGCAACGGCCTGATCCTGCTGCACTGCGGCCCCCAGCTCTGTAAAACCCTGATTGGTGATGAGATCAATGGCAGCACCTCCAAATACCCCCATCCACATCATGATAAACAGCGTCGGCACCAGCGTAACGCCCAGCACAAACTGTCGAATGGTGCGTCCACGGGATATTCGCGCAACGAAAATGCCCACAAACGGTGTCCAACTGATCCACCAACCCCAGTACAGAATGGTCCATCCCCCCAGCCAGTCAGTAGGATTGTAGACATAGAGGTTGAAGGTCTTTGGCACTAGTGTGGCGAGATAGCCTCCCAGGTTTTGTACCGTCCCAGAGAGCAGTAAAACCGTTGGACCGGCAAGCAACACCCCCAACAACAACAGTACTGCGAGGGTAATATTGAGCTCAGACAATCGACGAATGCCCTTGTCTAGGCCCAGTGCGACAGAAACTCCAGCAACAGACATAGTTATAACCAACACCACCAGCTGCACTTCGGTGCTGACAGTGACGTCAAAGAGGTAATTCAACCCGGCATTTATTTGCAATACGCCA
This sequence comes from uncultured Alteromonadaceae bacterium, assembly GCA_964412695.1. GTDB lineage: Bacteria > Pseudomonadota > Gammaproteobacteria > Pseudomonadales > Halieaceae > Luminiphilus. The sequence continues at coordinate 144,924 of CAYPPU010000001.1, read as the reverse complement.
TAACCCAAGCTTGCCGAGATACCGCAGGTGGTACAGACAATGGCAAAAATATCGATCATGGCTCCAGTAGGGCCATAAATGCGCTCACCAATGAGCGGATAAAATGCAGATCGCAACGTTAACGGCAGATCGTGTCGGTAGGCAAAGTACGCCAGTACTAGCGCCACGGCGGCATACATGGCCCAGGCGTGGAAACCCCAATGAAAAAAAGTCAGCTGCATAGCTTGGGCAACTGCCTCGGGCCGCCCGCCCTCACCCAGCGGCGGCGATAAGTAATGCATCACCGGCTCGGCCACACCAAAGAACATCAAACCGATACCCATACCCGCGGCAAACAACATGGCAAACCAAGAAATAAAGCCGTAGGCAGGCTCGGCGTGGTCGGGGCCCAAGCGAATATCGCCGTAGCGCGTCAGCGCAAACAGCATAACCACCGCCATCACGACGCCCATGACCAGCACGTAAAACCAGCTGGCATTGTTAACAATGCCTGCCTGAAGCGTCTGCAGAAAGGCGTTTGACGCCGTGGGTGCCGATGAAACCGCCAACACAATAGACAGCAAAATGGCTGTTGCCGGATAAAACACCGCCGCATCAACAGACTGACGAGTCAAAAAGGGAATTCGCATACAGGGGCCGTTATCGCCGGAAAG
>CAYPPU010000001.1:116769-144171 GCA_964412695.1 uncultured Alteromonadaceae bacterium | reverse complement strand
CAGACTGACGAGTCAAAAAGGGAATTCGCATACAGGGGCCGTTATCGCCGGAAAGGCCAGAGTATACCGATATATCTCTAGCCAGTTTTAAATAAAATGATATGTATAGGAACTAAATTATTTTGGCTATGCATAAAAAATATGCAGTAAAACGGTATTTTTGACCTAATAAGGCCTGGTGGCAAGAAAGTAATACTTTGAGTTAAAATTATTTGCTCAAAACAAATTCTCGCCCGTCGACCCGAAAAGGTACGTCTATGAACCGTCTTTTTTCCACCCGCAAGAAACCCCTCGCTGCAGCCCTAAGCCTAGCAATGGTTCCTACGCTGTCTGCATTACCCGCTGCAGCTCAACAATTGGAAGAAGTGGTGGTTACCGCGACCAAGCGCGCAGCCAGCACCCAAGATATCGCGGTGACCGTCAGCGCGCTGACCAGTGACACCCTGACCGACTTTGGCGTGTCCAATTTTGAGGACTATCTGGTTCAACTACCGGGTGTTACCGCCGGTGGAAGCGGTCCCGGACAAAACACCATTTATATCCGGGGTGTCGCGTCTACCACACCCAACCTCACCACGGCCGGCGTAGCGGGGCTCGCCCCCAACGTGGCGCTTTACCTTGATGAGCAGCCGCTATCTCAGCCCGGACGAAATCTCGATGTCTATGCCGCCGACCTCAACCGTGTTGAGGTCCTTAAAGGTCCGCAGGGCACCCTGTTTGGGGCTAGCTCACAAGCCGGCACCGTCCGTCTGATCACCAACAAGCCCGACTTGACTGAATCTTACGGCTCTGTGCGTGCCGATATCTCGTACACCGAGAAAGGTGAAGAGAGCACCAAGTTTGAGGCCATGTACAACCTGCCCATCTCTGATTCCATTGCGCTGCGCGCTGTGATCTATCGCGATGATCAGGGCGGCTGGGTAGACAATGTTCATGGCACACTGACTGCCCAGGAGAGTGCCCGCTTTCGCGATGCAGGTTACATGCGCAGCAATGGCGTTGCGGTATCAAACCGACGTGCCGGCCTGAATACCGTCACCTATATCAATAGCCTGCCTGAACAGGTCGCCTATACCAGCAGCCGCATTCCGTTCGATCCTTATGACCCCAATTCATTGGTTGAATTTCGAGCTGCCGACAACAAAGACCTGGTGGAAGATGACTTTAACGACACCACCTACACAGGCGGACGACTGGCCGCACGCATCGACGTCTCTGAGGACTGGAGCGTGCTGTTAAGCGCCATGACCCAAGAGCTAGACTCGGACGGCACGTTCACGGCAGACCCGACGCTAGGCACCGATTCACCCAGCATCCAGCGTTACAGTCCCGATCGTCTGGAAGATTCTTTTGACAACTTTAACTGGACCGTAGAGGGTCGCTTGGGCGCTCTTGAGGTGGTCTACACCGGGGCCTATACCGAGAGAGAAACAGATCAAATTGTGGATTACACCGACTACATGTTTGTCGGTCAGTACCTACCCTACTACATCTGTGACGCCTCAGTGTCCTACCCAGAATACAACTACTATCAGGAAGGTGCGCCGCTAAACCAATCCTACGGCACCTGTTACGAGCCCGACTTGTACGCGTTGAGTTACTCAGAGACCGAAGTGACTACCCACGAGCTTCGCTTTAGTACCGATCAAGCCAACGACTGGAGGCTAACCGCCGGCGCCTTCTACAGTGAACTGCGGCTGGAAGAGCGCGTCGATTTTAGCTACCCCAGTATCAACAAAATCAATTTCTTTGATTTTTATGGCGAATCTGTCACGACGGCTGTTCCAAATAACCCGTTCCCGGGTTCGGTAATCACGCAAGAGGGGCCGTATCCGAGTGATACCGTTTTCCGCAACGATGTGCGGCGTACGGATGAACAGTACGGTTTCTTCGGGGAATTTAGTTACGACTTCTCGGAACAGCTATCGGCCACGTTTGGTGCCCGCTATTACGACGTCGAAGTCGATTTGGAAGGGGGCGCAAACGCCACGTTCTGTAACCCCTTCTTCGCCAATGATCAGGACTCCTTTGGGACCAATATTTCCGATTTATACGATGGCGACGGCTCGCTGCGCTTTGTGGGTGACTGTGGTTTCAGGCCTCGACTTGAATCGGGAACCACCTTCGAGGAGGCAGTTGCCCTATGGCAAGCTAATGACCCCTACAGCTACTCCCGAGGCCAGTACGTAAATGGACCCAATGCAGTGAGTGACGCTGAAATTCGTGGCTTTTTACGTGCTATTGACGCGCCAGACGTGGCCTCTGCGTCGGGCACCATCATTAAATTCACCCTGTCCTATACGCCCTCTGATGACGTGCTGTTTTACGCCACCTATTCCGAAGGGTTCCGGCCGGGTCTGCTAAACCGGCCTGGCGGCGCTGCCGGTCCGGGCACTTACTCCGTGCCTTTTGAATTGGCCACTGACGACGTCACAAACTACGAACTGGGCTGGAAGGCTGATTTGGCTGGCGGCACCTTACGTTTCAACGGTAGTGCCTTTTTCGTTGAAGTTGACCGCCTCCAAACCACGATTTTTGATCCAAGCATTACCAACTTGTTTTTCTCGGATAACGCCGCCAATGCAGAAGTCATGGGCCTTGAAGGCGAGATCACCTGGCTGCCCCAAGCTATCGCTGGCTTAACGATAGGCGCATCATTTTCATTGCTAGATACCGAAATCACGGAGGTCTTAACGCCCACCGATGACGTGCGCAAAGGTGATTCGCTGGCCTTTGCACCGGAAGTGCAATTTAACGCTAACGCCCGCTATGACTGGACGCTATCCAATGGCTGGGATGCTAATGCCATGGTGCACGTCGCGTATTCCGACCAGTCTTACAGCGATATCATCATTATTAACCGAGACCTGATCGATAGCTGGGCTATGATGGGCGTGTCGGCGGGTGTGTCGACGGAAAGCTGGGATGCGACAGTCTACGTGGATAACCTGACTGATGAGCGTGCAGAGTTGTCGAGAAACTATGTCAACGACCGTCAACGTGCGACCTATGCACGCCCGCGCACCATGGGCCTTCGCCTGAGCTATAAGTTCTAAGCCTCCTTCTGAGCCTAGCCGAAAGGCTCTCCTTGCATAGGGGAGCCCTACTCCGGGAGACAACTTGGAAACTGAGCAGTACAACGAGGTAAAGCGTGCTATCGAGACTCGAGAGTACGCCCATGCACTGACTTTGCTCGGTGACGCCAATGGCGATGACGCCGACTACCTCTATCTCAAGGCAGTATGCCACCGGGGTTTAAAGCAATTTAAGCTGGCACTAGAGACACTAGACCAGGTTCATAAACGCCAGCCCAAGCACGCCCGAGCTTTTCAAGAACGCGGACACGTTCTAAAAACGCTGGGCCATGTCGACTTGGCGCTATCGGCTTATGGTCGTGCAACGCAAGAGAACCCCGCTCTCCGCGCGAGTTGGCGTGGGCAAGCCGAAATACTGCTCAGTCAAGGCCGGCAAAAAGAAGCCGAACGCCTCAAACCCCACATGCAACGCCTAGCTGACTTGCCAGCGGAATTGGTCTACGCGCTGGATATATTGTCTCAGGGCTTTATCGGCAAAGCCGAGCAGGCCTGCAGAGCATTTCTCAAGGATCATCCGCATCACATCGAGGGCATGCGGCTATTGGCCAGCGTTGCAGAAAAGATGAATGTCTTGGATGAGGCTGAGTTCCTACTGGAAAGTGCCGTGGTATTCGAGCCGAAGAATATCGGTTTAAAAATCGACTACGTCGGTATTCTCAGAAAGCGTCAGAAATTGATGCAGGCACAACAGGTCGCCGCCGAGCTGTACCAAACTGAGCCGGACAATGTGCAATTCAAATCACTCTATGCGATCACAACGATGCAGTTGGGCGACTATCCCACCGCCCTAACCTTATTTGATGAGATTCTAGAGCAGTTCCCCGGTGAGCCGGTCACCCTCACATCGAAGGGACATGCACTGAAAACCATTGGTCACAGTGATCAAGCCATCGAGTGCTATCGCGAAGCCTGTCGTGACGGCGTCATCCATGGGGAGGCATGGCAGTCACTCGCCAACTTGAAAACTTTTCGCTTTGAAGACAGTGATATCCAGCGCATGGAGTCACTGCTGACTGTGCCCTCGCTACGCAATCAAGATCGTGTGTATTTACTGTTTGGACTGGGTAAAGCCTTCGAAGATCGCAAGAACTTTGATCGCGCTTTCGAGATGTACGCTCAAGGCAACCAAATAAAAAAACAAGAATCGCGCTACAAGGCCGAACACATGACCGAAGAGTTCGCCGAGCAGAAGCGTGTTTTTGACGCCATCGGAAAGTCCCACGGCGGCTTTGACAGTCCTGACCCAATCTTCATCCTCGGTATGCCAAGAGCCGGCTCCACACTGTTGGAGCAAATTTTATCCAGTCATAGTCTGGTTGATGGCACCCAGGAATTACCCAATATTTTATCTATCGTTCATCAACTCAGAACACGTGACAAAAGTTTTGATCGTTTAAATTATCCCCGTGTCATCGCGGATCTTGAGCCAGGTGAATTGGAATCGTTGGGGCGAGACTACATAGACGGCACCCAGTCTTACCGCCAACAAGCGCCTTTCTTTATCGACAAGATGCCGAATAACTTCCGTCATATAGGGCTCATCAAAACAATATTGCCCAAGGCCAAAATTATTGATGCTCGAAGACACCCCTTATCTTGTGCTTTTAGCTGTTTTAAACAGCTGTTTGCTGAGGGTCAGGAATTCTCTTACTCCCTTGAGGACCTGGGGCAATACTATAGAGACTATGTTGACCTCATGAATTTTTGGCACCGGCTATTCCCCGGCGAAATCTTGCACGTTCAATACGAGGACGTGGTGGAAAATCTAGACAGTGAGGTGAATCGGATTCTCGATTATTGCGGGCTGCCCTTTGAGCAAAGCTGCATTGAATACTGGAATACCGAGCGAGCCGTTAAAACGCCTTCTTCCGAGCAGGTACGTCAGCCCATTTTTCGCTCGGGCGTCGAGACCTGGCAACGATTTGAGCCGCATCTGGACACACTGAAAATAGCGCTCGGGCCGGCTTTGGAGAATTATCGGCCCAGCTAGGTGTTAAGGTCGTCAAAAACCAGCGTATGATTCAGGCGTTACAACAGTTAGGTATTCATGTGGCCATGATTGCATTGGGTGGGAACTATAGACATGGTTGATCTTGAAGATCAGGTACTTGTGTCTTTACGGCGCATTATTCGTGCGACCGATCTGCATTCGCGTAAATTGGGCAAAAGCACCGGTCTTACAACACCACAACTTGTGATCATCCAGGCCATTGCTGACCTCAATAATCCTACCGTCTCCGCGGTTGCCAAAAGTGTCAGCTTGAGCCTGGCTACCGTCACCACCATTTTGAAGCGCCTGGAAAGTAACGGGCTTGTGACACGTCAACGTAACGAGCTGGATCGACGCCAAGTTAATGTTCGCTTGACGGACAAGGGCCGCGAAGTTCGAGCATTGGCGCCAAAACCACTCCAAGATCGCTTCGTCGAGCGCTTCTCTGCGCTGCAAGCCTGGGAGCAACATCATATTGTGGCAGCGCTCGAGCGCGTAGCCACCATGATGGACGCTGAAGAGCTAGACGCCGCACCACTTCTCCTGAGCGGGGAGTCTGTGGTCTGAGTCATAATCTCACTATGACTGACCCCCTTAAAAAATTAGGCTTTCTGGCTGATATAGACGGTCTTCGCGCATTAGCCGTATTGGCCGTAGTCCTATTTCACTTGCAAGTACCAGGATTTGCGGGCGGATACGTTGGCGTAGATATTTTCTTTGTCATCTCAGGGTTCTTGATATCGGCACAGATACAGGAACGCCTGAGTGCTGGCAATTTTGCATTGTCGAGTTTTTATGCGAGCCGTGTTCGTCGACTGCTGCCCGCTGTTCTTGTCACCGTTATAGCAACGTTTGTTTGCTCTCTATGGTTGCTTCCTCCCGACGCACTAAGCGCCTTTGCTAGCTCGGCACTGGCGTCAGTATTCAGTGCGGCCAATTTCATTTTCTTTTTTGAATCAGGTTATTGGGATGCCGATGCCGAGTTGAAACCGTTATTGCATATGTGGTCCTTGGGGGTGGAGGAACAATTTTACTTGTTTTGGCCGATCACGCTGGTTTGGCTTACGCGGGTGGGTAAGGCACTGTACCTAACAGGACTCCTTTTACTATTTGCTGGCAGCCTAACTGCTTGTATTGCGATTTCCACAGACTACAGTGAAGCGGCCTTTTATCTTCTGCCTTTTAGGGTCTGGCAATTTTGTCTTGGGGCTCTGGCCATTGAAGCGTGGCGCCAAGTAAATTTGTCTAAGCCCTACAGATTGGCATCGCGATTCTTGGGACTCGCCTTGTGCTTGTTCGCCATATTCACCTTTGGCAACCTTGACACCTTCCCAGGAGCTTATGCTTTGATTCCCAGCGCGGGTGCATTCTTGGTGTTACTTGCCTGCCACCCCACCGCTTCATCGTTACTACTGGCCAACCCTGTCGCAGCCTGGTTGGGCCGCGTGTCGTATTCTCTGTATTTGGTGCACTGGCCACCGATCGTACTTTATCGCGTTATCACGCTAGAGAGCCTCTCTACCGCCAGCCAGATCGCGCTGGGAGGGATAACGGCGGGCCTTGCTGTATTGCTTCACTATGGTGTTGAGCGTCGCTTTTATCGACGCGCCATCAATACCCAGCATGGGTGGAAAGGCGTGCCCCGCGTCTCTTTGTTAGTGAGCTTCGGCATTGCTGCAATCGCGGCAATCGTCATTCGCTTTCCTGATGAGGTAAGTCTAAAACCCGCAACGCTAACCGCGAGTCAAGTTGAAAACTATCGTACCGGGCGCTTTCAACTGCTCCGCCAAGCATGTCGAGTCGATAGAATAGATGACTCCAATTTTTGCCCAAAGCCCTTAAAAAAACCGATTCTCTTTTTGGGTAATTCGCTAGAGTCTGATGGTTTTAATATTATGAATGCGGCGATGCGTCAGCCTTCTCAGCTCGACTACATTGCATTTGGCACGGTTAACGATTGCGGCAAAACGCGCATTGAAAATGACTGGCCAGTCTCCAACAAGCCGCGCTGCCAACAGCGATTAACCTGGTTGAAAAAAAGTCTTGAGGATACGCCTTGGCGTGCTGTGGTCTATTCGGCGCTACATCCTGACAGCGCTAATAAGGAGAGTTTGATCGTAGTCCTCGAAGCAATAAAGGCGAAAATACCAGAGGTTAAGATTTTTGTGCTTGATGACTTCATTGAGCTTAGCCACGAGTGCGCGACCCTAATAAATACCTATGGCAAGAGTAGTGCCTGCGCTGAGCGCCGGCACATAGCTTGGTTTCCGGGCACCAAAGAACCGCCTCACCCATTCAGGAAGCGCTTAAACGCCATTGCCGACGTCAGAGTCAGTAAAGTTTCTCTTTTATGCGCAAGCGATAGCCCGGAAAGCTGCATAACGGAAACCCCAGATGGGCATCCCATGTACATTGACCAACGCCACATGACCTATGAATTCGCCACGTTTGTTGGCAACCAGCTCGCTCTAACCAATCCCGACTGGTTGAACGCGCTGCAAAATGAACCGTGAGTACTTAGCTCTTACGCACGGTGTTTTGAATCGAGGAAAAGTCGACGGCTCCGTTGCCTGCAGCCTGGTGAGCTTCATAAAGACTCAAAGCCAACTTACCCATCTGATTATCGACTCCGCAGCCTGCGGCCACATCACGAGCTAGACCCAAATCTTTCACCATGAGATCAACCATGAAGCCAGGCTTGTAATCGTTACTCGCCGGAGACCCTTCCATGACATCAGGCCACGGATTGTAGACCTGCAAAGACCAGTTGTTACCCGAACTGGCTTTCATAATTTCAGATAATACGGCCGGCTCAAGACCATTAGCGGCACCCATGGCCAATGCCTCGGCAGTACCAATCATATGAACGGCCAACAGCATGTTGTTGGCCGCTTTAGCCACTTGGCCTGCGCCTGATGGTCCGGCATGAAAGATTTTTTCTGGATTGCCCATGCCTTCTAAAATAGGGCGCGCACGATCGAAGGCTTCAGTATCGCCACCACACATAAACGCCAGTGTCCCCGCCGCAGCAGCCGCAACACCGCCAGATACCGGCGTATCCATGAACACCACACCAGCGGCGCGTGCCGCTTCAGCCACCTCGACAGCACTCTCACGATCTATGGTGCTAGCGTCCAGGGCCAAGGTTCCGCTGGGCAATTGCTCAAGCAAGCCACCCTCACCCATATACACCTGCTTAACGTGCTTGCCCGCTGGCAGCATGGTGATAACAACATCGGCACCGGCACAGGCCGCCACCGCGGAGTCGGCGGTACTTGCACCCGCGGCTTCGACATCTGACAAGGCAGCTGGCGACAAATCAAACACCTGAAGCGCGTGACCTGCGGCCATTAAATTTTTGGCCATGGGGCCACCCATATTGCCAAGTCCAATAAATGCGATGGTGCTCATGATTTACTCCGGAAGCTCTAACATTTGTGCCGCCTCGGGCTGCACGAAAAAACTGTCTAGCACAGCTGCGGGTACGGCATCGATACTGGCGTAGGTCCAAGCAGGATTACGGTCTTTATCTACGAGCAAAGCTCGCACACCCTCGGCAAACTCCGGGTGTCTAAGAATATTGGCCGCCAGAATCAACTCACTCTCGAATACTTCGCGCAGATCGCGATCGCGGGAGTCATTGAGCTGACGGAAAATCCAGGCCGCCGCCAAGCTTGAGCCACCGGCCAACCCGTCGCGGGCACGCGCCAGCCAGGGATTATCACCCTCCCAGGCCATGACGCGATTAACAATTTCATTCAGATTCTCGCCAGCCATCAAGCTATTGATTGTGTCGAGCTCGGGTTCAACTTGTGCCGGGGGTTGCTCGATTTCGGCGGCAGTATTGGCCAGCAGTATCTGCACCTGGTGATGATTGGCCTCAGCGTCCGCGCTCCATGACAACCCAGCGAGCTTGTCCAAAAACACATCGTGCTGGTTATGTGCTAAAAAGTGCGTGCCCAAACCACAGAACAGCGCATCGGTCGCGTTGATGTTAGCGGCTGTCAGCGCGAGGAAACGACCCACCTGCCCAGGCATTCGGTTCAAAAACCAGCTGCCCCCCACATCGGGGAACAAAGCGATGGTTACCTCGGGCATGCCGATGCGTGTGCGTTCACTCACCACGCGGTAGGCACAGCCCGCGAGAATACCCAAGCCACCGCCCATGACCACACCATGCCCCCAGCCAATAATCGGCTTGGGGTAAGTGTGCAGCATGTAGTTCATGCGGTATTCACGCGCAAAAAAGCTCTCACCCTCGACACAGGGGCCACCGGGCGTCGCAAGTGACGAGTTGCGCAATGCTTGTACGTCACCGCCTGCACAAAAAGCCTTTTCACCATCAGCATCAATGATGATCGCGGCAATACTGTCATCATCACGCCAGGCCTCGAGGTGCTCAGCAATGATCTCGACCATGTCGCGGGTTAGCGAATTCAGGGTATTGGGCGCATTTAATGTCAGCCGGCCAATTTGATAGCTGCCGCCCCCAATACGCGCAACGTCAACCGTAGCGGTCATCGGTTCTTCCACTCAGGCGCACGTTTTTCAAGGAAGGCATTCACCCCTTCGCGCTGGTCTTCAGTACTAAACAACTGTACGAATTCATCACGTTCAGCTGCTAGACCGCCACTAATAGCGATATCGCGCGCGGCGTGGATCAAGCGCTTACAAGCCGAAACTGAGGTTGGGCTTTGCCCGCCCACCTGTGCCGCCAGCGCCTGGGCCGCCGCCAAAGACTCACCTGTCTCGACGACTTCTTCAACCAGACCGATCTCCAGGGCTTTCTCTGCCGACACGCGTTCTCCACAGAGAATAACGCGCTTGGCCCAGCCCTCTCCCACGAGCTGAGTCAGTCGCTGGGTACCACCTGCACAGGGCAGTAGCCCCACCTTGGCTTCAGGCAATGCCATCTGTGACTGACGCTCAGCGATGCGAATGTCACAGGCCATGGCAACCTCCAAGCCACCGCCCATGGCGAAACCGTTCACCGCGGCAATGGAAACACCGCGGAAGTCAGATAACGTTTCAAAGGCCTCGCCAAAGGCTTCTGCCATGGTGCGCGCCATATCGGGGTCACCGTCGGCAAACAATTTTAGATCTGCACCTGCCGAGAAAAATTTCTCGCCAGCGCCAGTGAGCACCAGCGCATAGACCTCGGGATTATCATTCAGATCCAGCACAACCTGCTTCAACGCGGGCAAACTCTCAGTATCCCAGGTGTTAGCTGCAGGGTTATCCACGGTGATCGTGGCAACGTGGCCATCGATGACCAGTTTGATCTTGTCAGAGGGACTTGTGCTCATTTAATAACCTCCAAAGCGCCATCCATCATCAGCCGTCGGCCAACAATGACACGCATGATTTCATTAGTACCTTCAAGGATTTGGTGTACCCGGGTGTCACGCACATAGCGCTCCATCGGGTACTCGCGAATGTAGCCATAACCGCCCAGCAGCTGTAGAGCGTCATTGCAGACTTTAAAGCCTACGTCGGTGGCAAAACGTTTGGCCATAGCGCAATAAGTGGTGGCTTGAGGATCTCCCCCATCGAGCTTGCTTGCGGCCAATCGAATCATTTGCCGAGCAGCCACCAACTCAGTCAGCATATCGGCGAGCCGGAACTGCGTGTTTTGAAAATCGACAATGGCAGAGCCAAATTGCTTGCGGTCGCTGACATAAGCCAAAGCATCTTCAAGAGCTTGCTGAGCAGTGCCCACAGAGCAGGTCGCAATATTGATACGCCCGCCGTCCAAGCCTTCCATCGCGATGGCAAAGCCCTGACCCTCTTCACCCAAACGATTCGATATCGGCACGCGCACGTCTTCGAAGGTAATCATGCGCGTCGGCTGCGCATTCCAGCCCATTTTGTGCTCTTTCTTGCCGTAGGTAATGCCCTCGGCGTCTGCCGGAATAACAAACGCCGTGATACCGCGCGGCCCCTCGGCACCAGTTCGCGTCATCACCACCAACACATCGGTGTCACCGGCCCCCGAGATAAACACTTTGCTACCCGTCACACGGTAGGTGTCACCATCGAGCTCCGCACGGGTGGTGAGCGAGGCAGCGTCCGAACCGGCTCCCGGCTCGGTCAAACAATATGAAGCGAGTTTTTCACCCATCACCAGACTGGGGCACCACTCTTCAATCACCGCCGCCTGACCGTACTTGCCAATCATGCTGGTGGCCATATTGTGAATGGTGAGAAAAGCGGCTGTTGTGGTGCAACCGCGCGCGAGTTCTTCGACAATGAGGCTGGCATCAAGGCGTGACATACCCAAGCCGCCGGCGTCCTCTGGCGTGTACATCCCCATAAAGCCCAGCTCACCTGCCGCCTTTAATGTGTCCTTAGGGAACACCGACTGCTCATCCCAGAGCGCGGCATTGGGGGCCATTTCACCCAGCGCGAAGTCGCGGGCACTGGCTGCAAACGCCCGCTGTTCGTCGTTTAATTCAAAATCCACTGATTCTCTTCCTCGACTACCGTCGTTAAGCCCGAGCCATAGCCGTTAGACCGGTTCGGTTTGGCCCACACCTTGCCAGCCGATCAGCGGCTGTTAAGCGCGAACTGTGGGGGCCTAGTTCGTCCGGGGCAGGACTATACAATAGTTGGTCGCAATATGCCTCCCGACGGAGAGGCTCGCCGCCCGATAAGGCCTCAAGGCGGATCGCGGCTAGGGCCCGAAAAACCTATCGCGCTGCTTAGTTAGTGACAGGGTGAAAGGCCGCAGAAATGGCAGGATTGCGGTGGCTTCAAATGAAGGTGCGTATTATCATCCGCCCCCGCCATTTCCATCATTGATGCTCAAGCCGAGATTAAACATGCAAACCGAAACTATTGACCCTCAAGCCGATCCCCAAGCGTTCATAGCCAGCCTGGTTGCGCGTTCGCGTGCCGCCCAAAAGCAAATTGAGCACTACACCCAAGAGCAGGTAGATGGTCTCATTAGGGCAATGGTATGGGCGGTAGCCCGTCCCGGGGTTGCTGAAGAAATCGCCCAGTTCACGGTAGAGGAAACCCAACTCGGTAATTATCAGGGCAAATTCTTGAAAATCGATCGCAAAACCCGGGCAGCACTTTTTGACATCATCCATGACAAGTCTGTGGGCATCATTGAGGAATATCCCGAGCGCAACATCCGTATCATCGCGAAACCGATGGGTGTCATCGGTGCTCTGGCACCCTCAACAAACCCCGAAGCGACACCGGTTATTAAGGCCATTCACGCCGTAAAAGGCCGCAACTCTATTATTGTGGCGCCTCACCCCCGCGCGAAACTCACCAACAAGAAAATTATTGATCTCATGCGCGCCGCTATTAAACAAATGGGTGCACCTGAAGATTTGGTGATTGGTATCGAAACGCCTTCGCTGGAAACCACCAATGAGCTTATGCGGCAGTGTGATCGCGTTTTGGCGACCGGTGGTGGTGCCATGGTCACAGCGGCCTACTCTAGCGGCACACCCGCACTGGGTGTCGGTGTCGGTAACGCTGTTATCACCGTTGATGAAAGTGCCGATCTTGACGATGCCGCCGAGAAAATTCGCATTTCTAAAACTCTCGATCTGGCCGCCTCTTGTTCTTCGGATAACTCGGTAATCTTGCTCGACGGCATTTATGACGCCATGTTGGCGAAATTGCAGGCTCAGGGCGGGTATCTGTGCTCTGAAGAGGAAAAAGCCAAGCTTCGGGCCACTATTTGGGATGATGAGCTACACATTAACGTCGCTATCGTCGCTCAGCCCGCTGATAAAATCGCCGCCATGGCTGGTTTCGACATTCCCGAGGGTACTCAGTTCTTTATGGTGCCCGAAGACGGTTTTGGTCCCGAACACCCGTTCTCCGGTGAAAAACTGTCGGTTACCATGGCGCTGTACCGTGCCAAGGACATTGCCGAGGCCATTGAGCTCACGCGCAACATCCAGAGTTATCAAGGCCAGGGCCACTCCTGCGGTATCTACTCCCAGTCCGACGCTAACATCATGCAATTAGCGGAAAATACCTACACCTCACGGGTCATGGTTAACCAGCCGCAGGCCCCGTCTAACAGCGGCAACCTCTGGAATGGCATGCGCCAGACGTTCTCACTAGGCTGCGGCTCTTGGGGCGGTAATGGCACCAATAACAACATTTCTTGGCGCGATTTGATCAACGAGACTTGGGTCTCGATGCCGCTGGCTGAAACCAAAGTGATTCCTTCAGATGAAGAATTATTTGGTGACGTCATGAATAAAATTGCCTAATAGCGACCTGGCAATTCTGATCCGGGCAGCCCGCTAACCTGTCGAGGCTGCTCGGGGCCAACACCGGATCGCTCCGGACCACTGTCCCTAAACATCGACTGCGGCTAAGCTTGCGGCATGGATGCATTGCGCACATTGTCAGCCGATCTCGCCCTGGCCGTCTCGGCCTTACGGACGCCCGATTTTCCCCGCCAGCTTGCGCGGGGACTTCAGCGACTAGCCGGCGCTGAAGACGTCACGCTGCTGCACTATCAAAATGACGGCATGCCGACTGTCGGCTACTCCAGCCCACCCCGCGCCACAGAACAGAGCACACTCGATAGCTTTATCACGGGTCCCTTTTTGCTCGACCCGTTTTATCGCGCCGCCGCCTTTTCACAGCAGTTCGGCGTCTTTCAGCTTAAAGAGCTGGCACCGGGGGGCTTTAAAGATAGTGAGTACTACCAAACTTGGTACCGGCATTGCCATTTTAGCGATGAATGCGGCCTGCTAATCGCCCTTGACGACGGCTTTATCAACCTGGCCCTGTGTATTGCTACCAAGGGGCGCCGTTTCGGTAAAACACAGCTCGAACGCTTAAGGGCAGTGTTACCCCTGGTGGAATCACTTGCCAAAGCCCACTGGAGCGATGCACCGCCGTTGACCAGCAGTGGCCCTGATGGCTCCCTGCGCCAACAACTTCACATGGCGTTACAAGCGTTTGGGAGTAGCATACTGACCCGGCGCGAGCGAGAAGTCATCGAGCTGGTGCTGCTGGGGAACAGTACCCGCATCATTGCCGAAAAACTTCGCATCTCAACTGAAACGGTCAAATTGCATCGCAAACATGCCTACGCCAAACTGGATGTGTCGTCACAAGCCGCGCTCTTTATTTTGTTTATGGAGGCCCTCGCCCACAGTCCTGATGGGGGCGCGATAGACCCCCTTATCGCTTACCACAGCAAGCCCCCACCAGCATGAGTCTGACTTTACATACCCTATTGCAGCAGGGCTTCGACGCGCTTAACAGCGGTCGCCTACCGGAAGCCGGGAAGATTTGCCAAAAGGCGCTGGCGTTAGACAACCAAGCCCCCGCCGCGCATTTCCTGGTAGGCCTTGTGGCCTTAGAGGCTGAAGATCGCGCCAATGCGCACCGAGCCTTTCGGTCTGTTGTGGCCCTAGACCGCGATCACGCTGCCGCTTGGGCGCATTTAGCGCGGCTCAACATGGGCGAAGGTCGTATCGTGCAGGCGGAAAAAGCCCTGCATGAAACTAGGCGCATCAAACCCTCTGACCCCTTCGTGCTGGACCTTATTGGCTCGGTGCTATCTCAACTGGGAGAGTATGACGCCGCCAAAGCTTTTTTTGCTCGGGCCAACACGCTGCTACCCAAGCAACCTCAATTCATGATGAACCTGGCCAACACTTTGGTGTTCTTGGGAGAATTGGATACGGCCACCGCGGTGTTTCGCGACGTTATTGAACTCCAACCCAATTCACCCCAAAGCCACTGGGGTCTGGCCAATGCCGTTAAAGCCAAAGACGACACGCATATTCGAGAGATGCGCGAATTGTTGCCGCGCAATGCCGGCAACCCCAGAGGCCTCGCGTTCCTGCAGTACGCATTGGGCAAGGCTTACGAAGACCTCGGCGAATGGCCGTTGGCGTTTGATGCCTTCGCGGCAGGTGCCGCTGCTCGCCGGCAGACCGTTGAGTACGACGAAGCCAACGAAATCGCGATGTTCGAGGCACTTGAGCGCATTTTTGACGAAAATTGGCTAAACAATGCAGGGCAGGGCAGCCCCGACCACTCTGCCATCTTTGTGCTGGGCCAGCCGCGCACTGGCACCACCTTAATTGAGCGCATTATCACCAGCCATTCACAGGCGCATTCAGCCGGGGAACTGCAGCAATTTGGCTTAGCGTTGCGGCGGCTGACCGGGTTCACCGACCCCAAACGCTTCAGTGCGACGTTGTTCGAGCAAGCAGCCGCGCTGGAACCCGCTAAAGTCGGCACCAACTATCTGCAGACATCTGCACGAATGCGCGGCGAATTGCCGCGATTTGTCGATAAATTACCGGTAAATTACCTAAATATCCCGTTAATTCTGGCAGCGCTTCCCAATGCCAAAATTGTGCACTTGGTACGCAACCCCATGGATGCCTGCTTTGCCAGCTTTAAACAACTGTTCGCCGATGCCTACCTTCATTCATACGACCAGCGCGAGATGGCCCGCCATCACGGTCGCTATCGCAGGCTAATGGCCTGCTGGCACCAGCGCTTCCCCGGCCGCATTATCGACATCAGCTACGAGGACACGGCCAGCAATATTGAGCCCCAGGCACGCAAGCTAATCGCCGCGCTGGACCTGCCATGGGAGGAGGCTTGCCTCAATTTTCACCAGTCTGACAAAGGTGTTGCCACCGCCAGTGCCGTGCAGGTGCGCGAGCCCGCTCACACCCGCTCTATTGGGCGCTGGAAGCGCTACCAACACCAACTCAACCCCATGTTGGAAGAACTGGATATGTTGAACATCGCTGTCGAGTGAAAAACCGTCAGCGTTGATTGTCTCTTTTGCACAGTTTCACCACTGTACAAAACCTCGACGTACTTGCTAATTTTCAACGGTTCGCTCGTTGGAGCGACCACCGTCTATTGCATCGGGAGATCCACTCATGCCAAAACGCCAATCCCAAGCGTTTTCAAAACTTGCACTGCCCCTAGCAGTATCTGCTGCCATGGTAGCAACCCAGACTCGCGCACAGACTCTAGAAGAGGTCGTGGTCACGGCGACCAAACGCGAACAAAGCGTTATGGACGTGCCATTGGCGATTACAGCGCTTTCGGGCAATTTCATTGAGGAGACCAACCTCAATGACGTGAAAGATTTGATTTCCTACACGCCGGGCGTAAGCGGCAACTCCCAGGACTCTTACATCGACGCCGTCTCTGTGCGTGGTGTCAGAACCCAAGACTTTGGCGTAGGTGGCGATCCGTCATCCGCGTTTTTCAAAAATGATTTGTACGAAGGCCGTAACGGCGCCGTGGTTACTAGCCTTTATGATATTGATCGAGCGGAAATCCTGCGCGGACCCCAGGGCTTCTTGTTTGGTCGAAACTCCATTGGCGGTGCGTTTTCCGTTTACACCAAGCGCGCCGAACTCGACAGTCAGAATGGCTACATCGATCTGGATATCGCTGAACGCAATCACGCCGTTGTCGAGGGCGCCATCAACATTCCCCTGAGCAGCAACTTTGCAACCCGTCTTTCTGGTTACTACTCCACCGAAGATGGCTTCGCCAAGAACGTCGCTACCGGCCGCGATGAAATCGAACACGAGAAATGGGCACTGCGATTCTCCACCAATTACGAGACCGACAAACTCAGTGTTCGCACCTTGGTAGAGTATGAAGAACGCCGTCAATCAGGCTCTATGTACCGGGCGATTGATACCGGCGATATCTGGGACACCTTTGACAAGTACGTGGTCTCCGATACCACCCTTGGCGGCAGCAACGAAGAACTGGATTCTGATATTAGCCAAGGCGATCGCGACGACGCCGACATTCTCACTCTGGGCCTATTCGTCGAATACGATCTCGGCTCAATGACCTTGACCTCAAATACGGGCTTCAAGGATCACGACTATTACTATCGCGAGGACTACGACGGGACCCCGCTGGTTATCAATAACTTCCAATTCGACCAGAGCGGCGAATACTTCCAGCAAGAACTGCGCCTGAGCTCCAACAGTGACGGTCCCTTGGGCTGGTATGCCGGTGTCAGCTATTACGACGAAGACCTGAATGCGGAGTTCCGCAACATTGGCTCTGAAGACCTGATGTGCCAGTTCTACCTCAACAGCTACTACGACGAGTACTACCAGGCCTACTACGGGTACAGCTATAACCCAGAATTTACCGGCTGTGCCGAAGTACCTTACTACTACGGTTTTGAGTCGTCTTCAGACGGCACGCTGACCGAGACCGGCCGCATAAAAGGTAAGTACACCGGGTGGGCGGCCTACATAAATACCGAATTCAATATCACGCCGAACTGGTCGGTGGAGTTGGGGGTTCGCTACGCAGAAGATGAGAAGGAATTCGGTATTTGGGTGCTAGAACCCGAAAGTGAGCTAGGCCCCTATTTCACCTATGGCTTCGCCACCGATGGCTACATTACCGACAAGAAAAGTTGGGATGATGTCACCGGCCGAATCATGACCACCTACACGCTGGATGAGACCTTGTTCTTTGCCAGCTGGACCCAGGGCTTTAAGAGCGGCGGCTTTGGTAGCTTCTGGATTGAGGATGCTAACGGCGGGGTGCCTGCCTATGAAACCGGCATCCGTCAGGGTGATGGCTATCTGCCCGGCACCTTTGAACCTGAGTCGGTGGACTCATACGAAATTGGTATGAAAACCACCTATCTTGACGGCGCCGGTAATTTCGATATCACGCTGTTCATGTACGACTACCAAGACATGCAGGTCATTAACTACGTTGAAGTTGAAGAAACGGGCGCCTTTGCGGGTCGCGTACTCAACGTGGGTCAGACCGACGGCTATGGTATTGAGGCCGCCACCACGGTTGCCTTGAATGATAACTTCACGGTGTACCTGTCTGCCGGATATTTGGATACCGAGGCCACTGGCATTCAAGATATTTGCGGTCTTGAAGACCCCAATGGCTGTGAGGGCAGGAACCTGTTCTGGGCGCCCGAATGGACCATCGCGGGCAAAGTCGATGCTTTCTTCCCCGTCAGCAACGGTGCCATCACCGGCAGCTTTGAAGTGTTCTATGAGAGCGAGCGGGGTGGCAGCTGGGAAAACAACCCAGAGGGTTATATCGACAGTTACGCCATTTCAAACCTGCGCGTGGGTTATGAGTCCAACAATAACTGGCACATCACCGCTTACGCCGAGAACCTGTTCGATGAGTTCACCTGGGATGGTTATAACGCCAATGGTGGTCTATTGCCCTCACACTTCTTTGGCCCCGCAAGACCGCTCACCTTTGGTGTGAGGGTCGGCATGTCGTGGGAGTAAATTCGCCCGACACAGGCCTGTGCTAGAGTAAAAAACGCCGGTGATACCGGCGTTTTTTTTGCCTATTGGTCAGTCCCAACAAGGGTTCCTCCAAAGGGTTAGATGTTCCCAAACGGGGGTGTGCCATCATTGTCCGACCCGTATTCTGTGCGCAATGCTTGGAGATCCCACTGTGACGGCACAACTCGATTCCGCAACCCTCAAACAGCTTGACCGCGCTCATCACCTGCACCCGTTCACTGATTTTCAGGACTATGCCAATCAGGGTGGGCGCATCATTAATCGCGCTGAGCACGTCTATATCTACGACTCCGATGGCAACCGTATTCAAGACGCCATGTCCGGACTCTGGTGTTGCAATCTAGGTTACAGTCAGAACAGCATCAAAGCTGCGGTAAGTGCACAGCTTGAGCAGCTGCCGTTCTACAACAATTTTTTTAAGTGCTCGAATCAACCCGCAGTAGAGTTAGCCGCGCAGCTCTGCGACATGTCAGCCGAGCGTTTTCAGCACGTGTTCTTTACCAACTCAGGTTCTGAGGCTAACGATACGCAAATTAAAATGGTGCACCGCTATTTTGATTTGTTAGGCAAACCCGAGAAGAAGCTGATCATTAGTCGGAACAACGCCTATCACGGCTCGACCATTGCCGCGAGCTCACTCGGCGGCATGAAAGCCATGCACGAGCAAACTCGGGGTCTGGACTATGTTCATCATATCGGTCAGCCCAACTGGTTTGAGCTGGGTGGTGACAAGGACGAAGCAGAGTTTGGTATCGCCGCTGCTCAGGAGTTGGCCGCCAAGATTGATGAACTAGGCGAGGACCGTGTGGCCGCATTCATCGCCGAGCCGGTTCAAGGCGCAGGCGGCGTTGTCGTCCCGCCAGAAACCTATTGGCCCGAAGTCCGTCGAATCCTCGATGAGCGCGATATCCTGTTTATCTCTGACGAGGTGATTTGTGGCTTTGGGCGAACTGGCAACTGGTTTGGCGCTGACACCTATGGCACATCACCGGATCTCATTACCTTCGCCAAAGCCGTTACCAATGGCTATATGCCGCTAGGTGGGACACTGATAAGTGACAAGGTGGCGGATGTATTATTAAGCGGAGGAGGGGAGTTTGCCCACGGCCTAACCTACTCGGGCCACCCTGCGGCTTGTGCGGCGGGCTTGGCGACCCTGGCCATCTATCAAGAGAGTGACATTCTCGACTACGCCTGGAACACCTTGGCCCCCTATTTCCAAACACAATTACGAACGCTAACCGACCATCCCATTGTGGGCCAGGTGAGAACAAAAGGGTTGTTCGCGGCGGTTGAGTTGGTCCGCGACAAGCAGAGCCGGGAGCGCCTGGCTGCAAGCTCGGCTGGCGCCGTGTTCTGTCGCGATCAAGCGATCAGTAACGGGTTAATGGTCCGACAAACTGGCGATGCCATGATTATGTCGCCACCCTTTGTCACCGAGCTGGGTGAAGTCGATCAACTGATTGAGACTTTGTTGCAAGCGCTAGACAGTACAGCGCAGCACTACGGTATCGGTTGATCTAGCCCTTAGAGTGGATCGTAATTATTAGCGTGATTGCGTCGCTAAAAAACATACGGTCTCGATTACGTGACCCCCAGCTCACTGAGCGCGCCTGGTTTAATGGGTTGTGGTTTCAGAGCCTGTGGTTTACCTGTGTGTTAGGTAGGGAGGCCTGGCTGCCCCTCGCCATGACGCTTCTGCTCATTCACCTGCTCCTTGTGCGCTCTACTTTAGATGAAATCACCTCCATTGCCCCAGTAGCGGCTCTAGGGGTGTGCATAGATACCAGTCTATCCCTAGGGGGTGTCTTTGACTTTGGTCCGTCAACCACACCGGCCTGGTTGGCTTTACTATGGCTGGGGTTCGCAGCGGCTTTGCCGCGGGCCTTAGCCTGGTTTGGTGCCCATCCCTGGCGCGCCGCCGTGACCGGAGCAGCCGCTGTTCCTCTTAACTACCTAGCCGGAGCGCGTATGGGTGCGGTGTCGCTGCCTTATGGAGAAACAACCACCTGGGTCATTCTGGCCGCGGTATGGGCGCTGTTAATGCCCCTTTGCTACCGCCTCGGCTTACCCAAAACGGCGTAAACTGGGCGCTATGAAAACGCTTTTTCACGCGGTCTTATTGGGTGTGTCGTTGCTGCTGTCGTCAGGAACACAAAGTTCGAGTGACATCACCCGCTCCGCGCTACCGTCACAATCCAACTTGCAGCACTGTGGCAGCGCGCGATTGAAGGTCTTGTTCTGGGAGGTTTATCAGTCCCATCTATTTACCCCGGCAAATACCTGTACCGAAAAGGCCCGTCCGTTGTACCTAGAAATTGAGTATCTTCGGGATATCAAGGGTAGTGCATTGGTAGAGCAGACCGGCAAAGAATGGCGTGCCCAAGCGCTTGACTCAACCGAACATGCACAGTGGCTACAGCAACTCAATGCCCTTTGGCCCGATGTGGGCCCTGGCGATCGCATTGGGCTTTTGTTAGATATCGCTGGCGAGGCGCATTTCTATTTCAATAATCAACCGCTGGGGCATATCGTCAATCCGGCGTTTGGACGAGACTTTGTCGGAATTTGGCTGGCCGAAAATACAACCCGACCTGCGTTACGACGACAACTGCTGGGTCTGCCCTAAGACGGCGCGGAAGGACCTATCGCAAGACCCAAAGTACCCGACATAAAACGCTACTTGGCGACAAAATCGGCATGCAAGCGCTGTCCGTCTTCCGCTCCAAATAACATAGTCGCGGTGACCAATAACCCAGGGTCCGCCTTTAAGTCTGTAGCGCGGACCACTTGGGAGATCTTGGAGCGTCGCCGTAAGAAATCTTCCAAGGTCACAATCATCTCTCGCCGCGCTATCAGCTGAATTTCCGCGTAGGTGTACTCGGCTTCACGCATCACATGCTCAGCCATTGCTGGTTTTTCCTTAATAGCCGTGAGCAAACCAAAGGCCTGCTCACCATAGCGTCTCCAGAACCTATCACTTAATGGCTCGACAGCTTTGGCCGGGGTGAGGCGATCCAATTCCATTTCATGCGCCACCTTCATAAATGCCTGTTTACGTTCCGCTGGTGCTTCCCCATACCAACGGCCCCCAGCCTTGGGGGTCGCCACCCCCAAGTTCGATACCAGCGCCACGATTTCATTACCCACGTTTAAACAGTCTGTCAGCTTGCCACCAAACACAGAAATAAACGGCGTCGCGGCGTCAACTTCTAACTCATGTTTGCGCGATAGCTGCACCCAGTCGTGATCACGCACCGACCCTGATATCGCCAGCGGCCTAACACCTACACGCTCGGCAATAATATCCTCTGGGCGTAGGGGCTTTGGTAAGCGAAGTAGCTGATTGGCATTGTCGAGAACAAATTGGCGATCCTCATCGGTGACTGACACCGCCGCCGTTTCCACCCGTGTATCGGTTGTGCCAATGCAAGTCTTTGGACCCATAGGGATAACAAAGAACAAGCGGCCGTCACTAGCAAAAAACGTGAGCACACGATCCACACTCGCAATCCGATCCACAATGAGATGGATACCCTTGGATAAAACATGGTGATGCTGCGTCTTTACGCCCACTGCCGAATTGAGCAAATCGGTTTCAGGTCCAGTAGCATTTATCACCGCGCGTGCTTCTAGTGTGAATGTTTTATCGGCAACACGGTCGCGAAGCTGCACTCGCCACACGCGCTGGGCTGCTTGCCAGGTCAATGACTCCACCGCGACATAATTGGCCGCGACGGCGCCCACATCCTGGGCTCGCCGCACAAAATTAAAGACGAAACGCGAGTCGTTATCGACCAAGTAGCAATCGGAGTACTCCAAGCCACCCACGATATGCTCGGGCGCGACTATTGGAGCCTCTCGAATAATATTCGCGCGTCGCAAATAACGCGGCGCCGACAGGTGAAAGTTACCCAATGCCCAGTAGAGTAGGGCACCCAGCCAAACAAAGAATGACCAAACCCGGAAGCCACGTCGAATACTGGTAAAGAAACGAATTTCCTTCACCGATGACGGGTAAGCCGCCATCAGGGTATTGCGAGACAGGCATAGCTTGCGGACTAAGCCCCACTCGCCGCTCTCCAGATACTTAATACCCCCCCAGGCCAGGTTACTGGACTGAGAACTGACGCCGCTGGCGAAATCGCCGCGGTCAACGATGCCGACCGATGGCCCCGCATGGGCCAGCGCCGCCGCGGCGACAGCGCCATTAATGCCCGCTCCCACTACAAGCACATCCAAACGGGCATCCCGCAACTGCACCAACGAATGCTCACGCTCCGTCGGCGAATGGCGTTGACTCGTTGATTTTTGCAATCGTGGCGCTCCCTGAAGTCTCTATCGGTACTGTAACCGAAGTCATATGTCAGCGGTGTGACAGAAGGCCTCGCGGGGGTTAACACGCTTACCACGCCCAACGTGGTCCTAAGAAGTTGGACATCGGCGTGGGCGCGGCGCAAACTTAAGGTTATCCGTTTGGCGATTAAATTATGCTTGAGCAAGAAAACATGGTTCACCGGGGGTTAACCTACCCTTGGGGACGCAATAACCCGCCCCCTGCCGATCAGCCTTTTGAGGTGGCCGAAGGCGTCTGGTGGGTACGGTTAGCCATGCCAGGCTCCCTTGACCATATCAACGTTTGGCTCCTTGAGGATGACAACGGTTGGGCAGTGGTCGACACCGGTCTTGCTCTGGACGACACGAAAGCCACCTGGGAGAACCTATTTGACGGCTTTATGGCCGGCCGCCCGGTCACGCGTGTTATCTGCACTCACCTGCATCCCGATCACACCGGCCTAGCGGGGTGGCTATGTGAGCGTTTTAACTGCGATTTGTGGATCAGCCGCGAAGAGTATTTGATGTGCCAGGCCATGGTGAGTTATACCGGCCAGGAGGCACCGGAAGAGGCCATCCAGTTTTATCGTGCGGCAGGCTACAACGACGATCAGATTAGCAATTATCGCAAACGGTTTGGCGGATTTGGCCGGGTTATCTCGCCATTACCACATCGCTTTAGACGCCTTGTGGATCGACAGACGCTGACCATCGGCGGTCGGTATTGGCAAGTTGTTGTAGGCTCGGGGCACTCACCCGAGCATGTTTGTCTGTACTGCCCCTCACTAAAATGCCTCATCTCCGGCGATCAAGTTCTGCCGCGAATTACACCCAACGTGTCGGTATTCCCCACCGAACCCGAGGGCAACCCCTTGGGCGAGTGGCTGGATTCGAACTTGCGGCTAATCCGACTACTACCCAGCGATTTACTGGTGTTACCTGCGCATCAAGCGCCCTTTCGCGGCCTTCACGTGCGCATCAACCAAGTGATCGACTCCCACCGAGTAGGCTTGCAGGACATCTACGACTTTCTCGATCAGCCCCGGCGGGTGCCCGATTGTTTTCCCACGATGTTCTCGCGCCCAATAACGGGAGAAATTTTAGGTCTGGCCACCGGTGAGGTGCTCGCGCACTTAAATTTGCTGGTACACCGTGGCAGCGTCAGCCGAGAGCGCGACGCCAATGGCGTCGATTGGTATTTGCAAAATTCCGACACAACCTACACAGACATCGATGACCGCATTGCTATCGCAACTTAAAACCTGGGCCTTTCGCTACTACTACCGGCACGTCAATCGCAAAGCCTGGGAGGGCAGTACGATTGGCCAGGATGTTCTAGTCAGCAACCTGCTGATTCCCGTTGATGACGACACTCAAATTGCCGCGCGCATGTACCACGGCTCGCCCAACCGCCCCTTAATTGTGTATTTTCATGGCGGCGGCTGGGTCATTGGCGACCTCAATACCCACGATCCATTTTGCCGGTCTCTGGCTGAATCGACTCAATGCACAATCATGTCCCTCGATTACCGCCTCGCGCCGGAACACCCCTTTCCAGCTGCACACAATGATTGCTTAGAGGCCACGCGCTGGATTCTTGATCACCTAAACCGACTTGCGCCCAACAATGGACACGTTGTCATTGCCGGTGACAGCGCTGGGGGTAATTTAACAGCTTGCACCGTTGCCAGCCTTGAAAATGAGCCCCGTGTAGCCGGCGCAATCATGATTTATCCCGCCATTGAGCACTATATGACTGGACTGCCTTCCTACGTAGAGCATGCCAAAACCGGTCCACTGACAACGCCAATAATGCGCTGGTTTATGGATACCTATTTGGGTGCTACAGCGCCCGCGGAGACCTCAGCGAAGACCATTTTCGTGAGTCGTCGCTGCGACTACCGCCGCTTTCCACGCTCGCTGGTGGTAACAGCTGAACGCGATCCGCTGCGGGATGACGGCAAACGCTTGGGTATTGTGATGCGTCAAGCCGGCGTCGATATTCGCTATGAGCACTACGACCGAGAAGCCCATGGCTTTGCCTGTTCAGATGGGCCCACGGAAGGTCACCAACACTTCATAGCGCTGGTAACCGAGTGGCTTGAACCGCTGACTACGGCTGACTAATCGCCGCCAGCACGACCTGTACATCTTCCTCGGTGAGCAGCTTGGGCGAGAAGTAGCCGTCACCCTCGGTAATAGCCAAGTCAGTGATACGGCCAAAATCCGAACGCTGAATAGCCGGGTGTGTGGGCGATAGCCCGGACTCAGCCGACAGCGTCTCGATGGCCTCAATCAAGGTTGCTGCGCGATCAGCACTGGAGCCTGTCCCCGGCAGGTCCAGCGCGTCAGCCAACTCAGCCAGGGCCGTTTCTGCCGCTGCACCATAACGACGTAACAGGTGCGGCAGTACTAGGGCATTGGCCTCACCATGAGGGATGCCATAAAGCGCACCCAGTTGATGCGCAATAGCATGAACATTGCCAACACTGACTTGATTGATCGCGATCCCGCCGTAATAGGCCGCCAGACTCATCCCCATTCGCACCTCAGGGTCATCGGGTGTCTTTATGGCCCTGGGCAGCCAGTTAAAGACACCCTTAATGGCAATCAGTGCCGTTTCGCGTCGCGTGCCGCGTTCCCAGACACCGATGTAGGCTTCTATCCCATGAGTCAACGCGTCTAAACCTGTCGCAGCAGTCACGGCCGGTGGTAAGCCCAACATCAACTCGGCGTCGAGCGCCACGGCGGTAGGCAAGAAGGGCTCGCCGGCGATAACATTTTTACTGTGATCGGTAGCATCGGTGATAACAGCACCCATAGTAGCCTCACTGCCCGTACCCGCCGTGGTGGGAATGGCGTAAATCGGTAAAGCCTCGTCGGGACCCTTGTTAAAACCTATCCAGGATTTGGGGTCGGCGCTGGCATCAAAACAGGCAGCAATCGCCTTGGCGGCATCGATCGACGAGCCGCCACCCACAGCCAACACTGCAGAACACCGATACTCTCGCAACAGTTGAGCACCTTCATAGACCTGATCGAAAGTGGGATCGGGCTTCACCCCGTCGTACCAGAAAATGTCTATACCAGCATCCTTTAAGCTCGCGACAGCTCGCTCACTAACGCCCAATGTTCGCAGCGGTCCATCGGTAACGACTAAGACGCGCTGATGCCCGCTCTCAACTATCCGACGGCACAACAAATGGGTACTGCCGGGCCCAGCAAATGCGAAATGGGGAGCAGTCGCCTTCTTACCTACCAAAATCTTGGCTAAGGTGAAGAAAAAGCGCCACTTGACTCTACGGACAAACATCGGGGCTGCCATTACACTCTCCTGATTCGCTATTGTTCCTAGTTCGCTATTGTTATTGTGCCACTCACCACACGAAGACTGGGGTAAGCCTCCAGCGCAAGCCTAAGGGAGTCTGTATGGATCGCCAATACATTACCATCACCGAAAAGGGTGAATTGGCACTCGAACGCGATCAGATGGTCGCGCCGGGCCGCGGCGAGCTCGCCATCGATGTGGCCTTCGCGGGCGTAAACCGGGCAGACATTTTGCAACGCATGGGTCTCTACCCCGTACCAGCGGATGCCTCTCCGATACTCGGTCTGGAGGTCGCTGGAACAGTAGCGGCAGTGGGTAGCGGGGTCAGTGACTTTTCGGTGGGTGACCGGGTCTGCGCCCTGGTCCACGGAGGCGGCTACGCTAGCACCGCTATTGCTCGAGCAGACCACACCCTCGCCGTGCCCAACACGCTTTCACTAGAGCAAGCAGCGGCATTACCCGAGGCCCTACTCACCGTTTGGCACAATGTTTTCACTTTGGGCGGATTAACCGCCGGCGAAACGCTGCTTATTCATGGCGGCGGCAGTGGCATTGGTAGCATCGGTATCCAAATGGCCAAACACCGAGGTGCGCGCGTCTTAGCTACCGCGGGAGGATCCGATAAATGCTGGCGTGTGGAGACTTTAGGCGCCGACTGGGTGGCTGACTATAAGAACCCAGATCTGCTGGAGAAATTCCAAGATGCCGGTTATGGCGGACAAGTAGACGTTATTTTGGATATGGCCGGCGGTGATTTCGTGGCCTTGAATTTCGCACTGGCCGCTCCCGGTGCACGCATTGTCTGTATCGGCATGATGCGTGGCAACCGTGCGGAAATCGATCTGATTAGCGTACTCACTAAACGCCTGACCCTCACTGGCAGCACGCTACGGGGTATGAATTTGGATTTGCGAGCACGAGAGTTCGCCGCCCTGCGAAGCGAGATCATGCCGGCGGTCGCCGCCGGAGAGATTGTGCCTGTCATTAGCGAATGCTTTCCGTTGGCTGATGCCATGGCCGCCCATGAGCGCATGCAATCGGGAAGCCACTTGGGCAAACTATTGCTGGACTGTGGTTAATGGTAGATGGACCAACCGCATGTGATTGTGCCGCTGGACTGCCAGCGTCACTGGGGTCTCAGTCCAATACAACCGCAAGCCGTAGCACTAAACGCGCAGCTTCCTAATACGCTAACCCTAGAGCCAAGCTATGCCAGTGCGCTCAGCAGGACCTGAACCATATATAGCCCTCGCTGTGGCTAAGGAGCCGATGAACTGGCATCGGCTGTAAGCAGCTCGCGCTCCTCATCCCAACACAATCTGCCTGTCGGCGCCCAACGGCGTCGCACTCCAGGCTCAGGCG
>CAYPPU010000001.1:108980-116669 GCA_964412695.1 uncultured Alteromonadaceae bacterium | reverse complement strand
TCCCAACACAATCTGCCTGTCGGCGCCCAACGGCGTCGCACTCCAGGCTCAGGCGTTAGAACAAACAAGTCGCCGTTGGTACCTGTGAGTACCGACTTGGCACCAGACTGCCGAGCAACACGGGCGTGAGCGTCCATGTGTAACGCCTCACCATGAACAGGAATGGCAAGCTTTGGCTTAACCACTTCGTACAGTGCAGATAACTCACCGGCACAGGGGTGCCCCGAGGCATGCAGGGTGCGTTTACTGGTTTCATCCTGCAGGACCTGCACACCCCGGCTGCGTAAGCCCTCTACAACACGCGCTACAGATTGCTCGTTTCCGGGAATGGTCTTGGCACTCAAAATAACGGTATCGCCCTCACCCAGACTCAGGTGGCGATGACTGTCCATGACCAATTTTTGCAGGGTTGCGCCAACCTCGCCCTGACTCCCCGTGGCAACGACTAGGATTTCCTGCGGTGGCAAGTACTCCACGTGCGCGGGGTCAATGGGGGCGTATTGCGGGTCCAATAAATCGCAACGCCGGGCGCAACGGTACATGTTATCAACCGACCGCCCCATAAGGGCTACACGGCGCCCAGTGGACTCGGCAACGCGAAACAGCGTCTGCAGGCGGGCGATATTGCTGGCAAAGCAACTCACCACAACTTTACCGGTTAAGGGCGCAATGGTTTGCAATAAACCGTCGGCCACATCACCCTCGTTCGGTGAAAAGCCCTCGCGAGTAGCGTTGGTTGAATCGCAAATCACCGCGTCAATGCCCCCGCTGACCAGTCGCACCCAGTCCTTGGGAGCCCAGGGCTCACCCACCACCGGCCGCTGGTCTATTTTCCAATCGGCGGTATGCAAAATACGGCTGGAACCCGCGCGCAATAACAATGCGCAGGTCTCAGCAGTTGAGTGCGTGAGCGGTAACCAATCAATCTCAAAATCACCGACGCTGATTGTACTGCCGGGTGTCACTTCAATCAGAGGCTGGGGTAGGGTGCCGCGCCCGCCTGCAACCTTGCGCCGTAGCACCTCGGCGGCGAAAGGTGTGGCATAAACGGGACACTGCAGCTGAGGCCAAAGGTAAGGTACGCCACCCAGGTGATCTTCATGGGCATGAGTGATTAGCAGTGCGTCCAATCGCTGGCGCCGATCCTTGATAAATTGTGGGTCAGCCATTTCAATGCGCGGCCTACCGCTGCTCGACCCGGGGGTATGCTCAAAGGTGATACCGCAATCCACCATCAGCCAACGTCCCGCATGGCCATAGAGATTGAGGTTCATACCGATCTCACCGGTGCCGCCCAAAGGTACAAACCACACACCCCCTGACGGCGGCTCGCTACCCGTCAGCATGACTGACCCTCCCCCACGGTTGGTTGAGGGTCACCAGGTATAACCCACACGAAATTTATAGACCTGATCCAGCTCTTCTTTGTCCTCGGCTGCGGTGCCGTCATAGTCAACGGTCACTTCGGCAGCACCCTCCAAACCAAAAAATAGCGGGAATGACAGGCCAGCAGTAGTCTGTAGAATGAATTGCTGGGCATCCTGTAAATCGATAATACCCACGTGCTTTAGGTAGAGCGACGAACCACCGCCCAAAATGTCACTGCTACCTGTTAAGTTCCAATTGACACCGGTGTAATTACTATTGGGTTTCAAAACGTTTGGATCGTATTCAGTTTTTACAAACGCAAAACCCAGCTCACCGTCGAGCTGGTAGCGGCTATCGGTGAATAATTTACGCCCCACATAGGGTCCAATATAGGTACGCATGTCTATATCGGCCAAAGCATCAGCCTCCACCGAGACGTTAGCACCTAAGTAATTGCGCGAATTTTTTAAAAAGTGGTCGTACTTAAGCAGTAGTTTCCAATTGTCGGCTGTGGCGGTTTTTTGTTGGCTCTTGCCTTCTGAACTAACCACCGTGCTGTAGTTATAGTCCTGCTCAACCGTGCCATTAAATGTGTAGCGATTACTTACACTGGTAAATACCGTATCCAAAGCCACATCAAACTCGTCCGTCTCGGTATTACCGCGGCTAAAGGCTAAGGCCGAACTCACCTTGCCCTGCCATTGATACCCCTGCCCTCGCTCCCAAGCCTTGGGGTTCAGCAGTTTCACCGCCGTTAGCGCAAGCTCACCCTCGGGGGTTCGTACTTGCCCATGGTCTACCCTCAGTGACTTTACGGAAATTAAGCGGCCATCCTGCAACAACAATACTGCTGAGCCCGAAGAGGTGAGCCTGTCTACATACTCCAATCCTATGCTGACCGGTGTCTCTGAAAAGGCGGCTTTGACACTGAGGTGTCCATCGCGAATATCCATCACTTCGCCTACCAAGTTTGAGCCATCGTTCAGGCTGATAACGCTCGAATTACCCAGTGGCGTTAGTAACGAAGAATCGAGCGCAAGGCTCTTTTGTGAACAAAGCAGTAATAACAATGCACCGAAAACGAGGCAGCACCGGGATAGCGCAGGGGTTACCATTGGCATAGTAAATTCCGTTAGGTGAGGGCGGGGCGAAAGCTCGGCTTGAATTTGAACCGGCGATTGTACCCACAGTAGAGCTAGACATCATGACTGAAAGCGTTTCACCCGAGCATTTTGACCTATTTGTCATTGGCGCAGGCTCGGGAGGCGTTCGTGCTGCCCGTATGGCGGCATCCCTAGGCGCTAAAGTGGCGATCGCGGAGGAGCGCTATTTGGGGGGCACCTGCGTCAATGTCGGCTGCGTCCCCAAAAAGCTCTATGTATATGCCAGCGAGTACGGTAAAGGGTTCAAAGATGCGCAGGGCTTCGGCTGGCGTAGTCACAATGTCAGTTTTGATTGGGCCACGCTAAGAGACAATAAGCAGGACGAGATTTCGCGCTTAAATGCTGTCTACGAACGATTACTCGAAACGCCAGGCGCACAAATCATCGAGGGCACGGCGCAGCTACTGGGTTCTAACAAGGTTGTCGTCAACGGTACCCACTACAGCGCGGATAAAATTTTGTTAGCCACCGGCGGCTGGCCCCATGTCCCCGACTTACCTGGGGCAGAGCATATGCTCACCTCCAACGAGATATTCGACCTTGATACCTTCCCTGAGCGCCTCGCGATTTTAGGCGGTGGTTATATCGCCACCGAGTTTGCCGGTATTTTCAATGGCTTAGGTTCTCGGGTGACACAACTCTATCGGGGTGATCTATTTATGCGCGGATTCGATGCCGATGTGCGCTCGGTACTGGCCCGGGAGGTTCGAAAATCCGGGGTTGATTTGCGCTTTAACACATCACCCACCGCCATTGAGCCGACAAGCAGAGGTCTTCTGGTACACCTCGCAGATGGCAACTATGTGGAGGTGGACACCGTGCTCTGTGCTACCGGTCGTCGCCCTAAACTGGACGGGCTAGGACTCGAAAATACCGCCGTGACACTAACCGATTCCGGTCATATCGAGATCGACGGGCATTTTCAAACCAAGGAACCCTCGATTTTTGCCCTGGGGGATATTACTGGAGGCCCACAACTCACTCCCATTGCGCTCGCCGAGGGAATGGCTTTTGCACACCGCGAGTTTGGTGATGGCGCTGAAGCGGTCGACTACGCGTTCATTCCCACCGCGGTATTCAGTCAACCCAATGTGGGAACCGTGGGCTATACCGAAGAGGAAGCTCGTAAAGCCTTTGGTGCGGTGACGCTGTATCGGTCCGAATTCAAACCCATGAAACACACTATTAGCGGTCGAGATGAACGCAGCATGATGAAACTGATCGTATCCGATAAAGACCAGCGGGTCGTCGGCCTTCACATGGTGGGGCCCGATGCCGGTGAGATTGTGCAAGGGATGGCGATCGCGATTCGAATGGGTGCGACCAAACGTGATTTTGACCGCACTATCGGCATTCACCCCACCGCAGCCGAAGAGTTCGTCACTTTGCGCGAACCGGTAGCGAGCTAGCCTAATGGTGGAATCCCTGGAACTCTGGCAATACGCCGTGCTGGTGGGTGCCGGCGTGCTCGGTGGCATGATCAATGTTATGGCAGCTGGCGGATCGATCATCACGGTACCTACCATGGTGTTTTTGGGTCTACCCGGTCCTCTCGCGAATGGCACCAATCGAATTGCCATCTTTGCGCAAAACGTGACGGCTATCGGTACGTTTCACAAAAGTGGCATCTCAAATTTCAAATTGAGTTTGACATTGGGCGCCTGCGCCCTACCCGGGGCACTCGTCGGCGCCTGGGTGGGTACTCAGCTGCGGGGCGAGCTATTTAACGCCGTTTTGGCAGCCATTATGTTAGCCATATTGGTCATCATGCAGACCGGCGGTGTGGCAACACAGAGCCAGCAAGGTAACAAACCACGTAATTTACTGGCAGGACACCTGCTCATGATCGCCGCGGGGTTTTGGGGCGGTTTCATACACATCGGGGTCGGTTTTATTTTGATTCCTATCCTCAATCGAGTGATGGGGCTCGACCTGGTAACAACAAACGCGCACAAGGTTTTTGTTATTAATGTCTATACCGTAGGCGCGCTCGCGGTCTTTGCTACTAGCGGTAACATTTTGTGGCTAGTGGGTGCAGTGCTCGCTGTGGGCAATTCGATAGGGGGTTACCTGGGCGCAAAACTCTCTATCAGTCGCGGCGAGCCACTGATCCGGCGGGTGCTGATCGTCGCTATTGTGATCATGATCGTGCGCTTACTGTTTTTCGGCTAATCGCTTCACTCTTGGCCGTAAGGGGGCGAAGCGCTCACTCAATACGCTCATGCCTCTCTGGCATACACCTCGGCATTGGCGCAAAACGGCAAGGCCTCCCCTCGAAGTCCCGCTGCTAAATTCAGCATAGCCCGCTCTAACATCGCCAACCTCGTTGCGGCAGTAGCGCTGCCCACATGAGGTGCTAAGACGGCATCTGAACACGTTATTAGGGCACTATCCGGGGGCAGAGGTTCTTGTTGATAGACATCGAGGCCCGCCCTCAAACGGCCATTAGCGAGCTCTTCAGCCAATGCCTGCTCATCCACAAGCCCACCCCGCGCTGTATTAATGAGCACGCTACCGTCACGCATTTGCGCTAAACGCGCCCGATCTACCAATAACCGGGTGTCATCGGTCAACGCGGTATGCAACGAGACCACATCAGCCGTGCTAAAAAGCGTATCCAAATCAACCATCTCCACACCCTCTAAATTACGGGGGGTGCGGTTCCAAGCGATAACACGAGCGCCAAATCCCCCTAAGCGTCTTGCCACCGCCTGACCAATGGGGCCAAGACCGACCAAGCCAACCGTTGCGCGACTGAGATCGGTCCCCAGGAAAAATCCCGTAGACCAGCCAGACTGCCAACCGCCTTCACGGATAAGCGTATCCCCTTCCACCAAACGCCGCATTACTGCCAACATGAGTCCAATGGCCAAATCGGCTGTGCTGTCCACAAGCACACCTGGGGTATGACCAACGGCAACACCGCGGGCCGTAGCCGCAGCCAGATCAATATGATCTACGCCGACAGAAATACTGGAGATTACCCTCGGTAACTGAGCGCCCTGGAATACCGACTGATCGAAGTGAGTCGATAACCCACACAGAACTCCGTCACAATCTGCCAGCCATTCGATCAAGCGTGTCGATGGAATCGGATTGCTCTCGCTCCACCGTTGTACCGTGTAGTCCTGCGCTAGAGACTCCATCACAGGCTCAGGAAGCGGCAGAGTGACCAACACGCGGGGTTTATCGTTGGTGTTATCCATAACCGTGCATCCGTTTTACGTCGAGCTTGGCCGCGGTCTGTGACCAGATGAATACCAGTAGTACAGGCACCACCAAAACCAACCACGTGGCGCTAAAACCCGCGTGAGTCAGCACTATACCCGCGAGTAAGGGGCCTAAAACCCGTCCGCCAGAGGAGATGAGGGTGGTGGCACCCATCATACGGCCGCGCTCTGATTGATCAACGATCGACGTCGATAAGGTATTCAACATCGGTAAGCAACAGGTGGCGCCGGAAAACAAAATCAGTATCACTCCGGCATACATCCAGAGGGAATCTGCGAAAACCGTGAGCAGCATGCCACTAAAAAAGATAGCTGCACCGGTCGAGAGCACAGGCAAAACACCAAAGCGCCGGGTTAGTCCGTCTAAAAAGACGCCCTGGATCAGAATCATCGCGACACCCACCGCACCGAAAATCAAACCAATCTCCCGTGGTCCCCAACCCACTTCAGCGGCTAGCCAAAGGGGTGTCAGATATATAGCGCCGCTTATCGCCACGGTATGCAGGCCATATTGGCTTATTAACAAACGGGCATTATGCCGCGCAACAAACTGCCACAAAGACGACTTAACGGTCTCAGCAGGCTTTGTAAGCGGCACTGATCGGGTATGACTGGGCAATATTATGCCGGCCAATACAGCCGCTAATAACGACATGGCGGCAGCCATTAATCCGGCAAGCATAAAACCCTCGCCATCTCCGGCCAATAAACCGCCAATAAGCGGACCCAGGATCAGCCCTAAGCCGAAGGCTGTACCCACCAGCCCCATCGCTTTGGCCCGACGCTCAGGCGTACTGACATCGGCAAACAATGCTGATGCAACTGGCAGCGTTCCCGCCATCACACCACCCAAAGCACGTGCCACATATAGCCAAGGCAGTGTCTCCGCATGCGCCAACACCACGTAGGACGCGCTGCTACCCAATAAACAAAACACCAGCACACGCTTACGCCCAATGCGGTCGGAAAGACCTCCCCAGAACGGGCTAAGTAGACCTGCACACAAACTGTACAGCGCAATGATGACAGCTACGTCAGTTTCTGTACCACCCAGCGCCGGCGCCATGAAAGGGAGGATAGGGATAACAATGCCAAAGCCTATGAGGTCGATGACAATGACCGTAAATAACAGCGCGGTAGCCGGCAACTCATGCCAAAAAGGCCGAATCACGATTCGGTCCAGCGATGCACCCCGGGCACGTCAAATCCAAACAATTCAAGGTGGCGCGCGACGGTTTGGTTGACCATGGCGTCTAGGCTTTCGGGCTTTGAATAGAAGGCCGGTACTGGCGGAGCGATCACCGCGCCCATTTCTGTTGCAGCCACCATGTTACGCAGATGGCCAAGGTGCAATGGCGTTTCTCGTACCATAAGCACCAGCGGACGCCGTTCCTTTAGCGTCACGTCGGCCGCGCGGGTCAGCAGCGTTGACGTCACGCCCGAGACAATTTCACCTAGGGTCCTGATCGAGCAAGGCGCGATCAACATGCCACGGTTTTTATAGGAACCACTGGCAATCGAAGCGCCTACATTTTTGATCGAGTGGTATTCATCGGCCAGCGCACGAATTTCTTCAATCGAACGATCCAATTCGTGGTGTACCGTCAGCTCGGCAGAGCGCGACATCACCAAGTGGGTTTCTACTGGCAAGGGTGCCAACATCTCCAGTGCACGCACCCCATACACCACACCCGAAGCACCGCTGATACCAATAATTAACCGATCCATAAGCCATCACCTACATCAAGGGAGAGGTCATAACACAATCAGAACGCCAATTGAAAGCCAATATCGAGGGAGCGCCCAGGTTCAGGTGCCTCATCACGCAACCACGATGTGCTTAAACGGACAGTCTCGTCACCAATATTGTGCAGCTCGGCGCGCAAAGTCAGCAGGCCGATACGGGTATCGAATTGCCAATCTGCACC
>CAYPPU010000001.1:74152-108880 GCA_964412695.1 uncultured Alteromonadaceae bacterium | reverse complement strand
GCTCGGCGCGCAAAGTCAGCAGGCCGATACGGGTATCGAATTGCCAATCTGCACCGAAGTCCCAGCGTAGCCAACTAGCTGTACTCGTTTCGTTGTCTCCCGGCCGGTCTTGTTCTGTGGCATGGCTAACACGACCGTAGTAAAAGGCGTGTTCACCCTGCCACTGCAGTCCAAGTCGCACCGTTAAGGGTGGAAGGCGAGGTATATCACCGCCTAGGTCGAGGCGCCCTCGAACCCAATCAGCATCGGTGGTCAACGAGACCTCACCGCCAGCAAAGGACCCCAACAGCCAATCACCCTCAATCTCAGCGCCAACAAATTTGGCACCTTGCTGCTCGTATGTCCGAACCGGTATACCGCCGACATCGGTACCGGTATTGGCTAGATTAATAAATCGATCAAAGTCGTTGCGATACAGCGATACACGAAGTGTGTGTTCATCGTGGTGTAGCGTCAGCCCAACATCCAGATTTAAAGCCAGCTCGGTATCCAATGAAGCATCGCCCAGCTCAATGGCTTGGGTGGCCGCATGCACCACCCAACTATTGGCATCGCCGTTAGCACCGTTTGCGTAGAGCTCCTCCACCGCCGGCGCCCGCTCTGCTCGGCTGAGCGACGTGCTGATATGCCACTGGGGAGTCATTTCATAAATAAGGCCCAAAGACGCTGACAGTGATGTGAAGTCATGATCAGAAAACACCGACTCAGAGGGTGACAGAGTGTCGCGATCCATTCGTAAGCCCGCTTCCACCTGCCAATCTCCTGTATGCCAATCCTCGAGGAGAAACAGACCTCGGCGGGTGATGTCGGTTTTGGGTACAAAGGATTCCTCGCCTACAGCACTGAAAGTCGTGGTACTGAATTGGCCGCCCAGAACGCCATGCCAGCCAGCAAACGTATCGTGCAAAAGCTCTAGTCGTCCCTCAGTGGTATCGCTGCTGTAGACGGTGCCAATCTCGATACCCTCTAACTCAAGATGCTCGTACTCTGTCACCGACAGAAAGCCACGCAATGTCTCAATGCCGGGTATGACATCGTGCAAATGCAGCGCCGCGTCATAACGGGTCTGTTGCATATCGAGGCGTATAAACACCTCTTCATCGGCGTTATCTTCATCATGATCCGCGTGGTCTTCATCATGGCCGTGGGCATGACTGCCGCCTGGTAACCCGTATTGGCTTTCCTGCCTGTTGACGGCCAAACCCCAAAAACCATTTTTGAAGTGATAACTCATGCCCATCGTGGCACTGGTGGCTCGCGCATGGGTATTTTCTAATTCGTCTCCGGCCTCACTACCGCTGCCTTGGGGGACACCCAGGTTGTCGGCGTCACGGGCCAGTGCATCGAAATGAAACTGCAGCGCATTCAGACCACTATCGAGACGAAACACCGAGCTGCGGCCCCGATCGGCACCGCTATAGCGCACCGCCATCGCTACCTCAGTGTCCTCGCGTATCTGGGTCGGAATCCTGCCGTCAACCACGTTAACCACCCCGCCTATGGCACCGCCACCAAATAACAAGGAAGCAGGCCCTCGCATCACTTCAATGCTGTCAGCCAATAATGGTTCTACCGCAACGGTGTGGTCTCCGCTTAGCCCTGAAACATCAGCACTTCGCGTACCATTTTGCAGCGTCATCACCCGCGGGCCGCCAAGACCGCGAATAACCGGCTGCCCGACCCCGGGGCCGAAGCTGGCGTTGTGAATCCCAGGTAAGTTAGCCAAGGTGTTGCCCAAGGTTGACGCCGCCTCGCGGCTAAGCGCGTCTCCATAGAGGCTGGTAACGGGAAAAGCCGTCTCCACAGAGGTTTTGTGCAGCGGCATAACCACCAACACGTGCTCCATATCCTGTGCAGGGGATTGCGCGGTAGCACCGCCGACTTGGGTGTTGCCAGGGGTTTGTGCGTATGCGGCGCTGGCGATACCCGCCGCGGCGAGCACAGCCGCCAAAGCATGCAGTTTCATAAAAATACCTAGCTAGTGAGAATGATTGACCGGGCGTGGGGCTAGCACCCCTGCGGTGGTCCTCGACTGCTAGGGTGGGTGGGTGCGCCTGCCATGGCGACAGACAGGTCCGAAGGCGCAAAGAAAGACGCTAAAACCCGCGCCTCATTAGTACGGACTTGGAAGGCAGAGGCGGAGCTGTCCGCCTGCAAACAAAAATCGCAATACGATAGGTCTGACGGTACGTGTTCATGGCTGACCGCTCCAATTTGTAGCGACAAAAGTGCACACAGTAAGAGGGCCAGTAATGGCCCCGGGGAGCGTCGCATTAGCGCTCTCGCCGTCGACACCCTAGTAACCCACCGTATTGATTGGGGTTAGGTCTGAAAGCGAATGCCAGTACATCAATTGACCTTACTTGCGCCTGACTGCATCGCTGCCAACATGGCCATCATGTTTTCATGCACTTTATTAACCGCTTTTAAGGGCCGCACCATCACTTTGAATTCGACGATTTGCTCACCATCCATGGTGATCATATCGACACCGTTGATGTGAATGCCATCCATAACACATTCGAATTCCAGGATGGCGTGGTGGCCCTGGACCACTTCGCGAACATAGCGAAAGTCCTGGTTAAATACCTGCTGGGCTGCGGATAGATAGGCGTGGGTAATCGCTCGCCCCTGCTGTGGGGTATGCACCACCGGCGACCAAAAGGTGCAATCTTCATGCAACAACTCAAATAAGCCCTCTGAGCTGTGATTAGCCATCAAAGCGTGCCAGCGATTCAGTGCGTTCATTGACTCATTGTGCTCCCATCGTTCTGACTTGATATTACAAGCTTAAATACTCAGCTGCGTTTCAAAATCGCGTAACGCTTGTTGCCGTTCTTCATACGCCGCCTGGCCCCGCTTTCGGTCGGCTTCCCGAATACGCGCGCTCATCCGCCGCTTACGGTAATACCGCACCAAGGTCTCAAATCGCTCAGGCTCGCGCTCACCACCCAGCAGGGCGTCAATCAACGCAATATCAATGCCTAAGCGATAAGCGATGCGCGAGGGCCTGATGCGATAGGCATGGAACTCCGCCACCAGCTCGATTTGCCGGTATAAGGGCAAATCGCATTGGCAGGAATAGCCTAAAGGCGGGCAGGGTGTACGGTCATCGTTTTCCATAGCGCGCATTAAGACCAAGTTTGCGACTTCCTGCAACTCTACGTCCGTGGCAAGGGCATGCTGCCAGTGTCATAATAAGGCATAGTTTCAAACTCCGACCGAGAGAGACATGTCCAAGCGCAACCGCTTATGCGTTGTTGCACTGTGTTTCGGAGCCACCATGCTCACAGCCAGCGCCCAAACACCCATTGTTATCGCCCACCGTGGTGCCAGCGGCTACCTGCCAGAGCACAGCCTACCCGCTGTCACTGCGGCCCACATCATGAACGCGGATTACATTGAGCAAGACGTGGTGCTATCCCGCGATGATATCCCTGTGGTGCTGCACGACATTCACTTGGAATCCACCACCGATGTCAGTGATAAATTCCCTGATCGGGCGAGATCTGACGGCAGGTTCTACGCCATCGACTTCAGCTTGGCGGAACTCAAGACGCTGCGCTTAAACGAGCGCGTTAGCAGCAAGGGTGAACCCGTATTCTCTGGACGCTTCCCGGTTGAAGTGCCTGCACTGTCAATTCCCACTCTGGAAGAGGAGATCCTGCTCATAAAAGGCCTGAATCGCACCCGGGAGCATCAGGCAGGTTGGTATATCGAGTTCAAAGCGCCCCAATTTCATCGCCAAGCGGGCAAAGACCTACCAGGTGCCGTCCTGGCTGTTTTGGAGCGGCATGAGCTTAACCAGGCCGGTGCCAATGTGATCTTGCAGTGCTTTGATCCCGGGACGTTACGACAGCTTCATGACCAAGGCCGGACACCTCTTACGCGCATACAGCTCATTGGAGATCCCAGTTGGGACGACGCCAATGCCGCTGATTTCGCCGCCATGCTAACCGCCGAGGGGCTTGCCGAAATCGCCGTTTACGCTCACGGCATTGGCCCTTGGGTAAACCAACTATTTGAAGCGGGTACCTCGGTTTCGAACGGGCTTAGTGAGCGAGCTCACGAACAGGGGTTACTGATTCACCCCTACACACTCCGAGCTGACTCGCTCCCAACCGGCTTGGCGGACTCATTTGAG
Source organism: uncultured Alteromonadaceae bacterium (assembly GCA_964412695.1). GTDB lineage: Bacteria > Pseudomonadota > Gammaproteobacteria > Pseudomonadales > Halieaceae > Luminiphilus. The sequence goes on along the minus strand of CAYPPU010000001.1, from coordinate 104,736 downwards.
GCGCTTCACGAGGCTGTTTTTATGACAGTAAAGGCCGACGGTGCATTCAGTGATTTTCCCGACATCACCAAAGCTTACTTAGAGCGACAATTCCCATCCCGTGATGCAGCGGGCACAATGACAGGATCCCAAAAACCGTGACCTCATCGCCAAAAATTCATCGTCGCACCAAGATCGTGGCCACTGTGGGTCCCGCCAGCGAAAGCGAGGACATGCTCGGCCGCTTGATCCAAGCCGGGGTCGATGTTTTTCGACTCAATTTTAGCCATGGTGAGCCGGAGGCCCACGCTCGGGTGGCAGAGCGCATCCGTCGACAGGCTGGACATGCCGGTCGTTATGTCGGCATTCTTGCCGACCTTCAGGGCCCCAAAATCCGTATCGCGGGTTTTGCCGATGGTGCGGTAGAACTGGCGGCGGGTGACCCCTTTAGCCTCGACTTGGACGTCGCAGCTGAAGCCGGTGACGCGCGCCGGGTAGGCATTGAATACACCGCACTCCCCGAACAAGTCGTCATGGACGATATTCTTTTGCTAGATGACGGCAAGCTGCGCCTGCGCGTCGATGACGTCAGTGCGCGCTCGGTCGAATGTACTGTCGTGGTTGGAGGTCGTCTGTCGTCTCGTAAGGGCGTTAACAAGCTTGGTGGCGGACTGGCCGCGCCAGCGCTAACCCAGAAAGATATTGACGATATCGCTGGCATGGCGAGTGTTAACCCTGATTTTGTCGCAGTGTCCTTCGTATCCAATCGTGGCGATTTAGATCAGGCCCGACAATTACTCAAGGAAGTGGGGTTGGCCCCAGCGCTGATTGCCAAGATCGAGCGCGCCGAGGTCGTAGCCAATACCGATCTACTTCAGGACATCATTCTGGCTTCCGAAGGGGTCATGGTCGCCAGAGGCGACTTGGGTGTCGAAGTGGGAGATGCCCAACTGATCGGTATCCAGAAGGATTTAATTTCACGCACCCGCAAATTGGACCGATTGGTGATCACGGCGACGCAAATGATGGAGTCGATGATCAGTAATAGTATGCCGACCCGCGCCGAAGTGTTTGATGTGGCAAACGCCGTATTGGACGGAACAGATGCCGTCATGCTGTCGGCAGAAACTGCTGTCGGTCGTTACCCGCTGGAAGTCGTGAGCGCCATGGCCGATGCAGCGCTGGGAGCAGAGCGTCACCCGGTGGCCCGCAACTCCAAATTCCGCAGTGACCGTGTCTTCAATAACCCGCAGGAAACGGTGGCGATGGCGGCGATGTACGGTGCTAACCACTGCCCCGGTGTTCGAGGTATTGCCGCACTCACTGAATCGGGAAGCACACCGACCATGATGTCGCGATTAAGCTCCGGTCTTCCCATCTTCGCCCTCAGCCGGCGGGACAGTACTTTGCAAAAATTGGCGCTATGCCGAGGTGTAATTCCGCTTTATTTCGATCCCGAGGCTTTTTCTCCCGAGGATCTTGAAGCCCGCGTGCTTGAGTTTTTATTAGACGGCGGCTTTCTAAATCGCGGTGATCACATCCTGATGACCCTGGGCAGTACCATGGGACAGCCAGGGTCTACCGATACCATCAAGATTTTACCGGTCGAGTAGGTGTCCAAAAGCTGCCACGAATTACTGTAGAAAAAGCGTGCGCAAAGGCTTGCAAGTGCTACACTCCTTGTGTCGGAATTCCGGCGTCGCTTTATGTCGAGCCATCGCAGGTCAATAGTCTACGGTCCAGTTCTCATCGAGCGGTAAGTCTCCACCGTGTGGAGGGTAATTCAGCAACAAGGATACAAAAAAGCATGTCACAGGTAACTGGCACCGTAAAATGGTTTAACGAGACCAAAGGCTACGGTTTTATAGAACAAGAAGGCGGTCCGGACGTTTTCGTCCACTTTAGCGCTATCCAGGGCGACGGTTTCAAAACCTTGTCCGACGGACAAAAGGTTCAATTCACAGTCGCTGACGGCCAGAAAGGCCCGCAAGCGGAAAACGTCGTACCCCTCTGAGAAGAGTCACAACACGTTTTGCAGCAATAAAAAAGGGGCCTTTCGGCCCCTTTTTTCTACGTTAGTAACCTAGCTAGTTTCAAGCCTCTTCGGCCAGTTGCGCCAAGCGATCCTGTTCGCTTTGAATGTAGGCTATCCATTGGCGAGCGTACTTTTCTGAACGCTTGTCCTTGGCGGCTTCGCGGAAAATCTTACGAGCGTCGGTATATTTACCCAGATTGAAATAGGCCATGCCCAGCACCAAGCGGGTTTGATCAGGGCGCTTGATGCCGCCTTTCTTCAGGCCTTTTTCTGCAGCTTTAATGGCTTCATCGAACTGGTCGCCGTCTAAATAAACACTGGCCAGGCGCGCGTAGAGCTCGCCCTCATCAGATTTTGCCGCCGCCTTTTCCATCATGGGAATCGCCTTCGGCGTCTCTTGCGCTTGACGCCAAGCACTTCCGGCCAGCTCATAGTTCTTAGACTTGTCTTCAATGATGTCGTCTTTGAAGCCCTTAGCCATAACCTTGGCCGCGGAGTAGGGCGTTTCGGCGTTAAGGTAAAGGTATGAGAACTGCACCAACTCAGAGCTTTTATCTAGCAGACCCTGCTCATAAGCCGTTTCCATTAGTGCCAACTGAGTAGCCTCATCCTTTTTCTCACCGTAAAGGTGGGACGCCTGCACCCAGTATTGTTTCTTGGGATAGTAATACAACAACGTGCGCAGTGTAGCCAACGCGTTGTCCATATCGTTCTTATCGAAGTACAAAAAACGCGCTAGGTTATACCACTGCTCCTTGGGCAGCTTGCCCGCGTCCTCATACAACTTGATCGCAATCTTGACGTTCTCCAAGGAACGATCGTAATCCTTGATCTGGTAGTAACCCTGAGACAGCAAAACGTAGGCGTTGGCGTTGGGCTTGTCAGTTAAATCAAACCACTGCAACAGCGCCTTAATACCGTCATTCCACTGCTCTTGTACAAAGTAGAGCTGTGCCACCGTGAAGCGGGTATTGATCTCCATGGCCAACGGAATATCGGGCTGAGAGATCACCTTTTGATAGTAGCGCAGCGCACCGTTGTAATCCTCTGCTGAATAGCGCAAGAACGCATACAGATTGAAGACGTTGGCCAGCTCGTAGCTATTAAGAGCATTCTTGCCATCGTTGGCAATCATGTCATCAAGAATGCCCTGAGCTTCTCGGTAGTTTTTAGCCTCAGCAAAGGCTTGGGCCTCGGCCAAGCGCTCATAGACCTTGTTTCGAAGCGCTGGTGTCCGTCGGGTCTCGCGCTGTTTCTTAGCGGCGCCATCCTGCTGAGCCTGCGCTGCGGGAATCACTTGCATGCCCGGCAATGCGCGGTCCAAGACAGGCGCACCCAATGACAACAGGCTTACAACGGTCGCAGAGATAAAAATGCGCATCCCCATGTTACTGCCTCCCGAGCGTCGCATTTTCATTGCTCCAACTCGTATGTAAATTTGTTCTGAACACCCGCCACCTCAATGGCCTCGCCATCGACCACCCGGGGCTTGTACTTAAACTTCTCAGCCGCCTTTAGCGATGCACTCTCAAAAACGCCTTGGGGCTGACAATCCACGGGCCTGGGATCGCGGATGGAGCCCGAGCGGGTAACGGTGTACTCAACGATGCAATATCCGCTGATGCCGCGCGTTTGGGCTCGTCGTGGATAAATAGGAGCGACCTTCACAATGGGAAGGTATTCACCATCACCGGTGGACATACCTGATGCGCTAACACTGATTGAGAACTGGGATGTGGGCGCCATGTTAGCCGCCGACATGTCTATCTCAGTATCAAACTGAATGGGCTCCAGTTCCGGCGGCGGCTCCTCGGGGTCCTCTACCTTCTCCGGTAATACCTCTTTCAAGTTAGTTTCAATAACTTTGTTAGGCACCACGATGTCTGCAATTTTGCGCTGCTTAACTTCTTCTTGCTGATAATCGCGGTTAACTAGGCTGTGCATGACAAAAAACAAGGCAATAGCCACCGGAATGGCCAGCGCCGCGCCGACGGCAGAACGTACAGATTTGTTCACGTATCAGCCCTCCTCGTCGGTGGAAATGCAGGGTGGCGCCGTCAAAATCGGACGAATGGTATCGATGAGCTCCTCGACCACGTAGGCAGGCGTTTCGTTATCCACCTGTACAACGACGTTTGCTTGAGGCGCCTCTTTCTTGGCAGCCTCAGCTAAGCGCATCACGCGGTCCATAGGGACTTTGTTTTTGTTGTAGTAGATATCACCGCGGGTATCTACCGCAAAAATAATGGTTCCCCGCAGACAGGCTTCGGTCGTCGTCGCTTGGGGCTTAAAGATTTCAACGCCAGGCTCCTTCACAAATGACGACGTCACAATGAAGAAGATCAGCATAATAAATACAACGTCCAGCATTGGCGTCAGGTCAATCTGATTCGCCTCCTGCTGTGAGGCTGCACTGGGCCTCGTGGCCGCGTCTCGCATACTCATGTATCAGCCCTTGTCACTTGCCCAGTTAACCGCACCCACCCCCGCTTCACGGGCGGCGTCAGCGACATCGACCACGACACCAGCTTCAGCGCCCTTTTCAACCTTAATGGTTAAGGGTGCCTCAGGGTCTTCAGCAAGCAGACGCTGGATATTGGCGCGAACGGCGCGCACATCAACGCGACGGTTCTCCATCCAAATTTGGTTATCGGCGGCAATTTCAACCAAAATGCTTACCGAGTCGTTGGGGTCAGATTGTTGATTGTCATCGGGGCGATTGACCTCGATCCCCGCCTCTTTGATGAAAGAGGCCACCACAATGAAAAAGATGAGCATGATAAAGACAACGTCCAACATGGGCGTCAAGTCGATTTCTGCACCGCCTTCTTCCTGCTGCTTAGCAATTCTGCGCATGGGTTACTGTTTCCTTCCGACCTTCGATCAGTGATCCGAGGTCAATTGGTCTTCAAGAAGCTGCTGCTCCCGACCGGTAATTCGCTGTAGGTACGTGTTGGCAAAGAGCCCAGATAGGGCAGCCACCATGCCGGCCATAGTCGGGATGGTTGATTTCTCAACACCTCCGGCCATTGACTTGGCATCGCCACCACCGGTCACTGCCATGACGTTAAATACTTCGATCATGCCCGTCACCGTGCCGAGTAGGCCCAACAACGGGCACAGGGCGACGCAAGTGGCGATAATTGGCATGTTGTCATTAATCAGTTCCCGGCTCGAAGACAGCAACTTCATTCGCACTTGCTTGGCATTCCAGGAACGGCGCTCACCGCGGCCCTCCCATGTCGCCACGATACCGGCACGATCCTGCTTCCAGGCGGCGCGGAAGTACCAAATGCGCTCAAAAATCAGCGTCCACATGAAAAATACCAGCAGCGCGATTAACCACAAGACGTTCCCGCCCTTCTCCATAAAGGCAAGAACGACGTCAAAGATTCCGGGCATTACCTGCTCTCCCTACCTAAAACGGTTCGCGTGAATCAACGATGATCGCGCTCAGCGTGCTCGGCAACAATGCCGGTCGCCTGCTCGTTCAAGATGTGGATGATGCTCTGTGCACGACCGTTAACCACGGTGTGCAGTAGCACAGTAGGTATCGCTACCAACAGACCTAGCACTGTAGTGACCAGGGCGGATGAAATACCACCCGCCATCGCCTTAGGATCGCCGGCACCAAAGATAGTGATAGCTTGGAAGGTGATGATCATACCCGTCACCGTACCCAAAAGACCCATCAACGGCGCCACCGCTGCGATGATTTTGAGCAGGGTTAAACCCGACTCAAGCTGCGGTGTCTCACGCAACACACCCTCAGCCATTTTCAGCTCGAGTGTCTCGGGATCCATGTTGGGATTGTCTTCGTGAACCTTCAGCACACGACCCAGCGGGTTGTTGGTATTGGCTTGTGATGCTTTCAACTGTGCATTCACGCGACCGCCAACGGTGGTCAGCACAAACAGTCGGTAGATAGCGAGCAGCAATGCGAATACACCCACGGCTGTAATGGCATAACCCACGTAGCCGCCCTGATGCCAACGCTCTTCCAGGGTTGGGCTGTCAATGATAGCCGCCAGGAATGAGCCGCCGGTGGGACCGGTGGGGTCGATACCGAACTGGTGCAGGCCTGTGCTTGCTTCGGCCAGGTCAGAAGCTTGGCTGTTGTAAGAACCGCCCGGCTGGCGCGGTAGCTCGGTTAGGTTACCGTTGTTGAACGCTAGGTAGTTACCGTCACCGTCAACAATGTTGAAGGCACCGACTCGAATCACTTCACGCTCGGCTTTCTCACCGCTGGGCGTAGAGACTTCCGCCGTGAAACGGGCAACCGCACCCAACTCTTTGATTTCGCGAAGCATTTCAAACCAAACGCGCTCGATTTCTTCAACGCTAGGCAACTTGTCAGAGCCGCTCATCTTGGCAATAAGATCTTTTAAGAAGCCTTCACGACCGGGGAACTGCGAAGACACCAGAGACACTTCGACATTAGAGGCCAAATCGCCCGACGCGGCGGTCAAGTGGCCAAACAACTCAGACAACGTACCCAAGCGCTCGCGAAGCTGCTCTTGCTTTGCTGCAATCAACAGTTCGTTTTGCTCGAACTTCTTCTCCAGACGCGCAGAGCGGGCCTCTTCGCGGGCTCGCTCGTCTTCGGCGCGCTTGAGTTCAGCGGCTTGATTAGCCTTGTCCTGGGCAAATCGCTTCTCGCGTGCAGCATTGTCTGAGGCAGCGCGAGACCGACCTTGCTTAACCAGGTCCAGCAATTGATCCATATTTTGCGCGGCAATTTCCTGGGGCGTGGGGCCCGCGGGTTCTGCCGGCGCTTCGTCTTGCGCCATAACACCAAAAGAGGCGATCGCACCCATGGCCACTAGGGCCGTCGCTTTAACAAACTGCGCAGTCATTTTAGTTCGCCTCCGGAGCCACAACGGGCATGTTCAGCAATTCAATTGTGGCTTGTTTCTTGGCAATGCGGACACCTTTGCGTACCGCGGCGGCATAGTCACCAGAAGACAGCGATTCCCAAGCGCGGGCCTCGTTGTTCCAGGCGCCGGTCTCGGTGCCATCAGTGGTCTGATACACCAGCGAGACACGGCCGACGCGGAGAATGTCGACATCACGCTCTGAGCCGTCGATTTCGATGGTATCGGGGTAAGCTTCAATACCGCGACCGTATTGCAGCTCAATGTTATAGAGCTCTAGCACCTGACGGAACGCTTCAGCTGAAGTGACGTCAGAGCGATCGAGATTGGCACGGACCGCTTCGATGTTACCCATACGAGTATCCAGGTCGAAGGGCATATCCAGCGCAATGAACTGCTCCAAACCGTCCAGCATACGGACCACCAGCGGCGGAATTTGACGCTGAATCACCGCTGCTTCCGCGATAGATAGATCGATATCCTCGATTCGGCGCTCTTGGTTGGCGATCTGACGCTCCAAACGGGCGTTGTACACCTTCAGACCCTCAACCTGCTTCATTACGGTCTTATAGTCCGACAGCAAATTGCGTGTCTCATCGGCGAGGCGATCGATCTTGGCCTGTGAAGCCTTGGCTTCGGCCGTTCGCTTTTTGCTCGTATCGACCAAATCGTCGAGTGAGCTCGCACTGACGGCAGCGGTGGCGCCCATGACGCCGCCGGCAACACACGTCGCAAGCAAGATGTTCTTCAATCGTTGCGTAATCATGAGATGGGTCTTTCCTCTGGTGACAAAACAATATCGGGTGTCAGACAGCACCCGGTTATAAAAATTCAATTTTGGTAATCGCTTGTGATTGTTGTTAAGCGCTAGTACCTCAACGAGTGGAACTGTAACCGAGCGGCCCCCTTGAGGGCAAATTTCGATGGCACTCGGTTTCCCCGCTGCGCGGGACGCGAAGATTACTTGCTCTGGGCATATTCCACAACTGTGAAATCATGGCTATTTCGCTCCCCTGCAGGGGTGAACTGCCGCGACAGCGTTTGCCAATCAGCGAACAAATCGGGCTCAAAATAGGTATCGCCCTGCACGTCACCGTGTACCAGCGTCACAACCGCGCGATCCGCCTGATCTAGCAGGAGGCGGTAGATCTCAGCCCCACCCACCACGCAGATTGCGTCGGAACCGTCAATAAAAGCCTGCTGGTCGGCGCGCTCGAGGGCAGCTTGCGTATCACTAAACACCTCCACCCCCGGTGCTGACCACGTCGAATCGCGGGTTAAGACAATATTAGTGCGGCCCGGCAGGGGTTTGCCCACGGTATCGAAGGTTTTGCGACCCATGATCACGGGACGTCCCAGCGTGGTGCGTTTGAAGTGCTGTAAATCATCGGGCAGATCCCACGGCAAGCCATCGCCGCGCCCAATCACCCCGTTCTCAGAGACCGCCAGCACCAAGACAACCGGCGTTTCAATAGACCCGGGCATCAAATGGCCACCGGTGCAGCAATATGGGGCTCCGGCTGATAACCCAATAATTCGAAGTCTTCGAAGCTGTATTCAAAAAGCGAGTCTGGGCGCCGGAGAATATTCAAACTAGGCAGCACATTGGGTGTGCGACTGAGCTGCAATGCCACCTGATCGGCATGATTGGCATAGATGTGCGCGTCCCCCAGGGTCACAACCACCTCGGCGGGCACCAAATCACTCTGCTGGGCCAACATGTGGGTCAGCAGCGCTACCGAGGCGATATTGAAGGGCAGGCCCAAGAAAACGTCACTGGAACGAATGTACAGCTGGGCCGACAACCGCCCCTCTGCCACATAGAACTGATAGAGTAGGTGACATGGCGGCAGCGCCATCCGCCCCGCCAAGACGTTGTCCTGAGGCGATTGGGTTTCATCGGGTAAGTACTCGACATTCCAGCCATGGAACAGTATCCGACGGCTCTCTGGCCGGTTTTTTAGGCAGTCGAGCACGTAGGCGATCTGATCAATAGTACCGCCATCGCGGGTGGGCCAACTGCGCCACTGCGCGCCGTATAGCGGCCCCAGCTCACCCTCTTCGGTGGCCCATTCGTCCCATATAGAGACCCCGTGCTCTTTAAGCCAGCGGGTATTGGTGTCGCCATTTAAAAACCAAATCAGCTCGTTAACCACACTCTTAAAGTGCACCTTCTTGGTGGTGAGTAGCGGGAAACCCCGCTCCAGATCAAAGCGCAGCTGACGGCCAAAAACCGAGCGAGTCCCAGTGCCGGTGCGATCACCGCGGTCAGTGCCGCTGTCACGGATATCGGCGAGTAATTCTAGGTAATTCTGCATTTCGTGCTTCCAATTTACGTCTTACGGCCCGAGCGTCGGTAAGCATAAGCTAACAACGCGGCACCGGCGAGGATCATGGGTAGGCAAAGTAACTGCCCGCGGGTGAGCCAGCCAAAGGCCTGAAAGCCAATGTGCGCATCGGGCTCTCGGAAAAACTCGGCAATGAAACGCAAGACCCCGTACCCGAGCAAAAACAGTCCGCCAACTGACCACGCCGGACGTGGCGCCCGACTGAACACCAGCAACACGACAAAAAGTAAACAACCCTCAAGGGCAAATTGGTAGAGCTGTGAGGGGTGTCGAGTTAACCCCAGAGGGTCTTTGGGAAAAACCATAGCCCACGGTACATCAGCGGCGCGACCCCATAGTTCTTGACCAATAAAGTTTCCTAAACGTCCCAAGGCCAAGCCAACCGGCGCAAGCGGTGCGATAAAGTTGGCCATGTCGCCCAGCGGAATTCGACGTTTTCGGGCGAATAACCCGACGCTTACCATGACGCCCAACAAGCCGCCGTGGAAAGCCATGCCGCCTTGCCAGACTTGAAATAACCAGAGTGGGTCGGCAAGCAGTCGGTCCAAACCGTAAAACAGCGCATAGCCAAGACGACCGCCCACAACGATACCGATAGCGGCGGCGAAAATAAGATCGTCCACCTGATCTCGGCTAATGGGCGCATCTGCGCGCTGCGCGCGATAGCGTGCAAGCCACCAGGCGAAGGCCAAGCCCCCTAGGTAAGTGAGCCCGTACCAGTGCACTTTGAGTGGACCCAGGGCCAAGGCCACGGGGTCAATGGCGGGGTAGGCGATCACGGCGTCGTTACCGAGGACAGACGCGCGTAGCGATCAAGATCGTGGCTGTGAATGAGAGCCTCTGCGGCCACCCGAACCTGCTCGGCATTGTCGGCTGCCAGCGCCTGCTGCAACAGAACAGCCGCCTCATCACTAGAAATGCTGCTCAAGACTTTCTTAACGCGAGGCAGGCTGGCGGCGTTCATGGATAACTGATCAAAGCCCATAGCCAACAAAAGAGGTGCGGCGCGCGGGTCGCCAGCAAGTTCGCCACAAATACTGGCGGTTTTTCCCGCCTGATGTGCAGCCTCAACCACGGAGCGAAGAGCACTGAATACGGCTGGGTGCAGGGACTGGTACAGATCCGCCACGCGAGCGTTATTGCGATCAACCGCCAACAAGTATTGCGTCAAATCGTTAGAGCCCACGGAGAGAAAATCAACCCGACGCAGAAGCGCCGGCGCCAGATAAACGGCAGAGGGCACTTCGATCATGACGCCAATAGCAGGCATGGGCGCACTGAACCCCTCTGATTGCACCTCCTCATGACAGCGCGCAATGAGTGCTAGCGCCTCGTCTAACTCCTCTACCCCTGAAATCATCGGCAGCAGAATACGCAAATTACTTAGGCCCTCATTGGCCTTGAGCATGGCGCGAACCTGAGCGAGAAAAATTTCAGGGTGATCCAGCGTCACGCGAATACCGCGCCAACCTAAGAACGGGTTGTCTTCTTTGATCGGAAAGTAGGGCAGGGCTTTGTCTCCACCGATATCCAGGGTGCGCATAGTCACCGGCGCCGGCGAAAATAAGGCCAATTGCTCTCGGTACAGGGCCCGCTGCTCCTCCTCGGAGGGGAAGCGATCGCGCAACAGGAACGCAATTTCTGTGCGGTAAAGTCCCACACCTTCGGCGCCGTTTTCTTGGGCTCGCTGCAAGTCAGCGATAACGCCGGTATTCACCCACAATGGCAGCCTCTTGCCATCACGTGTTTGGCAGGGCTCATCGCGCAACTGCGCCAGCTCTTCCGACAACGCTAAATCTTCGTCGACCAGTTCTTGAAAACGCTGCAATGCCTGTGGCGGGGGATTAATGTAGACCCCGCCCGAGTAGCCATCGACCACTATTTGCTTGTTCTGTAAACGGTTGTAGGGCAGATCCGTCGCTCCCATGACGGCGGGTATGCCCATGCCTCTTGCCACGATCGCGGCATGGCTATTTTTGGACCCGCGCAGGGACACTACGCCCGCCAGGCGCTCACGGGGCACTTCACCCAATGCTGATGCAGTAATTTCCTCTGCCACCAATACGACCTGCTCCGGCCACTCTCGGTGTTCGCGCTCGTCGTCCTGCAAGTAGGTGAGCACCCGTGTACCAAGATCCTTTACGTCAACGGCGCGCTCGCGCAGGTAACTGTGCTCCATGCGCTCAAAATGTCGAATATGCTTGAGCATCACTTGGCTCAAAGCGCCCTGAGCCCACTCCCCCGCCTTGATGAGGGCTGCCACTTCACCACCTAAGGTCGAGTCATCAAGAATATTCAGGTACACACCAAACAGCGCGTGATCCTCGGGGGACAAATCCTCGCGCAAGTTTTCGGCGACCACCTCTATATCGTCCCGCACTCGTGCCAAGGCGGCACGGAACGCCCGTAACTCCTCACGGCGATCGCTGACCTGCTTTGATGGCACCGCCATCAAATCCGCCGTCGGCGAAACAAACACGCCGCTGCCAATACCAATGCCTGGGGAGCCTGGAGTACCGGCAATACGTGTGGTGCGTTCATCAACAGACGCCGTGTCACTGATAGCTCGGGTGACTTCCGCGTGCGCCATCACCCCAGCCAGCTGGGCTGACACCGTGATCAGAAAGGCCTCTTCGTCATCACTAAACCGACGACTTGCCGCTTGCTGTACTACCAATACACCGAGAAGATCGCGCTGGTGAATGATGGGTGCGCCCATGAAGGCGTTGTAGCTTTCCTCACCCAGGCCCGGAACCAACTGAAAGCTGGGATGATTCATGGCATCGTCGAGGTTGAGCAGCTCCCGGCGGGTAGCAACCCAGCCAACAAGACCCTCATCGACCCCCAATGAAAACTGTCCCTCTTTGTCCCGGTTCAAGCCCTCTGTTGCACTGAACACCAAGCGTTGCGATCTGCGATCTCGCAGGTAAACCGTGCAGACATCAATCATCATAGCGGCACGTACCTCGCGCACAATCAACTCGAGGGCACTTTCTAAACTGTCCTCTTCATTGACCGCCTGAACAATCCGACGCAATGTCTCAATCACGGGATTTCCGCCTGCGCTTTGGCTTTACCGATTTGCCCAGATGCGGCGCCAATTCAGCCAGGGCTCGCCGGTAGACCGACTGCTTAAAATCCACCACCCCGGTCACGGGGTACCAGTAACTTACCCAGCGCCAGCCGCTAAACTCAGGGTCGGCATGCGCATCGACGCGAACAGCGTCATCACCAGACAAGAGACGAAGCAGGAACCACCGCTGCTTCTGACCAATACACACCGGTTGCTCGTGTTTACGAATGTATTTGGCGGGTAATCGGTAGCGTAACCACCCCTTGGATTGGGCGATCAATTGCACATCCTGCGGTCCAAGTCCCACTTCCTCGTCGAGCTCGCGATACATCGCCTGCTCAGGAGACTCATCGCGATGAATACCGCCTTGGGGAAACTGCCAGGAATCACGGCCACCGACGCGGCGTCCCCAAAGCACTTGTCCTTGGTTATTGGTGATGACAATGCCCACATTGGGCCGAAAGCCCTGCTTATCAATCACCCTGTCAGCGTCATGTGCGCCCAAGGCAGCACTCCTTATTCCATTCTTTCTTGCGGCGCTGCCGCCTCACTCACCGCTGAGATAAGAGCCCACGGCGGCACCGGACACTCGGCGCGACGGCGCCAAACGCACAACATTGAGACTAGGCCGTTAGCCAGATATCCTTCAACTCTAACCGGATAAGCGCTCGCGCGATACACCGACGCTCCATTCTCTGAGGGTTAACCCACATTGACACTTGCCATATTCGATTTGGACAACACCCTCATAGCCGGTGATTCCGACCACTTATGGGGGGAATTTCTGTGTGCGCAGGGCTTGGTCGACCGAGATCACTTTAAAGCTCATAACGACGCCTTCTATAAGGCTTATGGCGAGGGAACGCTTGATATAGGGGCCTACCTCCGCTTCGTGCTCACGCCCTTGGTCGGTAAATCGTTAGCCGAGGTTAATGCGTGGCATAAAATCTTCATGGCGGACTGGATTGAACCGATAATCCTCAAGAAAGCCCAAGAATTGATCGACTCCCACAGGCAGCGCGGTCACACCCCAATTATTGTTACCGCTACCAATACCGTGGTGACTGCACCCATTGCGCATAGGTTTGGCATAGATTGGCTTCTGGGTTGCGAGGTAGAGATCGTCAACAACCGCTATACAGGCCTACCCACGGGGGTACCCAGCTTTCAGGAGGGCAAGGTCACCCGCCTGCGAGAATGGGCTGAACAACAGCAACAAACCTTGGCGGGCGCCTGGTTTTATAGCGACAGTCATAATGACCTGCCGCTGTTGGAAATAGTAGACAATCCGGTCGCCGTCGACCCCGATTCTCGCCTCGCGGCCAGAGCTCGCGAGCGCAGCTGGCCTATCCTCTCGCTGCGTAGTGACTGACCGGGTAAATCGCGGCTGAGCGCGCTGGCTGAATAAACCCGTCAGCGCGTCAAAGGGGTCATGGAGGCTCAGTCGTCCTCTTCGCAGAAGGCCGCATACTCGTCGGCGCTGAGCAGACTCTCAAGCTCAGAGACATCTTGCGGGGCTAGTTTGAAAAACCAGCCGTCATTGTAAGGGTCGTTGTTAACGGTCTCAGGCTCGTCTTCAAGCAGCCCATTGGCCGCGATCACTTCCCCCGAAAGGGGCGAGTAGATATCCGACGCTGCTTTCACCGACTCGACCACACCGGCATTATCACCACCTGCCAAAGTGTCACCCACGTCGGGAGTTTCAATATAAACCACATCACCCAGCGCATTTTGCGCGTGATCGGTAATACCCACGGTGACGGTGCCATCCTCTTCCAAGCGCGCCCACTCGTGGGACTTGGCGTATTTCAATTCACTGGGGTTGTTGCTCATATCAGCGTCTCTTGTTGTATCGTCAATTGGTGTCGCTGGTAGGCGACAGCGCTAAAAATAGCTAGCCGCCCGACCAAGCGCAAATAAAATTAACCTAAGGCCTGGCGGATAAACCATCGCTTAAGTGGCGACGAGCGATTTACCCAGTCCAAACCGACATTGCGCAATACGTGGATGAGCGGTTCGCGCGTGCCAAAACCACGCTTGAAACCCTCCATGGCTGCCATCAGCGCTAAGTTATCCGCCTTACGTTGCCTTGGATACCGCTTTAAGGTGGAAATGGCGCCTAAATCCAAGCCTCGGTTCAACGCCCGCTCGAGCTCCGTGGCTAACACCGCCACATCTTTCAATCCAAGGTTAATACCCTGCCCGGCTAGGGGGTGAATGCTGTGGGCCGCATCCGCCACAAGCGCCACGCGCGGGCGCACATAATCTATGGCATGGCACTGGTGGAGCGGGAAAGCAGCTCTACCGGCCACGTCCACCACCTCGGGTACACAGTGTGAGAGCGCACGGTTTAGCTCCCGCAAAAAGGTTGCTTCATCTGCCGCCATCAATGGCTCCCAAATGGGGTCATCTAATGACCAGACGATGGAACACAGTGCGCTATCAGCCAATGGCAACAGCGCCAACGGGCCCGTGGGTAAAAAGGCTTGATAGCAACAGGCATCGTGTGGGCCGGCCAGCGCCACCGTCGCCACAATGGCATGTTGTTGATAGGGCCACTGCCGGGTAGGCATGGCCAATTTCGCTCGCACCGCCGAGCGCGCACCATCAGCGCCGACCAGCACCGCCGCGCAAAGGGTCTCGCCGGTACTAGTGGTAATGCTGACCGGACTCGCGCTGTCGTCGATCGCGTCAACCCGGCACCCCCAGTGCAGGGACACAGATCGCATCGGCTTGATCGCCTCTAACAGGGCGGCAACCGTCACGCGGTTTTCAACAATATGCCCCAATTGCGGGACACCTACCTCATCGGCGTCAAAGGTGATTTCACCCGTGCCGTTGCGATCCCAAACTTGCATGCGGCGATAGGGCGCCACTCTGGCCGACAACATATGTGGCCATGCACCCAGGCGCTCCAGCATCGCCTGTGATGTAGGCGTCAGCGCCGACACCCTTTGATCCCAGCCCGTAATATCCTGAGGAGCGGTCGGCGCCTCAGGCGCGGCCGCGCCATCAAGCAGGGCCACTTCAACGCCTAATTGACCAAGCGACGCGGCCAAGGCCAGCCCAGCGATCCCGCCTCCTGCAATAATCACCTCGCACTGCGTCATGAGACACTGGCTCCAGCCGGATCACCGCCCGTTCCCTGTTGCGCAATCGCCCGTCGCGCACCCGGTATCAGATCAACCCCTGCCAAGGCGACGTTGCGTGGCCAATCGAGCAAGGCGCCCCGTTCGTTGAAGAGGTTAGATAGCAAATCCGTCGCACCGATGACCCGTGACTGCCAGGTTGATACTTGCTCAACGTAGCGGCGAATCAAGGGTGTCGCGGGCAGGGGCGAGCCTTCCTGTGATACCAATTGCCCAAGCAGGCCCGCCTCGCGCAGCGACAGGTTCAAACCTTGTCCCGCTACTGGATGCAGACCGTGGGCAGCATTTCCGACCAATAGTGCGTTACCCCTAAATTGCTCGGTTGATCGGACGCGCTCCAAATCCCAGCTAGAGCGCTTACCCAGCGCCAAAACTTTTCCTTGGCGCCAGCCAAAGGCCTGCTGCAACGCCTCTATCAAGACCTCATCGCCTTCCGATTCAATCGACTCGGCATGAGCTTTGTGCATGGACCAAACCACATTGAAGCGCCTACCCGGACCGGTTGCAGGCAATGGCAGTACCGCTAAAGGCCCCTCTTTCGTGAAACGTTCATAGGCTGTCTCGGCAACGCCACCCTCGAAGCGGCAGTTGAAAACCACTGCGCGCTGCCCCGTTGGACGGCGATCCAGATCTATACCGAGCTGCTCTCGAATACGGGACCCGGCACCGTCAGCCACGATCGCCCAATCCGTGATCTCTTCAACACCACCTTCAAAGACCAAAGTGGGGTGGTCATGGGGTTCAACTCGGGCTACCACCGCAGGTGCCACCACCTCAACCCCCAGGGTCTCCGCTCGCCTTTTTAACGCCCGCCCAATGGTGTGGTTTTCAATCACGAACCCCAACGCGTCGCTATCGACATCCGAAGCATGCATTAACGTACTACCGAAGCGATGCTGATTGGAAACATGTATGTGGGCAATAACGCCCGCTTCAGGCTCCAACGTATCCCAAACACCCCAGGCGGTTAGCAACTCGCGGCTATGAAGATTCAACGCCGAGGCGCGAGTGTCTAGCGGGTCGGGTGTACCATTAGGTAGCTCTCGCGCCTCATAGATGCTAACCCGGGTGTCGGGACAGGCCAGCCGAATCGCTATGGCGTAGGCAAAGCCCACCATGCCACCGCCGATAATGCCGACCCGAGTTGTCACCTCAGGCTGCGCCCATCAATGCTTCAATATCATCGGCAGTTTTCGGCACATCGGCCGTCAAAATATCGCACCCCGATGCCGTCACCACGACGTCATCCTCAATGCGTATGCCGATGCCCCGCCACTTTTTGGCAACCCGCGTATTGGTGGGGGAGACATAAATACCCGGCTCTATGGTAAGCACCATGCCCGGCTCCAGTTGGCGCCATTTGCCGTCAACTCGATAATCGCCGACATCGTGGACATCCATCCCAAGCCAATGCCCGGCTCGATGCATGTAAAAATCACGATAGGCCTCTGCCTGTATCAAATCTTTTTCTTTACCTTTCAACAGGCCCAATTCCATCAAACCCCGGGTGATCACTCGGACGGTGGCATCGTGGGGTTGGTTCCAGGTGTTACCCGGGCGGACTTTCGCAATCGCCGCCAACTGCGCCTTTAACACAATGTCATACAGTGCACGTTGTTCGGGGGTGAAGCGGCCGTTAGCCGGATACGTCCGGGTGATATCAGCGGCATACCCTGCGTATTCACAGCCCGCGTCGATTAAAACCAGATCACCGTCCTTCAAGCGATCTTTGTTTTCGGTGTAGTGCAATACGCAGGCGTTGGCACCTGAGCCCACAATACTGGTGTAAGCCGCCGCTCGTGCGCCATTATGCGCAAACTCATGCAATATTGAGGCTTCCAACTGGTACTCATAGACCCCGGGGCAACTTTCCCGCATGGCACGTACGTGTGCCGCCGCTGAAATTTCGCCCGCGCGACGCATCAGCTTCAGCTCGGCCGCACTTTTAAAAAGCCGCTGCTCGTGCAGAAGAAACGCCAAGTCGGTGAACTCTCCCGGGGGCTTAGCACCGGTTCGTACCTGCGCTCGAATCTGATTGACCCATGCCATCACCCGACGATCAAAGGCCTCGCTGTGCCCAAGTGAATAGTAGATATGCTGCTTGCCTTCGATCAGACCGGGCAAAATATCGTCGATATCATTGATCGGAAAAGCATCGTCCATGCCATAGTCCTGCACCGCCCCATCAGGGCCAGCGCGATAGCCGTTCCAAAGCTCCATTTCGGGGTCGCGGTCTCGGCAGAACAACACCACTTGGCCTGCGCGCCTTCCCGGGATGAGTACCAGCAGCGCATCGGGCTCATCAAAACCGGTTAGATATAAAAAATCACTGTCCTGCCTAAACACGTACTCAGTATCGCGGCTGCGCGTCGCCTCGTGCGCAGCGGGAATCAGGGCGATACTGTTAGGTTGCATCATGCCCATCAAATGCTTTCTTCGTCGAGCAAACTCACTTTTGCTGATTTTCAACTGGATGACCCCTTAGTCGTCTTGTAGTAACGCATCTTGGAGCACATTGAGCGCGGCAACCCGCAGATACTCAATGAGTTCCTCTAGCTCCCGGTCCGCGTCATCACTCTCAGGCTCTTCAACATCGAGCTGAGCGATGGCGGCAAAATCTTTGATGACCTCTGCAGTATCCGGCGCCACGGGATCAGCCTGGCCCTGCCGCGCCGCCACGGCCTGGGTAAACCCGGTCAGGAAACCTGCCGCCCAACGGCCAACTGAAATCAGGCGATGCTCAAAAGGATCGTCATCATCGGGCAGCATCGGTGAAAACGCGAAATCCGCATCTCGCGCAGCTGAAATGGTAGCTAAAATGATGCGCTGACTGATATCAGTAGCCTCGCCTTGCAGGTCAATAGCCAGCGCTTTCTCAAGCTGCGCCACTACAGCATCGGTTGATGCCAACGAGGCGCGGGTAGACGCGGCAAGTAAACCTCCGACAGCGCCGTGCAGCTCCGAAGGATTCAGGGTCAGGCCGTTGCCAAATAACACATCGGCGACCTCGGCCCAATCGGGCATGGCCTCGTAGTCACCTAAAGAATCAAACAGCACTCTGGCCTCCCTACTCTGGCTTCGTTCACTTCGCTTCGCCGATAGTAATGCTTGGCTGCTCCAACCAGCAATTGGCACGCCATGTCCGCTTGTCCATTGACCGGTGGAGGTCTCGACCCTATAGTGACCACACCGCATTCGCAGTAGTGTAAACCACCGTGGCTGAGAAACTCATCCAAGCGCTGGAAGCAAAAGTCGCAGACCTGATTGAACTCAGCCGCGAGCTCAATCGTGAAAACCGCCAATTAAAGCTGCGCGCCGCCGAGCTTCAGCGCGAGCGCCGGGATCTATTGGCACGTCAAAAACAGGCTGGCGAGCACATCAGTGAGACGCTGGAGCGGCTGCGTAAAATTGAGGGCGGGCAATGACACGGACGCCGACTGTCACCGTAGAGATTCTCGACAAACAATATCAGGTAGCCTGCCAGCCCGAGCAAGAGCTCGAGCTAATTGCCGCTGCTAAGAAGCTAGACCAGCAAATGAGAGATATTCGTGCGACCGGCAAGGTCATCGGTCTGGAGCGCGTCGCCATTATGGCAGCACTCAATTTAAGCCACGAAGTGATCAATTTGCAGGAAGGTAAAACCCCGCAAAACCTCAATAGCCACGAGGACCGGATCGCCGAGATTAACAGTCAACTCGATGATGCCCTTTACCAGTTACGGCAGCTGGAAATCAACTGATTCAATTCGGCTATACTTGAGGCGTTCCTGGCGTATGCGCCAGACAGTCAGTCCTCGAGCCGATAAATGCGTTACCCGGGACCACTGATCTGCGTTGTTGTGCAAGTCCGGCACGACCGGAAAGCCTGATGCGCAGCGGCGGTCACCACCTTGAACCTTTGGGTTCAAGGGCGACACTGTCAGCGGTACGCTGGGTTCCTTTTTCTTTGTTTTTTGGGAGCCCACGTTTGGAACAGCAGCCACCACCGCCTGTTGCAGTCTCCTCGGAACGCGCTTGCGTAAAAACCGATTCGCGCGCTCGATTGCGCCGTGCTCGCCGAGCAATTGATCTCCAAGAACGCCAAGACCAAGCCTTTCGTGCCGCCGAGCAGATAGCTCAAGTACCCGAGTGGCAAGAAGCCAACGTTATCGCCAGCTATTTTGCAATGCCGGAAGAATTTGACCCCAGCACCATTGATCAGCGCGCACGCGAACTGGGAAAGACTGTGGTCTTTCCGCGCATCGTGGGAAATCAGCTCCAGTTCCATCCCTGGCAGCCTGGAGAGTCAACTGAAGTGGCGGTAGGGGTAAAACAACCCAGCGATATCCACCCGATGGTAACGGCTAAGGCGCTAGATCTAGTGCTCATTCCACTGGTTGGTGCTGACCGCGAAGGCTACCGCCTAGGAATGGGGGGTGGCTACTATGACCGCTTCCTTGAAAGCACCCACGCTTTTCGACTGGGTTTGGGTTTCCCGTGCCAACGGGTCGACCAACTACCTCGCGAGCCGCATGACCAGCGATTACACGGGTTTTTGTCGGGTGATGGTCTAGAGCGATTTAGGCTAGAGGCCTAGGCTGGTAAGCAGAACAATATCGCGAATTTTACTGAACAATAATGCCCGCTTGCTGGGGCGCCATAGCGGGCTCTCGGTCACCGCCGAACAGGCTCACAGACACCGCGCCCAGGGCAAATACCAAGGCCAGCGTCCAGACGAAATCAGGTTTTCGACGTCCCATTAGCATCCACTTCTGCGAATTAACTTGAACTAGCGCGGCTATGTGCGCAAGTTGCAAAACGCGAATGTAGCGTATTTCCTTGGCGTGTCAAGCCCACTGGACACAGCTTATTGGGCGAGATAGAGCCGGTAAGCGGGGTTATCGCTCTCATCCCAATAGCGGTAGCCAACGCTATTGAGTGCCGCCCGCAGCTGACCGAGCCGCCCCGAGGGCACGCGTAATCCCACCAAGATTCGACCGTAAGCGGCGCCATGGTTGCGGTAGTGGAAAAGTGAAATATCAAATTCTTTTCCAAGTGCTGTGAGGAATTTTAATAGTGCGCCTGGACGCTCTGGGAACTCCACCCGAAAGACTTTCTCGTCGACCAAGTCTGCCGGGGCATGCCCTCCGACCATATGGCGGATGTGCAGTTTCGCTGTCTCGTTGTCGGTGAGATCCTGCAGCGCGTAGCCCTTACGCACCAAACGGAGACACAGGTTGTCAAAATCGTCGCTCTGGGGACTGATCGTCAGACCGACGAAGA
This sequence comes from uncultured Alteromonadaceae bacterium, assembly GCA_964412695.1. GTDB lineage: Bacteria > Pseudomonadota > Gammaproteobacteria > Pseudomonadales > Halieaceae > Luminiphilus. Next base: position 84,017 of record CAYPPU010000001.1, on the reverse strand, counting down.
CCCTCGCCTCTGCCGGTCCGGTGTACCGGTAATTGAACTCAGTAATATTGCGTTTGCCGATGGCATCACAAAACTGCCGGAACGCACCGGGGCGCTCGGGGATTGTCACGCTTAACACGGCCTCGCGCCGCTCGCCGATCTCCGTGCGCTCAGAGATGTAGCGCAAACGATCGAAATTGGTATTGGCACCACTGACAGTAGCGACCATAAGCTTGTCTTTGATGCCGTGCCGCTGCGCGTATTTTTTCATGCCCGCTACCGCCAAGGCGCCAGCAGGCTCCGCTATGGCTCGGGTATCCTCGAATATCTCTTTCACGCCCGCACAAATTTCATCCGTGGAGACGGTGATGACGTCGTCGACGTAGGCTTTGATCAATCTAAAGGTTTCTTTGCCCACCTGCGCCACAGCGCAGCCATCCGCAAACAGCCCCACTTCCTTTAGGGTCACTCTGCGCCCTGCATCCAATGCCGCGCGAGCGCAAGCCGCGTCTTCAGGTTCGACACCGATGACCTTGCAGTGCGGCCAAATATATTTGATGTAGGCCGCCATCCCGGCAAGCAGACCGCCACCGCCGCAACAAACAAAGACGTAATCCGCGGGCTCAGGCGCCTGTCTAGCGATCTCTACCGCGATGGTGCCCTGCCCAGCAATGACATCAGGGTCATCAAAGGGGTGAATGTAAGTCAGCCCCTCTTCCTCAACCAACATCGAGGCACGTGCAGCGGCTTCATCAAAGGTGTCGCCGTGCAATACCACTGTAGCGCCGCGATTTTTAACGGCATCGACCTTGATTGCGGGCGTCGTTATGGGCATCACGATTTTCGCTTTCAGCCCAAGCTTGGCCGCACCCAGAGCCACGCCCTGCGCATGGTTACCTGCCGACGCCGCTACCACCCCTTTAGCGCGAGCCTCGTCACTCAAATTCACCATTTTGTTGTAAGCACCACGCAGCTTAAATGAAAACACCGGCTGCAGATCCTCCCGCTTTAACAACACTCGGTTACCCACGCGTCGCGACAATTGCGGCGCCGGGTCCAGAGGGGTTTCTCGGGCGACATCGTAAACCCGGGCATTCAAAATGCGTTTGACGTAGGACTGGGTCATTAGCAGTCAAAGCCATGTAAGTCAGTTGCAATCGCGCATCATAAGGGTTTCAAAGAACGGGGTCATGGCGCAATCAGTCGTAATACGCCCATTTATAGACGCAAATATAGCCACAAAGTTTGCCCCTTGGCCGCGCTTCGCGGACAATAGCGCACCCGTTGTCATCATCACCGCCTTGGAGCCCAAATGTCTTCCCGAATCGAACTCGCCAATGCCATTCGCGCGTTGAGCATGGACGCCGTGCAAGCGGCCAACAGCGGCCACCCCGGCGCGCCCATGGGGATGGCAGACATTGCCGAAGTGCTCTGGAACGACTTTCTCAAACACAACCCCGAGAACCCCGAGTGGCCAGACCGAGACCGCTTTGTACTGAGTAATGGCCACGGCTCAATGCTCATCTACAGTCTGCTGCACCTTTCTGGTTATGCCCTGAGTATTGATGACCTCAAAAACTTTAGACAGCTGCACAGCAAAACCGCGGGTCACCCCGAATACGGCTACGCACCCGGTGTTGAAACCACCACCGGACCCCTCGGCCAAGGTATCGCCAATGCCGTGGGTATGGCGTTAGCGGAAAAAGTGCTGGCGGGACAATTCAACCGGGACGGCCACAACGTCATTGACCACCGCACCTGGGTATTCCTGGGTGATGGCTGCCTGATGGAGGGTATCTCCCACGAGGTGTGCTCGCTGGCGGGAACCCTGGGCCTTGGCAAGCTCGTGGTGTTCTACGACGACAACGGCATTTCTATCGACGGTGAGGTTGAAGGCTGGTTCACTGACGACACGCCCAAACGTTTCGAAAGTTATGGCTGGCAGGTAATTCCTGGTATCGATGGCCATAATGCCAACGCGATCCAAGGGGCCATCACTGAAGCCATGGCGGATAACGACCGCCCAACGTTGATCTGCTGCAAGACCGTTATTGGCAAAGGCGCGCCCAATAAACAGGGCACCGAGTCCTGTCATGGCGCGCCATTGGGCGCTGACGAAGTGGCCGCAACCCGCGAGGCACTCGGTTGGTCACACGGCCCCTTCGAAATACCCCAGCCGGTCTATGATGGTTGGAATGCTCGAGAAAAGGGCGCGCAGGCAGAAGCCGATTGGTCGGCGCGGATGGCAGCCTATTCGGCAGCTCACCCTGAACTCGCTGCCGAGCTTGAACGCCGCTTGGCAGGCCAGCTACCGGAGAACTTCGCTCAAGACATGGACGCGTTTATCGCCCAGTGCGACGAAACCGCCGCCACGGTAGCCTCGCGCAAAGCATCACAACAAACCCTGAATGCGCTCGGGCCGATACTGCCCGAGATGCTAGGTGGCTCCGCTGATCTAGCGGGCTCCAACTTAACGCTCTGGCAGGGCTCGAAGGGCGTTACGAGTCGTGATGCCGGCGGTAACTACGTGTACTACGGTGTTCGTGAGTTTGGCATGTCGGCCATCATGAACGGAGTCGCGCTTCATCGTGGCTTTATCCCCTACGGCGCTACATTCCTCATTTTTATGGAGTACGCCCGCAATGCGGTTCGCATGGCGGCACTGATGCGACAGCGCGTACTGTTTGTCTACACCCATGATTCTATTGGTCTCGGTGAGGACGGACCCACGCACCAGCCCGTGGAGCAACTGACGTCGCTGCGCTCAACACCCAATTTAGAGACTTGGCGCCCCTGTGACACGGTCGAGTCTGCTGTCGCGTGGAAAGCCGGCGCGATGCGCCTCGATGGACCGTCAGCGCTGGTGTTTTCTCGTCAAAACTTGCCCCATCAAACACGCTCAGCGCAAACCATTGCCGACATCGAAAAGGGCGGCTACGTTTTGGTAGGTGAAAGCGGTGACCTCGACGCCATCATTATTGCCACCGGTTCTGAAGTGAGCTTGGCGGTCGATGCCGCTGCCAAGTTAACCCAAGCCGGTCGCGGTGTGCGTGTTGTGTCCATGCCCTGCCCCGAACGTTTTGCAGCCCAGGATGCCAGTTATCGAGAACAGGTACTACCCAGCCATATTTTGGCGCGGGTCGCTGTGGAAGCGGCGCATGCCGACTACTGGTACAAGTATGTCGGTCTCGATGGACGCATTGTTGGCATGACCAGCTTTGGGGAATCTGCCCCGGGTGATGTCTTGATGCAGGAATACGGCTTCACTGTTGATAACGTGGTTGCCGCCGTCGAGGACGTCGTACTGGACTAGGTACAGCGGCAAGCGAACAATCCATTATGACCTATCGGTTAGCAATCAACGGTTTTGGCCGCATCGGGCGCAGTGTCGTTAGAGCGCTGCACGCGCGGCCGGCGCTGTTAGAGACGCTTGAACTCACCGCCATTAACGAGTTGGCCGATAGCGACACCGTTGTCCATTTAGCCCGCTACGACTCCACCCACGGTCGCTTTCCTGGCAGTGTGCGCTATGACGCCAACCACCTACTGATCAACGGCAACCCCGCACGCCTGTTGTCAGAATCCAGTATCAGCGCATTACCGTGGCAGGAGCTTGCTATCGATCTAGTGCTTGAGTGCACAGGCGCCTTCGCCGACCGAGCCACCGCCCAGCAACACCTCACAAGCGGCGCCTCCAAAGTCTTGCTATCCCAACCCGGGGAGCCCTCGGTGGATGCCACCATTGTCTGGGGCGTCAATCACAATGCGCTACGTCCTAGTCATGAAATCGTGTCGGCTGGATCCTGTACAACCAATGCCCTTTGTCCCGTCTTGGACGTGCTGCATAAAACCTTTGGCATTGAGGCGGGCACCGTTACCACTGTGCACTCGGCCATGAATGACCAGCCTGTATTGGACGCCTATCACCACACCGATTTGCGCAAAACTCGGGCAGCCTTTCATTCCATTATTCCGGTTGAGACTGGCTTAGCCGTGGGCGTACCGCGAATCTTGCCCGAACTCGAAGGCAAGCTTACTGCTCACGCGTTGCGTGTCCCAACACTAAACGTATCGGCCATGGACGTCACGGTGCAGACCATTCACCCGGCAACAGCAGAAAAGGTTAACGAAGCCTTAGCCGAAGCAGCCAACGGCACTTTGAACGGAATTTTGGGCTACACCACCGAACCGCTGGCTTCCTGCGACTTCAACGGCGAAATGTGCTCGGGTGTTGTCGACGCCAGCCAAACCCAAGTCAGTGGCCAGCACCTACTGAAAGTACTGGTCTGGTTCGACAATGAATGGGCCTATGCCAATCGGCTACTCGACATAACACAGCAACTAAGTCGATTGGCCCAGAAGCCCTCCTAATTTCTTAGAACGGTGTGATTGTGGAGACCACCATGAAGTTGATGTCTGAACTCAATCTGCGTGGCAAGCGGGTGTTAATGCGCGAGGACTTAAACGTCCCGATTGATGCCGGTGAGGTCACCAGCGACGCCCGCTTACGAGCCGCGCTACCCAGTATCGAGCAGGCATTACAAGCCGGCGCAGCTGTCATGCTCATGTCACATTTGGGCCGACCGACCGAAGGTGAATACGACGATCGCTTCGCCATGGCGCCGGTAGCGACTCGCTTGGCCCAACTGCTGGGTCGTGACGTCCCCGTGGTTAGCGACTGGCAAGCCGCCTGTCCCGCTCCCGGCGAAGTGGTGCTACTGGAAAACGTGCGCTTTAACGTCGGCGAGAAAGGCAATGATGACGCCTTAGCGAAACAGTACGCTGCACTCTGCGACGTCTTTGTGATGGACGCTTTCGGCACCGCTCACCGTGCTCAAGCGTCGACCCATGGCGTTGCCCGTTTTGCACCAGAAGCCTGTGCCGGACCACTCTTGGCAGCTGAAATCGATGCCCTCGATCGTGTTCTCGCCGATCCCGCACGACCACTCTTGGCGATTGTCGGTGGCTCTAAAGTGTCAACCAAACTCGACGTACTAGAACAGCTGGCCGAGCGTTGCGATAGCCTTGTTGTGGGCGGCGGTATCGCCAATACCTTCCTCGCCGCAGCGGGATACCCCGTTGGCAAATCATTGTGTGAGCACGACTTAGTCGACACCGCGCGGCGACTGATGGATCAAACACAAATTCCTCTGCCAATTGATGTCGTGGTCGCCAGTGAATTCAGCGAATCCGCCACCGCCACCGTAAAACTGGCTGCCGAGGTCGAGGCATCCGACATGATTTTGGATATCGGTCCGCAGTCAGCGGCGGTCATCGCTGAGAAATTGGCAGACGCGGGTACGATTTTGTGGAATGGCCCTGTTGGCGTTTTCGAGTTTGATGCCTTTGCCGGTGGCACCCGAGCTGTTGCCGATGCTGTCGCCACGAGCAACGCTTTTTCTGTCGCCGGCGGTGGTGACACCCTCGCCGCAATTTATCGTTTTAATATCGCCGATGACGTGTCCTATATCTCAACCGGCGGTGGCGCGTTTCTCGAATACGTGGAGGGTAAAACCTTGCCTGCCGTAGCGGTATTAAAAGAACGCGCCCTTAACTAAACCCCAAAATTTGATAGCTTTGTTTTCCTAGAAACTCCGCAAGAGAGAAAATCCCATGGCCCTAATCAGTCTTCGCCAATTACTCGACCACGCCGCTGAATACCAATACGGCGTGCCCGCTTTTAACGTCAATAATCTTGAGCAAACCCGCGCCATCATGGAGGCCGCGGCGGCCACTGATTCTCCCGTCATCATGCAAGCCAGTGCCGGCGCGAGAAAATATGCAGGTGCACCTTTTCTGCGGGCCATGATGGCCGCTGCCATGGATGAATTCCCCGACATCCCCGTTTGTGTCCACCAAGATCACGGTACCTCCGCCGCCGTCTGCCAACGCTCCATTCAACTGGGTTTTAGCTCGGTGATGATGGATGGCTCCCTCGGTGAGGACGGCAAAACCCCCATGGATTATGACTACAACGCGAAGGTAACCCGTACCGTGGTCGACATGGCCCACGCCTGTGGCGTTTCAGTAGAGGGAGAGATTGGTTGCCTTGGCTCGCTTGAAACCGGTGAAGCCGGTGAGGAAGATGGCATTGGTGCAGCGGGTAAATTAACCCACGATCAGATGCTGACCGACCCCGAAGAAGCGGCACAATTTGTCGCTGACACCGGCGTTGATGCGCTGGCGATTGCCTGCGGTACCAGCCATGGCGCGTATAAATTCACCCGCCCGCCCACGGGTGACATCTTAGCTATCGATCGAATCAAAGAAATTCATGCGCGGATACCCAAAACCCACTTGGTGATGCACGGGTCTTCTGCTGTCCCTCAAGACTGGCTGGCCATTATTAATGAATTTGGCGGCGAGATACCGGAAACCTACGGGGTACCCGTTGAGCAGGTGGTGGAAGGCATTAAGCACGGTGTGCGCAAGGTCAATATCGACACCGATTTGCGCCTGGCTTCAACCGGTGCCATTCGTCGATTTCTAGCTCAAAACCCGTCGGAATTTGACCCCCGAAAGTATTTAGCCGAGAGCCTAACGGCGATGAAGGACATCTGTATCGCGCGCTATGAAGCCTTTGGTACAGCAGGCAACGCTTCGAAGCTCAAACCGCTGTCACTGGCTGACATTCAGGAAGCCTACAGCGCCGGCAATCTCTGAGGCCCACACTAACTCAAGACTTCCACCCTTTCAGCGCCAGCAGTTGGCGCTGAAGTCAGTCGTCATCAAAACCTGGAAAGACCTTCGCCAGCCAGCCACAACGCCGCGAAATAAAAGTCTACAAGGCAAGGCCAGAACACTTTTCAAGGCTGATAGGGATCGGCCGCGCCGAGTTCGTTCACCGAGATATCCAATGCAGCGGCCATGTGCTGCTGAAATGGCGGCCAACGCTGGGCGCGATCAGCCTGTAGCGGCACGCGTACCTGCCACACACTGGCGGTGCGAACCGAATTGGTTAATTGATGAAATTCGAGGCAGGCTGGGTCCCAGGGCTCATGAAGCCATGACAGTAATTGGCGCAAAGCCTGCTCTGAATCAGCCAGCAACGCCTCGTAGCGAAATCGGTACACCCGCTCAGGCATGTGTCTCTGCCATCGATCGGCAAGATCGGCGCAGACTCTGAGCTGCTCACGAATAGCCGGAATGTGCGTGGCGTAGCCGTGTTGGGGGTGCAAGCGGGTACCCAACACAGAGAGCAGCGTATCTCGCCAATCGCGCTCGGTAATCACGAACCGCGCGTTGGGCAAAACCGATGCGATTAACCCAAGGTGGTACAGATTATCGGGGCGCTTGTCGGTGACGCGATTGGAAGCCCGACCCGTGCGCTCACGGTAATGCTGATCAAATGCGGTCGCCAATGCGGACCTGACGCCGCTTTCCGGCGTAGCAGGGGGTAACAACATACCACCCCCCAATGCGGCAATTTCTCGCGGCCAAAACTCCGACTCGCCTAAGGGCATAAACGACGGATGCGCCGCCAATAATTGCTCTAATAGGGTCGAGCCTGTACGGAACATCCCCACAATGAAGACGGGGCCTCGGGGGTCTGTGCAGACCGTCGGCGTTTGATCCAATGTGGGTGTTGTGAGGGACTCAAGATGCGTGAGATAGCGGCTTGCGGGCCACGCGGATCGCCCGGATGCATCCGCATGATTGGCAGCCAGCAGTGCTTGCCAAGCGGCATCGTAGCAACCTCGCTGCTCTTCGATGCGCGCTAACGCCATCAGGATGTCCGGATCAGCTTTGTCAGCGCAAACACGCAATTCGTTCAGCACTGCGCCAGGGATATCCGTTGCGCCCCAGGCCTCGGCAAGTCGGGCCAGGCTGGCAGCGTTTTCTGGATCCAATTGCCGCGCTCGCTGGAAATAAGCGATCGCCGTCGAACGATCACCCACTTGCTCGGCCAAGTGAGCGCGGTTGAATACCGCCGGAAAGTAATCCGGCTTGCTCTCAAGCGCACGCTCCAGCCAAACCAACGCCAGCCTAGGATCACCAAGCCGCTCCGAGTAAACCGAGGCCAAATTGGTCATGGCCTCCTCGGGGTCAGGGAGTTGCAGCGTAATAGCATGCTCATAGCCTGCTATGGCAGCATCAAAATCGCCTGCCTTGCTCGCCCACCAAGCGCAATTGAAATGCGCAACGGGATTGGCGGGCTCTGACTTCACGATTTGCCGCCAGTGTGCCAGTTGTTGCTGGGTTGTCTTCATGGGCATCTGCCAGACCAAAAAAAAGCGGGCCTAAGCCCGCTTTCGATTTACGCAGCATCTGCTGCTCGGTGCAACCGCTTAGAAGCGGAAAGTCACCTGAGCAAACAGGTACTGACCCAAGGTGTCATAGAAACCTGCGATGGCGTTCGCGTTCGAAGACAGCGTACCACCCACCAGCGGCGGCTCTTCATCCAGAACGTTGTTCACGCCTACCAACAGCTCGGAGTCACCCAAGAGGCGGAACGTGGCGTTTAGATCGAGGTAGCTCTCTCCATCGGTTAGGTTGTCTTGGGCTATCTTGTCACTGCCCTCTGACTGGCCTCCCGTCAGGCCACCATCGTAGTCAACACCACCAAAGTAACGCCAGCGCGCGGTAACCGCCCACCACTCGTTGCTGTCATAGGTTGCGGTCAACGTGTGACGCCACTCAGGCTTGGGATAACAGCGAGTACTGATCAACCCCACACAGTCATAAGCCTCACCGGGCAGGATTTCAATTTCCCAATCTGTGAGGTAGGTACCTGCCAACTTAACATCGAAGGTACCGCCCATGACATCCATCATCCAAGATGCGGCGACGTCAATACCGGAAGTGGTGCCCGTACCAATGTTCTGCAGACCATTGAATACATAACCCGTTTCACCCTGCCACAATGAGCCCGACCCCGAACGGTTAATCGAGTTACACAGATTGTTGTTCTCTGCACATTGGCGAATGATGTTTTCAGCACCTACCGTTGCAATGGTGTTTTCAATCTCGATATTCCAGTAGTCCACAGACACGGTGAGATTGTCACTGGGTGTTACCACGACGCCCACGGTAATGGTGTCGGCTTCTTCCACGTCGAGGTTGATGTTACCGCCGGTGATTTGATTGTATTGGTTAGCAGGGCTTGCAACGATGGAGCCGTATTGCGCCGCGGTTACACCGGTCTTGGCACACTGCTCAGGCGAATATTCGGGACTCGCCGTTGCACAGGGGTCGACACCGCCCCACAGTCCAAGATTGTTTACCGAGTAAAGCTCAGAGACGTTAGGAGCACGCACCGCGCGGTTGTAACCCGCACGTACACGAACCAAGTCGATAGGCTGGTAGTCGACACCAAATCGGTAGGTATCCTGGCCACCTACAGTGCTGTAGTTGGAGTAACGATAGGCCACGTCAGCAACCAAGCTGTCCATTAGAGGAATATTCGCCTCCATGAAGAATTCAGACACACTGAATCCACCACGCAGCGACGGTGTGGGACCACCCTGGCCTAACAACTGACCCTCTGCGAAGACGGTGTCAGAAGTACGGTCGAAGTCTTCACCGCGCCATTCGTAACCGACAACGATCTGGATGGGATCAGCGTCACCGATAGAGAACAGTTCGCCAGTGACGTAGCCGTTGATGACTTCGGTACTGCTCTGAGCAGAGAGCATACCGGTACCGGTCAAGCCATTTGCCTGCGCCGAGGTAACACCATTGGGGGTGAATACAGAGTACCCGGGACAACCGTTGTCACAAGCGTCCGCATTCAATACTGCCGTAATGTTGGGTGCGAAGAAGTCGTTGATGTAGGTCGAGTTTTGCCGTGTTTGCGCGTACAAATAACTGACATCATATGACCACTGGTCATTGATCTCACCCCTGCTACCGAACACCATTCGGAAACCATCGTTGGAGAAGTTGT
>CAYPPU010000001.1:63993-74052 GCA_964412695.1 uncultured Alteromonadaceae bacterium | reverse complement strand
TTGATCTCACCCCTGCTACCGAACACCATTCGGAAACCATCGTTGGAGAAGTTGTTAGAGCGGGGACCACCCTCAACGTTACGCTTACCAACATAAATACCGAAGTCGTCGCTCTCGCGATCGGGATAGAGCGCTGCAATAGAGGCCGCGAAAGCATCGGGGAAGTCATCTAGGCCCAAGAAATAAGCTTCGGCGAAGAACGTTCCCGATTCCGCAATCTGCGCACGCGTCTGTGAGCTGTTGTACATAAACTCAAGGTAGGGCGTGAAGTGCTCATTGATTTCATAATCAACAAAAGCACCGGCCGACCATGATGTTAGCGGACGCAAGAAATGGTTAATCGGCGCGTAGTTATAAATGTTTGTGCCGTCATAGGGAGTGAAGCCACCCGATGGGGTCAAACTCACAAACGCTTCCTGCGCATAATCATAGCCGCCAGGACCCGCACCATCGGCGGTGATTGGCGCCAAGAAGTAGTTGGGGACGATCGCGTTAGCTGAGCCGCCCACGCCCGTACCGCCAGAGTTTAACGCGCCTGCAGAATAATCCCGTGCCTCTTGACGCAGTTCATCTTGCTCACGCCACGTAGCGTAAACCGTGGCATTACCTTTGCCGTCTGCAAAATCTGAACCGATGGCAATATCAATCTGGCTGTTTTCGCCGTCGGGGCCTTCGGTGCCATCAGGGAAATCAAAGTTTCGACGACCCAACAGATCTTGAATGTAGCCATTGTCGTTGTCGTGGCGATACCCACTCCAACCGGCGCGGATTTCAATACCGTTCATACGACGAGTAACAAAGTTCACAACACCCGCTACCGCGTCAGCACCGTAGGTGGCTGATGCACCACCGGTCAGAACGTCAATGCGCTCAAGCGCGATGGTGGGGATTTGCGAAATATCGGGCGCCTGGGTTTCTGCACCACCGGCGGTCATACGACGGCCGTTTACCAGCACCAAGGTTCGGTTGGTACCTATGCCACGCAGGTCAACAGACGCCGTACCGGTTGATCCGTTGGAGATATTGGCGTTCTGGCTGGTCTCAATAGAGGGCAAGCTGTTCAGTACTTGCTCAATGTTAACGAAACCTAGGTTCGCGATGTTGTCTGCGGTTACCACGGTTACCGGGCTGGTGGCACCAAAACCGTCTTCGGTTTTAATACGGGTACCCGTTACCAGGATCTCTTCAACTGTCTCGTCGGCACCGGCGTCGTCTTGCGCTAGGGCATAGCCGCTGGGCAATGTTGTACCCAGCGCCGCCATAACGGCTAAGCTCAGGCGTTGCTTATAAAGTGGCTTCATGTGCTACCTCATTGTGTTTGAGTTTTGAGTGCTCACGCGCGAAGCCAAGGAAACTAGCCCCCGCGAGATAACTGAGGTTAATCAAGTGTCAGGACAAAGTATCTAGGGATACCGCTTGAATTGTGACAAATTCACGACGAATTTTTGGAACTTTTTCGCGACAACACAAAAGGCAGTGAAGTTTTGCCAATACCACCAACACGGTCGGTTTTTTCCCGCGCCTAATGCGCTAGTCGATCCGCTTTACCGGGACTGTTCTACCGCTGGAAATCACTTTCATTTCCCACATACCAAAAATATTGGTATCGAAACGTACCCGGCTGTCCTCCCGCAGATGGCGATAACTCGAGCCGTGGCGCTGGCGCCAGACTTGACCATTATCTAGAGGAAATACCGTCCTACCACTCCAGCCCGTAAAGCTGCCTGTGATGTTCGCCTCAAACGGTTCTTGGCGTTCTTGGGAGGCGTCTTCCTCCTTCATCGCAACGCGAACTTCGTCGCGTACTTCATCTCTGACCTGCTCGCGCACCTCAGCCACCTCGGCGGCCACACGCCGCTTAATCTCGGCCTCACGCTCAAGCGCCTCGGCCTCCTGCGTTTCAGCGGCCACGTCTTGCTCTATCTGGTTAAAACGACTGCGGAGCCAACCGTTCAAAAAGTTAAGCTGCGCTTCATTGAGCTGATCGATCCCGGCCGCCTGCCGTTCCTCGGCAGACATTTCCACGGTGAGCCCATCGAAGCGATCGGCATTTGACGGCTGCGCCCAGCTCATGACGGCTGTGCCACTCAGGCATAGCGCTGCTATCCACAGTCTCACTGCCCACAGTCTCGCTGCCCAAAGTCTTGCTGGGGCTCTCCACCGTTGTGCCGTCGCAATGCTTCTCGACATAGTCTCTCTCCCACATGGATGGTTTGTTGCAAAGTAACCGAGCCCCGCTACCAAGCTCAAGGATTATCATGCCGCTACCTTTAATTGGCGGATGTGCCATAAAGATCGCCCATAACTTTGGCACACAAACTGCGCTGTTCAACGCACTGTCACCAAGCACCAAGACAACGCATAATAATTGGCAACACGGCAACGGGTGGTGCCTGAGCTCCATCTAGCGGCCTTCCTTCAAGCAGACTTTTTTAACGATAGGCCTTCTGCCTCCATGACCCCGGACCCCCTGCAAGACCTTCGTAATCTTCTCGGTGAACATCGGCTGCTCACCGAACCCTCGGCGCTCGCTCACTACGGCAAGGATTGGACGCGCTTTGCCGATCCGGCGCCCAGCGCCGTGTTACTGCCCGAGTCAACCGAAGAGGTGCAGGCTATTGTTTGTGCAGCGCGCGTAGCGGGCATCGCACTCGTGCCCTCGGGCGGGCGGACCGGACTGTCTGGCGGTGCCATGGCAACTAACGGTGAATGGGTACTCTCCTTGGAGCGTATGAATAAGATTCTTGGGGTGGATGCTGTGGGTCGAAGCTTGCACTGCCAAGCGGGTGCGATAACAGCGGATATTCAGCGCGCTGCCTCCGACAACGGTCTGTTTTACCCAGTCGATTTTGCCTCCAGCGGCTCTAGTCAGATCGGTGGCAACATCGCTACCAACGCCGGCGGCATTCGTGTCATTCGCTACGGTATGACCCGCGACTGGGTCACAGGGGTTACCGCTGTTACCGGCGCGGGTGATATTTTGGCGCTTAATCGCGGGCTTATTAAAAACAACAGTGGTGTGGATCTTCGCCACCTGATGATAGGCTCAGAAGGCACTTTGGGAGTAATCACTGAGGCCACGCTTAGATTGACCTCGCCACCCATAGATCCCGCGGTGGTGGTCATGGGGCTACCTTCAATGCAAGCGGTCATGGCGGTGCTTCGAACGTTCCAGCACGCCCTCGAATTAATGGCCTTTGAGTTCTTTAGTGAACTGGCACTGGACAAAGTTGTTAATCATCGCGGGCTGCAGCGTCCGTTCAATGCCGTAACACCCTTTTACGTGTTACTTGAGTTTGATCGCGGAGATGTCGACAGCGAGGATCGATTAGAAAGTGCGCTGGCTCAGTGCATGGAGCAGCACGGTGTAGTGGATGCCGTTATCAGTCAAAGTCAGAGCCAATACCGCAACCTTTGGCGCTTGCGCGAAGATATTTCGGAAACTATCGCCCAGTGGTTCCCTTACAAAAACGATTTATCCACCACGGTAGCCCAGGTGCCTGCCTTCTTACACGCTATCGAGTCGGTGGTTGCGAAACGCTACCCGAATTTAGAGGTATTGTGGTACGGGCATATTGGCGACGGCAATTTGCACCTCAACATTTTGAAGCCCGAGGGCGAGGACAGTGCTGCATTTCAGGCGCGGTGTGCCGACGTTAATGATGAAATTTTCGCCGAGGTGGCCAAACTGGGGGGGTCTATTTCGGCGGAGCACGGTATTGGGCTACTGAAGAAGCCCTATTTGAGCATTACCCGAAGCATCGAGGAAATTGAGATCATGCGCGCCATTAAGCGCTCGTTAGACCCCGATAATATTCTTAATCCGGGTAAAGTCTTCGACGCCTGATTTTAATTCGCGTTGAACAGGTAGGAGCGCCTACGGCGCACTCAGACTGCCGATAGCGTTTTTACCCCGTTGGGCGTGCCTAGCATCAACAAATCCGCCGGGCGATGGGCGAATAAGCCGCTACACACCACACCCACAATGCTATTTATCTGTTGTTCCAGCTTTAATGGCTCGCTAATGCTGAGCCCGTGGACATCCAAAATGACGTTGCCGTTGTCTGTGGTGACACCCTCACGCCATACCGGTTGGCCACCCAAAGCCACCAGTTCTCTAGCCACGTAACTGCGGGCCATTGGAATAACCTCCACAGGCAGCGGAAACGCCCCGAGGGTTCGCACCAATTTGCTCTCGTCCGCAATACAGAGAAAAAAATTAGAGGCCGCCGCCACAATCTTCTCTCGCGTTAGCGCTGCACCGCCCCCTTTAATCAACTGTAAGGCCTCATTGGCTTCATCAGCACCGTCAATATAGGCGTCCAGCGGGCCCGCACTGTTCAAATCGGAAACGGGCAGACCCAGCTCACGCAGTAACGCCTCTGAGCGCTCCGAACTGGAAACGGTGGTGTCAATGCGGGCCGCAAGCTCAGGTAGACGCCGGATAAAACACTCGGCGGTGCTACCGGTACCAATACCGAGTACCAATTGATCGGCGTCCAAGGCAGCAATGCGAGCAATGGCCGCCTCAGCTACCTGTTCTTTCATAGCCTGTTGATCCACCCGCATTCCCACCTTATTCAGCAAAGCAACGAGTATACCCGCGGCGCATGACCGCGTGGGCTTGAACAGCACAATCCCGGCATCGTTTTGCCCAAATTCTTTTATCAAAAAATTTTGATAAAAGCTTTTAGCCCTGATAGATTGCGCGCCATGACACCGCAAGCACCCCGCCAAATCTCGGCTGGCGATCTCATTGACGTAAGCGACGCCGTGGCGCTACCCAGCGTATTCAAAGCCTTGGGGGATCCACTACGTGTCCAAGTTTTGCGATTACTCAGAGGCGATTCGTTAAGTGTTTCGGAGCTCTGTGAGGTCTTCCAACTTCGGCAAAGTGCCCTAAGTCATCATCTCAAAGTGCTCGTGCAGGCCAATCTGGTGGTGCGTCGGCGCGAGGGGACTGCGGTTTTTTACCGACGGCAATTGGCATCAGGCGAACACAGCGGCCTCATTGATGCCATATTTCAGGCAATTGATGCCGAATCACTGGGCGAAGACATCAGCACGGGACTGGCTCGAGTTCAGTCCCAACGTGAGCGCAACTCGGTCGATTTTTTCCTCGACAACAGTGACCGTTTTCAAGAGCAACGCGAGTTGATTGCCTCCTGGCAAGACTACAGCCAGGGCACCCTGCACTTGTTGGAACGCTGCGGCGATCTTGGCCAAAAGCATATTCTGGAAATTGGACCGGGTGACGGCAGTTTGCTGCCTGCGCTGGCCGAACGCGCCCGTCAGGTCACAGCCTTGGATAACTCTGAGGTCATGCTGCAGACTGCCCAGGCTCATTGTGCTCTCTCACGGGACATCGATTTCCGTTTGGGGACGCCCGCAGACCTGAACAACGAGCCCGCACGGTTTGATATTGCAGTCGCCAACATGGTGCTGCATCACACGCCGAATCCCCAACAAGTTATGCAAGACATTGCCGGCTTATTGACGCTGGGTGGTGCGCTGGTGGTCTCGGAATTATGCGCCCATGACCAGGCCTGGGCTCGGGAGCATTGCGGCGACCTCTGGCTGGGTTTTGAGCCCGACCAGCTAACTGATTGGGCGCGAGAAGCACAACTCACCCCCACCGCCGAAGTCTTTATTACCCAGCGTAACGGTTTCCAAATCCAAGTGCGCTTATTCAAAAGATTAAATTAAATAGGACCATATAACATGAGTGAGTACTCGCTTTTTACCTCAGAGTCGGTATCAGAAGGGCATCCCGACAAGATGGCAGATCAGGTGTCAGACGCCATCCTCGATGCGATCTTGGCCGAGGATCCCCACGGCCGTGTAGCAGTAGAGACCATGGTCAAAACCGGTATGGTCGTGGTAGCCGGCGAAGTGACCACTAGCAGTCATATTGAGCTTGAAGATATCGTGCGCGACGTGGTCTGCTCAATCGGCTACGACAACTCGGACGTCGGCTTTGACGGCAAGGTCTGCGCGGTACTTAACGCCATTGGTAAACAGTCCCATGACATCGCCATGGGTGTCGATGAAGGCGAGGACAAAGAACAGGGCGCCGGCGACCAGGGCTTGATGTTCGGTTACGCCAGCAACGAGACCGAGGCGCTCATGCCCGCACCCATTTTTTATGCCCACCGCTTGGTTGAGAAACAGGCGGAGCTGCGCAAATCCGGCGCACTGCCCTGGTTACGTCCCGACGCCAAAAGCCAAGTGACGTTGAGTTATGGCAGCGACGGCGCACCGGTCAGCGTCGATGCCGTTGTGCTTTCTACCCAACACGGCCCAGAGGTCTCCCAGTCGGAGATTCACGAAGCCGTCATGGAGTCGATCATCAAACCTGTGTTGCCCGAGGCCTGGCTGCATGCCAATACCCGGTATCACATAAACCCCACAGGTCAATTCATTATTGGTGGTCCCGTTGGCGACTGCGGTCTAACGGGCCGCAAAATCATCGTCGACACCTACGGCGGTATGGCGCGACACGGTGGCGGCGCGTTTTCAGGAAAAGATCCGTCGAAAGTCGATCGATCAGCAGCCTATGCCGCGCGTTACGTGGCCAAGAATATTGTTGCCGCCGGTTTGGCAGCTCGCTGTGAGATTCAAGTGTCCTACGCCATCGGCGTGGCTGAGCCCACCTCAATCTCACTCAATACCTTCGGTACCGGCACAATCGACGATGCGCGCATTGTTGAATTGGTCCGCGATCTGTTTGATCTGCGACCTAAAGGCATTATTGATATGTTAGATCTGAAACGACCCATTTATCGGGCAACCGCAAGCTACGGACATTTTGGTCGCACCGATATCGACTTGCCCTGGGAGCGTACCGACCGCGTTGACGCCCTCAAGGCCGCACTCTAAGACCTTCTCATCTCACTACAACAAAAGCTTTACTGCACAGGGACAATGACCATGACTACCGCTGTAGATTTGAACCAGTTCACCGACTACAAAGTCGCCGACATCAACCTCGCCCAGTGGGGCCGCCGGGAGCTTGATATTGCCGAATCTGAAATGCCCGCACTGATGGCCTTGCGAGAGCATTATCGTGGCCAACAGCCTCTTGCCGGCGCGCGTATCTTGGGTTGTATTCACATGACCATCCAGACCGGCGTGTTAATTGAAACGTTGGTGGC
Source organism: uncultured Alteromonadaceae bacterium (assembly GCA_964412695.1). Classification (GTDB taxonomy): domain Bacteria; phylum Pseudomonadota; class Gammaproteobacteria; order Pseudomonadales; family Halieaceae; genus Luminiphilus. The sequence continues at coordinate 66,898 of CAYPPU010000001.1, read as the reverse complement.
GCTGGGCGCTGAAGTGCGCTGGTCATCTTGCAACATTTTCTCTACGCAAGATCATGCTGCCGCAGCAGTGGCCGCCGCCGGCGTGCCCGTGTTTGCTTGGAAAGGCGAAACCGAAGAAGAGTACGAGTGGTGTATCGAGCAAACCATTCTGAAAGACGGCCAGCCCTGGGACGCCAATATGGTACTGGACGATGGCGGCGACCTCACCGCCATGCTGCATGAGCAATACCCCGCCATGCTCGAGAAAATTCACGGCATCACCGAGGAAACCACCACGGGAGTTCACCGCCTATACGAAATGCTAGCTGATGGTGAGCTCAAGGTGCCCGCCATCAACGTCAACGATGCGGTCACTAAATCCAAGAACGACAACAAATATGGCTGTCGCCACAGCCTAAACGATGCCATCAAGCGAGGCCTGGATCATTTGTTGGCTGGGAAACGCGCACTCGTTATCGGCTACGGTGATGTGGGCAAAGGCTCGGCACAGTCCTTACGCCAGGAAGGCATGATTGTGCGCATTACCGAAATAGATCCCATTTGCGCCATGCAGGCCTGCATGGACGGATTCGAAGTCGTGTCACCGTTTATTGACGGCGTGAATAGCGGCGACGACTCAGTCAATGCCGACCTGCTCGCAACCACTGACCTACTGGTTACCACGACGGGTAACGTCAATGTTTGTAACGCCGCCATGCTGCGGGCGCTGAAGTCGGGCGCGGTGGTTTGCAATATTGGTCATTTTGATAACGAAATCGACACCGCTTACATGCGAGATAACTGGGAATGGGAAGAGATCAAACCCCAGGTACACAAAATCTATCGCGATCGCAGCAGCAACAACCACCTGTTGCTGTTATCCGAGGGCCGTTTGGTTAACTTGGGCAACGCCACCGGTCACCCATCACGCATTATGGATGGGTCCTTTGCGAACCAGGTCTTGGCACAGATTCACGTGTTTGAAAAAGGCTTCGCGAATTTGCCCGCCGATCAGAAAGCGGCCAATGTCACCGTGGAGGTTCTGCCCAAGCACTTAGATGAGCAAGTGGCCGCCTTCATGGTCGCGGGCTTCGGCGGTGTGCTGACACGCCTCACCGATCAGCAGGCCGATTATATTGGCGTTGATGTGTCAGGCCCCTATAAGCCCGACAGCTACAAATACTGAGGCAATTGGCAGCCCTCTATGAGTAGTAACGCAGCCTGTAGCCTAGAATTTTTCCCGCCCAAGACCGATGCCGGGCGGGAAAAATTATTAACTGAAACCTTACCTGCTCTGGCGGCTCTGCAACCCGAGTATTGCTCGGTTACGTACGGCGCAGGCGGCTCGACCCGTGACAACACCTTTGGTGCGGTCACTTCCATTCGAGACGCGGGCTTTGACGCTGCACCGCACTTGAGCTTTGGTGCTGACAGTGAAGACGCCATGCTAGCGTTGCTCCATCGCTACCAAGAACAGGGGATTAATCGCCTCGTAGCGCTTCGAGGCGATTTACCCTCGGGGATGGGCACCGGCCAGTTAGTGCACGCCAACGAATTGGTTGAATTTGTGCGTAAGCACACCGGGGATCACTTCCAAATCGCCGTGGCGGCCTATCCGGAAATTCATCCCCAAGCGAAGAGTTACGACAAGGATATTTATTACCTGAAGCAGAAATTCGATGCTGGCGCCAACAAGGCGATCACACAGTTTTTCTTTAACGTCGAGGCTTACTTTTATTTTTTAGATCGCTGCCAACAGGCGGGCATAGAGCACCCGATTCACCCGGGTATCATGCCGATTACCCAGTTTGCCAACCTGGAACGTTTTGCCGGCGCCTGTGGAGCCGAAATTCCGCGTTGGATTCGTCAGCGCATTGCCGGTTTTGGCGATGATCAGGACAGCATTAAGCAATTTGGTATTGACGTCATTACTCAGCTTTGTGCCACCCTCATGGAAAGCGGCGCACCGGGCATTCATTTTTACACCATGAATCAAGTTGAACCGGTACGCACGATCGCAGCCAACCTAGGGCTAGTATCCGTCGCCTGAGCGTATAGCTGAGCCTGTGCGGTACTGGACAAGTCCCCTGACACAACCCACAGTCACAGTATGCGAGTAATTAGACTTTACACACCACAAGACCTGACTAGTGGCGACGAGGTGACCCTAGACGCTGTCGCCGCTAATCATCTCGTACGCGTTCTCAGAGCGCGGACCGGTGATGCGGTGGTGCTATTCAATGGCACCGGAAGCGACTGGCAGTGCCGATTACTCGAGGCCGATAAACGCCGAGCTTTGATCCGCGTCGAATGTGAAATAGATAGCGTACCGGAATCACCCCTTCGCAGTGTTTTGGGTTTATGTCTAAGCAAAGGCGAGCGCTTTGATTGGGCTATTCAAAAAGCCACTGAAATGGGTATTGCCCACATCCAGCCTTTGTATAGCGAACGCGTGGACTACAAAGTACCGCAGGATCGACTAGAAAAGCGGCTACAACACTGGCAACAAATTGTAATTAGCGCCTGTGAACAATGCGGCCGAAGTACAGTGCCCCAAGTCGCGGCGCCCCAGAGCCTTGAGGCGTGGACCGAGCAGGTCGAAGCAGACCGAAAGTTTGTTTTGCACTGTGTTAATGCCAGCACCACCGCGACTGACCCTAGACCGCGATCGATCGCCCTGCTGATTGGGCCTGAAGGTGGCTTAACTGAAGGTGAGGTGACGCATGCCCAAGAGCACGGGTTCGAGGCGTTAACACTAGGACCCCGCATCTTGCGCACCGAGACTGCCCCCGCGGTGGCCCTGGCAATACTCGGCGCTCGTTGGGGCGATCTATAGGCAGCGAACTCCTAAGACGCTAGAGGTTAAAAACCCGCCGCGCATTGCCATCTAAAAAGTCGGCTTGAACCTCAGGCGGTAACGCTAATG
>CAYPPU010000001.1:0-63893 GCA_964412695.1 uncultured Alteromonadaceae bacterium | reverse complement strand
CGCCGCGCATTGCCATCTAAAAAGTCGGCTTGAACCTCAGGCGGTAACGCTAATGCATCAGAATACCGTAACGTGGGATGTTGTAGCCAAGCATCGATCATCTTTTTAACTCGTGATTGGCACGTGCCCATTCAAGCCAGACCGCCGCGGCATTCAGGTAATGACTGGTGCGCGGTGAATGGAAACAGTCGAAGCTGTGTTGTGCGCCTTCAAGCTCCGCATAAACCAAGCTTGAGCCAGAGTGTTCGGAAAACTCGGCGACAAACCGCCGCGCCTCTTCCACCCAGATAAGCGTGTCGTTGCAACCTTGCACCACAAAAAAAGGCGGCTGCTCAGGCTTAAGCCATGACAGCGGTGACGCCAATTCATAGCGTTCGGGGTCCTCGTCTTGGGTTGCCTTCATAAAGCGTTTCATAACAGGCTCATCGATACCGGTATTCTGTCGAATCGCAAAACGGTTACAAAGGTCGTAGGCACCATAAAGCGGTAACGCTGCTTGTAATGAGGTATCTACATGCTCAAAACCTGGCTGCCACGGCGCATAGTTTGCGGACAAGGCCGCCAAAGCGGTGAGATGTCCGCCTGCGGAGCCGCCGGTAACGGCAATAAAGTCTGGATCTCCACCCCACTCGACAATGTGCTCACGAATCCAGGCAATGGCGCGCTTCACATCAATGATGTGATCGGGGAACGTAGCTCTAGGCGAAAGCCGATAATTTATGGATACGACCACCCAACCCCGCAACGGCATATGGTGTAACAGCGGCAACGCCTGCTCCGCCTTATGGCCTAAAATCCAGGCACCGCCATGGATTTGCAAAAGTACGGGGCGGTTCTCACCCGCCGTCACCGGAGAGTAGATGTCGAGTAGGTTGCGCTTACCAGCAGGACCGTAACTAATGTCACGATCAATCTTGACACCATCGCGGGCAAATTTTAGCGGCCTCAACCACTCCTTGGCCCGAATCTGGTGACTCAAGGTTGCGCGCCTGTCAGTGGGGATCTGCTCGCGAAAATCTGCCCCCAAGCCTGTATTCAGTGCTCGTTCAAAAGTACTGCCCGCCTCAAAGTGACGGCGCAGCAGCTCCAGCGTGCCCAGAGAGGCTAAAGACAAACAAACAAGACCCCATTGGACGGCGCTGCTATCGATATCCAAGAACCAGGCGCCCACAGCCGCCAATACCAGCTGCACCACCAACAGCCTCGGCGCCAATTCCGTGCCCAAAATAGACACCACAAACCAGACCGGTACTCCCCAACCCAGTGCGCGCGCCCTGATCAAACCCGTGAAAGTTGCCAGCATCAGCATTGTCGCGACGCTTGCGAAGAGTATTTCTACCATGGACAAATCTCTATGAATGGTTGCGCTGAAGCAGGCGCGCCCTTACTTTACCGTCACTTAACCCAATCGTCTGTTAATCACTGAAGATTTTGCTTATGACCGTGAACATCGGTGTCGTTATGGACCCCATCGGGGGTATCAACTACAAAAAGGATACAACGCTAGGTCTGCTTTGGGCAGCCCGAGACCGAGGTTGGCAGCTATGGTACATGGAGCAACACGACCTGTTCATTAAAGATGGACTGACTTGGGCGCGCATGCGGCCGCTGGAGGTTCGCGAGGATCCCGCTGATTGGTTCTCACTAGGCGAGGCCGTCGAAAGAGATCTGGCGGAGCTTAACGCGGTGCTGATGCGCAAAGATCCGCCCTTTGACATGGAGTTTTTCTATACCACCCACTTGCTCGAAAATGCCGAGCGCCGGGGGACTGTGGTCGTGAACCGCTGTGCTAGTTTACGTGACTGCAATGAAAAATTATTCGCCACCGCCTTTCCCCAGTGCTGTCCGCAGTTGATCGTTTCGAGGGACATGCAGCAACTGCGGGCCTTTCATCAAACACACCGGGATGTGGTGTTCAAACCCCTCGACGGCATGGGAGGCAGCGCTATTTTTCGCGTGGCCGCCAATGACCCCAATCTCAGCGTGATTCTCGAAACACTGACAGAGCAGGGTCAGCGGACCATCATGGGTCAAGTGTATCTACCCGCCATTAGCGACGGTGATAAGCGCATACTCATGATTAACGGCGAGCCCGTACCCTATTGCCTAGCTCGTGTGCCTCTCGCCGGAGAGAGCCGCGGCAATTTGGCGGCCGGGGGAACCGGGCGCGTTCAGGCGCTAACTGAGCGTGATCGCTGGATAGCACAGCAGGTAGGTCCGAGCCTGCGTGAACGCGGTCTGTGGTTTGTTGGTCTTGATGTCATTGGCGACTATCTCACGGAAATCAATGTCACCAGCCCAACCTGTTTGCGTGAAATTGAAGCGGCTCAAAATCTCGGGATTGCACAGCAGCTCATGGATTGTGTCGAGCAACAAATCGCCCAAGAAAATGGCTAACCGGCTTATCGCCTTGAACACTTCCCTGCTGCGGGAACCGATCACGCCTTCATTTGCGATCGCTTCAATCATTCATGGCTTACTATTACTTGCTATGGGATTCAGTGTGGATTGGTCGAAGGTATCAACTCAATCGGTTGCGGTAACCTTCGCGCTACAGCCATCGGAGGAAGTACCGGATAACGCCAAGCATCTCGCCGCAAACAACCAAAGCGGCGACATTGATACCGGCGCGCCTGAAAATAGCGTGCAATGGGTAACCACTGTTTCGGTAACACAGGAATTAGCTGGCGGCGAGGCAAGTGAGCTAGGACGCGTGCCCACCCCCGACACGCTGGCCCAGGCGATAGACGAAATTGAGCAGTTAATGGCGGCCATCAGTGACAGCGATATCAACAGCGACTACATCGCCGGCGCTGTAGCGGCGCGGCGTAGCCTCGACGCGGAATACCTGGCCCGCTGGCGGGCACGAGTGGAGCAAGTCGGTAACGCACTGTATCGCGGCAAAACGCCCAGCGATGACGCGGATGTGCGGTTGCTAGTCTCTGTGGCGGCAGATGGCAAACTGGAACAGATCCGAATTCTGCGCTCATCGGGTAAGCCCGAGCTGGATCAGGCCGCACAGAACACCGTGTTATTAGCCGCGCCCTTCCCGCCTTTCTCTAAAGCGCTGGCCCAGCAAACGGCGCGACTAGATATTGTGAGAACCTGGCAATTTCGAAGTAACGCGCTAAGCTCGATACAATGACAGTCTCTGATACCCATGCGATTGTGCCGATGGCCAGCCCTTCAGATTGCTTGAAGGGCCGCCTGTTGGTTGCAACACCGGCTTTAGATCAGGGCTTTTTTGCCGGCAGCATCACGTATATCTGTGAGCACGGGGAATCGGGGGCAATGGGTGTTGCCATTAATAAGCCTCTCGATGTTGAACTCGAAGAAATTCTTGAGCACTTGGATATTGAAAAGCGACCGAGCGCCAAACCGGCACCCGTGCTGGCAGGTGGCCCGGTGAAAATGGATCACGGCTTTGTGCTGCACTCACGCCAAGGGCCCTGGGAATCGAGTCAGCACGTCGCCGACGATATTTGGCTGACCACCTCCAGAGATATCTTGGTGGCCATCGGTGAGGGTCACTGCCATGCTCAGCACCTGATTACGCTTGGCTACGCGGGCTGGGCTGCCGGCCAACTGGAAGCGGAGTTGAGCGAAAATTGCTGGCTCACAGTAGCGGCCAATCACACCATACTGTTTGAGACGCCTCTCGAGGACCGCCTGCGTGCCGCAGGAGACTTGATGGGTTTCGATATCTCGCTCATGTCAGGCGCAGCCGGTCACGCATGAGCGTCAACGGAGGTCGAATTCTAGCCTTCGATTGGGGGCTCCGTAATATCGGCGTTGCTGTCGGTAATGCCGTCTTAAAAACTGCCGAGCCCTGCACGGTGATCAAAGCTAAAGACGGGGTGCCGGCTTGGTCTGATATTGAGCGCCTCATAGGTGATTGGCAGCCACAGTTATTGTTGGTAGGTGAGCCAATCAACATGGACGGCAGCGACAGCGACATGGCGGCACGTGCGCGTCGGTTTGCCAGAAAGCTCGAAGGCCGGTTCGGAATTGCAGTCACATTAGTTGACGAGCGCTTGTCTTCACAAGAGGCCAAGATCCAGCGGCGAGATCGCGGCGGCTCGACAGATTACGCTAGCCAGCCCGTGGACGCCGAGGCCGCTTGCGTCATCTTATCAACCTGGCTCAGTGACAACTAAAACCGTCTGTTAACCAATATTCTCAGGGTGACGAGCTTTTTCTCGCGCCGCCTCTAGTGAGATGACTTTTTTGTCAACCAGTGACTGCAAACACTGGTCCATGGTCTGCATACCTATCGACTGTCCGGTTTGAATCGCTGAATACATTTGCGCCACCTTGTCCTCGCGAATTAGGTTTCGAATGGCTGATGTCCCGCGCATGATTTCATGAGCGGCAACGCGCCCCCCTTCCCGACGTTTTAGCAGTGTCTGCGAGACCACCGCCTGCAGCGATTCAGACAGCATCGAGCGGACCATCGATTTCTCTCCCGAGGGGAACACATCGATGACGCGGTCGATCGTTTTTGCCGCAGAGGTAGTGTGTAAGGTGCCAAATACCAAATGGCCGGTCTCTGCTGCTGTAAGTGCCAGTCGAATGGTTTCCAAATCGCGTAATTCACCCACCAAAATAATATCGGGGTCTTCTCTCAGCGCTGAGCGCAACGCCTCGGAGAAACCCAAGGTATCGCGATGGACTTCGCGCTGGTTGACCAGACATCGCTTCGACTCATGTACAAATTCTATGGGGTCCTCAATGGTCAAAATGTGGTCATATCGATTGTCATTGATGTAATCAATCATGGCGGCCAACGTGGTAGATTTGCCCGAACCGGTCGGCCCAGTTACCAATACCAGTCCCCGTGCCAGCAACGATATGTCTTTAAAAACCTGCCCCATTCCCAGCTCTTCCATGCTCAACACTTTCGAGGGAATGGTGCGGAAAACGGCGCCTGGACCGCGATTTTGATTGAAGGCATTGACCCTAAAACGGGCAACACCAGGAACATCGAAGGAAAAGTCTGTCTCCAGAAATTCCTCAAAATCTTTCTGCTGCCGATCATTCATGATGTCGTACATGAGATCGTGGACTTCTGCTTGATCCATGGCGGGCACATTGATCCGGCGCACGTCACCGTCAACGCGAATCATGGGTGGCAGACCCGCCGAGAGGTGTAGATCCGATGCGCCTTGCTTTGCGCTAAATGCCAGTAATTCGGTGATATCCATAGACAACCCCTTTTTAGTAACTACTAGACTATGTCATCTGACGTATCATGACACTATGTCAGAAGTTAATGTCAGCGAAAATCTGTCTCGGCTCCGCTTGCGCATAGAGAAAGCCGAGCTGGCGGCGGGCCGCGAGTCAAATAGCGCGGGCTTGGTCGCCGTCAGCAAAACCAAGTCGATTAGCTTAATCCGCGCCGCGGTGGCTGAAGGACAGCGAGCCTTCGGTGAGAACTACGCCCAGGAAGCCATTGAGAAGGCCAGCACCCTGGCTGATTTGGGGCTCGAGTGGCATTTCATCGGGCCGGTGCAGTCCAATAAAACCAGCGGGCTTGCCACCTGGATGTCTTGGGTCCACACGGTAGATCGCTTGAAGGTCGCGCGACGCCTTAACGACCAACGCCCGGAACACATGGCGCCGCTAAATGTTTGTCTGCAAGTTAATATTTCGGGAGAGGCTAGTAAAGCTGGACTGGCATCCGATCAAATAGACGCGCTAGCCCTAGAGGTCGCCCAATTACCGCGGTTGCGGCTGCGTGGACTGATGGCGATTCCCGCGCCCACGGACGACCCTGCAGAACAGCGCCGCGCATTCTCTGACATGCGTTTGCTTTTGCAACGGCTAAAGCTGGCACTGCCCGAATTGGATACGTTATCAATGGGCATGTCGGCAGATTTGGAGGCCGCCATTGCTGAGGGTGCCACCTTGATTAGGGTCGGCAGTGACATTTTTGGTGCCCGAAACTAGACACACAATCACTGGACCACCGCTGGCAGCCTCGGCGCGGTATACTCTCTGGCAATTATCCCTCGGACTTTGGAGCTCAATGTGCCCACTTCGGCGCTTCCGCAACGTATCGCATTCATTGGTGCTGGCAATATGGCCAAGGCCATCATGGGCGGGCTGCTGGACACAGGTGTTACACCCGACCAGATTTCCGCGGCGGATCCCTTTCCAGAGGCACTCGCGGCGGTAAACGCTATGGGTATTGAAAATACATCCCCCGACGCACAGGCGGTTGTCAGCGATGCCGATTTCGTGATCCTCGCCGTTAAGCCACAGGTCATGGCCGACGTCTGCCACGATCTGAGCAAGGCGCTCAACCACAAGCCCGTGGCCATGTCGATTGCCGCGGGGATTACCGTTAACGCACTCAGAGGGCGGCTGGATATCCCCGGCTTGCCTATCATCCGTTGCATGCCCAACACCCCTGCGCTTGTCCGCTGCGGTGCCGCGGCGTTGTTCGCACCAGACGGTGTTTCTGCTCAGCAACGCCAGCAGGCGGAGGCCATCATGGCAGCAGTGGGAACCACACTTTGGGTAGAGAAAGAGTCTGCACTCGATGCTGTCACTGCCCTCTCAGGCAGCGGCCCAGCGTATTTTTTTGCCTTCATGGAAGCCATGATCAGCGCTGGTGAGCAACTCGGTCTGACATGGGATGATGCCTACCAGCTGACGCTTCAGACTGCTCTCGGCTCGGCACGCCTGGCGACAGAACAAGACCAACCGGTAGCGACTCTGCGAAGAAACGTCACCAGTCCAGGGGGTACCACGGAGCGCGCGTTAAACGCCTTCGCTCGCGGCGGGCTCGATAACGTGGTCAAGCAGGCCATGGATGCGGCCTTCGCTCGCTCACAGGAACTCTCGGGTGAACAAGGTACGTTATGACATTTGCCTCTGATATCGCCGGGTTTTTAATCGATACAGTGACCTCGCTGTATTTGATCGTCGTGGTACTACGGGGGATTTTGCAGGCCTCCCGCGCGGATTTTTACAACCCAATCTCACAGGTCATTGTGCAGCTCACCCGACCACCCTTGACCATGCTTCAGCGACTTATTCCGACGGGCAAGCGTTTTGATCCGTCGGTGATCCTGTTGGCGGTATTTGTTCAGGCGGCGGCCATCTCGCTGTTATTACTGACCGCCGGCTATTCGCCACCCAACCCGCTGACACTAGGTGTTTGGTCGTTGATAGGTGTGGCCAGCTTGGTAGTCAGCACCTATTTATTCGCAATACTGGCGATGATTGTGGTCAGCTGGGTTGCCCCGGACAGCCGCAGCCCGGCTGTGTATTTGCTGTATCAGATCACGGAACCGGTGATGTCTCCCGTACGCTCCATCATTCCTAACATTGGTCCATTAGATCTATCACCGATAGCCATTTTTGTTGTCATCCAACTGCTGCAGAAAAGTCTATTTCACATGGCGATCTCCGTAGGTCTGCCACCTGGCTTAATCGTGGGTATGTAAATCGTGATTGCCGCTAAGGACATCGGACTGGTCACGCCGTTTATAGAGCAGTTCAACCAACCACTCACCCTGTCAGACGGGTCTACGTTGCCGGCTTTTGAGCTAGTAGTTGAGACCTATGGTGAACTTAATGCCGCAAAAACCAATGCGGTATTGATCTGTCACGCCTTAAGCGGAAACCATCATGCGGCCGGACGCCACCATGACAGTGACCAAAAACCCGGCTGGTGGGATCAGCTGATTGGCCCCGGAAAACCCATCGACACCTCGCGATTTTTTGTCGTTAGCCTCAATAATTTGGGTGGCTGCGATGGCAGTACCGGGCCCGCTAGCATTAACCCCGCGACCCAACAAGCATGGGGCCCCCAATTTCCCTCAATCAAGGTACGCGACTGGGTAACCACCCAGGCACTGCTCGCCGACCGCTTGGGTATCGATACCTGGGCGGCTGTCATCGGCGGTAGCCTAGGTGGCATGCAAAGTCTGCAGTGGGCGATAGATTTACCCGATCGGGTGCGCCATTGCGTAGCACTTGCCGCCGCACCTCGACTCACAGCGCAAAATATCGCGTTCAACGAAATCGCTCGGCACGCCATTACCAGCGATAAACGGTGGCATGCGGGCAACTATCAAGCGGCAAATGTCGCACCCATCGATGGCATTGCCTTGGCGCGTATGGTTGGCCATTTAACGTATATGTCGGCAGACGGGATGAGCGATAAGTTCGGTCGCGAACTACGCGATGTCAACATTGACGGTGCTAGCGAGGACAACACGGTATTCGAGGTAGAAAGTTATTTGCGTTACCAAGGCGCCCGCTTCGCCTCGCGCTTTGACGCTAATACGTATTTGCTCATGACCCGCGCCTTGGACCATTTTGATTTGGCGGCCGATACCGATGGTGATCTTGCCGCCGCCATGGCCCAGAGCCAATGCCGTTTTTTGATTATGTCTTTCTCTAGTGACTGGCGCTTCTCCCCGGCCCGGTCGAGGGAGATCACTAACGCCTTATTGAAAGCCAACAAGGCCGTGACCTACGCTGACATCGAAACCGATGCCGGGCATGACGCTTTCTTAATATACGATCCTGTGTATGTCGGTCTGTTTGATGCGTGGATGCGGCAGGTACAAATCTGATGCGTTATGACCTCAACAAAATTAAAGCTTGGGTACAACACGGCGCGCGGGTGTTGGATCTTGGCTGTGGCGATGGCGAATTCTTGCAGCAACTTCAAAAGGAGCGACAGGCGGTAGTCATGGGCATTGAGCTCGATCCGCAGAACTTGATTGAGGTCGCCACTAGGGGCATTAACGTGATCCAACAAGATATGGATCGCGGCTTAGAAAATTTTCCCGATAACAGCTATGACCACGTTGTTTTGGCCCATGCTTTGCAAGTGCTCCAGCACCCCCACATAGTGCTAGAGGATATGGTCCGCATTGGCCATGAGGCCATTGTCACGTTTCCCAACTTCGGTCATTGGCGTTGTCGCCTGCAATTGAGCTTTACCGGCCGCATGCCGGTTTCCAAAGCGATGCCCTACAGCTGGTTCAACACGCCCAATATTCATTTCTGCACCGTTCGAGATTTCGAGCAGCTGTGCGAGGACTTGAATATTGAAGTGGTGGATAGAGATATCGATGCCGGCCCCATCGGGTCTTTGCTGGCGACCTTGTTTCCTAATTTTTTCGCCGTTACGGCTATCTTTCGCATTCGCCGACGCGCGTGATGAAAAAAGCACTGCAGACTTTGCTGGCGCTATTCGCTCTTGGGGCGGTTGCTGTCCAAGGCCAACAGTCCGAGCGTTTTGATCGCTATGAGCTGCATCATAGTGTGGTCTATACCACCTTTCTCAGCGCCGAGGTTGCGGCACGCTATGGCATTGTGCGGGGGCATGATAAAGCCATGTTAACGCTTTCTGTGCGCGACGCCGACGCCGAAGGGCTCGCGGGCATACCCATGGAGATTTCAGGCAAAACTTGGGACCTTATTCAAAGCCAAACACTAGCGCTACAGGAAATCCGCGAGGGAACGGCAACCTATTACATTGCACCTTTTGAATTCATTGATCGCGAGTGGCGTTTTTTCGAATTTGATTTCCAACCTGAAGGCAGTGAGCAAGCCTATCACTACAAGTTTAAAACCCAGCTTTGGAAGCAGGATCCTTAAGCAGTGGCTAATCTCGAGCAGCAGGTGGTTCTGGCTAGTGGCAATGCCGGTAAATTGCGCGAGTTACAATCTGCGCTGGCGGACAGCGGCCTCACATTACTCCCCCAGGGGCAGTTTGCCGTCACTGAAGCTATCGAGGATGCGGCCACCTTTCTGGAGAACGCCCTCATCAAAGCACGTCACGCGGCAGCCCAGACTGGTTTAGCCGCACTGGCCGATGATTCCGGCCTAGTGGTGCCCGCGCTAGGTGGTGCTCCAGGCATCCATTCGGCGCGATATTCTGGCGGTGACGACAGTGCCAACAACGATAAACTGCTCACAGAAATGGCCGGTCTTACCGGAGCCGATCGGCAAGCCTGGTACATGTGTGTTCTGGTATACGTGAGTCACGCCGCTGATCCTGCACCCAAGGTGGCGGAAGGTCGCTGGTATGGCGAGATAGCAATGGCACCTCAAGGTGCCGGTGGCTTTGGGTATGACCCGATTTTTTGGCTACCCGAATTAAATTGCTCGGCGGCGCAGCTAGACACGCAGGAAAAGCAGCGGATAGGGCATCGGGGCAAGGCAGTTGCGAAGTTGCGGGAGCAATTTGATAGCTAAAGCGTCGCCAGTGCCGTTGTCACTCTACATCCACCTGCCTTGGTGTGAGCGCAAGTGTCCTTATTGCGATTTCAATTCTCACGAACACTTTGACCCTGAAGAAGAATCGAACTATATCGACGCGCTACTCGCTGACTTGGAAATTCAGCATAACTGGATCGATGCGCGACCTTTTGAGTCGATCTTTATTGGTGGCGGTACCCCCAGCCTATTTTCCCCCGGTGCGATCGAGCGCTTACTCTCGGGTATAGCAGCTCGCTGCCACATGGTTAGCGACATAGAAATCACCATGGAAAGTAATCCGAGCAGCGCGGAACAGCAACGCTTCCGTGGCTATCGACGCGCCGGCGTCACCCGGTTGAGTTTGGGTGTGCAATCCTTTGATAACGCAACCCTTAAGGCCCTCGGTCGCATTCATGATGGCGATCAAGCGCGGGCGGCACTGGACTCGGCATTAGCGGTGTTTCCACAAGTTAATGCCGATTTAATGCATGGGCTACCGAATCAGAATGCGCTATCGGCTACCCGAGATCTGCAACAAGCGTTAGCACACGGTGTGAAGCATCTTTCTTGGTATCAGCTCACCATCGAACCCAATACGGCTTTTTGGTCAAAGCCGCCTATGCTGCCGGTAGAGGATGCACTAGCGGATATTCAAGAACAGGGTGAATCACTGCTAGAAGGCGCAGGGTTTAAGCGCTACGAAATCTCGGCCTGGAGTCACCACAGCCATGAATGTCGCCATAACCTTAATTATTGGCAATTCGGTGACTATGTGGGTATCGGTGCCGGTGCTCACGGCAAGCTTTCCGGCGCTTCGAGTACGTTCAGAACCCAACGCTCCCGCGTACCCGGCGACTATGTCACCAGCATTGGAGCCGGCCAGCTGCCCAAATCTGTCCCGGTAATCTCCGCTGACCTAGCAGGGGAATTTATGCTCAACGCTCTTCGTTTAAGCCACGGCGTACAAGCATCGCTCTTTACCGAGCGCACCGGCCTGCCACTAAGTCATATTCAGCCCACGTTGGATCGTGTTATCGCGATTGGCCTACTTAGCAACAACATAGAACGTATTAAACCAACTGCGTTAGGGATGCGCTTTCACAATGACTTGGTCGCCCACTTTCTGTGACCGCGTAACTGTCACTGGCGACGATAGAGCAGATCCCAGACCCCGTGGCCTAGGCGAGCGCCACGCCGCTCAAATTTAGTTTCCGGTCGCCATTCGGGGCGCTCGCTAAAAGCGCCAGAGGGAGCCACGTTCGTCAGAGATGGTTCCGCGTCCATTACTTCCAACATATGCTCGGCATAGGGCTCCCAATCGGTCGCCAAATGAAAGAGCCCGTCCGGCACTAGGCGGCGCGACGCCATTGCCACGAATCTCGGTTGAATAAGGCGTCGCTTATGATGACGTTTTTTGTGCCAGGGGTCGGGGAAAAATACCTGCAAGCCGTCGAGACTGTTCTCCGGAACGCAGCGCTCAAGCACCTCCACAGCATCCTCGGCAAAGACACGAACATTAGTCAATCCCTGCTGCGCTACTTGGGATAGCAGGCGTCCAACACCCGGTTTATGTACCTCGACACCAATAAAGTCTACGTCGGGCTGATTCGCGGCCATAGTGATCAAAGAGTCACCCATGCCAAACCCAATTTCGAGTACCCGCCGCGCATCGCGGCCAAAAAGCTCGGACCAATCGACTAGGCCCCGCTCTAGCGATAAGCCCCATTGGGAAAAGCCTTCATCCCAACCCCGTTGCTGACCTTCGGTCATGCGCCCGGCACGCATAACGAAACTGCGAATTCGTCGTTGAATGGGTTCCATAAAACTCTTAACTGTTTGTGTTTGCTGGTCAGCAGAGCATCAAGTGGGACTGCGGCCTACCCAAGCCACCCGCAAAAGGTTCAGCCAGCCAACCATCAGTAACAAGCCACCTATCGGAGTTATTGGGCCCAAAGGGCCGAAGCCCGTTAACAAAAGGCCGTAAATGCTACCCGAGAAAAGCACCACCCCTGCACTAAAAGCCGCGGCGGAAATTGCCATTCCCCGGGGGCCTTGTCCCGAATTTAATGGGATAGCCAAGACCAGTAGGGCGACAGCGTGTAACAGGTGATAGTGCGCGGCTGTCTGCCAAGTCACAATTTGGGCAGGGGTCAAAATGGTGGACAAACCGTGAGCGCCTAAAGCGCCCGCGCTGACGCCGCTAACCCCCAAAAGCGCTGACAGCACCAGCGGCCAACGCATTGATGGCATAGCGGTCAAGCAGCCAGGGCAGCCTTGAGTTTTTTCATGGCATTGGCTTCGAGCTGGCGAATCCGCTCAGCAGAAACCTCATACTCATCAGCTAACTCATGCAGTGTTGCCTTTTGCTCGGCCAACCAGCGGCGCGCCAGAATGTCACGGCTGCGGCTATCCAATGCGGCAATGGCGCTGTGGAGACGATCTTCGCTATCGCGTTGACTGTCCTCCGCCTCTACCGCCATGGCAGGATCGGCAGACAGATCCTCTAGGTAATGCTGCGGAGCCGACCAGCTTTCGTCATCGTCAGCATCGACCGGCAAATCAAATGCCACATCACGGCAGGCCAATCGGCCCTCCATGCGTTGCACTTCGGCTTCATCGACACCCAAATCTGCTGCGATGGCCTTGGTTTCTTCGGCACTCAACCAGCCCAGGGTCTTTTTCGCACTGCGCAGATTGAAGAACAATTTGCGCTGCGCTTTAGTCGTCGCCACTTTGACAATGCGCCAGTTGCGCAAAATAAACTCATGCATTTCAGCCTTGATCCAATGCACGGCAAAAGACACTAGGCGCACGCCCTTTTCCGGATCAAAGCGTTTCACCGCCTTCATCAGGCCAACGTTCCCCTCTTGAATCAAGTCCGCTTCTGACAGACCGTAACCAGAGTAACTGCGGGCAATGTGGACTACAAATCGCAAGTGAGCGAGCACTAACTCTCGTGCAGAGTCAACACACCCCTCGTAATAAAGCTTGTTTGCGAGTTCCTGTTCGCGCTCAGCAGACAGCACCGGAATAGCACCAACGGCCTGCACATAGGCGGCAAGGTTGGCTCCGGGGGCCATATTCAACACCGCGGCGTTGCCGAGGGCGACTGACTTTGAAGGCTCGATCATGGCAAGTTCCTCCTGCTCGTGCCGATTATTTTAGCACTCTGCATTAGAGAGTGCTAACCCCCAAAAAGTTCACTATTTCAACAGCCTAGCGCGGTTCCATTTGACTCAGGTGCATCCCGGCGGCCTGCCATGCACTGCCCAGACCAAGACCCGCCCCGGCGACAATCAACAGCAGTATCTGCCCAAAGCCCAACCCTATCAGCTCAAAGGGGTTGCCATAGAGCGCTAGCAACGTCTCCACCGGGGGAGCCACAAAATGAAACAATACAGATACAAGAACTACCGCTGTCATACCACCGCCCACACCCGACCAAAGCCCGGTATACAAAAAAGGTCGTCGGGCGTAAGCATCACCCCCTCCGATCAACTTAATCACAATGATTTCATCGCGACGGGACTCGATCCCCAAGCGGACAGTATTTGCCAGCACCAACACCGCGCCAATGGCCATAAGCGCGCCCAAGCCCCAAGCTAGACGTCGACCAAAGTCCAGGGTGGCCTCAAGACGCGACTGCCATAAGGTATCGAACACCAATTCGTCAACCGTCTCTAAGCCCTGCAGTTCTCTGGCTAATGCCTCCAATGCCGGGCCTGTGATCGCTGGATCGGGTTGTAGCAACAGGGTATGGGGCAGCGGATTTTGGCCCAGAGAATCGAGCGCTGTACCCAGACCGGTGGCGCTAACAAAGCTGGCTAGTGCTTGATCACGCGTCACCAAATCCACAGCCACAATGCCATCACGAGCCCGCAATGACTGCTGCAGGGCCTGAGCACCGGCCTCGTCTACGTCATCGGTCAACAACAAGGAAAACCGCGCCGCCGTACTGCCGGTTCCCGCCACGTTATGCAGGTTATCCAGTGTTAGTAGCAGCGCCGCCGGAAGTGCCAATGCGATGCCCACCATGAGGAATGTAATCAAGGTCGACAGTGGCTCCAACAGTAACTTGCGCGCGCTCAATCGCGATGACTCTCGGTGGTGATACAACCACGCCGACAGCGGCGTTCGCGGCACGGCGCCGATTCCACCCCGAGTCATTGCGCCAAACCCCCAGCTTGAACCAATCGACCTTCCTTGAGCGTCAAAATCGGGTGACGCAGGCGCGATATCAGTGCCAGATCATGGCTTGCAATGATCACGGTCACCCCAACGCGATTAAACGCCTCGAACAGTCCCATGATCTCCGCTGACAACTCAGGGTCTAAATTCCCGGTAGGCTCATCGGCGAGTAGCATACGCGGACGGGCAACTACCGCTCGCGCGATACCCACTCGCTGCTGCTCACCACCTGACAGCAGGGCTGGATTAACCCGCTCCTTATTCAGCAAGCCTACCTTGTCGAGGGCGGCGCGGACCCGCCGCTCGATATCACGCTGCTCAAAGCCAGCAATTTCCAAAGGCAGCGCCACGTTATGAAAAACATCGCGATCAGTAAGCAGGCGGTGGTCTTGAAAAATACAGCCCAAACCGCGGCGATAGCGCGCAACACGCCGAGAGGTGATCGAGGCCAAATCCTCGCCATCCACCTTGAGGCTCCCCGAACTGGGGCGATCCAGCAACATGAGAAGGCGCAGAAGCGTGCTTTTGCCCGCACCTGAGTGTCCTGTCAGAAACACCATCTCTCCGGCAGGAATTGTTAACGAAATATCCCGTAGCGCTTCGTGTTGCTCAAAGCGCTTGCTGACACGGGAAAACTCAATCACTCAGCATATCTCGATCAAATAACGCATCGATAAATTCATTCGCCTGGAATTCTCTAAGGTCGTCCACACCCTCGCCAACACCAATAAAACGAATGGGCCTTGCCATTTTTTCCGCAATGGCAAAAAGTACGCCGCCCCTGGCAGTGCCATCGAGCTTGGTAACCGCTATACCGGTAACACCTACTGTTCGATCAAACTCTTCTGCCTGGGCAACAGCATTTTGGCCGGTGCCAGCGTCAAGTACCAATAACGTTTCGTGGGGAGCTGTGGGGTCAAATTTGCGCATCACTCGAACCACTTTAGACAGCTCATCCATCAGATGATTCTTGTTTTGCAATCTGCCCGCGGTGTCGGCGATCAATACATCCACGCCCCGGGCACTAGCCGCTTGGATCGCATCGAACAGGACCGAAGCGCTATCAGCGCCGGTGTGCTGCGCAATCACCGAGACGTCGTTGCGCTCACCCCAAGCCTGTAATTGCTCAACAGCCGCTGCACGGAAGGTATCGCCCGCCGCTAGCATGACTCGTTTACCCTCGCGCTTGTAGCGCTGAGCGAGCTTGCCAATGGTCGTGGTCTTACCGACACCATTCACCCCCACCACCAAAATGACAAACGGACGGTCGGCCAGGGTCGCATCCAGCGGCTGTTGGCAGGGCAGCAACGTCTGCCGAAGGACGTCTTTGGTTGCCGCCATAACCGCCTCGCCACTGCTCAACTCTTTGAGCGCCACACGTTCGGTAATATTTGAGATGACTCGGCGGGTAACCTCAACGCCCAGATCGGACATCAACAGTTGGGTTTCCAATTCATCGACAAGGTCATCGTCAATGTCCTTAGCGCCTAAGAGCACTCGGCCTAGCCCATTAGCCAACTGATCGCCGGTACGACTCAATCCGCGGCGTAAACGACCATAAAAACTGGTATCGGTATCGACGATCGCGCTGGCGTCATTAGACATCGCGTCCAATACTGGCGCCTCGGGTTGAACGGCACTGGGCTGCTCCGGCTTTTTTTCACGTCGGAAAAACTTCATGGACCCACGGTCACTCTGCTTGTTGGATAATGGCCTAAGACGAAATGGTATCACCGTGGAGTGATGGCAGAAATGCGCAAACCCATAAAGCCCACGATTCAAAACCGCGTTCGAATTATCGGGGGCGAATGGCGCGGTCGCAAAATAGCATTTGCCTCGGCTAAGGGCCTCCGCCCAACTGCAGACCGTATAAGGGAAACTCTCTTCAATTGGCTGGGCCCGCGGGTGATCGGCGCGCGCTGCCTCGATATGTATGCCGGCAGTGGGGCCTTAGGATTGGAGGCATTATCTCGTGGGGCAGCCCACTGTGATTTCCTGGACACCAATACCGAAGCCGTGAAGCAATTATCGCAGACTTTGGCGCTGTTAGCGGCCAACGACCGAGGCGTGGTCACGAACGCCGACGCGTCATCTTGGCAGGCCGGCCGTCAGTACGAATTGGTATTTGTTGACCCACCCTTTGCCGACAACCTCCTAGGGGCCTCCCTCGCTCACCTGGTAACGGCAGACCTTCTGGCAGCCGACTGTCGCGTTTATGTGGAGATGCCACGCAACCAAGATCTGCCTGAACTTATTGCAGGATTCGAGATCTTGCGGGAGAAAACCGCCGGGGAAGTTCGCTTTGCGCTATTGTCGTGGCAGCGGAACGCGCCGGATTAGACCGATTTGGGGGTTTGTCAGCGAAGCAGAGCTTGTGTAACTTTCGATAGCATTCAATTAGGACCCGACATCATGCGCACCCATACCGTTGTCTACCCAGGCACGTTCGATCCAATCACCAATGGTCATATAGACCTCGTGGAGCGAGCAGCACGCCTATTTGATCGCGTGGTGATTGCCATTGCTTCCAGCGAGAAGAAGAAGCCATTGTTTTCGTTGGCAGAGCGCGTCGCACTGTGCGAGCAAGCACTCAGTCATCTGGATAACATTGAAGTGAGCGGCTTCGAGGGGCTGCTCACCGACTTTTGTACACAACATGATTCCAACTGCGTACTGAGAGGTCTGCGCGCCGTAGCCGATTTCGAATATGAATTTCAACTGGCCAATATGAATCGAGCTTTAAAACCTGAGTTCGAAAGCGTCTTTCTAACCCCGGCTGAGCACTTAAGCTACATCTCTTCAAGCTTGGTGAGGGAAATAGCCTCAATGGGAGGGGACATCACACCCTTTGTCGCCGCGCCTGTTGCTGCGGCGCTGCATGAGAAGTTTCGCGGCTAACGCTGACAACGCGGGCAAAACACCGTACTGCGGTTATTCTGCCGGATTTCTCTAAGTATAGCTGTGCAAACCCTACAGGCTTGGTTCGCGCGACCATAAACCTGCAGCTGCTGAGCGAAATACCCTGGCTGACCATCGCTATTCACAAAATCCCGCAGGGTCGTGCCACCCTGAGAAATGGCTCCCTGTAATATCGCCTTTACCCGCTCCACTAGGCACTGATAGCGATCTCGGGAAACGCGTCCTGCCGCCCGATCGGGGCGCACACCGGCCATGAACAGCGCCTCGTTCGCATAGATATTGCCCACGCCGACAACTACTTTACCGTCCATTAAGAATTGTTTTACCGAGGTTTTTCTGCCCCGTGACAAGTTGTATAGGTAGTCTGCGTCGAAAGCATTAGAGAGCGGCTCCGGGCCCAAGTGATCCAACAGCGGGTGACTGTCTGACTCCAACCAATGCAGACTACCGAAACGGCGCGGATCGTTATAGCGCAGGCACCGGCCATCATTGAGCACAATATCCCAATGATCATGAAACAGAGGCGGACTGGTTGCATTCATGATTCGTAGCGAGCCCGACATGCCCAAGTGCACCATCAGTGTGCCCCGGTCGGTGTCCAACAGTAGATATTTGGCGCGCCGCCTGGCCGCCACAAACTCTGCGCCCCTAATAGCTTCCTCTAGGTTCTCGGCTATTGGCCAACGTAATCGACGGTCTCGAACCACAACATCCGTAACCGTTTTGTTAACAAGATGAGGTTCGACTCCCCGGCGGGTGGTCTCGACTTCAGGCAACTCGGGCATGATCTCTCCTAGCGCAGCCACAAAAAACCCCGGGCTAGCCGGGGTTTCTCACGGGTTGCTCAACCTGTGTTGAGCCTTATTTGATTTTGCCTTCCTTGTAGATCACGTGCTTGCGCGCAACGGGATCGTACTTTTTCATTTCCAGCTTATCGGGCATGGTGCGCTTGTTCTTGTCGGTGGTATAGAAATGCCCTGTACCCGCCGTTGAATTCATTCTGATCTTCTCACGCATGACCTAACTCCTCAGACTTTCTCGCCGCGAGCACGCAGCTCAGCCAGCACGGTATCGATACCACGTTTGTCGATAATGCGCATTCCTTTGCTAGAAACCCGCAGAGAGACAAAGCGCTTCTCTGACTCCACCCAAAAACGGTGGTTGTGTAAATTCGGCAAAAACCGACGACGTGTGCGGTTTTTCGCGTGTGAAACGTTGTTACCGGTGACCGGACGCTTACCGGTAACCTGACATACTCGGGACATGGAAAACCCTGCCAGTACTGAAAAAAGGGTGCGCTTTATACCAAAGCAGGGCATGACCCGCAAGCTCAACCAGCCCCCGGAGCGACAAATCCCCCAACTCCGTGCCCCGCCATGGAGTACAGTCCATCTCTGGCCACAATAAAGTGGTCTACAACGCCAATATCGACTAGAGCTAGGGCCTCACGCAGCTGCGTCGTGACCGCCAAATCAGCCTTGCTGGGTTGCACCGCGCCCGATGGGTGGTTATGCACCAAAATCAGGTTTTTCGCCCCAACTTCAAGGGCCGCGGCCACCACTTCTCTGGGGTATACCGCCGCACCATCCAAGGTTCCGATAAACAAATCGCGATAACTAAGCACTCGATTGGCCGCGCTCAAAAACAGACAGCCAAAGTGTTCCCTTCTTCGCCCCATGAGGTATTTACGCAGAAAGTCCTCACAATCGATGGGCCCTGCCAGCCGCGGTGAGGCCCGTAATGGCGCCCAAGCAAGATGTTGAGACAACCTCAAAGCGGCCTGTAATCGAGCGATGGCGCTGGGCCCGACACCCCGAATATTTCCCTCGCCCTGCAATATGGCATCGACCGTTCGCGCCGAGTCGCCCTCACAGCGCTCAAAACATCGACACAAATCACGGTAGCAAGCCGCTGAAGTCAGCCCCAGTGCGCTCCCCAACACAGCGATATCGGCCGAGATTGTGTCACTTTGTGCAGCATTGGCGGCCGCAAGACTGCCATTGAATTCGGTGTCCAAAACGCGCTCCAAGTGCTAGGGTAGCGACAATTTTCCATTGAATTCCAGCGCGATGGGACATCTTTCCAACCGACATATCATCATCGGAGTCTCCGGCGGCATCGCCGCTTACAAAGCGGGAGAACTGGTTCGCCTATTTCGCAAACAAGGCGCCGAAGTCAGGGTCATTCTCTCCCGCGGCGCCCAAGCCTTTATTACCCCGCTGACATTTCAGGCACTCTCGGGCAATCCTGTGCACACCGAATTGCTTGACGCCTCAGCGGAAGCCGGAATGGGCCATATTGAATTGGCGAGATGGGCTGACGCAGTGGTGATAGCGCCGAGTACCGCCGATGTTATCGCTCGACTGGCTCACGGCCGGGCTGACGATCTACTCACCACTGTGGCATTGGCCACCGCCGCACCGCTTTTCGTGGCACCGGCGATGAATCAACAGATGTGGGCGAATGCTGCCACGCAGAGCAATGTTCATAGACTCGTCGATGCCGGGACTCAGATCCTGGGTCCGGATGCGGGTGAACAAGCCTGCGGTGACAACGGACCTGGCAGGCTCTTGGATCCCGAGCGAATTGCTCAGTTAGTATGCGCTCACTTTGACTCTAGATCACTATCTGGCTTGCGTGTCGTTATCACTGCTGGCCCGACCCGCGAGCCATTGGACCCAGTACGTTTTCTCTCTAACCACAGCTCCGGCAAAATGGGTTTCGCGCTGGCTCGAGCTGCTCGGGAAGCCGGTGCCGAGACGGTGTTAATTGCAGGCCCCGTAAATTTGGAGACCCCAGAGGGCGTGCAACGTATCGACGTGGAAACCGCTCTAGACATGCTCGAGGCGGCACAGTCGGTGTTACCAGGCACCGATATCTTCATAGCGGCTGCCGCTGTGGCTGACTACCGCCCCGATCACTGCGCTGATCAAAAAATCAAGAAGTCGGACGATCAGCTGTCGCTCGCGCTAATCAAAAACCCCGATATCGTGGCAACAATCAGCGCCAGCCTGCAACGACCCGCCCTCGTGGTTGGCTTTGCCGCAGAGACCGAGCAACTTGAGCAGTACGCTGAAAGCAAACGCCTCGCCAAGCAATTGGATTTCATCGTGGCCAATGATGTGTCACGTGCAGACATCGGTTTCAATAGCGATGCCAACGCGGTTACCGTGTTTGGTCCCCAAGGACAACGCGACTTCCCTGTGGCCAGTAAAGGCGTGGTCGCCGCTCAACTTTTAAGACTATTGGCGGAGCATTTATCGGCGGCCAACATACCTGCCAGCAACGCCACAAAATGAGCCTGGACGCCCTGAAAAGGCTGACGCTACGTGCAGTACTCCTCAGCACGGCGCCTCTATTAGGGGTAATCATTTGGTTGGTGTTGCTTCGCGAGCCGGGGATTCAGGCCGAAACCATCGCAACGCTCAGTCGCTCTGCCGCCGAATTGCGCGCATCAGCTCTAGCCTCTCGCCTGCAATTAGCCCAGCAAAGTGTTGGCCAACTCGCCTCTAAACTGTCCACTATAGTGACTGCAGAGCAAACCCCGGTCCAAATCCCGGATAACGGCATTATCATGGCCGCACTCGCCATTCCGCTAGGTGAGCGCGGCACCGTCGACCTAGTACCGGGTCAGAATGGCCTGCAGTCACACATCGAAGTTGACCTAATTAGGCGAGCCTTCGTCGGCGAGGAACCCCCACCGGATATCATTCCCGACGATAAACACCCGCGACTCGTCATAGCTCGTCCAATCGGCCAACCGCCTGTAGGCGTAGTTCTCGCCGATATCTCGCCAAGCCTAATAGCACCGCTGCTAACGACAAGCAGCGAAGGTGAATATTGGATTGAGCAGTCGACGGGAGCCAATATGACGGCGCGGGTCTTAATGGGACGGGGCGGGGTGCAGCAGGACTTGAGAGTGCCCATCGAAGGCAGCCGCTGGCAGCTAGGCCTCACCGCTGACCCCCAATGGCTGTCACCGGCATTGCCTAGCGTATGGGCGCTTTGGATAGCCTTAGGAGCTGTCTGCTTGGGCGCTGTGCTAAGTGCCATGATGCTGCTTCGGGGCTTTCCGGCACTCCTCAGCCGCGACGTAAAAGCGCTTGAGGCCATGACCCTATCGGGGGAAATGCCGAACCTCGCCCTCGACGAACTCAGGCCGCTAGCAAAGACTCTCAGGCAGCTATCAGAGTTCGGCCGAAGTCGGGTGACAGCAAGCCGACAGCACCTGCCCAGTGCGCCACCTGCCGCGACAGCGACAACAACGATTAGCATTAAAGACCCCAGCCCTGCATTTAGCCCACCGGTGGCTGCAGTCGAAGAACTGTCGCACACAATCCGTCGCCAAAACCCGCTAGACGATCCTGACTTCAGTCCGGAAAACCTTTGGCACCCCTGTGGATACCGAGGTGATACTCGGTCGGAACTCGACAACCATGTCGCCGAGCGAATGGGGGCCGCCTTAGCGGTACTCGCCCGCGATCGTCGCGTAGAGACGTTATTAGTGGCCACCGATGGCCGCCCCAGCAGCGCACACCTGCGCTCAGCACTGGTCAAGGCCCTACTCGCCGGCGGCTGTAATGTTATCGATGGCGGCGCCGCACCCACACCCGCGCTATGCCATGCGCTGGCGACCAGCGATACGCGCTCCGGCATCATGGTGACGGGGGGCCACAACCCAGAGCCTATCAACGGCTTCAAAATTTACCTGGACGGTCAGCCTATAGCGGCTGCGGAACTAGCAACCTTGCGACGATTCTACGAAGAAAATCGACGCACCAGCGGACAAGGTCGAGTGGCGAAGCGCGACTTAGTTGGCGATTACAACAATGCCATTGCCCTTGATGTCGCTCTCGCCTTACCCCTCAAAGTAGTGGTGGATTGCGGTTTTGGTTCCGTGTCGGAAGCGGCACCAGCGTTGCTTGCTGCGCTCGATTGCCAAGTTGTTGTTATCAATCCTTGGGGTGACCCACAGTCCAAGAATCATCGCAGCACCGACCAAGCCTTACACGCTCTCGGCCGGCATGTCGTCACTGAACGCGCTGATCTAGGGGTGCTGTTCGATCGCGATGGTGACCGCTTGCACGTGGTTACCGAAAGCGGAAAACCGGTATCAACGGCGCAATTACTAGCCCTGCTGAGTCAGAGCATACTATCGCGCCACCCCGGTGCGCCTGTTGTTCAAGATGTCGCCTTGGGACCTTTCTTGTCCTCCGTTATTCAAAAACATAGCGGCACAGTGAGCTTGACCTCAGGCTGCGCTACCGAACTGACACAAGCCGTCAAAACCCAGTTGGCCGTTATTGGCGGTTCTGCCTATGGGCACCTCATCATCACCGAGCGCTGGCATAACTTCCCAGACGCCATTTACGCCTGCTCACGATTACTGGAACTGTTGGCGGGCGCCGGGGCTACGCTAACAACAATGAGCGAGCAGGCGCTAGCAGAGACGCCCACCGAATGGCGGTTTATACCGAATTCGGAAAAGGATACTCGTGAATGCCTGGAACTCGCGGCGGCTCTCGCGCCTGCGAATTTTAAGTTACTGCATACCCCAGGGCTTCGCTTCGATGGTGACAACGGCTGGTTTTTGCTGCGCGCGCACCCAGATCGCACCGGCTTGGAATTCGTTTTGGGTGCGGATGACACCGATAATCTCGTCAGTATTAACGCTACTGCGATAGAGCTACTTGCCAAGGCCGCTCCTGATCTGGCTTTATCGCTAGATCAACCTTAATCGCCATTACAGGCACAGCTACCTATGTCACTTGACCGAGAATCCGCCAGTACGTTCGCTCAAATACTGACCGAGTCACTGCCCTATATTCAGCGCTTTACCGGCAAAACCTTTGTCATCAAATTTGGTGGCAATGCCATGGTTGACCCCGAGTTGCATGAAAGTTTTGCGCGAGACGTGGTCCTGATGAAACTGGTCGGCATGAATCCGGTGATTGTTCATGGTGGTGGGCCCCAAATTGGCTCAATGCTGGAGAGGCTTCAAATTCAAAGTGAATTTGTAGAGGGCATGCGGGTCACTGACCAGATCACAATGGATGTGGTTGAAATGGTGCTTGGGGCCAGTGTTAACAAAGAAATTGTCGATAGCATTCACCGCCACGGCGGCCGTGCTGTTGGGCTTACCGGCAAAGACGGGAACTTGCTCACAGCCAGCAAACTATTCCAGCAAGGGCCCTCTGGTGCGATCGATATTGGCCAGGTGGGAGAGGTCACGGGCGTTGATACCGACGTTCTGACCATGCTCGGCCAAAGCGATTATATCCCCGTTATTGCGCCTGTAGCCGGGGGGCGAGATGGCAAGACCTACAACATCAACGCCGATTTAGTGGCTGGCAAATTGGCCGAAGTACTCAAAGCTGAGAAGCTCATTTTACTCACCAATGTGGCTGGACTATTAGACAGCGAGGGCAAAACTCTCACCGGTCTGAGCACGGCTCAGGTCGATAAGTTAATAGCTGATGGCGTCATCACCGGTGGAATGCTACCCAAAATTGGTTGCGCACTGGATGCGGTGAAACAAGGTGTTACCAGCGCGCATATCATCGATGGGCGCGTCCCTCACGCCGCGCTGCTCGAGATCTTTTCCGATGAGGGCATTGGCACCTTAATCAGCAACAAACAGCTGAGTAGAGAATCGTAAACGTTGCACCCGTCCCTCAGTGTGACTAGCATCGGGGGTCAATAGCTAGCAGGTCCCCCCATGCCGCAACCTCGATCAGATCGCCGAGACAAAATTTTAGAAGCCCTGGTGACTATGCTGGAGAATGGCCCAGAGACCAAAATCACCACCGCTAATTTGGCCCGTGCGGTCGGGGTGTCAGAAGCCGCGCTGTATCGTCACTTTGCCTCGAAAACCAAAATGTTTGAGGCGTTAATCGAATTCATCGAAGAGGCGCTATTCAGTCGCATCCGCGTTATCAATAACGAACCACTCCCAGCGCTGGAGCGATGCAACCGCATTTTATTCCTACTGCTAGGTTTTTGTGAGCGCAACCCCGGACTCACCCGCATCCTGCAGGGAGAAGCGCTAGCTGGGGAGAGCGAGCGCTTGCATCAACGGGTAGAACAGTTGTTTGACCGAATTGAAACTCAACTTCGAGGCATCCTGCGACAAGCCGAACTTGATGAGCAAATGCGCACCAGCATGCCACTTAACGAGGCTGTAACTACGATTATGGCGCTGGCCGAGGGGCGAATTAACCAGTTCGTGCGCAGCCGGTTTAACCGCCTTCCCACGCTGAGTTGGGCTGAGCAGTGGGGCGTTATTACATCGCGAATGATGCAGCCCGTGCCCAGCGCGCAGCCGATCTAAGGCTGAGGCCGCTCCAGAGAGCGCCGCAACTCCACCAAGCCTTGCAGCTCTCCAAAACGATCAATATCCGCCTGAAAAGCCTTATCAACAGCTTCTATTTGCGCTTGACGCTCGCTAATAGCCCGATCTGTTGCGGCAATTTCTTGTTTCAAGCTGTTGATGGCCTCAAGTTCGTTTTCCCGGATGGCCAGGCCCGATCGTTCTGCCTCCGCAACCCTAGCCTGGGCATTTTCAACCCGCTGCCGCAAGGTGCGCTGATTACTTTTCAACATAGAGACCCGAATCTTGAGGTCACTCAAACTTCGCTCCCGGGCTGCCTCTATATCCTCGGTCGAGCTGTAACGACGCAGCAATGATTCGTCGCGCTGTTGTTGTCGCTCAGCCTCGCGTTTTACTCGGGCACGCGCCGCCGCGGCGCTTTCTGCCGCTCCCACCTCCTCACTAGACAGGGCTTTGGGGACCACCTCAACCACCAAACCGGCCTCATTAAGAACCTCGTAGCCACCTGCAACATACTCAGGCGGTATCTGCCAATCCACAACCACGACGCCGGTGTCGTTGCGATAACGGTAGAGATTGGCCGCGTCGGAAGCAGCTGTCGTTGCCAGTACGATGGCAATGGCTCGTGGCAACACGCCACGTAGAGGGCGCACCAATAAATTTGAAGCCTTACACGCCATATTGCTCCCGATACTGCTGCATCGCAGCCAAATGCGCCGCGTGTTCAGGCTGTCCGCTAAGCCAATCAATAATGTCATGCATCGTAATCACGCTAACGACGCGCAGGCCCAATTCATCGCTGGCTTCCTGCACGGCAGAGCGCTCACCCTGCCCGCGCTCACAGCGATCCAACCCGATCACTACGCCTGACGGCGTGGCGCCCTCGGCGCTTATCAAATCGACCGACTCGCGCACCGCTGTGCCCGCAGTGATCACGTCATCCACGATAACGACATTACCCACTAGGGGGGCACCCACTAGGCTGCCGCCCTCGCCATGGCTCTTGGTTTCTTTTCGATTAAAGGTGTAAGGCAAATTGCGCGCGTACTCATCGGCAAGTGCCACAGCTGTTGTAGCAACCAGCGGGATGCCCTTGTAAGCCGGACCGAACAAGGTATCTACTTGGAGATCCGCGGCTGCGATGGCGGCTGCATAACAGCGCCCCAAGGTCGCCAGTGCCGACCCTGTGGAGAAGCCCCCGGCATTAAAAAAATACGGGCTAATACGGCCAGACTTCAACTCAAACTCACCGAATCGCAGCACATTACAGGCCAGCGCGAGCTCGATGAAAGTCTTACGGGGATCTATCATTACGGCTTTGCCTTATTCCATAGTTTCTATTCACAACGAACATCGGCGTTTCACCTACGCTCAATGTCGCTTTTTGCACACAAGATTGGGCTTTTTCCAACATGAAGCCAACCGTCCAATGCTTTATCATATCGGCCTTCGCGAGGTGGGACTAGCAATGAGAGTTATCAGTTTGGTTGTCGAGGGTCTGGAGCGCGCCCAAAACGACGGCCTTTTCGAGTGGTTGATGGCGCAAGATGCCGACATCATTTGTCTTCAGGACACCCGTTGTTCCGAGTACTCGCTCACCAGCGACGTTTTTTTCCCCAGCGAATACAACGCTTATTTTCTCGATAATTTTGACAATCATCGCTTAAACGGCGTCGCGCTCTATTGCCGCCGACTGCCCAAGGCCATCATGACTGGTCTGGGTTTTGTTGATTTTGACGGTCAAGGTTTGTACCTCCAAGCCGATTACCAAAACCTCAGTGTCGGTTCACTTCTGATGCCCAGCGGCCTTGCTGGAGAGGATGCCCTCAACCAGAAGTTCAAATTCATGAACCTGTTGGGCGGGCATCTGCAAAAAGTGCGCAACAAGCGGCGCGAGTTCATTTTGTGCGGCGGCTGGGAGCTGGTCGGCCACTCCATCGACGCCGAAGAAGCTGGCAACCGCACAGACATACCCGGCTTTTCAAGCGCCGAACAGCTCTGGTTAGAAGAGCTTTATCGCAACGGCTACTGTGACGCCTTCCGCACCTATAACAGTGATCCCGATGAGTTTACGTGGTGGCCAGAGGGGGACGACGCCGGCGGCCTGCGATCAGACAGCCATATTATTTCCAATTCACTGAGCCCGCGGGTGGCACACGCATCGATCTATACCGATGATGCGTTTTCAAGCCACGCCCCGGTGATCGTCGATTACGATATCGAACTCTAACTGGCAAGCGCAGCACGCTGAGCAGCAAAAATCTGAGCGGTAGCCGTCTGTGCCAAGCTCAGCATGGTGCCCAACTGATCGACTTCAAACGGCGCCCCCTCAGCCGTACCCTGCACCTCAATGAGACCTCCGGTCTCAGCGAAGACCACATTCATGTCCGTATCAGCGTTGGAATCCTCTGCATAATCGAGGTCTGCCACCGCCTGGCCTTTGTACATACCGACGGATACCGCCGCCACCAAAAACCGCAGAGGGTCAGCGGTCAATACTTTTTGACGTTGTAATCCATTCAAAGCGTCGACGACTGCAACGCAAGCCCCGGAGATAGCTGCCGTGCGGGTACCACCGTCGGCCTGAATTACGTCGCAGTCAATGGTCAGGGTGTGTTCGCCAAGCACGCTTAGGTCTATGGCGGCGCGGAGAGAACGGCCGATTAGACGCTGTATTTCTACGGTCCGGCCAGATTGCTTACCGCGAACCGCTTCACGATCCATGCGAGAACCCGTGGATCGCGGCAACATCCCATACTCAGCGGTCAGCCAGCCCTGTCCCTTACCTCGCAAAAATCCCGGAACACCGGGACTTAATGACGCCGTGCACAAAACCCGAGTGTTACCAAAAGAGACCAGTACTGAGCCCTCGGCATGACAGGTAAATTGGCGCTCAAAAGATAACGCACGGATTTGTTCGCAGTCGCGGCCGCTGGGGCGGCCAGTAAAGTCACTCATAATAGGTTCCTGTATTGCCCAGCGGCAGCTCTCGAGAATGATCGTGTGCGATTCACCCTGTCTCCTTTAACCTCAGCATTAAGTCACCATGCAGAAGCATCGCCAACTGTTACACTCTGACCATCAAGTCGACGTGTCTGGGCGGAGTATCGTGACGCAAAGTATGACGGGGTTTGCCCGATCGAGTGTAACAACCGAGGCCATCGCGGTCATTGTTGAGATGCGCTCAGTAAATAACCGATTCTTAGACCTGCATTTTCGCTGTCCGGATAACCTGCGTATGCAGGAGGGAAAGTGGCGTCAGAGTATCAGCAAACAGCTTCACAGAGGTAAGATCGAAGTCAGTATTCGCCTGCAAACGACGGCAAGCGAGCGCGGTTACGTTATCGACGGGCAACGCATGGCGCAGCTTGCCGAGGCGCTGCAAGCTGTTGCCGATAGTGTACCCAGTGCAGGTGTGCCGGATCAGCTAGCCTTGTTGCAAGCGCCCGGCGTGCTAATCAGCGATGACGTTGACGAAGCTGAGATAGCGAACGCCGCGGAACAAGCACTGGCGATTGCACTTTCTGAGCTTACAGAGCAGCGCCGAGCAGAGGGTGAAAAGTTGGCCGAGATGGTCAATAGCCGGGTCTCGCTACTTCGCAACATGCTCAACGATCTGCGCGAGCAGCTGCCCATTCTGCAGGCTAAACAGCGCGAACGTATCGCCACCCGAATCGCCGAGGTTTCCGCCGAGCCTGATGGCAATCGCCTTGAAGAAGAGCTGGTCTATCTGGCGCAGCGCTCGGATGTGGACGAGGAGATGGACCGCTTTAACGCTCACCTTGATGCAATAGAAAAATCGCTATCCGGTAGCGGCCCCTGCGGTCGACGCTTAGATTTCCTCATGCAAGAGCTCAACCGCGAGGCCAATACTTTGGGGTCTAAATCCACCGGTCTTACAACAACGAATGCCGCGGTAGAATTCAAAGTGCTTATTGAGCAAATGCGCGAGCAGATTCAAAATATTGAGTAACCCTTGGGGGCCGAGGGAAACACACATGAACCATAGCGGAACGTTGTACACCATCTCAGCACCTAGCGGGGCAGGCAAGACCTCACTGGTCAAGGCGCTTGTTGAACAGGACTCACAGTTGTTCGTCTCCGTATCACACACCACTCGCGGCCAGCGCACGGGTGAAGAAAACGGTGTTAACTATTATTTCGTCAGCCGCGAAAATTTTGAAAACGCCATACGCGCAGAGACATTTTTTGAATGGGCAGAGGTTTTCGGTAACTTGTATGGCACTGCGGTTGAGCCTGTCGAGCGCCAACTAGAAGCCGGACATGACGTGATTCTAGAAATCGACTGGCAAGGCGCCGCCCAAGTGAAAAAACGCGTCCCTGATAGCGTGCATATTTTTATTTTGCCGCCTTCGCTGGATATCTTGCGCCAGCGTCTGGTGGGTCGCGGGCAAGACAGTGCCGAAGTCATTGAAGGGCGAATGGCACAGGCCCAAAGTGAACTTGCTCACTGGCCTGAGGCGGACTATCTCGTCGTAAACGATCGGTTCGAGCAAGCCCTAGATGACCTAAAGCATATAGTCGCCAGTCAGCGCCTGAGCCGTCGAAGCCAGTCCCACAAATTGGCATCTACATTGACCAAGTTGACGCAAAACTGACGGCATATTCACGCTCTACCAGTGGCGTGACAGGACTATAATTTAGGCTATACTGCGCGGCCGCCCATTTTATGGGTGTCGATTACGACAGGAGAACGCATCAGCCATGGCACGTGTAACCGTAGAAGATTGCCTGGATTTCGTCGATAACCGTTTCGACTTGGTCATGCTTGCCGCGAAACGCGCGCGACAGCTCGCCACCGCTGGCAAGGAACCCCTTGTTGAGGAAGAGTCTGACAAGCCCACCGTTATCGCCCTTCGGGAAATTGCCGAGGGTATGGTTTCCCATGAATCGCTTGCTCGAGAAAACGAAATCGAAGCGGAAGAAGAGCTAGCGGCCAGTTTCGAGACGCCCCTCTACTGAAGAGGGCGTAACCCCGAACCTTGGTTGCTACAACCCTACAGGTTCTCGGCGGTTCCCTTACTGACGTCAGGGACCGTCTGCGCAAGCGGACGCGTCCCACAACTTCACCAGACCTAAGCGACGCTCCGCGCAAAAATTCACTTGCCACGTTTGAGCAAGTATTGCGCGGCTACCTCACTGACGAGCAAATACAGATCGTCAAGCGCGCGTATTACTTTGCTGAGCAGGCCCACTATGGCCAAGTCCGACGGAGTGGCGAGCCTTACGTTACTCACCCACTTGCGGTTGCCGGTGTGCTGGCCGATATGCACATGGACCACCAGAGCCTCATGGCAGCGCTGCTACATGATGTTATCGAGGACACCGGGGTCACCAAAGACGATATCGGGGCCCAGTTTGGTGAGCCCGTGGCAGAGCTGGTGGACGGAGTGTCTAAGCTGACCTACATCGAGTTCGATAGTGTCGAACTCAAGCAGGCAGAGAATTTTCAGAAGATGGCCATTGCTATGGCCCGCGATATCCGGGTCATATTGGTAAAACTGGCTGACCGACTTCACAACATGCGCACCCTTGGCGTTCTACAGAGCGAGAAAGTGCGCCGAATCGCCCATGAAACCCTCGAAATTTACGCCCCTATCGCCATGCGTCTGGGGATCAACAACATGCGCATGGAATTTGAGGATTTAGGGTTCAAGTCGTTATACCCCATGAGGGCGCGCCGGATTGAGGCCGCGGTCTCCAGAGCGCGGGGCAATCGCAAAGCTCTAGTCGAGCAAATCCGCGGACAACTGTCGAACGTGCTAGTTAAAGAGGGCTTGCAGACCGAGGTTATTGGCCGCGAGAAGCACCTCTACAGCATCTATCAGAAAATGAAGACCAAGCGGAAATCCTTTGCCGAGATCATGGATATCTTTGCCTTCCGCATTATCGTTGATTCCGTAGATGACTGTTACCGCACACTGGGCATTGTGCACAGCTTGTATAAACCGGTACCTGGTGAATTCTCGGACTACATCGCCATCCCCAAAGCCAATGGCTACCAATCGCTGCACACCGTTCTGAAGGGCATGCACGGTGTGCCCATTGAAATCCAAATCCGAACACGCGAAATGGAAGATATGGCCAACAACGGCATTGCTGCACATTGGTTGTATAAATCCGAAGAAGGCTCGGCTAGTGCCTCGCATACCCGCGCGCGCGAGTGGGTGCAGGGGTTATTGGAAATGCAGCAGGCAGCCGGTAACTCACTAGAGTTTATTGAAAGCGTGAAAATGGACCTGTTCCCGGACGAGGTCTATGTCTTTACCCCCAAAGGCGACATCATGGAGCTGCCCCGGGGAGCCACCGCTGTGGACGCGGCTTACGCCATTCACACCGATATCGGTAACCGCTGCGTCGCCTGCCGCATTAACCGGCAGCTGGCACCGCTGTCGGAGCCATTAGCAAGCGGTCAAACCGTTGAAATCATCACCTCACCAAGCGGTCGACCCAACCCTAACTGGCTCAACTACGTCATTACGGCACGAGCCCGAACCCAAATTCGACAATTTCTCAAGCAACAGCAGCGCGGCGATTCCATTGAGCTGGGTAAAAACTTGCTCAATAAAGCCCTGCTTTCGCTCGACACCCGGCTGGATAATCTGACTGCTGACAGTATCCAAGAGGGACTAAAACGCTTGGGGCGCGCCAATGAAGAAGATCTCTACGTCGACATCGCGCTGGGCAACCTACTACCCCAAATCTGCGCCAACCACCTGATTGGCGACGCAGAACTCGATCCCCACTCCCTCGATGGCTCTATCGCCATTCGGGGTACCGAAGGCATGGCTATTCACTATGCCAAATGCTGCTGTCCGTTGCCTGGCGATCCCATCGGCGGCTACTTGAATCCGGATCGCGGTCTGGTGGTACACCGGGATACCTGCCACAACTTAAAAGAAAAGCGCGATCAGCCCGAACGCTTGATGAATCTCCGCTGGGCGGAAGAAGTGGAAGGGCTGTATCCCGTAGGTTTACGTGCGGAGGTGGAAAACCGTCGCGGCATGATAGCCCTCATCGCCACTCGTCTTACCGCCGTCGGCATGAATATCGATCGAATTTCAACCGTCGATAAGGACGTGCAATTTGTCTATATCGATTTAGAGCTTCAAGTACACAGTCGTATCCACTTAGCTCGCATTATGAAACGGCTGCGCACCGTAGAAGGCGTTCGTCGAGTGAATCGCGCCGCACGCCGCTAAGCTAGCACCTATTTATTAAAAGGAGACCATCGTGTCCAACCGAGCCGTCATTGCCACCGCTGCAGCCCCCTCTGCCATTGGGCCTTACTCCCAAGCCATTAAGGTGGGTAACACTGTTTGGATATCAGGCCAGATCCCACTTGATCCCACGACCATGGAACTGGTCACTGGCGGCATCGAAGCAGAAGCCGAACAAGTTTTTCAAAACCTCGCCGCCATCGCAGAGGCCGCGGGAGGCTCCCTAGATAACGCTGTAAAAATCAATATTTCTCTGACCGACTTAGGTGATTTCGGCGCCGTTAACGAGGTGATGGCACGGCATGTGAACGAGCCATACCCCGCTCGTGCCTGTGTGCAGGTAGCGGCTCTGCCCAAAGGCGTGGCTATTGAAGTAGAAGCCATACTCGCGGTTTAAGTCCGCTCAGCTAACCCCAGAACGGCCCGATAGCCCTCGCGATAGCTGGGGTAGCGGAACCGATAGCCCCCAGCTTTTAATCGGCTATTATCACAGCGACGATGACCACGCCCTGGGCCGGTGGGCGCGCTTTCAGTTAACTCGACCTGCAGCAAATCCGCCAACCACGATTCCACTTCGCCAATGGTCGCGGGGTCGTCGTCACTGGCGGTGACAATAGACTCCGCCTCGGAGAAAACCAGCTGACCACTCAGAATCTGGGCAATGCAGGCCGATAGATCGTCGCGGTGAATACGGTTGCTAAACCGGTCCGGGTCGGCGCTGGCCTGGCCGCGCTGGACGCGACCCAACAGCATGCCAGTCTGCCGCCCATAGAGCCCCGACGCCCGCAATACCCGCATCTGCGGGCTTGCCGCTAACAGCGACTGCTCCGCTGCTTGGATGGCCAGCGATTTAGCCTCTGTTTGATTCAAAGGTGAGTCTTCTGTCACCCAGCCCCCGCTGGCTTCCGCATATACCCGAGTGGAAGAGACCATGACGCCACGGGTATCGGCAGCCAGGTGGCCGCGATCCGCCAATCGCTCAATCAAGTCGACATACCCCAAGCGGTACCCTACATCCGTCATGTCCGCAGGCACCGGGGTCACCAACACGGCATCGGCCTTTATGCCCCCGAGGGCGTCCAAGCCGGGCTCGGTCAGATAGTCGGTGGCAATAGCGTCAAAGGCCGGAGGCAGTGATGCCGTTTCCCGGCGGACAGCGGTTATTCGGCATCCTGCGCGGGACATCATGAGGCCCACCCGCGTCCCAATATCACCACAACCTACAATGAGCACATGTGATGGCTTCACCCTTGACCCCACCCGTCGTTATCATGGAGTGACAGTATGCCTTTACCTTACGAAAGAAGCTGCATTACGTGACCACACCAGCCTTATCAGCGTCGCTTAACACCCTTCAAGGGGTGGGCCCCAAGCTGCAAGCCAAGCTCGGTGAACTGGGCCTACATGTGGTGGAGGATGTGCTGTTCCATTTTCCGCTGCGCTATGAGGATCGCACACAAGTAACCCCCATTGCGGCACTGCAAGAGGGCGTGGATGCCGTCGTCACCGGCGAAATTAGAATGAGTAGCGTGGTGCCCGGCCGCAGGCGCTCGTTAATTGTGAAAGTGGAGGACGCCACGGGAATTTTAACCCTACGGTTTTTCCATTTTCGCCACAGTCAGGCGCAGCAGATGACCGCCGGCACTCAAATATCACTTTTTGGCCAAGCGCGCCGCACCGGCACAGGCGTCGATATGGTCCACCCAGAGTACCGCCTGGGTAGCTCTGACCAGTTGCTTGAAAATCAACTGACACCCGTCTATCCCACGGTAACAGGGATAGGGCAGTTAGTCTGGCGCAAACTAAGCCAACAAGCTCTTACCCTGCTGGAGCGCGATCCGCCGGCTGACTTGCTTGGCGAGTTATTGGTCTCGCCCTACACCCTGGCGCAAGCCATACAATTTTTGCACCGGCCACCGCCGGGAGCGGCGCTGGCGACTATTCGCCAGTGGCAACATCCCGCGCAACACCGACTGGCCATTGAGGAACTCTTGGCCCACCAACTCTCTTTAAAACTGCTGCGCGCTCGTGAACGCGCACACGCCGCCCCGGCGCTAGCAACCAAAGGCGTATTGCAGCAAAAGCTGCGCGCGTGTTTGCCTTTTGCATTGACCGACGCCCAAGACCGAGTGATTGAGGAGATTCTGACGGATCTCCACCGGGGACAACCCATGTTGCGGTTAGTCCAAGGGGATGTCGGCTCAGGGAAGACCTTGGTAGCTGCTATGGCAGCTCTCACCGCTATCGAGGCGGGCTATCAAGTAGCTTTAATGGCACCCACGGAACTCCTCGCAGATCAACACCAGCGGAGCTTTCAAGCCTGGTTTGAACCGCTCGATATCCCGCTGATTGCACTCACCGGGAAAAGTAAGGGCAAAGAGCGACAGGCAATACTGCAGACCATTGCAAACGGCACGGCAGCGCTGGTCGTGGGTACCCACGCACTGTTTCAAGAGCAGGTCTATTTTCAAAAGCTAGGACTGGTCATTGTTGATGAACAACACCGTTTCGGGGTCCATCAACGCCTAACGTTGACGGAAAAGTCTCAGCCCCAACAACTGCCCCATCAGCTCGTTCTTACCGCCACGCCCATCCCTCGGACGCTGTCTATGGTGGCCTACGCGGACCTAGATTGCTCGGTCATCGATAGACTTCCCCCGGGACGGCAGCCAGTCACCACCACCCTTGTAGACAACAGTCGACGAGATGAGGTCATTGCTCGCGTGGGTGCCGCCTGTGATGACGGCAGGCAGGCTTATTGGGTTTGTACATTGGTGGAGGAATCCGAAGTGCTCCATGCCAGCGCCGCCGAGGCTACTGCCGAGCAACTGACCCAGGCACTACCTAATACGCGCATCGGGCTGTTGCACGGTAGGCTGAGTGCCGCCGACAAAACTCGAATCATGGATGCCTTCAAGGCCGGCGATATTGATTTACTTGTGGCAACGACCGTGATCGAAGTGGGGGTGGATGTCCCCAATGCCTCTCTGATGATCATCGAGAATCCCGAGCGCCTTGGTTTGGCGCAGCTGCATCAGCTTCGTGGTCGAGTGGGCCGGGGCGCCACCCAAAGCTTTTGTCTTTTGCTCTATCAATCCCCTCTCAGCACAAACGGCCGAGATCGCCTACAAGTAATGCGCGAAAGCAACGACGGCTTTGTAATTGCCGAAGAAGACCTGCGACTGCGAGGTCCCGGGGAGTTGCTAGGTACACGTCAAGCCGGTCTCGCCGCTTTTCGAGTGGCACAATTGCCCGAGCATGAAGA
Source organism: uncultured Alteromonadaceae bacterium (assembly GCA_964412695.1). Lineage (GTDB taxonomy): Bacteria > Pseudomonadota > Gammaproteobacteria > Pseudomonadales > Halieaceae > Luminiphilus. The sequence continues at coordinate 28,723 of CAYPPU010000001.1, read as the reverse complement.
TTTACTCGATCAAGTACAAACGCTTGCGCAAGCACTAGAGGGTAACGACACTGTCGCTGACGCACTGGTAGATCGCTGGACGCGCGACCGGCAGGCTTTCGGGCGCGTCTAAGTCTGCGCGCTGTGCCGACAACCGCTACACTTGCGCCCTGCGCACCTGAAATATAATGAGGTATCCGTTCGACATGCTAGAGGCCAATGCAAAAGCGCCCTCGCAACCCAAGTGGCGTGCAATCGCAGCCATCATGCGCCTCGACAAACCGATTGGCGCCTATTTACTAGCTGCACCCACCGCCTGGGCCTTGGTCATTGCCAGTGAAGGCTGGCCCGAGACACCTATCCTATGCATTTTTGCATTGGGAGTGTTGATCACGCGGGCGGCGGGCTGTACGACTAACGATCTCACCGACCGAGATATTGACGGTCACGTCGAGCGTACACGCTCTCGTCCACTGGTGTCAGGCGCGCTGTCAGTCAAAGAAGCGTTGTTTTTGCTGCTGACATTACTGGTAATAGCACTGGTTCTCGTACTTCAAACCAACACACTGACCGTTCAGTTGTCATTTATTGGGCTAGGTCTAACGGTGATCTACCCGTTTATGAAACGCATTACCTATCTACCCCAGGTGGTTTTGGGTGCGGCCTTCTCTTGGCCGGTCCCAATGGCATTTGCCGCGGTATTAAACGAACTCCCGACGTCACTGTGGTGGTTATTCGCGGCCAATCTCATCTGGACCGTAGTGTACGACACCCAATACGCCATGGTTGACCGAGAAGACGACCTCAAGGTCGGCGTGAAATCGACAGCCATATTATTTGGGCAATTGGACCGGCGCATCATTGCTATGTTGCAGGTGGCCACACTGTATTGTTTTTTTGAGACCGGCCGGGCTTTTGGGTTAGCTTGGCCGTTTTATCTGGCTATTACGGCCGTTGGCGCTCTTTTTATTCGCCACCAATGGCTAATCCGAGAGCGCGATCGCGGCGCCTGTTTCAAGGCATTCGATGAAAGCAAATGGATTGGCGTCATCGTATTTATTGGCCTGATAGCCACCTACGCGCTGTAAGCTTGTCAGTTGCATGACCGTTGAGCTTCAAATCCACACGTCGATCACAGACATCGACACGGAAACCTGGGGGCGCTGCTTTGATCAGGATTACCCCTTTCTTCGTCATGATTTTCTGGCGGGTCTCGAGCATAGCGACTGCACCACGGAAGCGGCTGGCTGGCAACCTTGTCATCTACTTTTACGCGATCAAGACATTTGTATTGGCGCCGCCCCGGGCTTTCTCAAAAGCCACTCTTACGGCGAGTATGTTTTTGATTGGGCTTGGGCCGATGCCTGGCAGCGCAACGGCTTGCACTATTACCCCAAGCTGATCACTGCTGCGCCGTTTACACCTAGCTCCGGACCCAGACTGTACATCAATCGAGATTATCCCCAAGCACAAGCCTTGTTCCTAAACGCCGTCACAAAGTTTTGCGAACAGCAGGATATCTCAGGCTGGCATCTTTTGTTCGCGGCGCCGGACCTCACGGAATCTCTGGACCAATCACTTTGGTGCCAACGCACCACAACCCAATTTCACTGGTTCAATAGAGACTACAGCAGCTTCGATGACTTTCTAGAGCGCTTCAATAGCAGGAAACGCAAGAACCTGCGCCGTGAGCGACAGCGCGTTGTGGAACAGGGATTATCACTGACCACTCGCGTAGGTTCGGATATCGGCCCCGAACACTGGCAATTTTTTCATCGCTGTTATCAGATGACCTATGCCAAGCGCAGCGGCCATGGTGGCTATCTCACTAAAGCCTTCTTCACCGATGTATGCTCAAAGCTCGGAGATGCGGCTGTCATGGTGATTGCCGAGCAAGCTGGGCGGTCGGTGGCGGCAGCGCTGTATTTCCAGTCTGCCGATACACTTTACGGCCGTTACTGGGGCTGCCTTGAGGAATTTGAGAATCTGCACTTCGAAGCCTGTTATTACCAGGGGATCGAGTACTGCATCGCCAACAACAAAAAACGGTTTGATCCCGGCGCCCAAGGCGAACATAAAATACAGCGAGGCTTTGAGCCCGTATTAACCCATTCAGCCCATTGGGTCGCCGAGGCCGGCTTCAGAGAGGCCATTGCCAGCTTCTGCGACCGAGAGCGCAACCAAGTCGAGCGCTATCGACAGGAAGCCAGCAGCTATCTGCCTTTCAAAATGTCATCGTAACGGCGCTACTCTGTCGGGGGCGCATCCCGCAAGAACACCCAATCACGAGCGGTCGACTGCTCAGGAGAAAAGTAATAACCCGCCCAATCAAAATCTTTGAGCGCTTCGGGAGCGTTAAGCTGGTTATCGATGATGTAGCGCGCCATCAATCCTCGCGCTTTTTTGGCAAAGAAGCTGATCATTTTGTACTGGCCGTTTTTCAGATCTTTGAAGGCAGGCGTAATGATGTCTGCTTCAAGCACCTTGGGTTTCACCGATCGAAAATATTCATTGGACGCTAAGTTCACCAAAATCGGGCTACCGCTTTTGCTTACAGCCGCATTTAATGCCGCGGTGATGTCCTCGCCCCAGAACTGGTACAAGTCTTTACCGCCGGAATTGGGAAACTTAAGCCCCATCTCCAGACGGTAGGGCTGCATTAAATCGAGCGGCCGCAACAGCCCGTAGAGTCCAGACAGAATACGCAGGTGTTTTTGGGCAAACGTCAAACCCTTGCCATCCAGGCTATCGGCATCGAGCCCCGTATAAACATCGCCTTTAAACGCCAGCAGCGCTTGCTTGGCGTTATCTGGCGTCGCTTCGGGCTGCCAATTCATGAAGCGCTTGTGATTCAAATTAGCGATGGCCTCGCTGACACCCATCAACTTTCGAATGGCGGCCGGATCAAGCTCACGAGCATCGCTAACCAAGTTGGCGGCGCGGGCCATAAATTCAGGCTGGGTGGTTTTCCGTGTCGTTGGAGGGGTTTCGTAATCCAGCGTTTTCGCTGGTGAAAGAACGGTAAGCACGTTAATTTCTCTGTCGTTGTGGTCCTGTAATGATAACCTTGTGGCGCTGTGACAAAAACAGGAATCGCTGCGTGTCAGTTCCCCCTTTTTTAAGGTCATTTATTCACGGACAGGCTGCGTTAGAGCGCACCGTTGGCTGGGCGCCACTGATTATGGCGTTACTAACTGTCATCATTGTGCTGCTGCGCTACGGATTTGGTGTGGGTGCGATCATGGCCCAAGAGGGCGTGCTCTATCTCCATAGCGCACTTTTTATGCTCGGAGCCTCCTGTACCCTAGCAGCGGACGAACACGTTCGCGTCGACGTGCTCTATCGCGCGTTCTCCGATCGCCAAAGAGCTTGGGTTAATGCAATTGGGCACACCGTGTTTACGCTGCCGCTATGCATGGTAATTGCCCTTGGTAGCCTAGGTTACGTCAGCGAGTCCTGGCAAATCCTTGAATCGTCACCTGAGCCCGGTGGGATTCCCGCCGTGTTTTTACTAAAAAGCTTGATTCCTGCCATGGCAGCGTTACTGGCGTTGCAGGCGCTCACGGAAATTGCCCGAGCCTTGCAAAAGCTTACGGCGGAGGTGCCCAGCAATGCTTGAGGGAGAATTAGCCCTAGCGATGTTTGCCGCCGTTTGCCTTCTGTTGATGTTTGGCTTTCCAGTGGCGTTTACGCTTGCCGGCACTGCGCTGGGTTTTGCCACACTAGGCACACTGCTTGGCGCTTTTGATCCCGATTATTTAACCGCTATCACACCTCGCATATTTGGGATTATGACCAACGAGACCCTAGTGGCGGTGCCTCTGTTTGTGTTGATGGGCAATATTCTGGAACGGGCAAAAATCGCCGAAGACCTGCTCACCAACATGGCCCGGCTATTCGGCAGCCTGCCAGGCGGTCTGGGTATCTCGGTAGTACTGGTGGGTGCGCTATTAGCCGCCAGTACCGGTATCGTCGGCGCGACGGTCGTCACTATGGGCTTGCTGTCTCTACCGACAATGCTGCGAGCCGGCTACCAACCAGCCTTGGCGACCGGGGCAATCTGCGCCACGGGCACGCTTGGCCAAATCATCCCACCCTCCATTGCACTGGTCTTACTAGGCGATGTGATCTCCAGCGCCTACCAACAGGCGCAACTAAAACTGGGCGTAATAAATACCGCGACCGTATCTGTCGGGGATCTGTTTATTGGCGCCTTGGTTCCGGGCGCTATCCTGGTAGTTTTGTATGTGCTTTACACAGGGCTTACGGGGTTGTTAGCGCCTCATAAAGCCCCTCGGGCAACGGTGGAACCCATCGGCATAATGACCCTACTGCTGGGTTTGCTGCCGCCATTAGCACTTATCGCCCTCGTTTTGGGCTCCATTTTATTGGGTGCTGCCACCCCAACAGAGGCTGCCGGTGTCGGTGCAATCGGAGCCCTAGCACTCGCTGTCCTGCGCGGAGAAATGGATTGGGCGCGAGCAGAGGATGTCAGTCGCTCCACTTTGCGGATCACCAGCATGGTGTTCATGATTTTGATTGGTGCCGCGGTATTTTCGTTGGTATTTCGGGGGTTTGGCGGCGACGCCTTGGTCGAAGAATTTCTAGGTGATTTGCACGGCGGGCCCAACGGTGCGCTGCTGCTGGTTATGGTATTTATTTTCCTCTTAGGCTTTATTTTAGACTTTATAGAAATCACCTTTGTGGTGGTTCCTATTGTCGGGCCCGTACTACTGGGCATGGGCTTTGATCCGGTCTGGTTAGGCATCATGATTGCCCTCAACCTACAAACCTCATTTTTAACACCGCCCTTTGGCTTCGCTTTGTTTTACTTGCGGGGCGTCGCTCCCGAAAGCGTCGCGACCGCCGACATCTACCGTGGTGTGGTGCCATTCATCATGATCCAATTACTATTATTATTGGCGCTCTGGCAATGGCCCTCACTGGTAACGGGCCTGCAACAGGCCCTGACGACCCCCGGCTAACCCGGGAAGCACTTAAACGATTGCGCGCTGATACGCTTTTAAGGATTGCACCGCCATGACCGATATGGACATGAACCCCACGCCCCAGGGCGATTTGTCGTTGCAGACTGTTGCAATGCCCGCTGATACCAACCCCCATGGCGACATTTTCGGCGGCTGGTTGATGTCGCAAATGGATTTAGCCGGTTATGTCACCGCGTGTGAAGTTGCTCAAGGCCGCGTCGCTACTGTTGCCGCTGAGGGCATGGCTTTCCTAACACCCGTCCACGTGGGTGCCGTTGTCAGCTGCTATAGCGATGTGCTGGAAGTTGGCCGCAGCTCCGTGCGGATTGTGGTAGAGGTCTGGATTAACTCTCGCCATGACGGCGAGCCGATCAAAGTCACGGAGGGAACCTTTACCTACGTGGCCATTGATGACAATAAGCGCACACGACCCATAGAAATCGACTAGCGCCGCTAGTCAAAATCGATAACTTGCGGCAGTACCTTATCCCGGGCATTGAGATACGCGCGCTCCGAAATCTCATGATAGGCCCTGACATCCTCAGCGAATTTAGCGTAGGAGGCGTTGATTTCCGCTGACATGGCGTCACTGGCAACTAAATTAGCCATTGCGCCCTGCGCTTTATCGTACAAAAGGGCCAGAATATCCTCTGGCAGGGGTCGCAACTTGGCACCGCTGCCCAATAAGACCTGCAGCGCCTCATTATTACGCGCTGTAAATTCATCGAGCATGTCTTGATTGGCAGCACGCGCGGCGTACGTGACAATCGCCGCTAAATCGCTAGGCAGGGCCGCCAACGCTTCCGCGTTCACAGTAAATTCGAGCATAGCGCCAGGCTCGTGCCAACCGGGAAAATAGTAATATTCGGCGACATCATTAAGCCCCAGAATACGATCATTGTAGGGGCCCACCCATTCCACCGCATCGATGACACCGGTTTGCATGGACGTGTAAATCTCTCCTCCGGCAATACGTACCGCGGTACCGCCGGCGGCATCGAACACTTCACCGGCAAGACCGGGGATTCGCATTTTGAGGCCCGTCAAGTCGTCACGAGTCTTCAGTTCCCGGTTAAACCACCCTGCCATCTGTACACCGGTAGAGCCTCCGGCGAACGGCACGACACCAAAGGGGGCATACAATTTGCGCCAAAGCTCAATACCGCCGCCATAATGTAACCAGCCATTCATCTCCTGAGCCGTCATACCAAAAGGCACGGCGGTAAAAAATACCGAAGCGGGTATCTTCCCCTTCCAATAGTAAGCGGCGCCGTGGCCCATCTGTGCAACGCCTTGTGATACCGCATCGAACACCTCGAACGCAGGTACGATCTCGCCCGCACCGTAGACGCGTATATCCAAACGACCATTACTCATTTCGCGCACATAGCGAGCAAAATTTTCCGGCGCACTGCCCAAGCCAGGTAAATTCTTCGGCCAGGTCGTGACCAGTTTCCACTCAATTTTGGTGCTGCTACTACCGCCACCAACAGAGCCAGCGGTGGCGGTAGGCCTGCCGTGATCCTTGGCCCATAAACCCAAAACCAGCACTAGCGTGGCCAAAAGCAAAATCACTACTACAGGCAAATAACGACGCTCAAACATTAACTGTCCTCACAATAATTGAAGGTTGGCATATTGCAGTACCAACCACTTACTGCCCTCGGCAAAGCTCACTTCGACGCGCGCGCTGGCGCCGCGACCCTCGAAATTGGTCACAATACCCTCGCCGAATACCGCGTGCATTACACGTTGGCCCAGCGACAGGTCACCCGAGGCACTCTCAGTCTGAGTAAGGCTGGATAGTGGTCGGGCAACGCTGGAACCCAGTCGAACCTCCTCAATGAGATCAGTGGGAATTTCGCGGACAAAACGCGATGGGGTGTTAAATGTCTCACCGCCGTACAAGCGCCGACTCTCGGCATAGGTCATGATCAGTTTTTCCATCGCTCGAGTAATACCGACGTAGCACAGCCGCCGCTCCTCTTCGAGTCGACCCGGTTCATCTAATGACATGCGATGGGGAAATAGATTTTCTTCCATGCCCGCGAGGAACACCAAAGGGAACTCCAAACCCTTGGCCGAATGTAACGTCATAAGCTGAATACTGTCCTCATGTGCATCAGCTTGGGCATCTCCCGCATCTAGAGCGGCATTATCAAGAAACTGCTGCAGCGGCGAAAGGTCTGGATCCTCGGCCTCAAAACCCCGCGCGGCCGTGACCAGTTCCTCTAAGTTTTCCACTCGAGCCTGTCCGCGCTCGCCTTTTTCTGCTCGGTGATAAGCAATCAAACCCGATTGACTCACCACGTGTTCGGTTAGCTCAAATAGCGGTAAATCTAAAGTTACCGAATCAAGCTCATTAATCAGTGCCTGGAATCCGCTCAATGCTGACAGTGCGCGCGCTGGAAAAACTTTTTCGTCACGTGCCACATCGATAGCCTGCCAAAGTGGCAATTGACGCTCACGTGCCAGTTCACGCAGCCCGTCCAAGGTTTTGCTGCCAATACCGCGCGGCGGCGTATTGATAACGCGCTCAAGGGCTGTGTCGTCACTACGCGCTATCAATAAACGCAGGTACGCCAGCGCATTGCGAATTTCCATCCGCTCATAGAAGCGCTGGCCGCCGTAAATTCGGTAGGGCAGTTGCTCGCGAATAAGCGCCTCTTCGAGTACTCGCGATTGCGCATTAGAGCGATACAAGATGGCTATGGACGCTCTCAAGTTACCCGCACTGATCCAACTGTTCGCGCGATCCACAATGAAACGCGCCTCGTCCTGCTCATTAAAGCCAGCATACAAACTAATGGCTTCACCCTGCTCACCCGCAGTCCAAAGCTCTTTACCCAACCGACCAAAGTTATGATTAATCAAACCATTGGCGGCACTCAGAATCGTTTGCGTTGAGCGATAATTCTGCTCTAAACGAATGGTTTGGGTATCGACAAAGTCGTCACCGAAACGCTGAATGTTCTCGATTTTTGCACCACGCCAGCCATAAATAGATTGGTCATCATCACCCACAGCGACTACGGGAATGGTGTTGCCCGCGAGTACCCGCAACCAGGCATACTGGATGGTATTGGTGTCTTGAAACTCATCGACCAAAATAGTGCGAAAGCGCGACTGATAATGCTGCAAGGTTTCGGGCGACTTTAGCCATAACTCGTGGGCTCTGAGCAAAAGTTCAGCAAAGTCGACCAAACCTCCACGCTGGCAGGCCTCCTCGTAAGCGGCATATACCCGCTGCATCGTTTTTGCGTACAAATCGCCCAAAGGCGCATCGACGTGCGCCGCCCTTCGCCCGTCATCTTTTTGCCCATTGATGAACCACTGAGCTTGCTTGGGTGGCCAACGAGAATCATCCAAATCTAGCTCTCGGCAAACTCGCTTCACCACGCGCAGCTGATCGTCACTGTCTAAAATTTGAAAATTTTGTGGTAGGCCGGCTTCGCGCCAATGACTTTTAAGTAAACGGTGGGCTAATCCATGAAAAGTCCCGACCCACATACCGTGGGTGGAGAGACCTAGCATTTCTTCAATTCGACCGCGCATCTCGCGCGCTGCTTTGTTGGTAAAGGTAACCGCCAATAAGCCATGGGGAGAGACATTCTCAGCCTTGATCAGCCAGGCGATTCTATGCACCAGCACTCGGGTCTTACCTGAGCCGGCACCGGCTAATACCAATAAATTGCCGGCATCCGCGCATACGGCTTCACGCTGCGCTGCATTGAGCGGGCTCAAAATTTCAGAAACATCCATGATGGCGAGTCTACCGGATTCGCTACCACAAGGGGCAAATTCACAGAGTGCGCTCACGCTGGCACGCCCCCATTTTCTGCTAGGCTTGTCACCTCCTGTACAAAAGGAACAATGCGTTTGAATCGCGACGTTGAACAATCTGGAGCCGACGGCATTAATCCGTCTGAGCTATTGCTGACGGATCACGGCTCGGTCCTCGAACAGCCCGCCATTGGTGGCCGATTGTGGTTAATCATCGCTGCTGTGGTCGGGCTAGGCGTCATGCTAGGTTTGGGTTGGGCTAACCACCAAGAACGAGCTGCTTTGGTTGCGTTGATTGATCGGTTGGAGCAGAAAATGTTGTCCAGCTCGCTGCAAGGCGATCTCACAGCCGAAGAAGAGAAAGCGTTAAAAATTGCTAACCAGTCCTTGCAATTGGAGCTCGATAGCGTCAAGCGGCGGTTGGAGACGCTGTCGGCAGAATGGGCCTCCCAGCAAGACCATAGTCAATCCGCTGTCCTAACCAGCCCCCAGCTTACCAATGCAGCGGCCCGCCCCGCTCCCAACACAGATTCCTTAGCCAATTCGCTGGCATTGCCCTCCGAGTCTGCGGCTGCGCCACCAGCGACTCTTGCAGCAGGCAGCCCTGTGACGGCCACAACCGTTGCAGCTAGAGAACAGACCCATCCAGTAGAGATCGCCGAGAACACTACCCAAGTCGCCATGTTGGGCGGCCGATGGTTTGTGAATTTCGGCACGTACTCAGAAAAGTCCGGCGCAGAAGCGCTACTCAAAACCGTGGTTGCGGCGCTTCCTAGAACCCAGCTTTACGCCGTGGATATTAAAAATGCCGCCATGTGGCGTGTTCAGGCCCAAGGTTACAGCTCAAAAGAAGATGCCAAAGCTGTAGCCGCTGAAATTCAGTCCAACCTCGGGATCACGGGTGTTTGGGTAGGCGAGTCTGACCCCGGTAGGGCGGGTACCTCAGACCAAATGGTTGCAACCGGTATTAACGGCACCGACGCTCCTTCAGTATTGATTGATGGCGTGTCGCAAGAGGGGTGGTTCATCTACGTGGATACCTTCACCACCGAACAGGAAGCCAGGCAGGTTACCCAAAATATACGAGATGCCGGTTATATAGCGAAAATTGCGGTGGAACACCGAGATGGCCAGCTCTATTATCGGGTGCAGGTCGTTGGCCTTACAGACCGGGCAGAGGGGGAAGCGGCGGTGCACACTCTGGCTCGGGCTAACGAGTTTCCCAACTTGCAACTCAGACGGTATTAGTGCGACATTCGCATATAAATTGACCCATCAGGACCTATCACTATGAAATCTTTCGTTGCCCGACTCGCTCTGCTCTCTTTAGTAGCCAGCCCCATGGCTTTGGCTGATCACTGCACCGGACCCGATGCACCCACCATGCCCGATGGTGCGACGGCGTCAATGGACGACATGCTGGCGGGCCAAAAGGCCGTCAAAGCCTTCCAAGCCGCTGCTATTGCTTACAGAAGCTGCCTTGAAGGTCATATGGACGAGATGAAAGAAGCGGCGAGCGAGGGCGATGAAAGTGCTAAGGGCAAATACGAGGCCATGACCGAGCAATACAATGCCTCAGTAAGCGCCGAAGAAACGCTGGCAGCGGATTTCAACACCGCCATCCGCGCCTACAAGGCTGCCAATCCAAACTGATGCAGACAGGGGCTGGTCAGCCCTGGTCATAAAACCAAAGCTTAAGCTTTGCTGTCTTCGCAAACGCAGCCACAGGGCTGCGTTTTTGTGCTTTGTATTTGTATTTTTGGTCGTAAATGGGCTTGTCGAGAGAGGTTTTAGGGCATTGGGTGATGGAATCCCGCTGCAAAAAACTGCTGCGCCTGCTGAATCACAACGTCAACATCAGTTGAGTCGCAAAGCCCCCGAGATTGGTGATCAACAATTTGCGTATCAAGCAACAAATTGATGAGTGAGGCTCTCAGGAAATAAAATCCCCAATGAATTTGGGCCTCCGTGCTGCCGGGCAGGCTTTTTCTAAACTGCTCAACAAAAGCATCTATCACGGGATCGTATTTATTCAGTTGCACTCGGGGTTCAAGGTGTGCGGATTCGCTGGCCAAGTGGGCCATAAGACGAGTGTAATTGCGCCAACCCTCACCCCTTGTAAGGTGTCCCTCAATAACCGGGCGGGCGTACGCGGCTACTAGCTGCTCAACAGAAACCGCGCTCTGCTCGGCGTCAGCAAGGCAGGCTTGCAGTGAATCTAATAGGGCTTGCCGGTGCTCTTGTGCTCGACGATCGACCACCGCTTGCAACACGTCTTCTTTGGAACCGAAATGGTAATAACACAGGGAAATACGGACGCCACTTAACGCATGAATATCGCGCAATGATGTGCCACTAAAGCCGTGCAGGGAAAACAACTCCTCCGCGGCATCTAAAATTCTGGCTTTCGTCTGTATTGAGCGCCTTTGATCGACGCGTTCTTTGGGTTGTGCGCTGGCGCCCATGATGGAACCTTACGTGTTAGCCGTTAAGCCATTCAGCAGCAGATCATCGGGCTATCTTACTCCATAGCAGCAACAATCGAAAAAGTGCTGATTGGTTGTGCGCATTTGGGCGCTGATATAGAGAATGAGACTAGAGCAGCTTGCGCAGCTCGGATTTCTGGATTTTTGTCGCGGACATCGGCCATTCGGTCACGAACCTCACGATTTTAGGTACCTTAAAAGAAGCAATTTGACCCGAGCAGTAATCAATTAAATCTTGCTCACTGACGGTTGCACCTGGAACGCGTTCGACAAAGGCCGCCACCACTTCTTGTAAGCGTGAGTCCGGCGCGCCCACCACCTGGGCAATGACTACTTCGGGGTGAGTGGTCAACCAGGCTTCGATTTCTAAAGGAGAAACATTTTCCCCGCCCACTTTGAGCATGTCCTTGATTCTGCCGTGAAACCGGATGCGGCCATGCTCATCGAATGAACCGACATCACCGGTATGGAACCAGCCTTGGGCATCGAAGGCTTTCTCATTCTCTTCCGGTTGTTTGTAATAGCCTTCAAATACCGAAAATCCGCGTACGCAGATCTCTCCGCGCACACCCTGAGGGCAAACGGCGTTAGTTTCGGGGTCACGAATTTCTAGCTCGACCCCTGCATAGGGCTGTCCGCAATTTCGTGCTCGGTCCTCAGCAGAGTCGCGTGGATCTGTGTGGCTCGCAATACCACTTAGCTCTGTCATGCCATAGGCGCTAACATGGGTGGCTGTGGGAATGGCCGCCATATTGGCTTTAAGAATGTCCTCGGGCGCGATGTTCACTATGATCCGCACGAAATCCAATGCTTGCGGTTGTAGGTCCGGGTGATTTAACAGCTCCGTCATAATCGCAGGAAACGCCGGATACAAAAACGTGGCGCGCTCCTGATGTATCTGGGCCACTGCCCGATCAACGTCGACGGTACTGTCTGTAATAAAGGTGCCGCCGTCGTGCATCAGACTTAACAGCGGGAGGATAGATGCCATGTGGAACATCGGAAGCGGATCCCACATTCGCTCTTGGGCGGTAATGAGTAGCCGATCCCGCATGGCGGCAGAGGTTAAATACATGGACTTGTGGGTTAGCACGCAGCCCTTCGGCATAGAAGTCGTGCCCGAGGTAAACATAATCAGTGCGGGCTGGGTTGGGTCTACTGCTCGCCGCGCCTGAGCGAGATCAGCATCACTAACCGTAGATGCACTGGACAAAAAGGCCCCCCAAGTGCCAAAGCTTTCATTACCGTGATCATCAAACACGATGACTCGTCGTAACAAAGGAGCCGCCTTATTGTCGGTAAGCCCGCCTTCGGGCAGAGACGTCAGCTCAGGAAAGGCCTCGGTTAATCTCTCAACATGGGGTACCTCAGGCAAATTTCCCGCAAACAAACACGTAACATCACAGTGTTTAACGACATGTCGTAACTCTTGAATACGGAATCGCGCATTAAGTAATACAGCGACAGCACCGACCATAAAACAACCAAACAAGAACGGCAGGTATTCTGGTCGGTTGGTTGCAAGAATGCCTATATGGTCACCTGACTTCACGCCATCGGCTAGTAATGCTTTCGCAATTTCGGTGCTGCGAGCATTAAACTGGGCATAGGTCAGTCGATCGCCTGGATAAACAACAGCCTCTTTGTTGGGCAGCGTCGCAGCCTTTTTGGCTAGCATTTCCCCCAGTGTGGTATCTAATGACATGCAAAAAAGCCCATATTTATAGTGTTTTTCGTCCAGATCAACCGATTTTCTACAAACTGATGGTAAGCCTCAAAATCGTGTCTTTATTTTTATTAATGCCAGAGTTTCATTGTTTAGGCAGCTGAGGCTACAAAGAACCTCAGTGTTGAGCAAGCGCCTTTTATTTAAAAGCGCGTCCCTTGTCGTCAGTGACGACGGCGTCAATCACTTCTCATTTCTTGTATTTCGGATTGAGCTTTCGTATGTTTTGCGCACAATATCGGCGAGTCCTAACGGTATTTCGCTGTTTCTTATTGATACCCACTCTGAGGTCAAATTTGAGCGAGCCAAACCTTATCCCAGATCGCCGCGTACTGATTGGAAAGCCATTAAAACCTGCGTCATATACGGTTGCTGCGGTAGATGTCGACGATTTTTTAGGTGTGATTGACGAACCCCTATTCAACGAGATGCCCAGCTCGACTAGTGGGGTAGACGTTGGTGCAGCGGCCCACCCGCGGCTAGCGCCGCCTTCGTTCGCGCCATTTGTCGCCGTGCTGGGCTTATTGCGAACGTTCGATTGGGGCGACGATTTTGGTTTTGACTATAAGACCGGCACAGCGATGTTCGGCGAACAATTCATCGAGTTTGGTAGGCCCCTAGTCGTTGGCGAGACCGTCGATATCAAGGCCGAAATTTGCGACGTTTATGAGAAAAAAGGAAAAAGCCTTTTTGACGTAGTGGAAGTGTCATTTTCTATTATCGGGCAAACCGACAGCCAAGCCGTGATGTCCGGTAAGCAATCCTACATTCTGTTTAAGTGACCTATGCAATGCAAAAACTCGATTTAGATGAACTATACGTTGGCATGGCATTACCTGAGATCACTTACGGGCCAATGGATCGATTCGATTACATTCCTATTGCTCTGATATTACGCGATACCAATCCGCTTCATTTAGACCGCGTATACGCTCAAGAGCGAGGCCTATCTGACGTTGTACAACAGGGTCCGCTGAATCAGGCCTATCTTTACCGATACTTCACCGGCTTACTGCAAGACCCTTGGGATTTGGTATCCACCAAAATTCGCTTCGCCGCCAATGTTTTTCCCGGCGACATCTTATTGTGTGGTGGCGAGGTACTTTCAGTAGATGACCATCCCTCCGGCGGTAACACAGTGAGATGCAAGGTCTGGCAACACAACCAGACTGGGGCGCCAATCCTACAAGGCGAGGCTGTAGGGCGCGTAGCGAAAGCCGTTTAATTCAGGTTCGTCACCTAAGCCCGACACTCCAAATCGTAAATTTTTCTTGAACAGCCCCTAAAAACGGCGTACGCTTTTTTTGAGTCAATCGTTCAATTATAAAAACATGTTCGGACGCTCAACCCAAAACATAACCATCTTCGTCGCTCGACAAGTCGTGTGGCGCGGTTGCTATTGCTCGTTCTTCGCAATTGTGGCTTCCATCAAAACAATAAAAGGAATTTTCTATGAATGCGCTCAAACCAAGAATGCTGTTTAAATTCACGGGCTTAACCCTCGCTCTGGCGGCGCTGGCCAACCCCGCTTACAGCCAGCAAGTCATTGAAGAAGTCATTGTCATCTCAAACAAGCAAGCTGCAGGCGTGTCGACGCAAGACCTTCCGGCCTCCGTTGTCACTTTCAATGAAACCGCTTTAAAGCAAGCGTTTACTGTGGATTTAGTGGACATCGGTAAGATGGTTGCCAACGCAGAACTTAACAACGTGGGTACCTATGCCAGCTACCCGAATTTTTTCATCCGCGGCATGGGCGTCAATGGCTCCACCCGTACTAACGACCCTAAAGTGGGCATATTTGTCGATGGTATTTACGTGGGTTACAACGCTGGCGCGCTGGCAAGTACCTTCGACGTTGAGGCCGTGGAGGTGCTCAGAGGGCCGCAGGGAACACTGCTAGGGCGTAACGTTACCGGTGGCGCGGTTTTAGTGAAATCCAAACGACCAGGCAACGAATTTGGATTTACCGTTGAGGCAGCAGCGGGGAACTACGGCGCCACTGAATTCAATGCCAGCATTGAAGGGCCCATCACAGACAGCATCTTCGGCAAGGTTGCCGTTATCAAAATGGACCGCGATGGTTATTTTGAGGATAACAACGGCGGCAGCGTTGATCTGAATATTAATCCCGCGGGTATGCCCGATACCGGTACGGGTGACAAAGTTGCAATGGATTTGACCATAATCAGGCCTATGCTGCGCTTTGAGTTATCAGAAAACTTTGAAGCCACGCTGATCGCTGAATTCCTCGAAAACAATGGCGGCAGTGCCAACTCCCAAAATGTGGCTCACAATTGCCGATCCCTCCCGGGGGTGGATAACCGTGACATCGTCTGTGGTGCGGGTAGTCAGTTCATGGCACAAACCACCTGGGGCTATACGCCGCCTAGTGATAAGTATGAAATTAACCACGACTTGATCGGTTATACCGATCTAGAAACCTCGTCGTTTGTACTGGATGCCACTTGGGATCTCGGCCACGGTGTGGTGACAACCATTGCGGGGTATCGCGACGTGGAGTACAACTCCAGCACTGATTTCGACGGTACTCCTTTCACTATTTTCCATTTTAATGACAACAAAGAAGAGCAAGAGCAAACCAGTATAGAGGTCCGTTACTCATCGACTTTTTCAGATCGATTTAACTTTGTTGTTGGTGTAAATAGCTTCGATCAAGAATATTCCATAGGCGAGCGCCGAAACTATTTCATTAGCCTAAATGCCGCGACTTACTCCGAAACTGAGCACAAAACTTTTGGCGTCTTTGGAGAGGCAAATTTCGACCTGACCGATGCGCTGTCAGTAACTGTTGGCGGTAGATGGACCAAAGAAGAAAAGAGCATCGACATTGGTATTTTAGGTTCCTGTGCCCTCGACTTTTCTTCCTGCTCCAACAAGACCGCCAACGATAAAGACTGGTCTGATTTCTCACCTAAGGTATCGGCAACTTACCATTTCGATGAAGACACCATGGCTTACGCCAGTTGGACGAGAGGGTTTGCCAGTGGTGTATTCAATGCACGTGCAGCGACTTTGGATGCTGTCGGCCCCACCGACCCAGAATCCGTCGATTCCTTCGAAGTGGGATTCAAAACTAGCTTGCTAGATGGCCGCGCGCTGTTAAGCATGGCCTACTTTATGGCTGACTACCAAGATCTCATCATGTTCGTTAACAACCCCTGTGATGACTGCGGCGCCAGCTTAATTAATTTTAATGCCGGCGAAGCGGAAATCAGCGGCTTTGAAGCCGAACTTCAGTTACAACCCATTGACGGTCTGCGTATCGATGCCTCAATCGGCACGGTCGACCCAGAGTTCACCAATATTAAGTACTTCGATGCCAACGCAGACGGTGTAGTGGACCAGAAAGATAACCAACTCGCGCGCAGCTGGGACTTCCAAAAAGTGGCTGAGCTGAGCTACAGCTTGGCAGCTGCATATAGCTTTGACTTGGCGGGTGGCTCGTCATTATTAACGCGTGTGGCGTATTCCTGGCGCGATGATTACATGACCGATCTTTACAACAAGCCTTGGTTGCAACAAGAAGCTTTCGGCCTGCTGGATGCCAGTGTCACCTACACATCTCCTGACGAGAAAATTCGCGTCTCTGTCTACGGCAAAAATCTCAGCGACGAGGAATATTTTGATTACGCTGCCGATGTGGGCGCCCTCGACTCAGCACGCTGGGGCGGTATGCCTCGTACTTATGGCGTAAGGATGTCTTACACCTATTAAGCCTCTGCTGTGTGCGATAGGGCGTAGCAGTTGGGGGGGTGCTACCCCCCTTTTTTGACTGACCGTACTCGCCCTTTCCTCTATGCTGTCAATATTTATTACGCCAGTGTCATGAGGACGAGTGATGCCTTTATCTGAACGCAATGTCAGTGAACGCGCCGCATGGTGGGCGTTAATCTTGCTCACAACGACGTATACATTTTCGTTCGTGGATCGGCAAATCATTAATTTGCTGGTTGATCCAATCCGTTCAGATTTGGCCCTATCCGATTCCCAAGTGAGCTTTTTGCAGGGCTTAGCCTTTGTATTGCCTTACGTTTTATTAAGTATCCCAATGGGACGTGTTGTCGATCGTGCTAACCGGATTGGCGTTTTAATACTCGGCATTTTTGTTTGGACGGTAAGCTGTGTTTCCTGTGGTGCAGCAAAGAGCTTCATGCAGCTAAGCATTGCGCGTATTGGGGTTGGCGCCGGTGAGGCTAGTGTTACGCCGGCGTCTTGGTCTCTCTTGGCTGACTATTTTCCCGAGGAGAGACGCGCACTACCGGTCAGTATTTTTTTGATGGGGCCCTATTTGGGCGCGGGCTTATCGTTAATTTTAGGAGCCGAGGTTGTGGCGTGGGCTAGCGACATGGGGCGCATTAGCGTACCGCTGTTGGGTATTCTGGCGCCCTGGCAACTCACCTTTATGGTGGTGGCCATACCGGGCCTTTGTATGGTGTTGTTACTGCCGCTGTTAACCGAACCCACACGCATGGAGCGACTAAGCAACGACTCGACCGGCATTAGTTGGCGGGATGCATGGCATTACATCTGGCCCCGCCGGGGCGTTTTCGCAGCGTTTTTACTGGGAGCGCCCTTTGTGGTTGTCGTGCTATACGCGTTGCAGGCTTGGGTGCCGAGCGTACTTATCCGCGTCCATGGTCTAGAAATTGTAGAAGCGGGCCGCTACTACGGCACATTGTCACTGATCGCGGGTTCAGCGGGCGTTCTCAGCGGGCCGTTCTTCTCCCGATGGTTGACTCGGCGCGGGTATGGCCAGCGCGCGCCGCTTATAACCGCGCTTTTAAGCACCCTGCTCCTAATTCCCTTTGTCGTGCTGGCCGGATTAGCTCAAGAATTAACAATGGCCCTTGTGCTAATTGGCATCGCGAGTTACTTAGTCACTTTCCCCTTGGCCCTATTTGCCACCGGGCTTCAAAATATTTCACCCAACGAAATGCGTGGCTTGATGGCGGGTTGCTATGTGTTGAGCACTAACTTGTTGGGTTTGGCACTGGGACCCGCGAGTGTCGCTTTGGTCACTGATTACGTTTTTAGAGACTCGCTTGCCGTCGGTAAAGCACTGTCTCTGGTTGCCGCCGTCGTTTTGCCCTTGGCCATACTACTTGTCCTTCGGGGTATTAAGGCTCTCTCATTAGCAGAATCTGAGACCAGCGCCGCGCATTGAACCGCCACAGTAAATAACTGAGCTCAAGCATGACGGAGTAGAATACTAATCTTATGGGCCAAGCTACCGATCAAGACGTTAAAGCCGCTCTCGACAAACGCGGCCACTATGCAATGAATTGGGATGATCTCGACAGGGTTGAGCTTCCCACCGGCGTGGTGTCATCTATGTATCGGGTGGGTGATCCCACCCGTCCTGAATCTCCCACCGTGTTCAAGGTGTATTACCCGCCAGGGTGCACCATAGAAGCCCACAAACATGCCTGTGATTACACCGAAATTGTTTTGGAAGGCACGCAACGTGTCGGTGCTACCTGGCACAAAGCCGGCGATATTCGCATTGGTTTGGCTAACCGAGGTTATGGGCCCTTAGTAGCGGGTCCTGATGGGGCAACGGTACTATTTATGTTTGCAAGCGGCGCTTGGCCCGCAATCACCATTGGCAATAACGACGGCTCTACTCTGGGCAGCGATGATTTAGAGGCGCACTTCAAGTCGATCCAAAACGACGAAAACAAATAACTTTCGCTGCAGCCGTCTAATCGAAAGTCTCTGCGTTACTTGCGCATTTCATCCGAAAAGAAGCCCGTCGCGACGCCGTCCTCGCTGTACACAGGTTCTTTGAGATCGACACGGTACTTATTGGTCTCCGCGCTGATGATGTTGTATTGCGCAAGGTGCGCAAACATATCTCGATACCATTCGCTCTGCAAATGAACTTCCAAGTCAGTGCTGCATTCCCACTCTTCGTAGACGACAACACGGCCGGGGTGGTTAAGATCGGCAGTCCATAAATAATGAATACAGCCTTTTTCGGTGTACGCGCCGTCGATAAATTTTTTAGCGTTAATCAAAACTTCATCTCTGACTTCTGGGGGAAACTCCACCACACCTGCTATCACTACGCGTGCCAAACTTCTCTCCGGATTTTGATTATTGATTCACGTTACATTACGCCATCTATGGACAACTTATTGTAGCCTGGACCTTAGATTGTTTTTCGATAACCGCTTTAAGGCGTCCTTTATCCATCAACAATAATACCGTGATGCCCCCGGAACCTACTCCACCGTTATGGAGTTGTTTAAGTTTCGTATTGGGGGATTTTCCAGTAGATATAACCCTTTGAGCTCCATCATATTCCCAGCCCAGCAAGCAATGCAGTAATAGCCATTAGAAAAGCACCTGGCATTCTTAATAAAGCTCTATGTCTTCCCAAACCAAGAAAAATAAATAAAAGTGAGCCTAAAAGGTTGATGCCAATTACCGGATATGCAGCTATAGCAAATTCTGGGTTATAGGCTATGTAAATTAAAGTTAAAGCACTTATAAAAAGAAAGATGGTGAACACGTGCCAAGAAACAATGCTTAACGATTTTGTTAATGCCTCCATATCGCTATCATTTACATTGCTAATATAAATTTTTCCCCCGATGAACCCATGAAACAACATTCCCGCTAAAGAAAGGAAAGCCGCAATCATCAGAAACCAATAATCCATTTTACTTTTTATCAATACGAATCATAAACTACTCTACCGTAACCGATTTCGCTAGATTGCGTGGCTTGTCCACATCGGTGCCCTTCGCAACCGCAACGTGATATGCCAAAAGTTGCAACGCCACACTGTAGGAGACAGTGCTAGCCAGCTCACTACTATGCGGCATGGCGATTACGTTAACACCGGTACCAGGCTCAAACCCGGATGCCTCATCGGCAAAAACGAATAGCTCGCCACCCCGCGCACGCACCTCTTCCAGGTTGGAACGTAGTTTTTCAAGCAAATCATCATTCGGCGCCACAGCGACAACCGGCATGGTGTTATCCACTAGCGCCAGCGGACCGTGCTTAAGCTCACCGGCTGGATAAGCCTCAGCATGAATATACGAAATTTCTTTGAGCTTAAGAGCACCTTCCATTGCAACCGGATGATAAATACCTCGCCCTAAAAATAGCGCGTGGTTTTTCAATACAAAGGCGGATGCCAAAGCCGCTATGCGCCCCTCTTGCTCGAGTACTCTCTCTACCGCGCCGGGCAATTCCTGCAAAGCCCGTGCAATATCTTGGTTTTGTGCACCGGTTTTAACCGCCGATAAGCACCCTGTTAACGCCAGCAGACCCGCCAATTGCGTAGTAAAGGCTTTGGTAGAGGCAACGCCGATTTCTGCTCCAGCGCGAGTCAAAAAGTGCAACTCTGAGGCACGAACAATGGCACTGTGGTCAACGTTACAAATCGCGAGGCGGGCGACCACATTGTCTGGATTGGCGTGCTTTATGGCCGCCAGAGTATCCGCCGTCTCCCCCGACTGGGAAATTGCCACCAGTAAGGTACCGGGTAAGGCTACTGATTGTCGGTATCGGTACTCCGAAGCTACCTCGACTTGGCAAGGCATACCCACGTGCGATTCAATCCAGTAACGCGCCACCAAACCGGCATGGTAGCTAGTCCCACACGCAATGATCTGGATGGCTTCGACGCGTGAAAATACCGCCTCTGCTTCAGCACCAAACATACTAGGATCCGGTAAAACAGCAGCCACCGTCTCGCGCAGTCGCGCCGGCTGCTCGTGGATTTCCTTGTGCATATGATGGTCATAACAACCCAGCGCAGAGGCTTCTTCGGTGGGCTTTAACCGCGTGACCCGTCGATCCACCGGCGCATTATCGGCATCAAAGATATTAAAACCGGCGGTAGTAAGCACAGCGGTATCACCGTCTTCTAAATAAACGAAGCGATCAGTAACCGGTCGTAATGCCAGTGTATCTGAACCGGCAAACGTCTCTCCAATACCCACTCCCAGCACTAAGGGGCTGCCCTCACGGGCGACAACAAGCTGATCGGGTACTTCTGCGTCAAGAACCGAAATGGCATAGGCGCCCTCAAGTCCCAGCACCACGGCTTGCACAGTGCTAAGTAAATCCGGATGGTCTGGGCGCGCTCTGGCGATCAAATGCACGATCACTTCCGTGTCAGTTTCAGACAGAAACTCCACACCGTCGGCAACAAGCGCTTCTCGCAAATTGGCATGGTTTTCTATAATGCCGTTGTGAACCACCGCATAACGATTGAGCGCTGTGTGTGGATGGGCATTGGCGGCGCTGGGGCCACCGTGGGTCGCCCAGCGTGTATGGGCGATGCCGACGCAGCCCATAATCGGGTGCAGACTCTGGGCGTTTTCGAGATTGGCGACTTTACCGCTGTACTTGTGAAGTTGGAGGTTATGGTCGTTGTCTACCAACGCCATACCGGCCGAGTCATAGCCGCGGTATTCCAGACGCCTCAAACCCTCCAGTAGGATTTCAGATACCTCGCGCTTGGCAACCGCCGCCACAATGCCACACATCTGCCTTATTCCTTTTCTTTACCTGGCCGCTGCCAGCCTTTGACGTTACGTTGCCGAGCTCGCCCCAACGCCAACTCATGGTCAGCTACGGTATTGGTGACAACAGATCCTGCGGCAACGAACGCTTGGTCCCCAAGGGTAACAGGGGCAACCAAGGTGCTGTTTGAGCCGACAAACACGCCTTCGCCCAAAACCGTTTTGTGTTTATTTACGCCATCATAGTTACAGGTAATCGTGCCAGCACCGATGTTACTGCCAGCACCAATCTCGCTATCACCAACATACGCGAGGTGATTGGCCTTGCTGCCCTGCCCGAACTGGCTGTTCTTGGTCTCAACGAAGTTGCCCACGCGCACCTCATCTGCCAACGCTGATCCGGGCCGCAACCGCGCATAAGGGCCAATGCGACAGCTCGCGCCGATATGGGCCTGCTCAATATGGCAAAAGGGTTGCACTGTGGTGCCGGCACCTACAACCGAGTCAATAATCACGCAGTTAGCGCCCACGCTCACGCCATCTGCCAAGGTGACCTCACCTTCAAAAACCGCATTTACGTCTATGCGAACACCGGCACCACACTTAAGCGTACCCCGAATATCTAGGCGAGATCGATCAACGATAGCGACGCCCCGTTGCATTAGTGACTCTGCCGCGCGTTGTTGGAAGACGCGCTCGAGAGACTCGAGCTGCGCTAAGTCATTGACGCCCATGACCTGAGCTGCATCTTCCATAACAGCGAGGGTAACTTGCTCTCCTTGATTCACAGCAAGATGCAAAACGTCTGGCAGATAGTATTCACCCTGCGCATTGTCGTTACCCACCTGCAACAACAATGCAGAAAGCTTCGCTGCCGGCGCCACTAAAATCCCTGTGTTTACTTCTTTAATCTGCTGTTGGGCCTCGCTGCAATCACGGTCTTCAACCACCTGCACAAAACCATTGGCCGAATCACGTACAACCCTGCCATAACCCCTTGGGTCTTCTAAGCTCACTGCCAACAAACCCATGCCGCCGTTAGCCGATGCCTGGATTAGCTGTTCTAGGCTGTCGCTTTGAATTAGCGGGACATCGCCAAACAGCACCAGTACCTGACTATTTGGATCACAGTGAGGCAAAGCTTGGGCTACAGCATGGCCCGTTCCCAGCTGCTCGGCCTGCAAGTGAAACTGAACATCGTTAGCACCAATGGCCGTCTTAACAGCATCAGCGCCATACCCCACAACAATGTGAACCTGCTCCGGTTTTAAGGCGCGCGCCGTGCTCAATACGTGGCTAATCAACGGTTCTCCCGCCAGGGCGTGCAACACCTTGGGTTTTGATGAGCGCATTCGAGTGCCACGCCCTGCCGCGAGAATAATAATTTCAAGCATAAGTCAGCTGACGTTCCTAGCTTATAAGCAGAGAATACTGGCGCTTAGGATACCAGCTGTCAGCAGTTACCTCGTGAGAATTAGGCACAAAAAAGCCGCCCTTGGGCGGCTTAGCCATTTATCGCTGAGCTAGCCTCGACCGGCGCGGTTCTTCAGTTTGCGGAGTGCCGCAAGTTGCGCGCTGGCCTCAGCTAACTGAGCAGAGGCCCGGCCGTAGTCAAGCTCTGAGCTTTGGTTGTTTAGGGCATCTTCGGCGGCCTTACGCGCTTCCTCTGCCGCAGCTTCATCCACGTCATCAGCGCGCAAAGCTGTATCGGCAAGTACCGTTACCACGCCACGTTGCACTTCCAGAAAACCGCCAGAAGCATAGAAAACTTGCTCTTCGCCGTTTTGCTCAATGACCCGGATAACACCCGGCACCAAAGCTGTTAACAGCGGGGCGTGGCCGTAGCCTATGCCTAGCTCACCTTCAGTGCCCATTGCTACCAGAAGCTCTACCATCCCCGAATAAATCTGGGCCTCGGCGGAGACGATGTCGCAGTGGATCGTAATTGCCATGCTGGACTCCCAGGTCTCGCCTTAGAGCTTAGCCGCTTTTTCCACGGCCTGCTCAATCGAGCCAACCATATAGAAAGCCTGCTCGGGCAGGTGGTCGTACTCACCCGAAAGAATGCCCTTGAAGCCCGCAATGGTGTCTTTCAATGACACGTAGATACCAGGCGAACCAGTGAACACCTCAGCAACGTGGAAGGGCTGCGACAGGAAGCGCTCGATCTTACGAGCACGCGCTACCGTTAACTTGTCTTCTTCAGATAGCTCGTCCATACCCAAAATAGCAATAATATCTTTTAGCTCTTTGTAACGCTGCAATACCGTTTGAACGCCACGAGCGACGTCATAGTGCTCCTGACCAATGATCAGCGGATCGAGCTGACGCGAGGTTGAATCTAGCGGGTCTACCGCTGGGTAAATACCTTTTGCAGCGATATCACGGCTCAGTACAACGGTTGAGTCCAAGTGCGCAAACGTGGTCGCTGGAGACGGGTCGGTCAAGTCATCCGCCGGTACGTATACCGCCTGAATAGAAGTAATTGAGCCCGTCTTGGTAGACGTAATACGCTCCTGCAATACACCCATCTCTTCAGCCAGTGTCGGCTGATAACCTACCGCTGAAGGCATACGGCCCAACAGGGCTGACACCTCTGTTCCCGCTAGGGTGTAACGGTAAATATTGTCCACAAACAGCAGAACATCACGGCCTTCATCGCGGAATTTCTCTGCCATGGTCAAACCGGTTAGAGCTACGCGCAGGCGGTTACCAGGCGGCTCGTTCATCTGGCCGTAGACCATCGCCACTTTAGACTGCTCGGGGTTTTCGACGTTAACAACGCCCGACTCCTGCATTTCGTAGTAGAAGTCATTACCTTCACGGGTTCGCTCACCAACACCCGCGAATACAGACAAGCCGGAGTGCTCGGTCGCAATGTTGTTGATCAACTCCATCATGTTCACGGTTTTACCTACACCGGCACCACCGAACAGACCCACTTTACCGCCCTTAGCAAAGGGACAGACCAGGTCGATCACCTTAATACCGGTTTCTAACAGCTCTTCTGAGGCCGCAAGCTCTTCATAAGTGGGTGCTTTACGGTGGATAGAGGAGCGCTCTTTTTCACCAATAGCACCGCGCTCATCGATGGGGTTACCCAACACATCCATGATGCGGCCTAGGGTCTCGGTACCCACGGGTACAGAGATCGGCGCGCCAGTATTTTCAACATCAAGGCCGCGGCTAATGCCCTCAGATGAACCCATAGCAATGGCGCGGACGACGCCGTCACCTAACTGTTGCTGCACTTCCAGGGTCAGCCCTTTCGCACTGACTGTCAGCGCGTCGTATACCTGGGGCACGCTGTCACGTGGGAATTCCACGTCAATTACCGCACCAATAACCTGTACGACCTTTCCGCTACTCATGTTCGGGTCCTCTGTTGTAACCGTATCGCGACCCTAGGGGCCACTTAAAAAAATTAACCGATTGCCGCAGCACCGCCGACGATTTCCGCCAGCTCCTGGGTAATCGCTGCTTGTCTGGCCTTGTTGTAGACCAGCTGCAATTCTTCAATTAGCTCACCGGCATTGTCAGTGGCATTCTTCATGGCAATCATGCGTGCTGCTTGCTCGCAAGCGCCATTCTCTACTACCGCCTGATACACCAGTGATTCAACGTAACGCGCCAACAACTTGTCGAGTAACTCACGGGCATCGGGCTCGTAGAGATAATCCCAATGATGGGCCATGTCGTCATTGTCTTCGGCTTTAAGTGGCAACAACTGTTCCACTTGCGGCGCCTGCGTCATGGTGTTCACGAACTCGTTCGCCACGAGATAAAGCACGTCGATATTGCCAGCTACATAGGCATCTAACATGTGTTTAACCGCGCCGATTAATTGGTCAACGGTAGGCTCTTCGCCAAGGTCACGTACCGATGCCACCACGTTGCCACCAACACTGGCGAAGAAACCCATCGCCTTGGCGCCGACCAGACACAAATCAATTTCGGTGCCGTTTTCATTGTGCTGCTTCATGTCGGCGATAGCCGCTTTGAACAGGTTAATGTTCAATCCACCACATAACCCACGATCGGTGGAGACAATGATGTAACCAACACGTTTGATGTCGCGCTGTTCCATGTAAGCGTGGCGATATTCAGGCGTCGCATTAGCAATATGGCCAACCACACCTCGAATATGACGAGCATAGGGCTTACCAAGGGCCATGCGGTCTTGGGCGCGGCGCATTTTACTCGCCGCGACCATCTCCATGGCGCTGGTGATCTTTTGAGTACTTTGAATACTCGAGATCTTGGTTCGAATTTCCTTGCCAACGGCCATCTGCGTTTACCAGGTTTGAGTCGACTTAAAGGTTTCGATAGCGGACTTGAATGTTGCCTCGCGATCATCGTTCCAATTGCCGTCAGCAACGATGTCCTGCATCAACTGACCGTGCTCACCATGCATGTAAGACAATAAGGCAGACTCAAAAGCACCGACTTTGGCAACTTCGATATCTTTCAAATAGCCCTCGTTGGCGGCATAAAGCAGCAGACCCATCTCAGCAATAGAAAGCGGTGCATACTGTTTCTGCTTCATCAGCTCGGTCACGCGTTCGCCGTGATCCAGCTGCGCCTTGGTGGCGTCATCTAAATCAGATGCGAACTGCGAGAAAGCCGCCAGTTCGCGATACTGAGCGAGTGCTGTACGGATGCCGCCTGAAAGCTTTTTAACAATCTTGGTTTGCGCTGCACCACCTACCCGCGACACCGAAATACCGGCGTTCATAGCAGGGCGGATACCGGCGTTAAACGCATCGGCTTCCAAAAAGATCTGACCGTCCGTGATTGAGATCACGTTAGTGGGTACGAACGCCGAAACGTCACCAGCCTGAGTCTCAATAACGGGGAGTGCCGTTAGCGAGCCCGTCTTGCCTTTGACTTCGCCGTTGGTGAACTTCTCAACGTAATCAGCGTTGACGCGAGCAGCGCGCTCCAGTAATCGGCTGTGGAGGTAGAACACGTCACCCGGATAAGCTTCTCGACCCGGTGGTCGACGCAGCAAAAGTGAAATCTGACGATAGGCCACAGCCTGCTTGGACAGGTCATCATAGATAATCAGTGCGTCTTCACCACGATCGCGATAGTACTCACCCATGGTGCAGCCCGCGAAGGGTGCAAGGTACTGCATTGCAGCGGGGTCAGAGGCGTTAGCAGCAACCACAATGGTGTGATCCATCGCGCCATGCTCTTCTAACTTACGCACCACAGACGCTACAGATGAAGCCTTCTGGCCAACAGCAACGTAAATACACTTAATACCGGTGCCTTTCTGGTTGATGATGGCATCAACCGCGATAGCGGTCTTACCTACCTGGCGGTCACCAATAATGAGCTCGCGCTGGCCACGACCGATTGGCACCATCGCGTCGATGGCCTTCAGACCAATTTGCACTGGCTGGTCAACAGATTGACGTGCAATTACGCCCGGCGCGATTTTTTCAATCGCGTCGGTCATGTCGGTCTCAATAGCACCCTTACCATCAATGGGGTTGCCTAGGGCATCTACAACACGGCCCTGCAATGCGGGGCCCACGGGAACCTCAAGGATACGTCCGGTACAACGGCAAGTTTGACCTTCTGCCAGCGCCTTGTAGTCACCCAACACTACCGCACCTACTGAATCACGCTCAAGGTTGAGTGCCAAACCGAATACACCGCCCTCAAACTCAATCATCTCACCGTATTGCACTTCGGTTAGACCGTGAATACGAATAATACCGTCCGTAACTGAGACGATAGTGCCCTCGTTGGTCGCCTGCGACGACACATCCAGCTG
Source organism: uncultured Alteromonadaceae bacterium (assembly GCA_964412695.1). Classification (GTDB taxonomy): domain Bacteria; phylum Pseudomonadota; class Gammaproteobacteria; order Pseudomonadales; family Halieaceae; genus Luminiphilus. Next base: position 1,472 of record CAYPPU010000001.1, on the reverse strand, counting down.
ATCAATGCGCTGGCGAATAATGTCGCTGATTTCCGAAGGGTTCAGTTGTTGCATGACCTATTCCTCTGTCAGGGTGTCAACGTTCCGGCAAGTTTGTTAAGCCGGCCGCGAACTGAGCCGTCGATCACAAGATCGCCGGCACGAATAATGGCCCCCCCCATGAGGGAAGCATCGGTATGGGTTGTCACGGTTACCGCTCGCTGTAATTTGGCGGCGATACTTGCTGCTAATGCGTCGCTTTGTTCTGTGCTGAGCTCGTAGGCCGACGTGATATCTACGGCAACGGTTGCTTCCAGTGCTTGTTTGAATTGGTCAAACAGTGCGGCTACGTCCGACAACAAGTCCAAACGATCGTTTTCCGCCAGCACACGTAAAAAATTCATTGCCGGTGCAGGTAGGGCGTCACCAAGCAGTGAGGCTAAAACCCCTGCGCGTTGGTCGCCAGTTAAGGACGGATCGCTGAGCACCGTGACTACACTGGCTTGAGCCGATACCGCCGCCAGAGCGGAGAGCGCCTCACTCCAAGCATCGACGGTTCCCTCTTGCTTGGCGTGCTCAAAGGCTGCTCTAGCATAGGGTCGTGCCAGTGTTGTTGGCTCAATCATCGATCAATGCCCCGCCGACAGGTTCTTCAGTAAATCGGCATGTTTGGCAGCATCAATCTCAGCACCCAGGATTTTCTCGGCACCCGCTACCGCTAAAGCACTGACCTGACCCATAAGTTGTTCTTGAGCGCGTGCTCGTTCTTGCTCGATTTCGGCAGCAGCAGATGCTTTTACGCGGTCTGCTTCGGCAGAGGCGGCAACCTTTGCTTCTTCCACCAGAGCCGCAGCGCGCTTGTTGGCCGCCTCAATAATGCCAGCCGCTTCGCGTTTCGCTTCAGCCATTTGCTCGACGGCGCGCTGTTGCGCCAATTCGAGGTCGTGACTGGCGCGGTCAGCAGCGGCTAAGCCGTCTGCAATCTTCTGTTCGCGCTCGGACATGGCAGCCACGATTGGCGGCCAAACGTAACGCATGCAAAAGGCCACAAACGCCACGAACGCTATAAGCTGACCAATTAGCGTTAAGTTGATGTTCACGGTTTGCTCCTGTAATCACCTGAAAATCCAGCGATTGCTCGCTGGCGGTTTCGCTGAGAGATGTTTAGCCAGCAACAACGAAGATCAGGTACATAGCAATACCGACACCAATAATTGGAATCGCGTCTACCAGGCCAGCGCCGAGGAAGAAGGTGCCTTGCAGTTTGGGTGCCAATTCAGGCTGACGTGCAGAACCTTCGATCAATTTGCCGCCCAACAGACCGACGCCAATTGCTGCGCCCATTCCGCCGAGGCCCATCATGATAGCTGCGGCAACGTAGATAAGTTCCATGGTTTTCTCCTAGTGAGTCGTTGCTAAAGTGTTAATTAATGATCTTCGTGGGCCATGCTCAGGTACACAATCGTCAGTACCATGAAAATAAAAGCCTGAAG